>JAFSAO010000016.1 GCA_017440935.1 Opitutales bacterium
CATGATGATCCATTCAATATCGAACGCAACAATCTGCGCGGTAATCGTCGTCCCGATATTCGCTCCGAATATAATCGCTATCGCCTGAACAAGCGTCAAAAGCCCCGCATTCACAAAACCGATCACCATCACGGTGCTCGCACTTGAAGATTGAATGACTGCCGTAACGGTCGCACCCGACAAAATTCCGACAAAACGGTTCGCAGAGAAGAGGCGAAGAACCGTTCGCATTTTTTCCCCGGCAGCGTTATGGAGCCCGTCGCCCATCAATTTCATCCCGAAGATGAAGATTGCCAAGCCGCCGAAGACCTGAAGAAGTAGCATTGTCATAGTGTTACTTTTATTTGGATTGGGTTAGATTACTGAAAGAATCAAATGAGTCTCCAACCAGAATCCAGCCTTTCCGGACGAAAGTCAACCGACGGAATGTTAGATTTTTGTTAGGAAAATTTAACATCGGGAAAAAATTTACGTCAATCCGACGACCCACGGGAACGAAAAACAAATTTCCAATAGACAGCCCCGAAAGCCTATTCTAAATTAAAGACAAATGCTGAAAAAAATCTTTACCCTTTTAGTCGCATCTTCTGCCCTGACTCATGGAATTTACGCGGGAACGCCTCGCTCGGAGCTTTGGGTTGACGCCGCCGTCGCCCACGCCGAAAACCGCCCGCAAGACATGATTTCCGCGCTCGAAAAAATCGCTCCTCTCGCGGCGGATGCGCAGTCGTGGAGCGAATACGCACTCGCCGCCGAAATGTGTGCCGCCGCCAAAGCGGTTATCGCCGGAAAAGACGCCGCCCTCGCCCGCGTCCGCGCGTTGCGGGAAGCGCTCGCCCTCGCGCCTTCGCCGGAAGCGAAAATTTTCCTCGAAGCCAAACTCGCTTGGGCGCTTCTCGATTTCTCGCAATCCTACCGCAGAGGAACGTTACGCGGGAACGACGATGCCGAACCCGCCGCAGAACTTCCCGAAAACATCGCCGAATGGAGCGACACGCAACTGCGCGACGCCGCCGTTTCCCACTACGAAAACGTCCTCTCCCAAAGCGATTTGCTCAAAAAAATTCCTGTCGCCGCCGTCAAAGCACAATTGAAGCTGGACGATAAAAAAGTTCCCGGAAAAACAAAAATCAACGGACACGTTTTCTTCCCCGAAATCGGGTTAAAAAAATCCGACGAGCTCGGCATTTTCTCCATTTTTAACACGCCCGAAGCGGAATACCCGACGCTTTACGATTTCATCGCCGCAGATGCCGTCAAATTTTTCACGCACAAAGCCGGTCACCAAGACATTTTGAAAATCTCGGAAACGGCTCCGTTTTTTGCGGAAACCGAAGAATTTCTGGACTATGATCCGAGCGGCGTTCCCGTGAGCCAAGACGCCGTCCGCGCGGTGCAAATTCTTCAAGACCTCACGCGCTTTCACGTCAATGATGCGGACAAAACCGCCCTCGCCCGCGCCACGCTCTCGCGTTACGCTTGCGCAAACCGCCACATTGAGGACGAAGCCAAAGCAAAATCGCTGAACGAAGCCTACGAAGGCGCGTTGAAAAAATTCATCGCCGATTACGCGTATTTCCCGATTTCCGCCGAGGCTTCCGCAAAACTCGCCGAATTCTACGTCAGCGAAGAACGCGAACCCGAAGCCTACGAAGTTGCCGACCGCGCCGTCGAAAAATACGGGGAAAGCCCCTACGCGTCCGAGTGCTACGAGATTCTCGAAATGCTGAAGCGCAAAAACCTTTCGTTTGCTTTTCAGACAAAATACTACCTCCATTCCGCGCCGACAAAAATTGATTTCTCGGCAAAAAATGTTTCAAAAATGCGCCTGCGCGCCGTTCCCGCGAATTGGCGCGATTATCTGAAAAAAGAACACAACAAGCCGACCAATCTCTCCCAAAAGGAAATTCGCGAACTGCTCGAATCGGAAAATTTCACGGAACGCACGTTCCCGATCGAACAATTCCACGATTTCCGGTCTCACAAATACAGCGTAGAACTTCCGGCGGGAACGCTCGCACCCGGATTTTACTTCTTTTTCTTCGCGGCGGAAGATCAGCCGTTTTCCCCGGAAAACCACAAATACAGCTCAAGTGTGCTTCCCGTTTGGGTTTCCGACATCGCCGTCGTCACGGAAAGCCGCTACGGGAACGACAACACCTCGCTCGTTCGCAGCGACGGCACGCTTCCCGTCCGCGTCGTTCACGCACTCACAGGCAAACCGATCGCCGGAGCCGTCGTTTCCGCGTGGAATAAAGCGCGCTGGGGCGGCGAGCGCATTTCCGTGCCCTCCGTTCAAACCGACGAACTCGGCGAAGCCGTCATTTCCGGTCTGAAAAAAGACCGCGATCCGATCGTTCTCGTCGAATACGAAATTCCCGCCGCAGCCGGCGCGGGAACGCCGCAAAAACACGCCGTTTCCGTTTCCTCGCTTAACCACCTGAGCGCGGAAAAACCGCAGCCGGAACCGAATCGCCACTGCATTTCTCTCTTTGCCGACCGCCCGATTTTCCGCCCCGCGCAAAAAATTTCCTTCAAAGGAATTTTGACGCACGACGGAAAAACCGAGAACGGAGACGCAACCGTCGTCCCCGGAAAAAAAGCGGAAATTTCACTCATCAATTCCAACACGGACCAAGTCGTCGCCAAAACGGAAGCGTGGAGCAACGGTTTCGGTTCGTTCGCGGGAACGCTCGACATTCCGCGCGACCTCGCCCTCGGACACTACATTTTAAAAGCCGAAAGCGACGGTTTTAACGCCGCGCGAACCTTTCTGCGCATTGAGGAATACCGCCGCCCGAAATCCGAACTCTCCGTCAGGGAAGCAGATCAACCGCAAGCGCTCGGGCAACGCGCCTACGCCGTTATTTCCGGAAAATCTTTCACGGGTGCGCCGCTCGACGGCGCAAAAGTGCATTGGAAAGTTGAAAAAACGACCTATCCGACAAACGTCATTGCCGAAGGCGACGGCGTGCTCGCCGCGGACGGGACACTCAAAATCTCGTGGGAAACGGAACGCGAACACCTGCGCCTGAGCGAATACGAAAGGAAGCACCTCTCGCCCGAAGAAATCCGGGAACGCGAAAATAACGCGACACGGCACTTTCGCATTTCCGCCGAAATCGTCGACAACAACGGCGAAACCCTTGTTCGGGAACACCTCGTTTGGCTCCGAAACGCCTCCGTCTTGCTCGACGTTTCCGCAAACAAGCAACGCGCCGCAGGAACGGACGTTCCCGTATTCTGCTCCGTCAGCGGAAATGCCGCGACTTCGCGCAATGTGCTCATCGAAGTTTTCCGCCTTGTCGAACCGGAATCCGCAGAAAGTGAACAAAATGACGATGCAATAAGAGCCTTCTACAACCGCACGCGACTGAAAACCGGGGAAAAAGTTTACACCGCGCCTGCCGTCGCCGAAGCACGCAAGGCGGATGCGACCGAAAAAGCCGCGCCCGCGCTCACCGTTCCCGCAGAAAAACTCGCGCCCGGGCGCTACCGTGTGAGTATCTCCGGGACCGACGATTTCGGACAAAAAATCACCGACACCTGCGAGTTTACGGTTCTTGATTCCGACGCGACGGAATTTGCTCTCCGAAAAAAATTCCTCTTGGAAAAACTCTCCGACGACAACGCGCTAAAACCCGGAAGCTCTGCGGAAATTCTTTGGGGAAGCGGCTTGAAAAATGCCCGTGCGTTCGTCGAAATCTTCGAAAACGAAACGAAAAAACGTATTTCCGCGTTTTATACAAACGAGGGACAATCCCAGCAAAAAATTAGTGTTCCCGTCACGGAAGAGATGTGCGGAAAGCGGTTTAGCGTCTGCGTCACGCAAATCACCGCGCACAACGCGTTTTTCCGCAAAGCCGAGTTTGCCGTTCCCGCGTCGAAACCGAAAAATGCGCCCGCCGGGAAGCATCTGAAAATCGAGCCCGTCCGCTTTGAAAAAACACTCACGCCCGGAAACGCGGAAGTTTGGACCTTCAAGGTTCTGCGCGACGACGATTCTCCCGCTGTCTCGACAGAAGTGCTTGCCTCGCTTTACGATTGCTCCGCTTCGGCAAATTTCTACCTCTCTCCGTGGAGACTTTCGTCCGCTCCGCGAATGTGGCGATCGTCCCCGGAACTTGCCCGCGCATTTAGCGTGTTCGGAGACGGACGCTACTTCCACTTTTCGCCGAGCTTCGGTTTTTCCGGCGTTTCCGGAGACCGGATTTATCCCTACCGCGCACCCGGCTGGGTCTTTGAACCCGAACGCCACGGCGGATTTTACGGCGCCGTTCCCGTCGCAATGACGGCAAATCATGTAAAAATGGCGCCTCGCGGAGGAATGCTTGCGGGCGGTTCATCCGGCTTCGGAGGCGGCTCTGCCGGCGGAATCGGCATGTCGCAAACCGTAGACTGCGACGAAGCCGTCGCGGAATCCGCGCCGTCGGCCCCCCAAGCCGCACTCGCGAAAAACAAATACGCGTTTACCTCCGAAAACGGCGACGAAATTTACGCCGCTTCGCTCCGGAAAAATTTGCAGGAAACGGCGTTTTTCTATCCGTTCCTGCAAACAGACGAAAACGGAATCGTCACCCTGCAATTCGTCGCACCGGAAGCGCTCACTCGCTGGCGCTTACGCATTTTTGCCCACGACAAAGAATTGCGCGCGGGAACATTTTCCGACGATAAAATTTTCACGTCGAAAGACCTGATGATTCAGCCCGACGCGCCGCGCTTCCTCCGCGAAGGCGACGAAATCAAATTCCCCGTAAAAATCACCAATCGCGGGAACGCCGAAATGACGGGAACGCTCCGCCTCGAAACGGAATTCCTCTCCGCCGACGGCAAAAAAATTGCCGTTTCCGACGAAAGTGCCGCCGAACAAAATTTCACCGTTCCCGCGCAATCCTCTGCCACGTTTTTCCGTGAAATCCGCGTCCCGCTCGGTGCCGTCGCGATGAATTTCCGCGCTACCGGAAGCTCCGGAGAAATTTCCGACGGAGAATCCGCCGCGCTTCCCGTGCTCCCGCGCGAAATCGTGCTCACGGAATCCCGAGCCGCACTCGTGCGCCCGGGCGCGGAATCCGCCCTTGCCTTTGACAAACTCGCCGCCGCTACGGACGGCAAGGACGCTCCGCGTTCCCGCGCCTTCCTCCTCGACGCGCCGCGAAGCGCCTACGAAGCCGCCCTGCTCGCGCTTCCGTATATCGCCGAGCAAGCGCAGGAATGCGAATCGTCCGACTCGATTTTCTACCGCCTTTACACCAACGCACTCGCCAAATCGATTTGCGATTCCGCGCCGCAACTGCGGGAAAAATTTGAGCAATGGCGCATAACCGCTCCGGAAAAATTCGACTCGACTCTCGCCTCGGCGGAAAATTCGCCCTACACGGGAATCGCGCAAAGCGAAAGCGCCCAGCGCCGCGCCGTCGGGTCGTTTTTTGAACCGAACAAAATCACGTCCGAAATCGGTCGGGCGCTGGCGACTCTGCGGGAACGCCTCAAAGAAAACAACGATCAGGGTTGGTCTTGGTTCCCGGATTCCCGCTTCGGTGCAAATACGCACATCACGCGCGAAATTCTGCTCGGGCTCGGTCGACTGCGGGAACGTGTCGCCGACGCGGATTTGCGCAACCAAATCGAAAACCTTGCACGCAATCCGCTTGCCGCGCAGGACGCGTGGCTTCAGGAATGTTTTAACGGAAACGGCAACAATCCGCTGAAAATCGACGGTGTAACGCTCGCGCAGTATCTCTATATGCGTTCGCTTTTCTCCGACGAAAATGCGTTCCCGCAAACCGCACAATCGGCTTGGAAACACTATTTTGACGAAGCAAAAAGGCCGGAACTCTGGGCAAAGCTCCCGCGCATGGCGCAAGCGCAAATTGCACTCGCGCTTTGGCGCAACGGCGAAAAGGATGTTTCCGCGAAAATCGTCGAAAGCCTGCGCCAACGCGCAATTTCCGACGAACAGGTCGGCATGTATTGGAACGATTTGCCCACGCTTCCGCTCTGGCTTCCGCAGTATTCTCCGATTGAAACTCAAGCCGCGATGATCGAAGCGTTTTCCGAAATCGCTAAAAACGAAAAAGCGGTCGAAGAAATGAAAATCTGGCTACTCACGCGCAAGCAAACGCACGCGTGGAATTCTTCCCGCGCAAGCGCCAATGCCCTCTTCGCCCTGCTCCGCGAAAACGGAAACGCCTCCGCCACAGACGCGCCGGAAACAACCGCGCCCGTTCCCGCGAAGGTTTTTGCTCCCGCAAACGTCAAATTCTCCGACGCAACGGAAAAAACGCTCACGCCGGGAACACTCGCCCCTTCGCCCGCGCTCGCCGCAATCACAGCGAAAAACAACGGAGACGCTCCCGCGTTTGTTTCCGCACATTGGACGTTCTCACAACCGCTTTCCGCCGTCGTTGCAGACGCGCCAGCCAACGGATTTTCCGTGAAAAAAGCCGTTTTCAAGCGCGAACGTTCCCGCAACGGGAAATATAAACTCACGCCGGCACGCTTGGAAATTCTCAAGCCCGGCGATGAAATCCTCGTGCGCCTCACCGTGCGTGCCGACCGCGATTTCGAGTTCGTTTGCCTGAAAGATTTTCGCGCAAGCGGATGCGAACCCGCCGAAGCCCTTTCCGGTTGGAAAAACAACAACGCACTGTGGTTCTACGGTGAACCGCGCGACAGCGAAACGCGCTTCTTCTTCGACCGGCTTCCCGCGGGAACGCACGTTTTCGAGTATTCGCAACGCGTGCGCACCTCCGGTCTGTATTCAAGCGGTTTTGCCGAAATCCGCTCGCTCTACGCCCCGGAATTCTCGGCACATTCCTCCTCGGAACCCCTCGTCTCAATGTAAAACAACAATCTACCCGCTCAGAACGAAAAAAGCCGCATTCCTGCGGCTTTTTTTTTCTTAAAATTGGTGGAGATGGCGGGAGTCGAACCCGCGTCTCCCGGTCTTTCAGCTGAAACTTCTACACGCTTAGCCTCTCGATTGGATTTCGGCGGCACTTAGAGCGAGGGCGCCCGGCGCAACCTACCGTCGTTCCCTTTTTTAGCCTCGCGGGAACGCCGACAAGTTCGAGGTTTTACCTGCTTTTTTAACAGCCCGGCCGCTTAGCAGGCGTAGGCGGGCGTGACCGTGCCGCAGCTATTAGGCGGCAAGCGCGAACGCATTGCTGCGTTCAAACGCGATGGTGTTGTTTTTGCCATTTGATTGGCTGACACATATTTTAGGACGCCAAGTGTCATCGTCCGCGTGCCGTCGCAACCTCCGAACCGAGATCGAATCCGGAACATCCCCAAAAATTCGATTTTCACGGCGGAAGCCGAATCGGCTTTCCGTGGGAAAGAACAAGGGCGAGAAAGCTACTTCAAGTTTTGTTGAGGGTCAACCTGAAAGTAGCGGCAAGCCCGGGCAAATTTCAATTTGCGAAAAACGACGGGAACGCGGTTTAATATCGGTTTTTATTATGTCCGATTACGAACTTGCCATGAAACAGCGCGCGGAACGCATCGCCGAGCTCCGCGCAAAACTTTTGGAAACGCTTCCCGCCGACGTCGTCGCGGGAACACGCGGACTCACGCTCGAAATCGGTTGCGGGCACGGGCATTTTCTTGCCGCCTACGCGCAAGCGTTCCCGCAGGAATTTTGCCTCGGCCTCGACCTCATTTCAAAGCGTATCGAACGCGCCAACCGCAAGCGCGAACTCGCAGAGCTGACCAATCTCGCATTTTTTAAAGCCGAAGCGACGGAGCTTCTCCTTGCCCTGCCCGAAAGCTGCCGCCTCGCCAAAATCTTTTTCCTGTTCCCGGATCCGTGGCCGAAAAAACGCCACCACAAAAACCGCCTCATTCAAACGGAAATGCTCGACCGCCTTGCAGCTCGCGCCCACGCGGGAACGCGCCTGCACTTCCGCACCGACCATGCGGAATATTTCGATTGGAGCCTCGAACTCGTCGACGCACATCCGCAATGGACACGACTGCCCGACGCGCCCTGGCCTTTCGAGCGCGAAACGTATTTCCAAAGTATTCTTCCCGACGCCTACCAATCCCTTATTGCCGAGCGGAAAAGCTGAAAAATCTCGCAATACTCCTTTAAGCTTTAAGCCTTAAACTTTCATCTTTCAAAAAATGGCTTTGCTTGCTGTCAGAAATCTTTCCTTAAAATTCGGCGGTCCGTCGCTGTTTGACGACGTGACGTTTCAGGTCGAAGCCGGCGAGCGCGTTTGCCTCATCGGGCGCAACGGAGCGGGAAAAAGTTCCCTGCTCAAAATCATCGCGGGAACGCTCGAACCGGATGCGGGCGAAGTCGCCGTCGCGCGCGGTTCGCACGCTGCCTACCTCGCACAGGAAGTTCCGGAGGAAATCGCGGGAACGGTGCGCGACGTCGTATTGAGCGGGCTCGGTGACGCCGGAGAAAAAATCCGCGCTTACGAAACGCACGACACGGAAAAATATTCCGAAGCGCAACTCGACGAAATTTTCCACTGGCTCGAAAACAACTCCGCGTGGGGCCTTTCCAGCGAAGTCGATGCCATGATTTCCAAAATCGGTGCCGTTTCCGAGCTTCCGTTTTCCTCGCTTTCCGCCGGCATGAAACGCCGCGTTCTGCTCGCGCGGGAACTCGTTTCCAAGCCCGACATTCTCGTGCTCGACGAACCGACGAATCACCTCGATATCGACGCCATCGAATGGCTCGAAGATTTTCTGCTCGCGTGGCACGGCGCGATTTTGTTCGTCACGCACGACCGCCGTTTTCTTAAAAAAATCTCCACGCGCATTCTCGATCTCGAAGGCGGAATCGTCACTTCGTGGGACTGCGATTACGAAACTTATCTCACGCGCCGCGAAGAGCTCAACGCAAGCATCGCCGCCAACAACGCGGAGTTTGACAAATTGCTCGCCCGCGAAGAAGCGTGGTTGCGCCAAGGCGTGAAAGCGCGCCGTTGCCGCAACGAAGGGCGCGTTCGCGAATTGAAAAAACTGCGGGAAATCCGCGCCGCGCGCCGCGCCTCCGTCGGGAACGTGCGCGCCACGATTTCCGAAGGCGAAAAATCCGGCGCGAAAGTCCTCGTCGCAGAAAACATTTCGCATACTTGGAACGGCGTTCCCGCAATCCGCAATTTTTCGACGACGATTATGCGCGGCGACCGCGTCGGCATTATCGGCCCGAACGGCATCGGGAAAACGACGCTCCTCAAAATTCTGCTCGGGCAACTCGCTCCCGACGCGGGAACGGTCACACACGGCACGAATCTGCAAATCGCGTATTTTGACCAACTGCGTTCCCAGCTTCGCGAAGACAAAACGCTTGCGGAAAATCTCGCGGGCGAAGGCGCGGACACCGTTGTCGTCGGCCACCAAACGCGCCACGTCATCAGCTATCTCGGCGATTTTCTTTTCACGCCGGACCGCGCGCGCTCGACGGTTTCCATGCTCAGTGGCGGCGAACGCAACCGCCTCCTGCTCGCAAAAATTTTTCTCAAAACCGCAAACGTCCTCGTGCTCGACGAACCGACGAACGACCTCGATTTGGAAACGCTCGACTTGCTCGAAGAACTGCTCGGAAATTTTGACGGCACAGTCATTCTCGTCACGCACGACCGACAGTTTTTGGACAATGTGACGACGAGCTACATCGTTTTTGAAGGCGACGGCAATCTGCGGGAATTCGTCGGCGACTACGACGCGTGGCGCAAGGAACATCTCGCGGAAATCGCCGCCAAAAGCGTTCCCGCCAAGCCGGAAAAACCTAAAAACGACGTTCCCGCCGAGCCGCAAGCGCCGAAAAATCCGCCCTCGAAGAAAAAACTCTCCTACAAGGAAACGCGGGAACTCGAAGCGCTCCCGCAACAAATCGAGGATTTGGAAAACGAACAAAAAACGCTTTCCGAAAAACTCAACGATCCGGATTTTTACCGCGATCCCGCCGCCGTTCAAGCGACTAACGCCCGCCTCGCCGAAATCGACGACGCGCTCCTGATCGCTCTCGAACGTTGGGAAGAACTTGAATCCCGGAAAACACCATAACCGCGCTCACGCAAACGCCCTCGCCGCGCCGTTGCGCGGTGGAGGAGTTTTTTTTCGTTTAAAATTTTCCCGAAAACCCTATGAAAAAAGTCCTTATCATCGGCGGCGGAATCGCCGGACTCACCGTCGCCAACGCGCTGAAAATGCGCGGCGCAGAAACGCTTCTCATCGAAAAATCGACGCGCACGGGCGGCGCAATCCGCACGGTTTCCCGCGACGGCTTTCTCGCCGAAGGCGGTCCGCAAACCTTTGTCGCCGAGGAGAAAAAACTTTTCGATTTCCTGCGTGCTGCGGGTATTCTCGAAAAAACGGTCGAAGCCGCGCCCGCCGCGAAGAAGCGCTTTATCGTGCGCGGCGGAAGACCGTGTGTGGTTCCGATGTCTCCCGTTTCCGCCGTAACGACGCCGCTGTTTTCACTTCCCGGGAAAATCCGCCTGCTTGCCGAACCGTTTGTTCCCGCAAAGCGCGACGGGAACGCGGAAAGCGTCGCAAATTTTGTCCGTCGCCGCATCGGAAGCGAAATGTATAACTACGCGCTCAATCCGTTGGTTGCGGGCATTTTTGCAGGAAATCCCGAAGCATTGGACGTGCGTTTCGCGTTCCCGAAAGTCTGGAATTTGGAGCAGCGCTACGGCTCACTGATACGGGGCTCGTTCCCGAACGCCAAAGCGAAAAAAGCCTCCGGACTTTACGAAAAAAAACGCACGCTTTCGTTCCCGCAAGGCATGGAAACGCTCCCGAAGATGTTGCGTGCGAATCTTAATCCGAGCGACGTTCGTATCCACTCTGAAATTACAAACCTCGTTCGTGAAAATCACGGCTGGCGCGCGCATTGGCGTTCCCGCGCCGCTGTTTGCACCTTTTTTGAGGAAGACGCGTTTTTCGACGAAGTCGTTCTCGCCTCCCCGCCGCGCACATGGAGCGAAATTCCTTTCCGCGACGAAAAATTGCAGACACTCTTTGCCGACGTTCCCGCGCTGACGACGCCGCCGGTAACGATGCTCACGCTCGGCTTTCCGCGGGAACGCGTCGCTCACGCACTCGACGGCTTCGGAATGCTTGTTCCGGAAAAAGAAAACCGGAAAATCCTCGGCACGCTGTTCACTTCGTCGCTCTTTCCCGGACGCGCGCCGGAAGGATTTGTTACGCTTTCCACCTACATCGGCGGCTCGCGCCAACCGGAAATGACGGCGCTTTCCGCCGAAGAGCAGCTGAAAATCGTGCGCGAAGAACTGGAAACATTACTCGGTGTAAAAGGCGAACCCGCTTTTGTCGAACGCGTGGAAAACCCGCAGGCGATTCCGCAATACAACCTCGGCTACGAAAAGTTTGCGGCAGCGCTCGCCGAAATCGAAAGCGCGTTCCCGCTTCGTTTTGCCGGGAATTTCCGCGGCGGCATCTCCGTCGCCCAAACGATGCTCTCCGCCCTCGCCGTCGCCGAAAAAATCACAGCCTGACGCTCCGGATTTTGCAAAAACGGAAAACGAAACGACCCCGAAACGCGGAAATGCGCCGGAGTCGTGTTTTTTTTTTCAAGACCTACAACAAAAAAGTTTTACATACGGTAGCCGGAGAGCTGCTTTTTGAGATATTCGACGTCTCGCTTCGTTTCCGCATTGATATCCATATTGTTTTTAATGGCTTTCTTTGCGTGAATAACGGTTCCGTGGTCGCGTTTAAACGCTTTCCCGATGGCGACGAGCTTCATATCCGTCAATTCGCTGCAAAGATACATCGCGACCTGACGCGCAAAGGCAACCTGCGCCGTGCGATCCGATGCCTGCATCTTCGATTCCGGAATCTTGTAATACTCGGCGACGCGGCGCTGAATAGCTTCCACATCAATGCGCTTGGTGTGGTTTTTGACAATTTGGCTTTGCAAAAGGTGTTCGACGGTTTCGATCGAAAGCGACGCCGGCTTGCGCACGTTGACAAATGCCGTGAGCGTATTGACGGCACCTTCGAGGTCCCGCACGCTGTGCGAAATGTTTTCCGCAACAAATTCGAGCACTCCCGTATAGCGGCGGTAATCGAAATGACGATCGTCCGCCTTTTGGCGCAAAATCGCGAGGCGCGTCTCAAAACTCGGCGGCTGAATGTCGGCGGAAAGCCCGCTCTGGAAGCGCGAAACGAGGCGATCTTCGAGCCCGGGAATGTCGTTTGCCGGGCGGTCGCTGGTCAGAATGATCTGACTGCGGCGTGTGATCAGATCGTTGAACGCGTGGAAAAAGGCTTCCTGCATCTGCCCTTTCCCGCCGAAAAACTGAATATCGTCGACGAGCAAAACGTCCGCCTCACGGTAACGGCGATGAAATTCGAGAGCATTTTTCTCGCGCAAAACCGTGTTGAGAAAGTCGTTGGTAAAGGCTTCGCTGGTCACGTAAACGATTTTATACGGCGGAAGCCCTTTGGCCTGTCGATCGTCAAAAATCTTGTTGGCAATAGCGTGCATTAGGTGCGTTTTACCAACGCCCGTGGGACCGAAGAAGAAAATCGGATTAAACGCCGTTTCCTTCGGCTGCATCGCGACATTCATCGCGGCACTAAACGCCAGCTCGTTTTCCGGACTCGCAACGAAGTTTTCAAACGTGTAGCGGCTGTCGATCGACGGCGGGCGCACCGCTTCCCTCACGGGAGCGGGACGCGCGGCGGGAACACTCGGAGCGGAAAAAAGCGCCGATGTTCCGGAATTTCCCTGCGAAGCATTCCCCGAAAGCGGCAATTCCTCCTCTTCAATCGGCTCGACGATACGGAACGGAACCTGCGTTCCCGCGGCATTGAAAAGAGCTTTTTCAATGTCTGCACTATAGTTGTCAATGAGCCAAAAAGTATCAAATCCGGAAGGCGCAACAAGGGTCATCACGCCGTCTTCCGACTCGCGAATGTGAATATTTTTAATGCGAAGATCAAATTCATCCCTGGAAATGCGTGGACTGCGGCGCAATTCTTCCCGTGCCGAGCTCCATATTTCGTGGTAATTCATTGTTAAAACGGACATCAAAGTGGTTTTTGTTGAAGGTTATTCACATCTCGGCACCGCTGCGGCGCGTATCCGAAAATCGCGAAAAAACATAAAAAACCTTCTTGCAAATCATCGAAAATTCCTGCATATGCCCCGCTTTTTGCAGACCGGAAACAGCCTGCAAACGCGGTAAATAAAAGGATTTTCGGAAAAAAGTCATATTTTTGAAGGGTTTTCGCTTTCGCGTTCCCGCAACGGGTTCGGAGAGAAACGAAATGTGAGGGTCAGTCTGTGCGGCGAGGGTCTTTTTCGCAAGGGGAAGTTACAGACAGGGTTGTTCACAAAAAGCTGTGAATAATTTTTTTGGATTCTTGCTTGCCAAAATTCGGCAAAAACTTTTGCTCTCGAAATCCCCTTGTTTATCCGCATCAACGGCTTGTAAAGCAATTTTTCGGAAACTTACGCACAGATTATTCACAGACATTTCACAGAATTTTTTGACCGAAACGCGGCTTCCCCTCCCCCTAAAAAATTTTAATTTTTTTTTGAAATTTCGACGTATCCGCATCCGATGAAAATCTTTGCGTCCCGCAGGCGAAAATTCTATCGTTCGCGCATGGCTTCTATTGACGATTTAATTGCAACGGTCGCACGCCTCCGCGCGCCGGACGGCTGCCCCTGGGACCGCGAACAGACGCACCGCTCGCTTTGCGCGGGCGTAATCGAGGAGGTCGCGGAATTCATCGAAACCGTCGATCTCAACGAAAAAGCGCATATGTGCGAAGAACTCGGGGATTTGTTGCTCCAAGTCGTGATGCATGCACAAATCGCTTCGGAAAACGGAGATTTTACCTTTGACGACGTTGCCGCCGGGGTAAACGAAAAAATGATACGGCGCCACCCGCACGTTTTCGGCGACCGTTCCCTCGCAGATTCCGCCGCCGTCCTCAAAAAATGGGATGAAATCAAGGCAACGGAAAAAAGCAACAGCACGAAACTGAAGGCGGACACTCTCTTCAAAGACGTTCCCGCAACGCTTTCCGCCCTTTTCCAAGCCCGCGAAGTTTGGAAAACCGTTACTAAAAAGAACCTTTGCCCCGGCACAAGTGTAAATCGGGAAAAAATCGACGCGATCGCGGGAACGCTCACCGAGGAAAGCGCCGGAAACGCTCTTTTTGAAATCGTCGCCGCCTGCCGCCAAGCGGGAATCGACCCCGAAAGCGCCCTTCGCCGCAAAACCCAAGCCGTGCGTCAGGCCTGCCGCGCCAACACGGAAATTCCTGCCGACGCGTAGGATTTTCCCCGCTTCGGAAAAAATCCCGTCATGCCGGAGTCGTTTGAAATTACGCTGGGCAGCGCGGGAACGGTGAATATCGAAATCACGCGTTCCCGCCGAGCGAAACGCATGACCTTGCGCGTTCTTCCGAGCGGGAAAGCAGTCGTCGTAGTTCCCGAGAATGCGCGCGGTGACATCGTTCACAAAGCCCGAACCTTTGCGGGCGACAACGCGCTCTGGCTCCGCCGCGCGTTGGAAAAAGCCCGCCGAACGGCGCCAACCATGAGAAAAACGCTTTTTGAATTTCTGCGGGAACGCCCTGCGCTTTCCGCCTACGGGAAAAGTTTCGCCCTCGAATTCGGTTCGGCATCCCTCGAAGCATTCTATGTTTTTCGGGAAACTTCTCCCGTTACGGTTTTTTGCGTGCGCCCGGAGCACGAAAGCGGAGACGCGGAGCGGCTTTTACGGAAATTTGCCCAAAGCGTTCTGCCGGAACACGCGCGAACACTGGCGGAAAAAGTCGGTGTCGGCGTCGGGAAAATTTCCGTGCGCGCGCAACGTTCCCGTTGGGGTTCATGCACGGCAGAAGGCGATCTTTCGCTGAATTGGCGCCTCGTCCTGCTCCCGCCCGACCTGCAAAACCACGTTATTCTGCACGAGTTGGCGCACCGCGTTCACATGGATCACTCGGGCGAATTTTGGGATTTGCTCAACGCGTGGGACGAAAAAACGGGAACGCACGACCGCGAACTTTCCAAAATCTGGTCGCCGCTAATCTTCTCCGTTTCCGACATCAACTGATCGCGCAGAACGGCACGGGTTCATTTTTAACGCAGAAAAACACGGAGTTTTTAGAAAGAAGAACGGGAAATTCTAATTCTTTTCAAAAAGGGTAAAATCACGCGCTGAAAGCGCAACAATAACATAGCCCGGGGCAAGCGAGAGAAGCGAGTCGCCGCCCCGGGTTAAATGAATAAAACCGCACGCAGAAAGTGTGCCACACTCATCTAAGACCTCTCACAGAGCCACGAAGGCACCGAGTTTTTGTTTTTGATTTTTGAGGAAACGCCAACGCTCCGCAGGAGCGTTACTTCCGTAACCCCATGCGAAGCGAGCAACGCGAACGGAGCTTGGGGAAATCGGACAAAATAAAACCGCGCCGCAGGAACGGCATCGTTACTCCATAACGACATCGCGGCGCAATGGAACATGTTCACTCGCAAAACCACAGCGTTTTTATGCGATTTATATAAAAACTCTGTGTTCTTTTATGTAAAAAAAGCGTTCCCGCGAAAAACTCACGGGAACGCTATTTGTTTTAAGCAGATCTTTTTAGAAACGCATGCGGAAGCCGACGTTCGCGCTGTGGTTTACGGAAGCATCCGTTCCCGCGTTAAACGAGTAGCCGCCGTAGACGCTTGCGCTCGACGAGACATCCACGTTGAAGCTCGGTCCGATCGAGAACATATCTTCCGGAAGAGCTTTCGCCGTTTCCGTGATCGAAGAGCCGTCTTGTGTCGTTACGTCGACATCGACTTCGTCGCCGAGAAAATCATGCGAGAACGCGATATCCAAGCCCAAGCGCCAAACCGCTCCCGACGCCGAAAAGCCCCAGGACAATCCGCAACCGAGACGCGCACGAAGGCTGTCGCCGGAAATCGCATCCGCGTCAAACGCCTTGTCGCTTCCGCTTTCCGTAAACGCATCCGCCTGCGTGTGCATGTAGGCGAGCCCGATATACGGTGTCGCGTAGATTTTCTTCGCTTCGGATAGTGTAAACACCGTTCCCGCGTCGGCAAAAAGCCCCGCGCTCCAGCCGGTCGTGTCGCCGCTTGCGTTCCCGTAATCGGTGTTGCGCTTGATGTCGTAGCTTGCGTAGCCAAGTTGCGCGCCCGCGTTGACGAAGCTTTTTTCAAAGGTTTTCCCGGCAAATCCGGTAATGCGGAAGTCGGTTGATTCGATTTTACCGCCGCCGTTGTGCACCTTCGCTTCTCCCGTGCTTGCTCCGAGTGCGACACCGAGCATCGTGTTTTGGTCGAGCTTGTAATCGGCACCGGCAAGGAGTCCCGTCGTGTCGAAGTCAAACGTCGGCGCATCTGTCGCCGTGTCGTTTTCAACGGAGTTTGTTTGCAACTGAGCAAAGAACTCCCACTGAGCACGTTTTGAGAAGCGGTCGTAACGGCGTTGCTCCAAACGTGCGGAAATGCTACGCACATCAGCGTTGAACGCTTCAACCGGCATCGCAATCATCGCCGCATAGCTTTTCGGCGAAAGCCGATCAAGAATCGCCCGTGCCGTTCCCGCATCTTTGGCAAGAATCGCGTTCAGAAGCGGATCATTCCCGCCGGAAAGATTATTCCACGCCGCTGCACTGACAAACCCCGTTGAGAGAGAGTTCAGCGCATCGTTCGCGTCAGACAATGCCCAGTCGACAAAACTTGCCGAAAGTTCACTCGTGTCCGTTCCGTCCATCAACGCAGAGGCATTTTTCTCAACCCGGACAGAAAGTCCGCCGTTTGATTCATCGTAGATTACGGCATAGTTTTGAGCGTAGGCAGAAAGATCTGCGTCCGTTCGGAGGAATGCAAGCACGTTACCGGAAACAGCTCCGCCTTCAAAAATCGTAACGCGTTCCCCGTTTTCCAACGCTTCGATTTGAGCCGAAGTCGCACGCACAAACGGCGAGTTGCTTCCGACAAGATCGAGCTTTGCCGAACTTGCAATTTCGACACGCCCGCCGCCGAGCGAAACTTTTTCACCCTTGTCCGGATTAAGCACGAGCGTTCCCGCGAGCGAAATCTTCGCATCTACGCCGTGCGTCATGCTTACGCTCCCGCGAAGCGTCGCTCCGTTTTCCACGGCAAGTGTTTTTACACCGACCGCTTTCGCGAACGAAACATCCGAACCCGAAGCCAAGGAAATTTTACCGTTCCCGCTCGTTTTCGCCGAGAACGTCCGGGCACCAAGTAAATTGAGCGTTCCCGCGACTTGTGCTTCCGCGTCCGCGCGGGTTAAATCTGTCCCGACATTCAGAACAGCCGTTGCTCCACTGACAACCAAAAGTGTTTTCGTCCCGACATTCGTAGCGAACGTCGTAGCGCCGGAGGAAATTTCGATGCTTCCGTCGCCACGCGTTGCATTTTCAAATGTGCGATTACCGTTCAGGGCAAGCGTACCAACAACGGCAAAATCGCCTGTCCCAATAACTGCACTTTCAGAAACTGTGAACTTCCCCGAAGTGATTTCCGTCGTTCCCGTGTGAGCGCTCGCGTCGCTCGCAAAATTCACATCACCGCTTGTAGTGAGTTTGCCCGCGCCAGAAAGTGTCGCCGAAAAATCACGGTCTCCGTTGAGCACCAGCATTCCTGCAATCTGCACTTCCGCGTCCACGTGGGTTAAATCAACGCCCGCGCTCAGAGTTGCCGAAGCCCCTTGCGAAACGGCAAAGGTTTTTACGCCAACGTCGTTTGTAAACGTCGTCGTGCCGGACGCAATACGCAACGTTCCGATTCCTCTCGTCGCGTTGGAAAATGTCCGAGAGCCGAAAATCGCCAACGTTCCCGAGATGTCGAAATCGCCCGTGCCGAGCTTTGCGCTTCCGGAAACCGTAAACGTTCCCGAGGTGATGTTTGTCGTTCCCGTGTGCGTGCTCGCGTCGCCGGAAAAAGTCAGCGTTCCCGCCGAATTCAAACTTCCCGCCCCGGAAACCGTTCCGGAAAATACCGTTAGGAAACCGTCAAAATCGGCAACGGAATCAGTCTCCGTTAAATCCACTCTCTGCGAAGCCGAGCTGATAACAACACGATCCGGCCCCTCCGGAATAATCGGCACATCCGGATCGGGAATAATCGGCTCATCGGGGTCGGGCAGAACCGGGTCGGGGTCTATGCTCGTAGCGACACTGAAAATCGTCAGCGCATTGTTCTCCGTCGAAAAATCCCACAAAGTATCATCGTAAACCGCGCCATCCACAAAAAGCGAAAGCGTTCCTCCCTTCGTCAGCGAGTTCAAACCGACGATGCTTGACGAATCCGTCCAATTCATCACGGCGAAACGCGTGTTTTCGTCAAACGTTCCTGTGTAATCGATCACGATTTTCGCGCCGCTCGCAAGCGTCACGCTCCCGCTCTCTGCAACGGAAATAGACGAAATCGTTTCGTCTTCATTATCAATGCCGAACGCCAGCGTTATAGTGCTGATATCCAGCGCACCCCCTTCCGCCACCGACAAGACGGCACCTCCGGAAATTGTCGCATCCTCCTGTATTTTTGCACTTATAGACTCGCCACCTTCTACTTTTGGGGTGTACTTTCGAACAACAAAACTATCGGTGGAAGACACCATCGAGAATCCGGAAATATCACCATACCTAAGAATCGTGTTTTTTATCTCTGCGTCGTCTAAGTGGATTTCCAAGTATACCGCGCCACGAAGATCTGCGCCCGAGAAATTCGCATTCGTCGACGCCCCCCACAATTGCGCATTCGCCAGGTTGGCTCCCGTGAAATCTGCATTCGTCAACGTGGAGTAGACCAAAGACGTATTCGTCAAGTCAAACCCGGAAAAAGCACCTCCGCTTAAATCCAAGTAAGAGAGCCCAACATCGGACAGATCTTTATCTTTGTAGTTCTTTGACGAGTAAAGCTGGGAAAGCGTCAAACCGGACGATTCAAAATCCGCCCCCGTAATCACAGAATCCGTGAAATCCGCATTCGTCAACGTGGCACCACAAAAATTCGCTCCCTTGAGATTGGCTCGAACGAATTTCGCTCCGCTAAGCTTGGAAACAGAAGAGGAGGAATAATGGAAATCGGCTCCGCTTAAATTCGCATCCGTAAAGTTTGCATCCGTCAACCAGGTATTATAAAAAGACGTATTCGTCAGGTTAAATCCGGAAAAAGCACCTCCGCTTAAATCCAAGGAAGAGAGCCCAACATCGGACAGATCTTTATCTTTGTAGTTCTTTGTCGAGTAAAGCTGAGAAAGCGTCAAACCGGACGATTCAAAATTCGCCCCCGTAATCACAGAATCCGTGAAATTCGCATCCGTCAACCTGGTATTATAGAAAGACGTATTCGCCAGGTTAAATCCGGAAAAATCCCCCCCGCTTAAATTTAAATCCAAGTAAGAGAGCCGAACTCCGGACAAATCTTTATCTTTGTAGTTCTTTGTCGAGTAAAGTTGAGAAAGCGTCAAACCAGAATGATAAAAATTCGCCCCCGTAATCACAGAATTCGTGAAATCCGCTCCCGTCAGCTTAGCAGTATCCAAATTTGCATTCACCAGGGTCGCACCCGTGAAGCTTGCATTCGTCAACGTGGTAAAAGGCAAATCCGCATTCGTCAGGGTCGCACCCGTGAGGTTTGCATCCGCCAACGTAGTGAAAGACAAATCCGCATCCGTCAGGGTCGCATCCGTCAGCGTAGCGGAACTCAAATCCATATTCCTCAAGTTAAACCCGAAAAAATCCCCTCCGCTTAAATCCAAATAAGAGAGTCCAACTCCGGATAGATTTTTATCCTTATAGCTCTTTGTCGAGTAAAGTTGGGAAAGCGTCAAGCCGGAAGATTCAAAATTCGCCCCCGTAATCACAGAATCCGTGAAATCCGCATTCGTCAATGTGGCACCACACAAATTCACTCCCTTGAGATTGGCTCGAACGAATTTCGCTCCGCTAAGATTGGAAACAGAAGAGGAGGAATAATGGAAATCGGCTCCGCTTAAATTCGCATCCGTAAAGTTTGCATTCTGCGCAGAAACGTCAGAAATCGATACATCCGTAAACGTAGCTCCCGTGAAATCCGCATCCGTCAGCGTAGCGGAACTCAAATCCATATTCCTCAAGTCAAACCCGAAAAAATCCCCTCCGCTTAAATCCAAGTAAGAGAGTCCAACTCCGGATAGATTTTTATCCTTATAGCTCTTTGTCGAGTAAAGTTGGGAAAGCGTCAAACCGGAAGATTCAAAATTCGCCCCCGTAATCACAGAATCCGTGAAATCCGCATTCGTCAACGTGGCGGAACGCAAATCCGCACCCACCAGGGTCGCATCCGTCAGCGTAGTGGAACTCAAATCCGCATTCGTCAAGTCAACCCCGGAAAAAACGCCTCCGCTTAAATCAAAGCTAGAGAGGCCAACTCCGGATAGATTTTTATCCTTATAGCTCTTTGTCGAGTAAAGTTGGGAAAGCGTCAAGCCGGAAGATTCAAAATTCGCCCCCGTAATCACAGAATCCGTGAAATCCGCATCCGTCAACGTGG
>JAFSAO010000017.1 GCA_017440935.1 Opitutales bacterium
ACACACGTTCCCATCCCGAACACGCTCGTTAAGCCCTCAACCGCCGATGGTAGTGCAGCCACGCTGCTGTGTGAGAGTAGGTCGTCGCCAGTCTATACGGAGCCCGTTCTTTTAAAATGAGGAACGGGCTCCTTTCGTTTAAAAAAAAAAAACCAAGGACGAAGTAAAAGCCTCTGACTTGAAAAGGAGTAACCGGAAGAAATAGGAAAAAAAGGAAGAGTGTGGGGTGAATGACTAAAAAAACGTTCCCGAAAAATGAGCCACGAAGTTTTGCGGGAACACGGGGAGATTGTTTACTTAAGTTGGGGTGATTTCAAATCACGACGGGAAAATTGTAGCCGAAATTATCCTCAAATACGGATCTTTCGCAGAAAGCAGCTTTTACGGGAATTCCGTTAAATCCCAAGGTTGCAGTTTCAAAATTCGGACGATTCGGAAACGTTTCTGTCTTTTTTCCGGCAATGAGAACCCCCAAATCATTAAACAATTCCTCGTTGGTCTTTCCGGTTATCGAATTTTTAAAGCTCAAAGAAATTCCGTAAAACAAACATTGTTCCAGATTGATAATCTTTACAATTTCGACAAAGGCCTCAAATTCCTCTTTTCAGATGAGTGTTTTCCCTTGCTCTTTCGCCAAATTGAAAAAAACAACATCCTCCCAAAAGCGCTTCCGAAATTCGTAATTCGGAGTCTCGCCCGGATAAAGCATCTTGAGCGTGTCTTTATAAATTTTGGCAGCCGGAGTCTTTCTGATTGCCTCGTTATCTCCCCGTTTGTATTCCGGCGTATTCTTATCCGCTTTTCCGCTTCCATCCGGAGCTGTTTGATGGTATTTCCCGATAATGACACTTTTCGGTGCCGTGTCTCCAGAACCATTCCGACGGGAACGGGGGCAAATTTTCGAGGGTCAATGTAAGTGCTCGGCTCGAGTTTTTAAATCGTAAAACGGTCCTGCGAAGTGAATCGCGGAATCGGAGATAAAAATCAGTTTTTTAGGATATTTTTTCAATAATCAGCTTCACAAGGCTTACGCATCCTACGATGAATAGGATAAAAGCAATCCAACACAGGAGTCCGCTTTCTTTCGTGAAGAAGCCGCAGTATCCCAGACCGAACAAATTGATCAAAAAACCGTCGCCGCGAAGATAAAAAGGGGCTCCATAAATTTGGGAACTATATACCTAACTACAAACGATTAAATTCCCGACTTGCGGCGGTTGCAAGGCTTACAAAGCATTTGGCAGTTGGCGGCGATAGTTTTTCCGCCAGCGTGCCACGGCGTTATATGGTCGCCTTCCATTTCGGATAATTCAAAGTGTTCACCGCATTTCGGGCAAATTCCGCCTTGGCGTTCGTAGGCTTCCCGTTTCATGTTCTGCGTAAATGCGCGGATACTTAAATGGCGTTCGTTTCCGTCGAGAACATAAGAGTAGATTCCCGCCTTTTTCGTCACGTCGTCGTCCATCATCAGGCGGACGATTTTCGCTTCAAGTTCCTGCGGGTTGAGTGTCGCCGTTTTAAACTGATTCCATAGCAAGCCCCATTCAACGCCTTTCATCTCTTTCCGATAGCGCGGGAACGTTGCCTTTACCCAATTTATCACGCTCGCGAAATAGTGCCAAAGCTCGCCCGCGTTCGCGTCGTGTTGGTGTTCCGCCATATAAGCCTGTCCGTTTCCGCCGCTTATCCACCGCAAGGCGGTTTCAAGGTATTCCTGCCGTATAGACAAGCCTGCCAAATAATCTTTTGCCAAATTCGACGCGGGGCAATTCGTCTTACTGAAATGCCGCTTCGCGTCTGCAAGCCATTCACCGACATACATCGCGTTCAAAAGCTCTTGGTCTGAAAGCTTTTCCCCTGCGATATTGATAGTCCGAAACCATTCGAGTTTTTCAAGGTCGTTCCCCTCGCAAACGTAAACCATGAGCTTGTAGTTCAAAATCGCGTCTTTTTCCGTCTGTGTGAGGTTGCCGAAAAATCGGTTTTCAAGCGCGAATTTGTCGTACACATATTCGCAAATGCTGATTGTGCGTTGTTGTCCGTCGAGTAGCTCAAAATTCCCGTTCTCGTTCTTTACCCAATACATCACATTGAGCGGGAAGCCCTTTTTCACGGTGTCCATTACCGCGTCGCGCTGTTTGTCTTTATAAACAAATTCCCGTTGAAACGGCGGGCGAATATCGAGTTTCCCGCCGAAGCCGACAACGCCTTCTTCGTCATTGTTGACGTAGCCGTCGGTTAGGTCGCGAATTGTGATTTCGTGGAGGTCAATAGTCATAGCGTTAGAGAAAATTAGGATTTACGGAAACGAATGAGAACTCGGGCGTAGGTTTTTTCCCGAATCCCGTTCTTTATTAGAACGCCGCTTGCATTTAAATCATACGTTCCTGCTTTGTTGAATTTATCCATATAGGCACGTTTGCATTCCTGCGAAGTATAAACACGAGTTTTAAGCCTGTATAAATCTTCGTTTTCACACATTCCCAAAATCTCAAACTGTTCGGGATTGTATTTATCAAGAAACGTAATCGGAACGCCCATAACGCCGTCGTAGTCCTGTGGAATATCTACGACTTTCCCGACTTCTATCGCGTCGTAGTTGTCATATTTCGGAAATTCTTCGGGAGTGTAGTTTTTGTAGGGCAAAAACCGTTCATGCCGCTTTCTGTGCTCAAGGTTCGTAAGCCAAATAGCATTGATATGTTTTGATTTGCGAGGAACGTTTTGTCCGTAAGAATCTACTTCGTGAACGATTTTTTCGTAAGATTCCGCTCTGTCTGTCAAAAGTAGCCACATATCTTGGTTTACGTTTCGCATACCAAGCCACATTTTGTTTTCTTTTATCAGCGTAAATGTCTCTTTGTAGGTAATCGCGTTTTTATTTCCGACAATCAGAAACTTTTTATCGTGTTCGACAAGTTGCGCGAGATATTCCCGAAACAGGGAGAACGGCGGGTTCGTGCAAACGATGTCCGCCTCTTTGAGTAATTCAATGCACTCTTCGCTTCGGAAATCCCCGTCGCCTTTGAGTTTAGAAAGGACGCTCGGGTCTGTAGCAAGCAATTCGCGAATGTCAAACAAATCCACGGCTCCGTCGCCGTTTAGGTCTTTGACTTCGGTTATGACAATCTTATGCGGCGTGCGCGTTGTCTTTTCTTCTTCGCTTTCAAAGTCAAAAAAAGACGCTTCTTTGTTGGAAATCGGACTGCATTTATAGCAAGTCGCAATAAGTTTCTTCAGCCCCCAGGCATTGAATTTGAGGGCAAAGAATTTGAAAAAGTTGCTTTCAAACGGGTCGTCGCAATTACAGTAAACGACTTTCCCGCGAAAGTGTTCTTTGTAGTGTTGAAGCTCTGAGTTTACATCGTCAAAGCGCGTGTAAAATTCGTCATTTTTGGCGCGTTTCGCCGCCTGAAGGACCTTGTTGCCCCCCCCCCTGTTTTGGGTTTATTTAAATGAGACATAGCGACGCGTCCTATTTGGATGGTTTAGACGGACGCGGCGCGGGTTGCGGGCGCGGGGAAACGGGCGCGACAAGGGAACGGGCAACGTCTTGAAACGTTCCCCCGCGAATCGGCTGTATTGTTTGCGGTTTACGCGGCATGGGTAAGTTCTCCGTAGGTTAAGCGTTGCCCGAAGCCGCGTTCCACCATTACCCGAACGCGCTCGCGTGCAGGAAAATGCCGAACATTGAAACGGGCGGTAAATTCATTGACGTAGCGGGCAAGGTGCTTGACGCTCCAAAAGTGATACGTGCCGTAATGCCCGCGCTTGAGGATAGCCCAAAAGCTTTCAATGCTGTTGGTGTAAACTTCACCGTTTACGTATTCTCCCGCGCTATGAATGACGCGGAGGTGAGTAAATTCTTTCAGTCCGCGATAAGCGCGGAGTTGGTCGGTATAGACCGCCGTTCCCGCCGCCACGTTTGAACGGATAGCGCGGGAAAGCGTCTCGGTGTTGACTTCGGTGACGGGGAAAGCACGGACTTCGCCGTCTCGCGTGCAAAGCCCGACGACGGGCGTTTTTCCTACTGCGCCGCGCCCCGCTCGGAGCTTCTTCGAGGCGTGTTTGTTGCGCTCTTTACCGCCGACGTAGGTTTCGTCCACCTCAACCGCGCCCGTGAACTTTGGCGCGGCTTCGGATTGCTTGTAGGATTCGCGAATACGGTGTGCCAAGAACCACGCGGTTTTTTGAGTTGTTCCCAAAATTTCAGCAAGGCGAACTGACGAAACGCCTTTTTTCGACGTGGTGAGAATGTAGGTCGCGAGAAGCCATTTTTGAAGCGGCAATTTGCTTCCCTGCATAATCGTTCCCACACGAACGGAAAAATACTTTCGGCAATCGCGGCAATGGTAAGGCATCGGAGCTTTCCCCGAACATTCTGCAATATGAACGCCACCGCAATACGGGCAACGAACACCGTCTTTCCAACGGAGATTTTCAAAGTATTTCCGCGCCGCTTCTTCGGTCGGGTATTCCTTAAAAAAAGCAAAAATGTCAAAGTCGTCTTTCATTGGTCTCGGTTGTGCGTTTTCGTCTCGAATCCCTTTATTTATGCGGGATAGAATAGATTTTCAGGGCAAAACAGGCAACACTTTTTTAAAACTTTTTTTATATTTTTATTTATTGAAAAACCGCCCGCCGCAAGTCAGGAATTTAATCGTTTGTAGTTAGGTATATAGTTCCCATAAATTTTGAGTCCAAGATCCAGAAAGAAGCCCATGACACCTTTCTGAAAAATAAAAATTTGTCCGCCCCCGACGAGTAAACAAAAGTATGCTCCTGCAAACCAAGGTAGAGATTTCATGATAGATATTCAATCGGATAGATTATAATCCCAAATTGGAGTGAGTATTATGGGTGGTAGGATTTCATAAATATCTTCTAGGTTTTCCTCTTCTAGGTTTTCCCGTTGCCGATGTTTCAACTCAGATTCTTTTCTTGATTTGCATGACGATTTATTTCGACTTGGCTTGTGCAGGCAGAACACGTGGAAAATATTACGATTAGTAAAAATATTGATTTATATATTTTCATGATTAGATGTTGTGACACTATGTATGCAACGAAAACTACCACCACTCCTTGTTACCCAAGTGATTCGGATTACTCGCTTTCTCGATGTGATAGTCCCGTGTTAAGTCATCCAATTCCGAGCTTTGGTTCTTAGCGGCGTTTAGGCTCTTCTTGAGATGATTTATTTCCAGCTGTAAACTCTGTTTCTCCTTACGAGCCTTTTCAAGTTCACACGTCAATTGCTTTTCTCGGGCAATTTCTGTGGGACTACTGCAAGCAGAGCAAGTCAATAAAATCCCTAAAAATAAAATAAAACAATTAAACGTTTTCATTAAAATATGAGATCTATGAGAATTGTCCACAGTCCAACGCTTGCCCTCACGTCGTTCTCTTTCTTTACTTTTTCTACCTCAGTCGTAAGATTCGCTTTTTGAGATTTGAGTTTGCTGACTTCTTGCTTTTCACGGATTAATTCTCGTTCAAGCTGATTGTTAGACTCAACAGTTGCGCACCCGACAAGCAGGAGCAACATTCCGCTATTTAGTAGTATTTGTTTCATTTTTAGATTTTATTTAGTCTCCTATATGTCGATTTTGTTTTGTCTCGAAGGCGATATTTATGGCTAAAACAAAACAGAGCTCCGGAAAAAATTGTGGAAATATGAACCGGTATGTGTTGTAGATTGCCATGATTTTATAAATGTTTTTTTCGTTTTCTTGTGAATTTTCAAAGAAAGGAACTAGCCCTTTGAACTCTTCGAAACGAAGACCACTTAGGAGTGTGTCATAAGTCTTTTGGATATCCGGATTTATATCCTTCCATTCGATCTGAGGGGAAGTTGCCATTTGGCGTATTTTTTCTTCTGAAGGAGATTGAAAAACAAAATCGTAAACATCAGATTCGAGCATACGATTCGTCAACAATTTAGCTGAGGTGTTTAGTGTTAGCATAATTAGTGTTCATTGGGTTCTATAATGGAAATAGCTATCAGTGTGGGCGTTTGTTCCCGCGTCAAAAAGGGGGTGTTTTTGACAAGGAATGAGGTTACAAAAAAAAAACGGATATCAAGAGAAAAGCGGAATTTGGGCGTTTTAGGCGGGAAAGCGGGGCGATTAAGGCGGCGACCACGAAGTTTTGCGGGAACGCGGGGCGAGTTCGGGGATCTTTCTGAAATTTTCTTTGCGGAGAGCGATGAGAATGCTAAGAAAAATTTTGCGTTTTGGCGTCTTGGCGCGAGCTTTTTACGCATCTTGAGCGGACGGATTTTGTTGCGAGCGGGAACGTTACTTGGCGAAAATTTCTTTCCGAAAAATCAGTTTTCCCTATCGGAAATGATGGTTGCGCGGACAAAACGCTCAAAACAACTTTCCGTGCTTCACACGTTTTCCGTGGCTCAAAAATATCACCGCAGGAACGCCACGGCGCGAAAAACACGTTCCCGCCTGCCGCCGGCACTTTGCAAATTATTCTTTAGCCGAATCAAAAAAAAATTAGAAAAAATGCGGGAACGTGTGCGCTTTTCTTCCAAAAGGAGTTACTATGAAGAAACGATATATTGGAAGCATCGCTTTTTTCGTTGCCGGATGTTCTTTGGCTTGCGCGGGAACGGTTACGGTTGAAACAGCGGAGAAAGATAATCAGGGAACGTATTACGGATTTACGTTGGCTCTTGGAAGCGGATCGGCGGCACTTACGGATCCAGGGAATATTTTGGCGGAACATGCCGGAACGTTGGTCTCCCTTGACAGCGTAGATGTGTTGGCGCGCTCAAACGGCTCCTATGAGGAATCTCGCCTCGCGGTTTATTCTTTCGTCGAAGACGGGAACGTGGGCGATTTTGTCGGGCTGTCCAAAAGTGTATCTTTTTCTCCCGATACAAATTTGAATTTTCAATTTGAAGGCATAGAACTGGAACTCGGGAAACGTTATCAGTTTTTGTTTGTAGATAAAAACGCGACGGCTACGTTGCTGACAAATTCCGATGAAAGCACGATCCCGCTTCTGACCTTGTATCAGCAACATGCCATGCCGTTGGGAATTGCCGTGACGGCGGATCAATACACGGGTTCGCTGCTTCCGAGCGGATGGGGAATTTATAAGAGCTCCGGGCTAAACTCGTGGGAAGGTCATCGCATGCCGGTCGTGTCGGTTACGGTTTCTTCGGCTGAAATTCCGGAGCCGGGAACGTTCGGCGTTCTCGCCGGTGTCGGAGTGCTTTTGCTTGCGGTTTCCCGTCGGCGACGGAGGAAAAATGCTACTTCGGATTCGCGGAAACGCGAGATTTCGCCGTCTTGAAGCTCTGATATTTCCCGGAGTGATTGCGCGCGGAGAAGGCGGCATAAATCGCATTTTCCGTGTCGCCCGCTTCTTCGTAAAGATCGGAAAGCATGCCAAAATACGCCGCCTGATACGGCGTTCCCGCCGCAAGAATATTTCGGCAGGCGAGGATGAGCAGCGGGAGATTTTGCGCTCTAAGATCGGGCGATGAGCAGAGCGTCTTCATCTGGTATTCGGCTACGTATATATTATTCGGATACTTTTTCAGAAGACGTTCGCAAATTTTTCCGACTGCGTCAAATTTGCCTTTAGAAAAAGGTTCGCTGATGAGCAAGTCTGACGCGGCGATTTCAAGTGTCGGGTGCTTTTCGATTTCCTCCTGCAATTCCGCGATGCGTTCCCGCACTTCGTTAAATTTTGATTGGCGCACGAGATTACGTATTTTTGAAATTTCTCCCGACGTGCGGATGAAATTTTTATGTTCTTTCGCCCGGCGGGCAGATGCGCTTTGGTGGTCGTAATCGGTGCGAGTCGCTTCCTCGAAAATCCATTCCGGCAAATCCTGCTCGGAGCCGACCCAAATCACCTTGCCGTCGCGAAGTACGGCGACGGCGGGAACGGCGGAAACGTTAAAAAGTTTTTCCAATGTTTGTCTGTCGGCGTCCGCAGGAAGAACTGCAACGGCATGCGGAGTTTCGTTGCGCGGGAACGTGAGTTCTTTTTGAGCTCTTCCCGGCGTTTTTTCGACGGCAAGCACAACGATTTGCGCGCCGGGAACGCGTGCCGATTTTTCGTCAAACCACCGTGCCGGACCCCGGCGGAAGAACGAGTTTTGCGAGGCTTCGGAAAGCGGACCCCAAAAATCGACAAAAAGTATTCCGTTCTGCGGGAGTGTTTCCGGGCATTGTCCGCGAAGCCATTTAAGGGAATTGAAAAACTTGATTACGTTCCCGGCATCCGGTGTGGTTGAAGCAACTCGCGGCGGATTTTCCGCTGACGGAGCGGACGTTTTCTCGGGCTTGAACATCGCAGAGAATCCCTCGGGAACGCGTTGCGCTTCTGCGTCCAGTTTGTCGAAAAGGCAGAGCTGTTGCGGATTCTGCGAGAGTTTTTCGCGAAGTTTCCGGAGGCGGGCATATTCTGCGGAAAGCTCCCACGCGTTTTTTCGCGCGGAGAGCGCGTCGGAATCATCTCCGCGCGCTTCGTAAACATCGGCGATACGCGTGAACAGGAAACTGCGTTGCTCCGGCATGTCGCCGCAAAGCGCGAGTGCTCGTTCTAAGCATTCGAGCGCGAGGGCAAGATCTTTCTCTTCGGTGGGAACGTCGTCGGTGTTTTGAATAAAATTGGCGACGCGCAACTGGCACTGAAAGCTTTCCGGAAATGCGTCTGCGAGGCGACGGAGACAGGCGTTAAGTTTTCGAAAATCTTCATTTCTGAGTGCCTGATAAACGGGAATTTCAAGGGCGTCTATTTTTTGTCGCTCAGGAATGCTGAGGTCGCCGAGGAGTTTTTGAAGTTCCGTTTCTGCGGTTTCGATTTTCTCTTCGGAAAAAAGCGTTGCAATTTCCTGCACCCGTTTTTGCGCTTCCGAGGCGCGTTCCCGCGGAGATTTCGCAAAATCTGCGGAGAAATCCGGACGCGTCATCGCGTTTACAATTTCGGAAGAGAGGCGCATCGGATGCCCTTTCCAGAGCACGTTCCCGTTTTTGACGGCAAATGCAAAAGGAATCCCGACAACTTTTAGCGGCTTCAGCCACTCGGTTTCCGTGTTCTTTTTAGTGTCAACTGCAATGGTGTAGGTCGGCGGAGTGTTGCGTTTGGCGAGAAAATTTTTCAGCGTTTTCGGATCTGCACGATCCCGGATATTTACGCCGATGATTTGAACGGGAAGTTTTTTTCGAAGCACGTCCTGATGAATGGCTTCGATGTGCGGAATCGCCGCTAAGCACGGACCGCACCAGGTTGCCCAAAATTCAAAAATGTAAACTTTGTCTTTTTCCCATCTCGAAACGGGCGCGCCTTGAAGCCATTCTGCCGGAATTCCGGCTTCCGGAAGTTCCGTGATTGCGGCGGAGGCAACGGTTTTTTGCCGGGGTTTTTCTTCTGCTAAAACAAGCGGTGTTCCCGCAGAAAAAAGAAGGGCGCACGCGAGGAAAATCCTTGGGGTAAACATACCCGAAGCATACTTGTCCGCATTCCCGCACGCAAGAATCTAAGTGGGAATCACTCGTTACGCGGATGAAAGATGGAAATCTTCTCTTAAAAAAAAACGGGGAAGCAGGAGTTCCCGCTTCCCCGTTAATTTTTACTTCGCTTCAAAGAAGGCTTTGTAGGCCTTGTAGGTCATGTAGGTGTCATGCTTGGAGGCAATTTCCCACGGTGCGTGCATATTCAGGAGCGGAGTGCCCATGTCGATGACGTTCATGCCGTAGCGCGACATAAACATCGCGATGGTCCCTCCGCCGCCGACATCGACGCGCCCGAGTTCGCCGACTTGCCAAACGACGCCCGCTGCATCGAAAATCTCGCGCAGTTCGGCGACAAATTCCGCCGAAGCATCGTTCGCGCCGCCTTTTCCGCGTGCGCCGGTGTATTTAATCATGCTCACGCCCGCGTTGAGTGCCGCCATGTTGCCCGGCGAGCTGCTGCCCGGGAAGAGCGGATCGTGCGCGGCGCAAACGTCGGCGGAAAGCATTGACGAGGCTTCGAGCGCGCGGCGGACGATGATGTCGGAATAATTTTTTTCCTGACGGAAAATGAGCTCCGCGATCGAGTTTTCAAAGAACGTGGAATCCATCCCGGTGGCACCGACGGAGCCGATTTCTTCTTTATCGCAAAGCAAAACGACGGCGGTTTTCGCGGGAACGCCTTTCATGTCCATCATGGCTTGGAGTCCGGCAAACGCGCAAATGCGGTCGTCGTGTCCGTAGCCGGCGATGAGTGAGCGGTCCAAGCCCATTTCGCGCGGCATTCCCGCGGGAACGATTTCGAGTTCGGCGGAAATCAGATCCTGTTCCGTCAGTCCGTATTCTTCTTCGAGGATACGCAGGACGTGGAGTTTGACTTTTTCTTTAACTTCGGAATCGTCTTTGGCTTCGGGGCAGGGCGTGGTGGCGATGACGAGGTCGAGGTCTTCGCCCGGGAACGCTTCGCTGAGCACTTTTCCGGCCTGCGCTTGCCCGAGGTGCGGGAGAATGTCCGAAATCATAAAAATCGGGTCGCCCGGCTTGTCTCCGACGGCGATTTCAACTTTCGAGCCGTCTTTGCGAACGACGGTGCCGTAGAGCGCGAGCGGGTGCGCGACCCATTGGAATTTCTTGATTCCGCCGTAGTAATGCGTATCGAAATAAGCGATACCGTTTTTCTCGCAAAGCGGAACCGGTTTGAGGTCGATGCGCGGTGCGTCGGTGTGCCCGCCGACGACGCGAACGCCGCCCGAGACGGCTTCCTTGCCGATGACGGCTGCGAAAAGAGTTTTCCCGTGGTAACCGCGATAAACTTTGTCTCCGGGTTTGAGCGTTTTGGCGGCGGAAAGCGGTTTGAAGCCTTGTTTTTCGAGCAGGCGAACGGCTTCCGCGTAGGCGCGACGCTCGGTTTTGGCCACGCTGAGGTAGTTCAGGTAGGTGGAAATGTAGCTGTCGAGCGCTTTGCGTTCTGCGGGAACGAGTTTGTTGACGGAATCTTCGCGCTTAAAAACGCCTTTGACGGCGGCGGGAGATTTCTTGGATGCAGTTTTTTTCGTAGCCATAAGTTTTTTCTGTTTCGAGCAAAATTTTTTTCCCAAACAAAGTTTTTTTCAATGCTCAAAATCGGAGCCGTGCGGGAAACCGGAAAATCTTCTATCCCCTAATTTCTAACTTTTGATTTTTTTCATTTTTAAATATCAATCGCGTCATTGTCGTCCTCGCGGTGACGGGAACGCGGGCGCGGCTGCGGCGGAGGCGTGTTCCCGCCGGAAATGGAAATCTTCTTGTGCGGAATTCCGAAAAGCAAATTAAGGCAGAACTGCGCTCCGCTGATGAAAAGCGCCCCGAGCATCGCGGCGGCGAATGTCACGTTCGCGGGGGAAATCACATTCCACGCGACGTAAAAAACAAAAGAATTTATCAACCAAAGCACGAAAATCATGCCCAGCCCCATTGTCGCGATCAGAAACGGCAGGGAAATCAGCAAAAGCACCGGGCGAAGAATCGAGTTGAGCAGGCTGATTGCGGCGGCGACAAGCAGAAGTGTCGCCAAATTGCCGGGAATGCCGAGCGCCCACGTTGCAATCATCACAGATGCAGAGAGAACCAGCCAATCGCGCACCCAAGAGGAAATTTGTTTTTCGTTCATAATTTTTTCTAATGCAGAAACAATGCCAACAAAATTTTCCGGAGAAAAGCCCGACTTCACCGTTCCCGGAGGAAACACAAATATTGCCCTTTGGGAAAAGGCTTTCTCGCTAACGGCGGAAACCTTTTTTGTTGGAAGGACCGAATTTTCACGGGAACGCTATTTCGTTCCCGCAACTACACGCGCGGGACCGCGGCGAGGAGCATTTTGGTGTAATCGGCTTTCGGAGAGCCGTAAACTTCCTGCGGCGTGCCGCGTTCCACGATTTCGCCGCGGCGCATCACGAGCACAAAATCGCTGAGGTCTTCGACAACCGCCAAATCGTGCGCGACAAACAAATATGCCACGCCCGTTGCGGCTTGAATCTTTTTCAAAAGAGCCACGATTTGCGCTTGCACGGAAACGTCGAGCGCGGAGACGGGCTCGTCGCAAACGATGAGCTCCGGCTTCACGGCGAGCGCGCGTGCGATGGCGATGCGTTGGCGCTGGCCGCCGGAAAACTCGTGCGGATAGCGCAGTCGGTGGTCGGCGTTAAGCCCGACCTGTTCGAGGAGTGCGACAACTTCGTCCGCGCGTTCCCGCACCGTCATTTTCGGAAAATGAATTTCGAGCGGCTCGGACAAAATATTAAAAACCGTTTGGCGCGGATTCAGCGACGCGTAGGGATTTTGAAAAATCATCTGGATTTTTCGTCGCAACGGAAGCGGCATCCGCGCGCCCGGGAAGCGCGAAATTTCCTCGTCCCCGCAGAAAATTTTTCCGGAATCGATACTTTGCAGGCGCAGAATTGCGCGTCCCAGCGTCGATTTCCCGCAACCGGATTCACCGACGAGCCCGACGGTTTTTCCGGCGGGAACGTCAAACGAAACGCGATTTACCGCCGTGAAAATTTCTTTTTCTCCGATGCCGAAAAATTTCCGTGTTCCCGTGCGGCGCACGAATTTTACGGAAACATCTTCTACGCGGAGAACCGGCGGTGTATTTTTTGTCATGAGGAAAATCCGGGCGAACGCGTTAATTCGCGCCTTTTTTGCGTTGAAGAAAATACACGAGGCGTGTGACGAAGGCGCGAGGCAGGAAGCGCGAGAGAAAAACCAGCGTGCGATAACCGCACGACGGCGTGACGAGCAACTTTCCCGCAAACATACCGTGCACGGCGGCGCGGGCGGTTTCGGCGCTGTCTGCGCTGTGCAGATTGTGTTTTACTCCGGCGCGGGCATTGAACCCGGTTTTTACCGGACCCGGGCAAAGTACGGAGATTTTCACCTGCGATTTCTCACGGCGTAATTCCTCGGCAACGGCTTCGCTCAGGCGCGTAACGTAGTTTTTCGATGCGTAGTAGCCCGCCATGAGCGGGCCCGCGAAAAATCCTGCGACGGACGAAACGTTCATGATGTAGCCGTTCCCGCGTGCGCGAAAATCTTTCAGAAAAAGTTGCATCAGAATGTGCAACGAGCGCACGTTCAAGTCGATGAGGTTGATTTGCTTTTCGAGCGGGGCTTCGCAAAATTTTCCGAAAACGCCGAATCCGGCATTGTTGACGAGGATGTCGACGCCGTCGTTTTTCGTCATTTCATAAAGCGCGAAGCAGTTTTCCTCGCGGGAGAGATCGAGCGCAATCACTCTCACGGGAACGGAAAGTTCTTTCGCAACTTCGCGGAGTTTTTCTTCGCTACGCGCGCACAGAATAAGTTCGCAACCGCGCTCGGCGAGTTCCTTGGCGATGTCGCGCCCGATTCCGTAGGACGCGCCTGTAACGAGCGCTTTCATCGTTCGCAAACGCTCCACGAGATTTCTTTCCCGGCGAGCATCGGCACAACGCAGGTTTCGCCGTCTGCGGCGCAGTAGCGCGCGGGAACGCTTTGCGGCGTATCTTCGAGTGTGATTTTTTGCGTTGTTTCGGGAAGTCCGTAAATCTTTCGCGCGTTCCCGCCGAGGAAATCGTTCAGTTTTTCAAGAGCGCCGTTTCGGGCGAAAAGCTCTGCGAGCGCGGGCAAAAGCACCGGCGCGGAGTAAATTCCCCCGGCGGCTGCGGCGGATTCCTTTTTGGAAACGGGATGCGGCGCGGAATCGCTTCCGAACATGATTTTGGCGTTCCCGCCGAAAACGGCTTTGCGCAGGGCTGCGCGGTCTTCCGGGCGTTTGACAATCGGTTTGCAGAAAAGATGCGGCGCGAGAAGCCCGCCCGCCAGATCGTCGAGCGTGAAAAGCAGATGGTGGAGCGTGACGGTGGCAAAAAGGTTTTCAAATTCTTCGAGCAACGGGAGCGCCGCTGCGGTCGAAATATGTTCCATACAAATTTTCAGTTTAGGAAAACGTAGGGCAAGATCCCGATACACGGGAAGAAATTCCGTTTCGCGATCCATGACAAAGCCGTTGCTTTCGCCGTGAACGAGAAGCGGGATTCCGAGTTCTTCCATCGCGCGCAGGGTCGGTTCGGTTTCGCCGAAATCGCGCACGCCGCCGTCGGAATTGGTGGTCGCTCCCGCCGGATAGAGTTTCATGGCGAAAAAGCCCGGCGTGTTTTTGAACGCGAAAAGTTCGTCGGGCGTTTGCTTTTGCAGGAAAATCGTCATCAGCGGCGCGAAATCCTTCGCGTGCGTTCCCGCCGCGTCGAGAATGCGGGAACGGTATGCCGCCATCGCTTCCGCAGAATTTACGGGCGGAACGAGGTTGGGCATTACAACGGCTCCGGCAAAATCCTTTGCGCTGTGCGGCGCGGCAAGTTTGAGCATCGCACCGTCGCGCAAATGCAGGTGCATGTCCAAGGGGCGATCAATTTCGATTCTCATGCGGGCAAAACGTAGAGGTTGCAGATTAGCTTTTTCGCTTGGCGGCTTTGAGTTCGGCGAGGGTGTCGCGCTTGAGCGATTTGAGTTTTGCGGTGTTGCGCAAGCGGTCGCGCAGTGTCATGCGGTCGACAAAAACCACGCCCTGGCAGTGGTCGTTTTCGTGCTGAACGCAACGCGCGAGCAGTCCCGTGCATTCGAGTTCGTGCGCGTTCCCGTGAACGTCCTGAAATTTTACGCGAACGTGCTCGCGGCGGAGCACTTCCCCGCGGATTCCCGGGAACGAGAGGCAGCCTTCGCGGCACAGAAAATCCTCGCCGTCGAGAATTTCGATTTTCGCGTTGGCAAAAGCCATCGGCATGACGAGGTCGGCGGGAACGTTTTTGCCGTCAAGAATCAGGTCAAAATCTTGCGGCTCTCCTTTGGGCGCGCGCAAATCGACAACGAAGAACTGCTTCGACAAACCGACTTGCGGCGCAGCCAGCCCGATGCCGTTTTCGTCGTGCATCGTTTCAATCATATCGGCGGCGAGTTTTTCGAGTTCGGCATCAAATGCCGCTACGGGTTCGCCTTTTGCGCGCAGGACGGGATCGCCGTAAAATGTCACGGGAAGAATCATAACGGCGGCAATCCTACGCGCGTTCCCGTGTTTTTTCAATAGGTGAAACGCACGGAAACGCCGCCGTAGAGTTCGTCGCCGAGATCTTCGTGCCTCAAAACGGTGAGCCCTTGCGAGTAGGCGACGAGCGCGTCAATGCTCCACCAATCGGAAATTGCATAGCTCGCGGATAGCGTGTAATCGAGGGCGTTGGAGCCGTGGTCGGCGCGTTGGACGTAGCCTCCGTTGTATCCGTAGCGAACGGAGGCGCGAACAGAAAGATTTTCGTTCAGCTCGTAATCGGCGGCAAGGTAAACGGCGTAATAGCCGCGGAATTTTCCGCGTTCTCCGGTCGCTCCGTCGTTGTCCTGCCAGTAAAAATCCGTTCCCGTCGAAAAAATATCGGTGAGGCGAAACACGGTTTTTATGCCCGGGCGCGGGATTCCGTGGTCGTTTGCCTGATGGACAAAACTTTGTTCAAACCAGGGAATGATTTCGAGCGCGCCGAGCGAAAACTTGTAGTCGACACGAAATTTCGTTTCGCCGTAGTGCTCGCCGTTGGGCGCCTTTTTATCCGTCGTCCCATACCAAAAACAGAAAAACCAGCGGTCGTCGTAATTCGCGCCGAGCGTGACGAGCCCGTAGCCCGTTCCCCACAGATCGATGCCTTCGCAAACGTAGCGGCTATACCAGCCCGCCGTCGCCGTGTAATCCGTTTCGGAGAAAATGTTTTCTGCTTTGGCAAAGTCTATGCCTTGCCAGCCGTAAACCGGAACTTCCGTCGCCGGCTGAATCAAAACGAGCTCCGAAACGCCGATTTCTTCTTCCTGCGCGAGCAACGTTCCCGCGAGCAACGTCGGAATCGCCGCGAGCGCGACGACGTAGGTTTTCCCTCTTTTTACTTCCTGTCCGGTCATTTTGTGTTCCCCATATTTTTTTCTGCGAAATCCGTTGCGGATTCCGCATCTCGCTAAGCGGAGCAGGGCGGGAGATTTGTTTTTTATTAAATAAACAGGAACACGAAATCTCTCACGGAGCCACAAAGGCACGGAGATTTTCACTTTGTTTAACCGGAAAAGAAACAGAAGGGAAAGAAGGTTTTTATTTTTTTAGGAAATTCAAAGCATCGGAGATGCTTCACTTCTGTAACCCCATGCGAAGCGATCAACGCGGGCGGAGCTTGGGGAAACCGGACAAAATAAAAAACGCGCCGCGTAAACGACACATTCGCCCTCTGATGCTCTCGCGGCGCAATGGAACATCGACTTTGTTTTTTTTTTTGGGCGGGAGCGAAATGGTGTTCCCGTGAAAATTCGTCTGTCTCTCGGGAAAAACAAACGCGGAGGTGAGTGTTCGCGTTTGTTTTCAAAATTTTTTGAAAAAAAAGAGCTTGCATCGCCACTTTTTTTTTTGCGAGAATCGAAAACAAGAAATTGAGCCATATTGACGGGAACGGTTTTCGTCGGACTCATTTTCGGTTTAACAACAACTGATTTGATTCATAAATCTATGAAAAAATATATCACTATCGCGGCGCTTCTCGCCGCAGGAACCGCGTTTGCTAATGCGGCAGAGTCGGGAACGCTTACTCTCACCGGAGGAACAACCTATGATGCGGGAACGACTGTCGGCGCAATCACGCTGAGTCAGGATATGACGACGGGAACGTTTACGGGGTGGCAAGTTCAGGCCCCTGGAACGGACGGGGTCTTGCCTTCCATCTATGGAGGTGATTTCTACGCCGGAGATTATACGCTTTCTCTCTGGCTTGATACGTCGGCTTTGTCAAGTGTTACCGGAGAACTCTTGCTTTTTGCTTACAGCGGATCGGTGTCAAGCAACACCTATGGGTACAACGCTTTGGTTTGGGATGCGACAAATTCCTGCTTCAAAATGGGGCGCGGTAACTTTACGGCAAATAATATGGGCGTTGCATGGGCAGGCACGGACTACGCCTCGTCTTCGACGGTTACTTTGAGTGAAGGAAATTTGCACAATGTCACGATTGCCGTTTCTGGAGCCAATCAATCGCAGACAGCGACTTACTGGGTGGACGGAATCGAACTTGGCACCGCCGATTCATACGCCGGAAATATGAATAACAAGGACGAAAAAATGGGGTATTACTTTAATACTAACGTAACGTATGGCGATATTTCCCTTACGAATGAAAAGTTGACGACACAGGCGGACATTATTGCATTTGCCGCTCCTGTTCCGGAACCCTCGGCGTTCGGCATGTTGGCGGGCTTGGGTGCTCTTGCGCTTGTCGCTTCGCGTCGTCGCCGTCGCTAAGAAAAGACTTTCCCGCTTACGGCGGGAAGATTTAGTAATTATGGTTATAGCGTTCCCGCAGGTTACCTGCGGGAACCTTTTTTTTTGTCGGGAGTCTTTTTGTTCTTAAAAAAACGTTGAGTCCTTTGCGTTTAAAAATAATTCCGTGAGGTCCGTGGTTCTAAAATTTCGCACGTTTCACGGGCGTGAAAAGGCGCCTCTTTTTACGAAAAGAAATTGACGCTTGGGCGCTCTTGCCTTAAAAACGTTTGTTCTAAATATGATGAGAAAAAGCACGGTCATGCGCGAAAAAAGTTTTCGCACGCGGGAACGCATTCTCGAAGCCTCCGAGAAGCTTTTTGCGGAGAACGGTTTTAACGGCGCTTCAATGCGCGATATTACGGCACTGGCAAAGGTCAACCTTTCGGTGGCGTATTATTATTTTAAGGACAAGGAAGCGCTTTTGTTTGCCGTGTTTGACAATTACATCAAGCCGTTGATGACGCGTCAGGCGGAGATGCTCGACGCGGCTCGCGCGGACGCGGGAACGGCGGCAATCGGGGCGCGCAAGTTGCTTGAAGCTATGATTTTGCCGCGCGCGGAATGCGCTTCCGAAGCGGTGCATCAGTTGTTTACGATGCTGTTTGCGCGCCGGGGCGTTTTTGAACAAAAAGTGTTTGAATACCTCGAAGAAACAACGAAGGACGTGCGCTCAAAGTTTTTGAAGGAGCTTATGGTGACGTTCCCGTCGCTTTCGGAATTGGAGCTGAATTTCCGTTTGGAAAGCGTTCACGCAATGTTGGCGGGCTGGCAGTCGATTGCGCCGTATCGAAAAGGTAAATACCCGAAAAATGTCTCCAAGGCGACTTACCTCGAAATGTTTATGGATTGCGCGCTGGCGATATTTAATGCTCCGCCGACGCTTTCTTTGAAAAAATAGGCGGGAACGGGAAAAACCTTTTTTCATTCAATTTAAAAAAATCCAAGAAAAGACAAAGTTTATGACGACAAATAAGTTTAAGAAATCCTTCTTCGCTGCGGCGATTGCCGCGCTTGCGGGAACGTTTGCGTTTACCGGTTGCGATGAAAAGAAAGTCGCAGAACAAGCGCCGAAAGGTCCGGCGGAAATCGCCGCTACCGTCGAAACGGTGAAATACGAAGAACTTAAAATCGTGCGCGAACTTCCCGGGCGCGTCGATGCCGTGCGCCTTGCGGACGTTTCCGCGCGCGTAACGGGAATTTTGCTCGAACGCAAATTTGAAGAAGGCGCGAAGGTCGAAAAAGATCAGGTGCTTTTCCAAATCGATCCCGCGCCGCTGAAGGCAGCACGCGATGCCGCCGCCGCGCAGGTCGAAGTCGCCAAAGCAAACTTGAACGGCGCGCAAATCACGTTTAACCGCTTTTCCGAGCTCGTTAAAACCGGCGGCGTGAGCCGTCAGAACTACGACGACGCGATGATTGCCGTCGACACGGCAAAAGCCGCTCTTTTGGCGGCGGAAGCGCAACTTCAATCCGCGGAAATCAACCTCGGCTACGCGACGGTTACGGCTCCGATTTCCGGCATTATCGGCGCGGCGTTCGTGACGGAAGGCGGCATGGTTTCCGGGAACGCGCTTACGAAAATGGCGGTCATTCAACAAATGGATCCGATTAATTTTGACTTCACGCAATCGGCGACCGCACTTCTCGAACTCCGCAAGGCAATCGCGGCAGGAACGGTGCAAAAAATCGACGAAGAAACCGTTCCCGTGAAACTCGTTTTTGACGACGGTTCGGTTTACGAACACGCCGGAAAACTCAAATTCTCCGAAGTCTCCGTCGATAAATCCACGGGCATGTATACGCTCCGCGCGGAATTTCCGAATCCGGACAATCTTTTACTTCCGGGAATGTTCGCCCGCGCCGTGCTCGAAGAAGGCGTGGACAAACAGGCGATTCTCGTGCCGCAAAAAGCCGTTTCGCTCGGCACTGCCGGCAAGGCAACGATTTTCACCATCGACGAAAACGACATGGTGCGCCCGCGCCCGATTCAAATCGGGAAAATGGAAGGCAATTTCTGGACGATTAAGGACGGCTTGAAGCCGGGCGACCGCATCGCCACGGAAGGCTTGATTTCCATCGGCATGGCACTTGCGCAAAGCGGTAAAGCCGGCGTGAAAATCGTTCCGCCGAAAGCAAAAGCCGAAGCACCCGCCATTGCAGAACCGGCGGAATCTCAGAAATAAAGCGTCTTTTGCGGGAACGTATTTGAAAAACATTACACGTTCCCGCAGAAAAAATTTTTCTCCACAAAAAAATTTAAAAGAAACAAGGAATTTACATGGCAAAATTCTTCATCGACCGCCCGGTTTTTGCGTGGGTGCTTTCGCTGATGATTATCCTGTTCGGTATCATCGCGATTAAATTCCTGCCGATTGCGCAGTATCCGACCATCGCGCCGCCGTCCATCTCCGTGCAGGCTTCCTACGCGGGTGCGTCTGCCGAAACGACGCAGAAAACCGTTACCGCCGTTATCGAGCAACAGCTCAACGGGATCGACAATTTGCTCTACATGACGTCTTCGTCGGACTCGACCGGGAACGCGGAAATCACGGTTTACTTCAATCCGGGAACGAACGACGACACGGCGCAGGTTCAAGTCCAGAACAAAGTTTCGCTCGCCACGCCGCAGCTTCCGTCCGAAGTTCAACGCACGGGCGTTACCGTCAAAAAGGCGGCGCGTAATATGTTCCTTGTCGCCGCGTTTTACTCCGAAGACGGCTCAATTCCGAAGGCGGAAATCGGGAACTACATCGCGTCCAACATTCTCGACCAGGTTCAGCGCGTGAACGGGATCGGGCAGGTGGACTTTTTCGGCGCGGAAAACGCGATGCGCATTTGGCTCGACGCCAACAAGCTCAACTCCTACGGCTTGACTTCGACGGACGTCGTCGCCGCACTCCAAGCGCAAAACATTCAGGTTCCCGTCGGCGAAGTCAACGGCTCGCCTGCCGTTCCCGGCGCGCAACTCGGCATCACGATTCAGGGTCCGGGAACGCTCGAAACGCCGGACGAATTCGGCGCAATCTTCCTGCGCACGCTCGAAGACGGTTCCCGCGTTTATCTGCGCGACGTCGCCCGCATCGAACTCGGTGAGCAAAGTTACATGTTCGAATCCCACTACAACGGGAAAATGTGTATGGGCTTGGGTTGCAAGCTCGCGACCGGCGCGAACGCGCTCGAAGTCGCCAACGCCGTTAAAGCGAAAATCGAAGAACTTTCGAAATACTTCCCGGAAGGCATGAACTATGCGTTCCCGTATGATACGACGCTCTTTGTTCGCATTTCGATTCACGAAGTCATTAAAACACTCGTGGAAGCGATCGTGCTCGTCTTCATCGTCATGCTCGTCTTCCTGCAAAACTTCCGCGCGACGTTTATTCCGACCATCGTCGTGCCGATTGCGCTGCTCGGAACCTGCGCGGCACTTTTCGCGATGGGCTATTCCATCAACATTCTGACGATGTTCGCGATGGTGCTCGCCATCGGTATTCTCGTTGACGACGCGATTGTCGTCATCGAAAACGTCGAGCGTATCATGACCGAAGAAGGTTTGCCGCCGCGCGAAGCGACGCGTAAGGCGATGGATCAGATTTCCGGCGCGCTCGTCGGGATTACGCTCGTTCTGACGGCGGTGTTTATTCCGATGGCGTTCTTCTCGGGTTCTGTCGGCGTTATTTACCGCCAGTTCTCGCTCACGCTCATTTCCTCGATGGTGTTTTCGCTCTTCCTCGCGCTGACGCTGACTCCGGCACTTTGCGCGACAATGCTCAAGCACAACGAATCGGGCAAGCATCGCGGGATCGCCGGTTGGTTCAACCGCAATTTTGATCGCATGACGAAAGGCTACAAAGGCATCGTCGCCCGCATGATTAAGCACAGCATCATCGGGATTGTTTCTTTCGTCGCTATCGGTGTCGGCTTCGGCTGGCTCTACTTGCGCCTGCCGACCGCGTTCTTGCCGGACGAAGACCAAGGAAACATCATGGCGCTTATCCAGCTTCCGCAAACCGCTTCGCAGGAACGCACGCTCAAGGTTATCGAAGAATTTGAAAACTACGCGCTTGCGCAACCGGAAGTCGATGCGATGTTCGCTGTCCAAGGCTTTTCGTTCAACGGTCGCGGGCAAAACGTCGCGATGGGCTTCCTCAAGCTCAAAGACTGGAGCGAACGCAAAGGCGAAGAACATTCCGCCGAAGCGATTGCGGCGCGCATTTCCGGACACTTCGCCGGACATCCGGACGGAATGGTGCTTTCGTTCAACTTGCCGGCAATTTCCGAACTCGGGAACGCCACCGGTTTTGAATATCAAATGCAGGACCGCGGCGGGATCGGCCACGAAGCACTCGTGAACGCGATGAACGAAGTCTTCAAAAAAGCCAATGCGCCGGACACGGCAATGGCAGGCGTGCGTCTCCAAGGCTTGAACGACGGTCCGATGCTCAAAATGAACGTCGACCTTGAAAAGGCGCAGGCGCACGGTATTAACATCAGCTCGCTTTACAGCACGATTCAGGTCGCGTTCGGTTCCTCTTACGTGAACAACTTCGTGCAGGGTTCCCGCGTTCAGCGCGTAATCGTGCAACTCGGCGCGGAAGACCGCACTTCGCCGGAACAACTTGCCAAAATGTTTGTCCGCACAAATTCCGGAGAAATGATGCCGCTTTCGGAAATCGTTTCCTTCGATTGGATTGTGGGCGCACCCGCGCTGAAACGCTACAACGGCTTCCCGTCGCTCAACATCGTCGGTCAGCCGAAACCGGGACGTTCTTCCGGGGAAGCGATGAACGAGTTTGACGAAATCATTCTGAAGCACCTGCCGAGCGTCGGGATCAACGGCGTCGGCGGCGAATGGACGGGGCAATCGCTTGAAGAACGCACTTCCGGCAGTCAGGCTCCCGCGCTTTACGCGCTCTCGCTCATCATCGTCTTCCTCTGCTTGGCGGCGTTGTATGAAAGCTGGTCGATTCCGTTCGCGGTGCTTCTCATCGTTCCCGTCGGTGTTTTCGGTTCCGTTTGCGCAACGATGCTCGGCGGGCTTTACAACGACGTTTACTTCAAGGTCGGCTTCCTCGTCATCATCGGGCTTTCCGCGAAAAACGCGATTCTCATCATCGAATTTGCAAAAGACTTGCAGGAACAGGGACGCAATCTTTACGACGCGACCTTGGAAGCGGTTCAGCTCCGCCTGCGCCCGATTTTGATGACTTCGTTCGCGTTCATTCTCGGCGTGTTGCCGCTGGCTCGCGCTTCGGGCGCATCGTCCGCCGCGCAGAACTCAATCGGCGTCGGCGTTATCGGCGGGATGTTGGCTTCGACGATTCTCGGCGTCTTCCTGATTCCGTGCTTCTACGTCATCATCCGTAAAATATTCCGCGCCGCCGAACGCAAACCGAACGCAGTCGTTAAGCACTAATGAAAGATGAGAGATGAGGGCTTAGAGATGAGAGGTCATTGCGTTCCCGCAAGAGGGAAAAGTTTTTTGAAAATCTTTTTCCGGTAATACCTCTAAGCTCTAAGCTTTAAGCTCTCAACCATCCTTTAAAAAAGAAAAAATCATGTTCAAATATCTTTCCGTTCTTCCGTTTCTTGCCGTCGCAACGGCGTGCACGACAATGGCACCCGATTACGAGCGCCCCGACGTGAACAATATTGTCGCCGACACTTACGCGGGGATCGCGGCGACGACAGCGGATGAAACCGCCGTTACGCGTCTCGGCTGGTCGGAATTTTTCGCCGACGAACGCCTCAAAGCCCTCATCAAAACCGGGCTTGAAAACAACCGCGATTTGCGCGTCGCCATTCTGAATGTCGAACAGGTGCGCGCACGCTACGATATTCAGTGGGCGGAACTGCTCCCGAATGTCGGCGGGAACGGCTCGTTTACGCGTTCCCGCACGAATGAATATCTTTCGCCCTACGGGAAGGCGGTAACGTCCAACACCTGGCAACTCGGCGTCGCCGCTTCCTACGAAGTCGATCTTTGGGGACGCGTGCGCTCGATGACGGATCAGGTTTTTGAAACCTGGCTCGCCGCCGCCGAAAACGAACGCGCCGTGCGCCTCTCGCTCGTCGCCGGAATCGCGCTTCAATACTACACGCTCCAGCTCGCGAACGAACGCCTTTCGCTTTCGCAAAAATCCCTCCTTACGACGCAGGTTTGGTATAACATCATGAAAGACCGCTTCGAAAAAGGCGCGATTACCGAAATCGATCTCGCCTCCGCCGAAGCCCAATACCAAGCGATGGTTTCCGCGACGGAACAACTCCGCGAAACGCAGAAACAGGCGAAAAACGCGCTCGCGCTCCTCGTCGGCGGAACCGAGCTTCCGAAGCTCAGCGGCGTTCCCGCGCTCCCGATCGCTTCCGCAAATCTGCTCAAGCCGCTCGACGCGGGAATCCCGTCGTTCGCGCTCGTTTTGCGCCCGGACGTTCTCGCCGCCGAACGCATGCTCCGTGCCGCCAACGCCAATATCGGTGCCGCACGCGCCGCGTTTTTCCCGAGCATTTCGCTCACGGCAACGGGCGGTGTCGCCTCCGTCGAGCTCGACGACCTGTTCACGGGCGACGCGCGCACGTGGAGCTTTGTGCCGAGCGTGAACGTGCCGATTTTCGATTACTTTAACGGTCGCCTCGAAGCGCAACTCGATGTCGCCGAGCTCCAAAAGGAAATTGAAATCGCCAACTACGAAAAAGCGATCCAGACGGCGTTCCGCGAAGTGGCGGACGAACTCGTCGTGCAGGAATCCATCGACAAGCGCATCGCCGCAAGCGAAGCCGCGCTCAAAGCACAACTGCGCCGCTACAAGCTGACTTCCGCAAATTATCGCGGCGGCGACGGCGTGCTCAGCTACACGGACGTTCTGCTCGCGCAAAACGATTTGTTCGCCGCCGAGCAAACACTCGTGCAAACGCGCTTTGCGAAGATCGCTTCGATGATTTCGCTCTACAAAGCCCTCGGCGGCGGCTGGACCGAACAATCCGTTCCCGAAGGCGGAAAAGTCGCTTCCGCAGAGTAAGTTTTGTCGGAGATAAATTAAGGGCTTTAAGGTCGCAAAGACTTTAAAGCCCTTAATTTTTTTTACGTATTTCCGATGATTTTCCGCACCATTGTGAGCGGCGCGGGAACGCGGTTTTCGGGGAAAAGTTTGCGCGGGAACATCGCGGTTTGTCCGGCGCGTCCGGCGGAAATCGCGGTTGCGGGTTTTCCGTTGAAGCCGTCGAGCATTTCCGTGACGGAGATTTTCAGCGGCTCTAAAACACCGGGAAGCAGAAATTCGATTTCGTCGCCGAGCGAAATTTTGTTGCGGATTTCCGTGTGGATAAAATCTTCCGCCGGCGTCCCCGTCGCTTGCGGGAACGGGGAATTTTCGACGACCATGCCGACGTTTTGCGCGTTGCCGACGCTGACGGTGCTTTCGTAATTTTGCGCCTCCGCGCCGGGAACTCCGTCGAAAAATCCGCGCGTGTAGGTGCGGTTTTGCAACATCGCGAGCTCGCGCATATACGGTGCGGCGCTCCACGCGTCGGGATTTTCGAACCACGCGTCGATGGCGGCGCGATACACACGGGCGGTTTGGGCGACGTAATAATCACTTTTGTTGCGACCTTCGATTTTGAGCGAGGCGATACCCGCGCCGAGAATTTTCGGCAATTCCGGCAAAAGGCACAAGTCGCGCGAATTCATGAAATAGGTGCCGCGTGCGTCTTCTTCCACGGAAATCAGTTCGCCGGGGCGTTTTTCCTCTTCGAGAAAAACTTTGTAGTTCCAGCGGCAGGACTGTGCGCATTTCCCTTGGTTTGCGCTGCGCCCGGTCATAAACGCGGAAAGCAGACAACGCCCGGAATAGCTCATGCACATTGCGCCGTGGACGAACATTTCGAGTTTCATCGCGGGAACGCGGCGGCGGATTTCGCAAATTTCTTCAAACGTCGTTTCACGGGAAAGCACGCAAAGCTCCGCACCGAGTTTTTGCCAAAATTCCACCGTCGCCCACGACGAAACATTCGCCTGCGTTGAAACGTGGAGCGGAATTTCCGGCGCGTGTTCCCGCAGGAAAACGAAAATCGCGGGATCGGAAACGATGACGCCGTCGGGCGCAATTTCGCGCAAACGTGCGGCGATTTCGGGAAGTTTTTCAATGTCCGCGTTTTTGGAAAAAAGATTCAGCGCAACGTAGATTTTTTTTCCGGCGGCGTGCATTAGGCGCGTCCCTTCCGCGAGTTCTTCCTGCGAAAGCCCGACCGTCGCGCGCAGCGACAGCGACGGCATTCCGACGTAAACGGCGTCTGCACCGTATGCGAGCGCGATTTTGAGCCGTTGGAACGTTCCCGCAGGCAAAAGCAGTTCCGGTTTTTGAAGCATGGCGCGAGTCTAACGCATTCCGGCGTAAGGAGAAAACGGAATTTTCCGGCATTTCTTCGCAGAAGATTAAAATAAATATTTTTTGGAATAATTACAAAAAGTTGTTGCGCGGGATTTGGTTTTTGGAATAATTCCAAATTCAAATGAAAAACTCGACAATCTATCCGAAAAATGCCTTGCCCGAAGGAATCGTTCCCGCGTTGCGCGTGGAGCCGATGCCGAAAGACACGAACCAGAACGGAGATGTTTTCGGCGGCTGGGTAATGAGCCATGTGGACTTAGCCGGCGCGAGCACGGCAATGCGTTATGCGCAGAGCCGATACATCGTTACGCGGGCGGTGAGCGGGTTGACTTTTGAAGCTCCCGTGATGGTCGGCGACGTCGTTTCGTTTTATGCGGACATCGTGAAAGTCGGTCGCACGTCGCTGACCGTGAAAGTGACGGTTTACGCGGAGCGACTCACGAAGATGTGTAACAGCATCGCGAAAATTACCGAAGCGGAACTCATTTTTGTTGCGCTTGATTCCGAGAAAAAACCGATTCCGCTGGACGAGGCGCGTGCGCAATTTGCGGAAGTTTGCTCGATTCGGTAATCGGAGGGTAGGAATCGACACGAAATTTTTCTCCTTAAAAACGGAGTATTCATAGTAGAGGAACCGGCGTTCCCGCAGAGAGATTTGCGGGAACGTTTTTTTTTCGGGTCGGAATAAAAGCGTTGACGGAAGAAATTGGCGAACGCAGACTTCGCGGAAATTTTGTCTCACTCGAAAATTCTGCTTCCCTAAGATGTCGACGCCCGTGTCCGAAGAGAATCCGTCGTCGTTGCCGCCGCCGTCGCCGGAAATCCCGAGTTCTAACGTTTCGCCTGCGCCCGGTTCTGCGCCGCAAGTCGTTGTTGTGCCGACGGTGGTGGTTCCGGTCGTCATTCCCGTTCCCGTGGCGGTGCCGGTTGCCGTTTCCGCGAAGCGCGGTGTGCCGGAAGCTGAGGCGGGTGAGGCGGACGGTGGCGATTCCGAAAGAGGCGGGCGCGGGAACGCGGCGAGCGTTGCGGATTTGGTGCAGCCGAATCTCCGTCCGCCCGGCGTGGTTGCAAAATTTTGGAAAAATTTCGGCGGGACGGGTTTTGTCGTTTCGGCGCTTTTTCACTTTGCGCTGATTGTTTTTGCTTTGTTTTACGTTTTTTCCGCGTTGGAAAATCCGAAGCCGGACCCGGCGGTTTTTGTTTCCGGAAGCGGAGGACGCAGTGCCGCTCGCGGAGAAAGTTTTTCCCGGAAGGCGTTTCGAAAAATGCCGGAAACGCAGTCTCCGAAAATTTTCGCCAAAAATCAAAAGGCGGAGGTGGTTTTGCCGGCGTTGCCGAAAATGCCCGCGATGAAAATGTCGGACTTTTCCAAAAAAATCGGCGGAGCGGGCGGGAACGCCGAAAGCGGGAATGATGCGACGGGGATGCGAGGCTTCGGAGGCGGAATCGGATTGGGAACGGGAGTCGGAATCGGCGACGGAAAAAATCATCTCGGAAAATTTAAAACGCTGCTCGGCGCGAAAATTAAGGCGCAGAAAATTGCGGTTTACTTGGATTGCTCCGGTTCGATGAAAAGTTTCTTGCCTGCCGTAAAAGCCGAAATTTACGAAAAATTTCCCGACGCGGATATCTTCGCGTTTTCGGGCGCTCAGACGGAAATTCACGACGGAGAAGTGGTCGGCGGACGCGCTATGCGCGCAAAAACGCTCGCGGCACTCAAACGCAAACGCGCGGAGGACGAGACGGAAACCGCAAAACTTTCCGGGCAGGGACGCGTGATTTACGGAAAGTTTGCCGCGCATTTTGCCGCGGGAACGGTCGGTGCGTGGATTGACGTAATGTCGCGGGAACGCTACGACGCGCTCGTTGTCTTTTCGGATTTTCGCGACGGGATTCGCCAGCGGCGCGACGGGAAAACGGTATACGCGGATTCGTCCTACGCTCCGGCGGAAGACGAACGCACGGCGCGGGAACGCGCGTGGGAAAAAGATTGGCTCGGCGCATTTTCCCGAAAAAATACGCCGAAGCTCTATCTGTTTTCCGTGCGGACTCAGCCGCAGGATTTTTTCAAACAATGCGTCGACTCCTCCGGCGGTGAAATCACGATTCTGAATTTGAAACGAAAAAGCAAAAAACGGGATTAGTTTTTGCGTTTTGTTGCGTTAGGAACGACAAATTTCTCTCACAGAGACGCGGAGACACAGAGTTTTTCTTTTTTTACTTTCATAAAAACTCCGTGTCGTTGTGTCTCTGTGAGAAAAACTTTCAATTTTCCGCTTTCTTCTTTCAACTTCGCACATTCCCGCGGTTTCTTCCTTGCGGGAACGCGGGAAAAGGATAGTCTTTTTTCAACGCAATTTTTTTAGATTTTTCCAATGTCCGAAGACACAACGAATCTCGTAACCATCAATATTGACGGCAAGGATTATCAGGTCGCCGCCAAGCAAAATCTTATTGATGCCGCTCATTCGCTCGGAATCGAAATTCCGCACTACTGCTATCACCCGAAGTTGCCGATGGCGGGAAGTTGCCGTATGTGCCTCGTCGAAATCGGCATGCCGATGCGCGACCGCGCGACGGGCGAACCCGTGATGGACGAAGCGACGGGGAAACAAAAAATCGGTTGGATGCCGAAGCCGGCAATCGCCTGCGGAACGAATGTTTCTCCGGGCTTGCATGTGAAACTGAACTCGAAAATGACGGTTTCCAGCCGCGAGGGCGTGACGGAATTTTTGCTCGCGAATCACCCGCTCGATTGCCCGATTTGTGACCAGGCGGGCGAGTGCACGCTGCAGGAATTTTCCTCCCAATACGGGAAGGGCGCGTCGCGTTACCGCGATGCGAAAAACGTGAAGCCGAAGCACAAAAGCCTCGGACCGCAGGTCATGTATGACGGTGAGCGTTGCATTCGTTGCACGCGTTGCGTGCGCTTCTGCCGCGATATTATGGGGCGCCCGGTGCTCGGCGTGACGCAGCGCGGGTCGCACTCGGAAATCGACTGCTATCCGGGAATGCAGCTTGACGGGAACTACACGCTCAACGTTGTGGACGTTTGCCCCGTCGGCGCCATGACGAGCAAGGATTTCCGTTTTAAAATGCGCGTTTGGTTCCTGAAAAAATCCAAGAGCATTTGCACCGAATCCAGCGTCGGCGTGAACACGACGGTTTGGTCCCGCGAAGGAAAAATTTATCGTATTACGCCGCGCGAAAACGATGCGGTGAACGTGGTTTGGATGAGCGACTCCGGGCGTATGCTTTACAAAACCGTAACGGCGGAAACGCGTCTTACGGGCTTCCGTCGCGGCGAAAGTGAAGTTACGTTTGACGAAGCGGTCGACGCGGCGCTTGCGCTGATGAAGAACGGCGTTCCCGCGTTTGTCGCCTCCGGAAAAATGTCCGTCGAAGAACAGTTTGCGTTGAAGACGCTCGCGAGCGCTGTCGGCGGGAACGTTTATCTGGCGAAAACGTTGGGCGAAAACGATAAGATGCTCATTTCCGAAGACCGTTCGCCGAATCGTCGCGGCGCGCTCGTCACGGGCTTGGTGAAGGATTTTGATTCCGCCGAAGTTTCGGCTCTTGCGGCAAAAATCGATGCGGACGAAGTCAAAACCGTTTTTGTTTGCGGAGAAAACTTGAAGGACCTCGGCTTGACCGACGAGCAACTCAAAAAAGTCGAAATCGTTTACCTCGGCACGCAGGCAAACGCAACGAGCGAAGAAGCCTCCGTCGTGCTTCCGGGACGCACCGTTTTTGAAAAGGCGGGAACGTTCGTCAATCAGGAATTCCGCCTGCAGAAGTTTGAAGTTGCCGTTCCCGGCGCGAAAGGCACGGAAAACGATTTGATTATTCTTTCGACGCTTGCCGCGCGCGCGTCCTCCGGCGTGGTGCTCGACAATTCCCTCGCTTCCGTTTGGGAAAAGCTCCGTGCGGCTTGCTCGGTGCTTGCCGGCATCGATTCCGCGAAAATTCCCGATACGGGAACGCTCTTGGACGCGTCGCCGTGGGCAAACATCGCGTTCCCGGAAACCGGTTCGCTTAAGTGGGCTCCGAAGAAATAAATTTTTTTCTCAACTTTAATTCCGAATCTTTTTTGAAATTCTCATGGATGCGTTTGCACAAGGACTTCTTGAAATTCTCAAAGACTGGGGCGTGAACGAAGCGTGGCTTCCGGATACGGAAACGACAGGGCTGATTCTGAAAGCGATTTTTGCCGTCGTTGTCGTTCTTCTCATCATGGGTTGCTGCCTTTACACGGTTTTGCTTGAACGCAAAACTGCCGCGTGGGCGCAAGGACGCGTCGGTCCGAGCATTACGACGATGCCGCTCATCGCCGCGATTCCGATCGTCGGAAAGGTTTTGACGTATTGCGGTTTCATTCAGCCTCTGGCTGACGGCGGGAAACTTTTCATGCGTCAGGAACCGCTTCCCGAGCACGTGAACAAGTTTTATTATTGCTTGGCTCCGTGCCTTGCGCTCGCTCCGGCGATTATCACGATGGTGATGATTCCGTTTACGAGCTACATCAATCCGGAAACGGGAGAAGAAACGGCGCTGATGCTCTGCAATATGAATCCGGGCTTCGTGTTTATGTTCGCGATTAGCTCGCTCGGCGTTTACGGCGTTGTTCTCGGCGGTTGGGCATCGAACTCGAAATATCCGTTCCTCGGCTCGATTCGCGGGAGCGCGCAGATGATTTCCTATGAACTTTCGCTCGTGCTGGCGATTCTTCCCGTCGTGCTGATTACCGCGGGAACGTCGGACAATCCGCTTTCACTTTTCTCGATCGTGCAGGGGCAGGGCGGTTTTTGGAATATCATTCTCGCGCCGCTTTCGGCAGTGATTTACTTCGTCGCACTCCTTGCGGAAATGAATCGTCAGCCGTTCGATATGCCGGAATCGGAAACGGATACGGTCGGCGGCTTCCACACGGAATACGGCACGTTTAAGTTCGGTCTGTTCTTCACGGGCGAGTATCTGCACATGATTCTCGGCTCGATTTTGTTCGTGATGTTCTTCCTCGGCGGCTGGCACGCGTTGCCGTTTATGCCGACGCTCGGGTTGGACGGCGTGCTCGGGACCTTGCTCGGGATCGTTTGCCTCGTGGTCAAAGTCATCTTCATGCTCTTTGTCATCATTTGGATTCGTTGGACGGTGCCGCGTTTCCGGTTTGACCAGGTGATGCGTATCGGCTGGAAACTTTTGCTTCCGTTTGCGATTGCAAATGCCGTGGCATACTTCGTGTTCTTCGGAATTTACGAAACGCTTTTGAAATAAGACGATTTCCCGATTTTTAATTTCTAAACGGAGATTTTTTCAGAAATGGCGACTCAAAATATTAAAGTCATTACGCGCAAACCTTTGCGCTGGTGGGAAAAACTTTACATTCCGCAGGTGCTTGCGGGGATGAAAATCACGCTCGGCATCATGCTTCGCAAACCGGTAACGCTGAAATATCCCTTTGAGCGTCCGGTGATTCCGAAAGGTTATCGCGGCGTGCCGACTCTCGTAAAGGATCAAAACGGACGTGAAAAATGCGTGTCCTGCCAGCTTTGCGAATTTGTTTGCCCGCCGAAAGCGATCCGCATTACACCGGGCGAAATCGATCCCGCGACCGGCAACGAACATATCGAAAAAGCTCCCGCGAAATTTGAAATCAATATGCTCCGTTGCATCTACTGCGGTATGTGCCAGGAAGTTTGTCCGGAAGCAGCCATCGTGCTCCAAGGCGAATATTCGCTCAACGGCTATTCCCGTTCCGGCATGATTAACGATAAGAAAAAACTTTACGAACTCGGCGGAACCATTCCCGATCCCGTCCGCAAGTGGGATAAGAAAAAGAGAGCTTAAAGATTAAGGCTTAAAGCTTAAAGAAGTGTTCCCGTGAAGCAATTCGCGGGAACGTTTTTTTTTGCGAAAATCTTCGTGTTGCTGTGGCTCTGTGAGAGAATTTTGCGTTTTCGCGAACCTTCGGAGTAGCGTGATATTCCATGAAAACCTTTGCGTTCCCGCGAAGAACTTCGTATGTTTTCACTCCTTTTTGAGATTTATGTTGCACCTATCGACTAAAGATGCGGATTGCTTTGAAAAGCTGAAAGAATTTTCAAAACCGGTGGCGCAGTCTGCCGAAATCAGTTCCGTGGTTTCTGATGTGATTGCGGATGTCGCGCAACGCGGAGATGAGGCCGTGCTTTATTACACGGCGAAGTTTGACCACGCGAAGCTCTCTCAAAAGCAGCTGCGTGTTCCCGTATCGGCGATTGAAGCGGCTTACGCGTCGCTCCCGCAGGACAAACTTGCGGCAATGAAGGAGGCGGCGGAATCGATTCGTGCTTTTCACGCGCAGACGTTGCGCAAAAATTGGAAGAAGAAAAACCCGCAGGGTGCCGTCGTCGGTGAAATGTTTTTTCCGATTCAACGTGTCGGGCTCTACATTCCGGGCGGGCAGGTTCCGCTGAGTTCAACGGTTTTGATGACGGCAATTCCGGCGCAACTCGCCGGCGTTCCCGAGCTTGTGATTTGCACGCCGCCGCATAGCGACGGTTCGATCGCTCCGGAGATTCTTGCCGCAGCAAAACTTTGCGGCGTGACGGAAATTTACGCCGTCGGCGGAGTTCAGGCGATTGCGGCGATGGCTTACGGCACGCAAACGATTGCCCCCGTGGACAAAATCGCCGGACCGGGCAACGCGTTTGTCATCGAGGCGAAGCGCCAACTTTTCGGGAAAGTCGGCATCGATTTACTGCCGGGTCCGAGCGAAGTGATGGTGATTGCGGATTCGACGGCAAATCCGGAATGGGTTGCCGCCGACATTATTACGCAGGCGGAACACGGGAGCGGGAAGGAGAAAGTTTACCTCGTCGCGCTTGATCAGCGTATTTTGAGCGCCACGGAAGTGGCGATAAATTCTTTGCTCATGCACTATCGCAAGGGCGAACGCCTCCGCGAAATCATGAACGCCGGATTTTGCTCCGTGTTGGCGGATTCTCTCGCGTCCGCCGTGCGTGTCGCGAATTTTATCGCGCCGGAACACCTCGAAATTCAAGCGCGCCGCAACACGACGAAGCGCCTTTCGCAGGAAATCACGACTGCGGGAGCGATGTTGCTTGGACACTACACGCCTGCCGCGCTCGGCGATTTTATTGCGGGACCGTCTCACACGCTTCCGACTTCGCGCACGGGGCGCTTTCTCAGCGGTTTGCAGGTTTCGGATTTTATGCGTCGCACGAGCCTTGTTCAATACGACGAAGAATCGCTGCGCAAGGCCGCTCCCGTGGTTGCCGCGTTTTCCAAAATGGAGCAACTCGAAGTGCACGGGCATTCCGTTTCGATTCGTTTTGAAAAACCTTCGGAGGAAATATCGTGAGCAAAGCGAAAAAAACGGAAAAAGAGCTGACTTTTGAAGAAGAACTCGCGAAACTTGAGGACATCGTCGAAAGCCTCGAAGGCGGGGACGTGCCGCTTGCCGAGTTGGTTGAGCGCTACGAAGCGGGGATGCGCCACTTGAAAAATTGTCAGGAAAAGTTGGCGGACGCCGAATTGCGTATTGAGCAGTTACGTTCCGTTTCGTCCGGCGGCGAGGCTCAAACGGAGCCGTTTGCCGACGAAGATTACTGATTTTTTTTCTTTCTCCAAAAGAAGATTGCCTCTCGAAAAATGCTCGAAACCATTCAGTCTCCGGCGGATTTGAAGCGCGTTCCCGCGAACGAGCTTCCCGTTCTTGCGCAGGAGTTGCGGGAACGCATTATTGCCGTGACGTCGGCAAACGGCGGGCACGTGGCGCCGAATCTCGGCGTGGTCGAGCTTTCCGTCGCGCTTCACCGCGTCTTTGATGTTCCGGAAGACAGCATTATTTTCGATGTTTCGCACCAGTGTTATGCGCACAAAATTTTGACGGGGCGCGGGGCGCGGTTTGACACACTTCGCCAAACCGACGGAATTTCCGGATTTTGCAACCGCAGGGAGAGTGAGTCTGATGCGTTTGGTGCCGGGCACGCGGGAACGGCGCTTTCCGCTGCGCTCGGGATCGCCGCCGCGCGGGATCGCCTCGGCGGAAACGAGCACGTCGTAGCCGTCGTCGGAGATGCCGCCGTGACTAACGGCGCCACGCTCGAAGCGCTCAACAGCATCGCCGCGCACACAAAGCGGCTTATCGTTGTGCTCAACGACAACGAATGGTCGATTGACCGCAATGTCGGCGCTGTCGCCGATTGCCTCAATCGCATTATCACCACGAATTTTTATAACGAGGCGACAAGCGGGCTGAAACGCCTCATCGCGAAACTGCCTTGCGGTGAGCACCTGATTCGCGCCGGATCCGCTTGGAAACAGGAAAAGAAGCAAGTATTGACGTCCGGCGCGTCGTCGCTCTTTGAAAATTTCAAATTGCGTTATCTCGGGCCGATCGACGGGCATAATATTTCGCAACTCGTTGATTACCTGGAATTTGCAAAAAAATCTCCGCGACCGATTCTGCTCCACATCCGCACGAAAAAGGGCAAAGGCTTGCCGGTGGCGGAAGCGCATCCGGACCGTTTTCACGGGTGTTCGCCTTACGATCCTGCGACGGGAGCGCCGACCAAGTCGCTTGCCGGCGTTCCCGCGCCTTGGCAGGACGTGTTTGGGCAGGCGTTGGTGCGCTTTGCCCGAAACGACGAAAAAATCGTCGGAATCACGGCGGCAATGTCTGCGGGAACGGGGCTTTGTTTCCTAAAAAAGGAATTGCCCGAGCGCTATTTCGACGTGGGCATTGCGGAAGGGCACGCCGTTATTTTTGCGGCGGGGCTGGCGGCGCGCGGGCTTAAACCTTGCGTCGCGATTTACTCGTCGTTTATGCAACGTGCGGTGGATATGCTGATGCACGATGTTTGTCTGCAAAATTTGGACGTGCTGTTTTGCCTCGACCGTGCCGGGCTTTCTCCGCAGGACGGCGCCACGCATCACGGCGTTTTCGATATTGCGATGATGCGTTGTTTGCCGAATCTCACAATCATGCAACCGAAAGACGAAGATGAGCTTGCGGACATGATGCACACGGCGTTTACACGCGGCGGTCCGATGGTGATTCGCTATCCGCGCGGCTCTGCGCCCGGCGCGAAAGTGAAAGACGTTCCCGCGGAAATTGAAGTCGGGAGAGCGGAAGTCCTCGAATCCGGAGCCGGGGAAGTTTGCGTGTGGTCGCTCGGCTCAATGTTGCCGACGGCGAAAAAACTTTGCGAAAAAATCTTTGAGGCGACGGGAACGCGGGCGACGCTGGTCAACGCGCGTTTCGTGAAGCCGCTCGACGGTGCTTTGCTTGCCGAGCAGGCAAAAACGGCGAAATTATTTGTTACGATCGAAGATCACGCGCTTGCGGGAGGTTTCGGAAGTGCCGTCTTGGAAGAGCTTGCCGCGCGGAATTTGTCTGTTCCCGTGGAGCGTTTCGGCTGGGCGGATACATTTATTCCGCACGGGACGACGGTCGGCGATTTGCGTTCCCGTTTCGGGTTGGACGATGAATCCGTAGTGCAAAAGGTGCTTACTCGGATTTCCGCAGTTTGATTTTTTTTTCGGGAAAGAAAATTTATGGCAGACCGCAAAAGACTTCGATTGACGCTTTGCGGTCTGCTCGCGTTTACGGCGGCGCTTTGCGTGGCGGCGGTGTTTTTTTCGGAAAAAAGAATTTCGGCGGAGTCGACTCTTGCTGCGGGAACGGCGAAGCCCTTCGAGTTTCCGGAGCGCTTGCGCGTGGCGACGTATAATTTGCATAATTTTCGGGACGAAAACCGTTTTTCCGAAAAAGGAAAATTTCAATACAAACATCCGAAATCGGAAAAATCCAAGGAGGCGCTTTATCGCACGATTCTTGAAGTGCGTCCGGATGTGCTCGCCGTGCAGGAAGTGGGCGGGGCGGAATGGTTGCGCGAGTTGGCGGCGGCGCTTGAACGGCGCGGCCTTGCGTTCCCGTATAGCGTTTGTCTGGATGGACGCGACGGGTATAACCGCCTCGCGATTTTGTCGCGTGTTCCCTTTTCAAAAACGATTGAAATCATCGCACCGGAAAAACTGACGCGCGGAATGCTCGGAGTCGTCATTCCCGTGTCGGGCGGAAGTCTGTTTCATGTTTACAATGTGCATTTGAAAAGCAAGGTTTCCGCCGATCCGGACGATCCGGAAGGCGCGGAGCGCCGTTCCCGTGAGGCGCGTTATGTGCGGCGCTTGATAGAGTTTGACGTGCGGGATGAGAAAACGGCATCGAAAATTCCCGCGTCCGTTCGATTTCCGGTGTCGGAGCGTCGCGAAAATGTCGCGCCGGAGTTTTTTGTGCTGCTCGGCGATTTCAACGATAATCCGGGAAGTAAGCCGCTTGCGTCGCTCGAAGTGGAGTCGTTTGCGCGTGCGCTTCCCGCGAAAAATGAAGACGGCGGAGTGTTGACGTTTTTCAATCCGAATCGCGGATATTTCCATACTTTCGACAGAATTTTTGCTTCTTCGGCACTTTTCAAAAAATTTTATGTGCCGGAATCCGCAAAAATTGCCGAGTTTTCGTGGTCGCAAACCGCGAGTGATCATCGCCTTGTTTATGCGGATTTTGACTTCGCGGGAACGCTTCGCCGTGAAAAGAACGTTCCTGACGATAAAAAATAATTTTTTTTTTGCTTGCGTCGTTTTGCAAAAGAAGTTTTATTCGTCCCTACATTTTTGAACGCGCCCGTGGTGAAATGGATATCACTAGTGACTACGGATCACTCGTTCGGGGTTCGAATCCTCGCGGGCGCGCCATTCAAAAAAAACCGCTCTTAACCGAGGCGGTTTTTTTTTTGCCGAAATTCCGGTAAAAAAAGCTCGGAAGGCAAATTTTGAGTGTTCCCGCGTTTTGCGAGATGCGTTTCCATCACTTTTTTAGTTTGATTTTTAGGAGCGGCGGGGACGGTTTCGGCTGTTCCCGCCGTTTTGTTTCTTAAGCGCGGGAGCTGCACGCTTTCGCGTTTTCCCGTTCCCGCGCGAAATTGGAAAAGAACGATTATATGAGGGAAATTTTGCAATCATTTTTGTTTTGGTAATGTTTCCTATGCGAGCTTGTTTCGCATGGAATTTCGTTAGAAAAACGTTTTTAACGTTGCGGGGTTCGGGCATTTGAATTTCTTTACCGATTGCATGAAAAATCAGTTTGATCTGAGTCTTTATCTTGTGACGGACGCGCCGGAAAAATGCCGTTTCGGCTTGCTCGGAACCGTCGAATCCGCCATTGCCGGCGGCGTTACGATTGTTCAGTATCGCTCGACTAATCCCGATGCGGGAACGTGCTACGCGGAGGCAAAACCGCTTGCGGAGTTTTTGCGTTCCCGCGGTATTACATTCATCGTGAATAACCGCGTGGATCTCGCGTTGGCTCTGGATGCCGACGGCGTGCACGTCGGGCAGAGCGATTTGCCCGTTTCCGTCGTGCGTAAGCTCATCGGGGAGGAGAAAATTCTCGGATTTTCCGTGTCGAATCGGGCAGAACTTGATGCTGTGGACGTCGAGAAGGTGGATTACCTTGGCATCGGTCCGGTTTTTCCGACGATTTCGAAGGCGGATGCTTCGCCGGACTTGGGTTTGGCGGATTTTGCGGTGTTGGCGGCTCGCTCGCCGCTTCCCGTCGTGGCAATCGGCGGTTTGGATGTCGCCCGCGCCCGCGCGGTGCGTGCCACGGGAACGGTTGCCGGAATTGCGGTCGTTTCCGCCATTTGCGGAGCTGAAGATCCCGCCGCAGCCGCGCGCGCTCTCGCAATGTGAGTAAAAAAACTTTGCGGGAACAAACGGGAAAGGTAGTATTTCTTTTACGATGAATATTGAAGCAAAAATTCAGGAATTGGGGCTGACGCTCCCGCCGCCTCCGGCGCCCGCCGGTGCTTACGTTCCCGCCGTGCGGACGGGAAATTTGCTCTTTCTTTCGGGCACGCTTCCCATGGCGGACGGCAAGCTCACTCATACCGGCATGATCGGTTCCGCTCCGGAAAAAGACATTGCTTACGGTTACGCCGCCGCCCGCCAGTGCGCGCTTGCCGCGCTCGCAAACGCGAAGGCGTTTCTCGGCTCTTTGGACAAAGTCAAACGCGTGGTCAACGTGAACGGTTTTGTTTACGCGCCCGAAGGTTTTGCGGACGCGCCGAAAGTTATCAACGGGGCTTCCGAGTTGTTTATGGCGGTTTTCGGTGAAAACGGGAAACACGCCCGCGCGGCGGTTGCGCTTGGCGGGGTGCCGCTTCACGCGACGACGGAAGTTCAGGTTATTCTTGAAGTCGAATAGGATTTTTTCAAAACGTCTCCGCTTTATTATTAACGAGCCGCGAAGGATTTGTAATTCAAACTTACTTATTTTCTTCGTTTGTTCTCTGCCGATGAATGTTTTTTATTTGCGATAGGACAAAAGATAAAAGGCGTAATCGGTTTCTGATTTGATGAGCGACGAACAAGCCAGTTTTCAGCCCGGGGAAAGAATCGGTGACTACGAAGTCATTTCGGTGCTCGGGTTCGGCGCGACCGGCACGGTGTATCTTACGCAACACAACGTGCTGAAGAAACTTTTTGCCGTGAAAGTGCTTAGCGGCGAGCTGGCGTTTATGCCGGAATTCGTCCGCGTTTTTCAGCATGAAGCGCAAATTGTTGCCGCTCTCAATCACGAAAATATCGTTCCCGTGCATAATTTCGGCGAGTGCAACGGGTTTTACTATTATGTGATGGATTTCGTCAACGGCGGAACGCTTGAAGACGTGCGCCGCCGCAACGGCGGCCGGTTGCGCCCGAAGGCGGCGATTGCATTGATTTCCTCCGTTGCCCGCGGGCTGGCGTATGCGCACGCCTACGGTGTTGTGCACCGCGATTTGAAGCCGGAAAATATTTTGCTGACGCGCACGGGAACGCCGCAAATTACGGATTTCGGAATGGCGTATGTGGACCGCAAGTTTATTGCGGGACGCCGCCGCATGGAAGAGCGTCGGCGCTCAAAGGCGACGGCAAAATTCCGCAACGTTGTCGGTATCGGCGGGAACGCTTCCGCCGGACCGTCGCAAACGCAAATTGCGATTGAAGTAAATGCGGAGGATAATCCCGAGGTTGAAGGCGGAACGGAAGGCTACATCGCGCCGGAAGTCAGTCGCGGGAACGCCGCCACGGCGCGCGCGGATGTTTACGCGCTCGGCGCGCTTTTGCATTTTCTGCTTGTCGGGGAAACGCCTCCCGAGCCGGGACGACTTTCTCCCGAAGTGTTTAAGCTCGGTTCGCGTTCGCTCGTCGATGTGCTCGAACGCTCGCTAAGCCTGATTCCGACGCGCCGCTATCCGACGGCAAAAGAGTTTCTCGAAGCGCTTGAAGCCCTTGGCAATGCGTCTGCGCGCCGTCGTCGCATCGCGTTTTTCGTGCTCGGGTTTATGTCGATTTGTGCGGCGTTCAGCGTTGCATATACGTTCGGAGAACGGACGCAGCTGAAGAAAACGGAAGACCGTGTTGCTGCCGCCGCGCAAAAGTTTTTTGAAAAAGACGGCGGAGCGTCCGGAGAAAATTCCGGGTCGGGAACAGCGCTTTCCGAAAAGCCGAAACCTGTTAAGGTTTCCGTTGCCATTCCGGAAAATCCGGAGACGCCGCCTGCTCCGAAAAAATCGGAGTCCGTTTCTAATGAATCGTCTTTGGTTCCCGCGATGCAATCGGCACAGACGGTCTCTACGTCGTCGGGGGCGGAGGTTTCCGAAGTCGCCGAGCGTGAATACTGGGAGCACCTTTGCGCGGAACGCACCGGACGCCGCGGAATCGCCGTCGATTTCCTGACGAGCGGCGCTCCGATTTTGAAAATTTTCCCCGGACAGTCACTTGAGTTCCCGCATCCCGTTTCTTCGGGAACCTACAACATTTATTTGCGGACGGGCGGCGATACGCCCGAATCTTCCGTTCCCGTGCGGCTTAGCATCGGGGAAGATCAGATTACGCGCATGATAAAATTCGACGGCACGGAGGCGGATGCCGGACTTCGCTTTTTCTCAATGATCGATGTTACTGCGGAAGCATCGCGCATTCGTATCGAAATTCCCGCTACACCAAACGAAAATTCTCCCGCTATTGGAATTATGGAAATTGAAATTCGACCAACGTTCAGCAACGCGGATTTTTCCCGTATGTTCGGCGAATTTCTTTCCGTCATTACGGAAAAGTAACACCGGAAAACCCGGGAAAAAAAAGAAAACGCACTTCTTGAGGAAAGGCGTTTTCTTTTTTTTCGGAGCGAATACGTTTTCAGCGGAGCAGGGCGGAAAGCGCGGAAAGTTTGGCTTCGATTTCGTCGAATTCTTTCTGCGGCGAACTTCCGCGGACTAAGCCGGAACCGGCGTAGAGGCGAATTTTCCCGTCAAAAATTTTTGCGCAACGGATGGCAACGGCAAAAAATCCGTTGCCGTCTGCGTCGAGAAAACCGACGGGCGCGGAGAAATTTTCTCTCGGGAACGGTTCGTTTTCGCAAATGAATTTTTCGGCGTTTTGCGCGGGAACGCCACACATGGCGGGCGTCGGATGAAGTGTCGCCGCAATTTCGCCGAGTGAAAAGTTTTGCGCGGGAACGGCGGTTTTAATCGGCGTGTGCAGGTGAAAAACGTTGGGGAGGCGACGCACGTTCGGCGTTTGCGGGAATTGAGGATTCAGGCCGGACGTGCGCAGTTTTTCGACGATGAAATCGACGACGAGGCGATGTTCCCGCAACTCTTTTGCGTCGGAGAGCAGGTGCGCGGCGAGTATTTCCGGCGCACGCAAATCGTTGGCGATTGTTCCCGCGAGAGCTTCGGTTTCCAAGACTCCGTCGCGAAGACGGACAAGCATTTCCGGTGTGGCGCCGACAATTTTTTCTCTCGGGTTGCGGGCGTTTGTCCGCGCGGAAAAAATGGTGCAACCTCCGCGGAGAAAGCGTTCCCGCAAAGTTGCGCAAAGCGTTTCCGCCGGAAAATTTTCTTTATCGGAAAAGGTAAAATCTTTTGCTCTGGAAAGAACGATTTTTTCAAAGTTCCCTGCTTCGATTTCGCCGATTGCGTGTATCGCACGGTTTAAATACGTTGCGCCTCCGAGTTCCGTTTCGGAAATAATTTCCGGGAGCGGATTCGGTTGGCTCGGTGTTTCCGAAATCGCTTTTATTTGTAAAAATTCCGCATAGAGAATTTCCGCATTTAGTTGTTTTTCCTCGTTTAAAAAAACGTGCGCAGAAATTTGCGTTTCGTCTTTGGTGCGGGAGATTTGCCACGTCGGAATTGCGGCGAACGGGCGTGCGGAATTGCCGAATGTTCCGGCGACAAAAATCTTCGGTGCGGGAACGCGCGGAGATTTTCCGTCGGCGAGGGAAATTTGTTTTCGCGCACGCGGGAACGCGTTTTTGAGCGTCGGGAAAGAAACTTTTTCGCAGGAGAAAAAATCGTTTCTAAAATCGAGAGCTATTTCCGCCGGATTTTTTTGTGCATTTTCAAAAAAGAAAATAACCGGAGCGTCCGGCGAGCGTGCCAGCGTGTCAAATGCGGACGGAGGCAACGGCGGGAACGCAACGGAGAGCATTTCCGCGTTGTCGAATCGCGCTTGCGCCAATGCGGATTGCAGGCGTTCGCGCAGGTTGTCTTTTGTCGGAGAATCCACCGCCGGCGGGAGCGCGGTTTTAGCGCTTTTTCTGCAGGAGCATTTTCAGCGGCATCAGCTTCAGGCTGTCCGGGAATGAAACCACGCGTCCGGTTTTTTCCGCGATGAGTTTGAAGATTTCCTGAATCCAGATTTTTTCGCGGCAAATCAGCGAATCGAAGTAGAGATTCATTTTGCCGTCGGAAGTGTTCCACGAGAGACCGTTGACTTCGAGCGTGATCGGCGCGGGTTCTCCCGCGAGGCTCAGCGTAATTGCAACGTTTTCTTTGGAAAAGGAAAGGTCGTCGACTTGTCCGACATCGCCGAATTTCTGATTCAGCGCATTGATGATTTGTTGGTTAATGAAATCCGCCATGATGAAAAATTTTTCGGGTTAACTTTTTTTTCTGGTTTTTCGGGGAATGTTGTTCCCGCGTGAAGCTCCAAGCAAACAGAAATCCGCGCGGGAACGCAAAACAAACGTTGTCGTTGTGCGGGCGGAGATTTTTCGCGGCGGAAGCGTTGGAGACTTGACGCGGGAACGGGCTTAGGGCAAAAAGGACGAACCCAACCCTCAACACCTGAAAAAATCCTATGCTTCTGCGTTCTCGTTCCTGTGTTTTTCTGACGTTTTTGGCGGCAAGTGTCGCATGCGCGCCGTGGCTTCAAGCCGAAACCGTTTGGGCGAAAGGCGTTTCCAAGAGTCGAGGCTGGACGGATGCGGACAAAACCTGGGGCAACGACAAGTTCCTGTGTTGGGCCGCTTCCGCCGCCAATATCATTGAATGGTGGCAAAAAAGAAACGCGGGAACGCCGCTACCCGAAGGCGCTCCGAGCAAAGCCGAAGATATTCTCAAGATATTTAGCGAAACGTTTATCGATGTCGGGCGCGGGGCGGACATCGCGTGGCGTTGGTATTTCGGCGGGTGTGATTTGGTGGACATCTTCTATGCGCGGGATTTTCGCGACGCGGGAACGGCGCGGACAAGCGGGCGTTTTTGGGAAGACTATGTCGTCGAAAAATGCGGTTGGGCGAATCCTCGCGACGGGGAAGTAAAATACGTTTCCGGAGGTTTTGCGGCGGATGTTTCCGCAGATGAACGGCGTGCTGATGCGTTTGCGGAAACGCTGGTAAAACTACTTTCGGAAGGGAAGGGGGTTACGATTTCACTTTCTTCCGGCGGGAAATTTCCGCAGGGGCACGCGATTACATTGTGGGGGCTCGAATACGAGAAAAACCGGATTAAATCCGTTTACGTCACGGATTCCGACGACGGCGTGCGGGCGTTGAAGAAATACGATGTCGCTTACGCAACGACAGAGGAAACGGGCGGCGACGGAAAAGCGGACGGCACTCCGTTTTTTAAGTGGGAGAAAACGACGATTTATCTGCAGAAGTATCACGGGAGCAACGGTTATGCCATTCAGTCGTGGCTGGCATTGGATTTGCCTTGCGTTGACGAAAAGGCAACGCCGGACACCAAGAAGCGTCCCGTTAATCCGAAAAAGAAGGTTTTTCGTAAAAAACTCGCCAAGAAAAAAAGTGTGCCGAAGGAACCGTCCGAATCCGGGAAAAACTAACGTTGCGCGGGAACGCAGCGGGCGTTTTGTTTTTCGGTTGAACGCCCCGCGTTGCCGTTTTTTACTCCGCGAAAGCACTTTTTTTCTGACAGGCTATGGATTCTCAGTTGATAACAACGCTTTCTCTGCTCGGCGTTTGCGTTTTCTTTTTCATCATCAATAAACCCCGTATGGACGTCGTTGCGCTGTTGGCGATGCTGGCGCTTCCGCTGTTCGGGATTTTATCGCTTAACGAAACATTCAGCGGCTTTAGCGATCCGAGTGTGATTCTCATCGGGTTGATGTTTGTCATTGGGGAAGGACTCGTGCGGACGGGCGTTTCAAACGATGTGGGCGCGTGGATTTTGAAAAAAGCCGGCGGGAACGAGACCAAGCTCGTCGTGTTTATGATGGTTGCGGTGGCGTTGATCGGTTCGGTGATGAGCTCGACGGGCATTGTCGCGCTGTTCATTCCGGTGGTGCTGAGTATTTCGTCCAAACTCAACGTTTCTCCGGCGAAACTGATGATGCCTCTGAGCTTCGCCGGGCTTATCAGCGGCATGATGTCGCTTGTCGCAACGCCGCCGAACATGGTGATGAACTCCATTCTCACGCGTGAAAACTTTGAAGGCTTTACGTTTTTTGCGTTTTCGCCGATCGGTTTAATCGTGTTGGTCGCGGGCGTGGTTTACATGCTGTATGCGCGGCGATTCCTCGGAAACAATGAGGAAAACCAACAGAAAACTTCTGCAAAGACGACATTTTCCAAGCTCGCGAACCGCTACGAACTGACGTGGCGCGATGCCGTGCTCGTGCTCTCGGCGGAATCTTCGTTTTGCGGAAAAAAAGTCAGCGAGTTGCCGTTGCGCTCGGATTACGGGGCGAGCATCGTTTGCATCGAGCGGCGGGAACGCCTGAACAAGCAGCTGATTGATCCTTCCGGGGAAACGGTTTTGCGGGCGAACGACGCGCTACTGATTGATTTTGAGCACGAAGGAACCGATGTCGTCGAGCTTTGCAAAAAGCACGGGCTTCGGCGCTACGCGCTCGATAGCGGGCGGCATTTCCAACATTCGGAGCGGGAATTCGGTTTGCTTGAAGTTTCCGTGATGCCGGACTCTCCGCTCGACGGGAAAACGCCGCTCGAAGCAAAGTTCCGCACGCGCTACGGAATGAGCGTTATCGGGATTTTGCGCAACCGCAAGGCGATTTCAAAAAATATCATTCACGAAAAACTTCGAGTCGGCGATATGCTTTTGCTCGCAGGTTCGTGGAAAGCGGCGGAAGTGCTACAACTGCACCGAAAGAGCTTTATCGTGCTCAACGTTCCCGTGGAGTTTGAGAATAAAACCGCCGTTCCCGGGCGTGCGCCGTATGCGCTGATCAGCCTGTTGGCGATGGTCGGGCTGATGATTAGCGGAATTGTGCCGAATGCGCTTGCCGCACTGATCGGGTGTCTGATGCTTGTCGGCGCGCGTTGTATCGACATGGACCGGGCGTATCGTTGCATTAATTGGTCGAGCTTGATTTTGATTATCGGAATGATTCCGTTCGCGACGGCGCTGGAAAAAACGGGCGGCGTTGAAATCGCGGCGGATGCGTTGATGCACGTTTTCGGAGACGCAAATCCGCGTGTGATTCTCGGCGCGCTCATGGCATTTACGATGGTGGTCGGGCTTTTTATGTCAAACACCGTTACTGCGGTTTTGTTGGCACCGATTGCGATTACGGTGGCAAAGTCTCTCGGCGTGGCGCCGTATCCGTTTGCCATGGGTATCGCCATCGCCGCATCGACTGCGTTTATGACTCCGATTTCCTCCCCGGTGAACACGCTCGTCCTCGGACCGGGGCGCTATCGTTTCGTCGATTTTGTCAAACTTGGCGTGCCGTTTTCGTTCATCGTGTTGCTCCTCGGCGTAATCTTTATTCCGCTGTTCTTCCCGTTCGATCCGCTACCCGTTCCCGTGAACTGATTTTTTGCTTCCGGGGAAGAAAACGCTTGACCGATATTTTGAAAAAGTGTTTCCTCTGTCCTCACATTTGTCTTTGGGGGCGTAGCTCATCTGGTAGAGCGCGACATTCGCATTGTCGAGGTAGTGAGTTCGAGTCTCATCGTCTCCACCAATTTTGTATTAAAATTGCCTGTAAACCGCATAAACAAAGGGTTTGCAGGCTTTTTTGTTTCGGGCGGGAAGCTGAGAGTTTTCGACATTCGGGTTTCGCCGCCGAAGAGGAAAATGCTTCTGCGGGGACCGCCGGAATCCGGCGCTTCGTGCGGTTCGCCCAATTTGCAATTTACATCTCTCTGCAAATCGTCCAGAATTGGCGCTTCCTTTCTTTGCAGAGCGGGCGCGGTGCCCGGTCGGAAAGGAAAATCAAACAACCAACCCTGCGGGAACACGCAGTTTTCGCAGACAAAGAAAGTTAAAATACAAATGTCATCCTTAATGGAGCAGCTGCTCGCTGAAAGCAGCTTTGGAACGCTCACGCCGGGCTCGATCATCAAAGGCACGGTTATCGAAATTCGCCAGAACGACGTCGTTGTCGATATCGGCGGCAAATCCGAAGGGATCGTTCCCGCAAGCGAATTCGCCGACATTTCTGAAGTTCAGATCGGCGACGAGATCGAAGTCTATCTCGAAAAAACCGAAGACCGTAACGGCGCTCCCGTCATCTCCTACGACAAAGCGCAACAGAAGAAAAACTGGGAAACCATCGTCGCCGAATGCAAGGAAGGCTCCATCCTTCCGGGTCGCGTTAAAGCGAAAGTCAAGGGCGGACTCATCGTTTCGATGGGTATTGACGCGTTCCTTCCGGCTTCGCAAATCGACGTTCAGCCGCCGAAGAATCTCGACCAATACATCGGTCAGACTTACGACTTTAAGGTCCTGAAAATCAATCTCGACCGCAAAAACATCGTCATTTCCCGCCGCGAACTCATCGAAGAACAGCGCAACGAAAAGCGCCGCGCGCTTCTCGACGAAATCAAGCCGGGCGACATCCGCCGCGGTATCGTCAAGAATCTCACGGACTACGGTGCCTTCATCGATCTCGACGGTTTGGACGGCTTGCTCCACATCACCGATATGAGCTGGGGTCGTATTTCTCACCCGAAGGAAGTTCTCTCCATCGGCGAAGAAATCAACGTCATGATTATCGAAGTCGATCGCGATCGCGAACGCGTTTCGCTCGGGCTCAAGCAGTGCACGGCGAATCCGTGGGAATCTATCGAAAAGAAATACCCGGTCGGCGCGAAGGTGCACGGCAAGGTCGTCAACCTCGTTCAATACGGCGCGTTTGTCGAAATCGAACAGGGCGTTGAAGGTCTCGTTCACGTCACGGAACTCTCCTGGACGAAGCGCATCGCGAAACCGAGCGACGTTCTCAAAATCGGTCAGGAAGTGGACGCTGTTATCCTCGGCATCAACAAGGAAGAACAGAAAATCTCCCTCGGTATCCGTCAGCTCGACCCGAACCCGTGGGATATGGTCCGCCACAACTACCCGGTCGGCGCTCGCGTTCACGGTAAGGTCCGCAACCTCACGACGTTCGGCGCGTTTGTCGAACTCGAAGAAGGTATCGACGGTATGGTTCACGTTTCCGACATGAGCTGGACGCGCCGCATCAACCACCCGGGCGAAATGCTCAAGAAGGGTGACGAAGTTGAAGCCATCGTTCTCGATGTCGATGTCGATCAGCAGCGCATCGCTCTCGGCATGAAGCAGACGCAGGACGACCCGTGGGCGGACGTGGATCGCAAATTCCACATCGGCGACATCGTTTCCGGCAAGGTTACGAAGATCACGGCGTTCGGTGCGTTCATCGAACTCGAAGACGCGATCGACGGTCTCGTTCACATCTCGCAGATCGGCGAAGAACACGTCGAAAAGATCAAGGACGTTCTCAAAATCGGTCAGGAAGTTTCCGCCCGCGTTATCAAAATCGACAAGGACGATCGTCGTATCGGTCTTTCGATCAAGGCGGCGAACTACGACTCCGCGCAGCTTCAGGCGGAAATCCGCGCCTACGACCGCATTCGCGGAAACTCCGGCGACCGCAGCAATGCTCCGCAAACGACCTCGACGGCGTCCGACGACAAGGGCTTCGGCTCCCTCGGCGACCTCCTCGACAAGGCGTCGTTCTAATCCGGATTTTAAAAATCCGAAAAACAAAAACGTTCCCGCGGGTTTTCCTGCGGGAACGTTTTTGTTTTTGGCGGAAAATCCCAACCGCCGGACGCAAAGCGAATAAAAACAGAACGAAAAAAGAATTACTTTCTTTTTATCCTCGCCAGCTTGCGAAAAAGAGCGGGGCGGAGCGGGCGGGCGACGATGTAGCCTACGCAATTCGCGCTTCCGCAACGGCAGGGATGCTCAAAAAATCCGGCGAGTCCGAATCCGTAATCGAAGGACAATTCCTCGCCGGGAAAAATTTCGCGAAGCGTCCGGATTTCGAGCCGGCGTTCCCGTTCGTTCCAAACGGCTTCGCAATTTTCGTTGCAGGAATGGTTGATAAATCGCGCCGGATTTTCCGTTCCCGTATCCGTTGCGTCGATACAGAAATTTTCGTCGATTTCAAAAATGTAAATCGGCGCATCGGGCGCGGTTTTTGTGCGCACTTCGCTTCTCCTGCCGGCTTCTTCGGCAGAAATCAGTTCTCCTCCGTAAACGCAAACGAGTGTTCCCGCCGGAATGTGTTCCGTCGCGAAAACACCGTTCCCGTGAACGGGAGATTGCCTGACCGAAATCACGCGGGCTATCTGGCTCTTCCGGAAAGCTCGGCAAGGTCACGAATCGTTCCCGCGTGGTTGCGGAACGCTTCGTCGAACTGGGCGTCCGAGAGGCGCCATTGCCAGTTTTTCTGCGCGGTGCCGGGTTCATTGAAGCGCGCGTCTTCGCCGAGTCCGAGAATGTCTTGCATCGCAACGACGGCGATTTTCGCGTGAGCCTTGAATGCGGCGTTGATGAGCGTCCAGTGCGGCGCGTTCCCGTCCGACCAGAAATAGCGGCGGAAGTGGTCTCGCGTGTGGTCTCCGGTGGCGTTATACCAGCCGACGCAAGTATTGTTGTCATGCGTTCCCGGATACACAATCGTGTTGGCGTTGATGTTGTGCGGGAGGTAAAGGTTGGAGGCGTCGCCGCCGAATGCGAATTGGAGCACCGCCATTCCGGGCAGTCCGGTATCGGCGAGGAGTTTTCGCACGCCGTCGTTCATATCGCCGAGGTCTTCCGCAATGAGCTGAACATCCCCAAGCGTTTTTTGAATCGTTTTGAAAAAATCAAGTCCGGGACCAAGGGCCCAGTGTCCGGTTTTTGCGGTCGGAGCGTCGGCGGGAATGCGCCAATAATCGTAAAATCCGCGGAAGTGGTCGAGGCGGACGATGTCGTAAAGTTCAAAATTGGCGTGCAGGCGGCGGAGCCACCAGCCGTAGCGTGTTTTGGCGAGTGCATTCCAGTCGTAGAGCGGATTTCCCCAAAGCTGCCCGTCGGCGGAGAAATAATCCGGCGGAACGCCGGCGACGGCGGTCGGCGCGCCGTTTTTGTCGAGTTGGAAAATTTCCGGATTTTGCCAAACGTCTGCGCTGTCGAGTGCGACGAAAATCGGCGTATCGCCGATAATTTGCACGCCGTGCTCAAACGCATATTTGCGAAGCGCCTTCCATTGTGAGAAAAAGAGGAATTGTGCGGTCTCGAACATTTCGACATCGGCGCGCACGCTCACAGGCCATTCGTAATTAACGGCGGCGGTAAATTTGCGGGCGACGGGTTCCCACTCGAACCACGGTTTCCCCTTGAAGTGGTTTTTCAACGCGGAATATAGCGCGTAGCCCTTGAGCCAATCGTGGTTTTTTGAGCGAAACGCCTCGAAATCGCCAAACTTTTTCAGGAGTTGCGGATTCTTTTTTACGTTTTCGTAAACTTTTCTCAGAACGGGGAAGAACGCGACCCAGAGCGCGCCGTAGTCTACGCGTTCCCGCGGAAGCGCACGTAGAGGTGCGAGGTCTTCGGCGGTGATCAAACCCGCTTCGGCGAGCGATTCAAAATCAATCAGATACGGATTGCCCGCAAACGAGGAAAAACATTGGTAGGGCGAGTCTCCGAATCCCGTCGGACCTAGCGGGCAAACTTGCCAGAGCCCGAGGCGGCATTCCGCCAGAAAATCCACAAAGCGATACGCGCTTTTTCCGAAAGTTCCGATCCCTTGTTCCGACGGGAGCGCGGTCGGGTGCAACAGGACTCCGCCTGCGCGTTTTTTTAGCCAATTAAAAAGAGGTGCCATCGGCAAAATTTCACCAACTCCGCCGTTCCCGCGCAACGAAAAACACGGCGTTTCCCTTGGTCGATTGTCGCGTTTCCCGTTCCGGCGCTAATATCCCGTTGCGGTCGCGGGCGGAATGCTGTTTCATCTTGCCCCATGTTTGAAAATCTGACCGACCGAATGACTAACGCGCTGCGCAATTTGCGCGGTCTCGGCAAAATTTCCGAATCCAACATCGCCGATGCGCTTGCGGACGTGCGCACCGCCTTGCTTTCCGCCGATGTGCATTTTCGTGTCGCACGCGAGTTTTGCGACCGCGTGAAGGAAGCCTGTCTCGGTCAAAACGTGCTCGCGAGCGTTACGCCCGGGCAAATGGCGGTCAAAATCATTCACGACGAACTCGTCAAACTGCTCGGCGAAAACTCTACGCAGTTTTCTCCCGCCCGTCCGCTCAAAATCATGCTCGTCGGGTTGCACGGGAGCGGGAAAACCACCTCCGCCGGGAAGCTCGCCCGCTATCAGCGTTCGCACGGGAACTATCGCCCGGCGCTCGTCGCGTGCGATGTTTACCGCCCCGCCGCGATTGATCAGCTCGAAACGCTCGCAAAAACGACGGGAACGCCGTTCTACTGCGACCGCGATTCAAAAGACGTTCCCGCCATCGGCGAAAAGTTTTTGCGCGAAGCCGTCAATAATTCCGCCGATCTCGTTATTTTCGACACCGCCGGTCGCCTCCAAATCGACGAAGATTTGATTGAGGAAATCAAGCGCCTGCGGGAACGCGTGCGTCCGGACGAAGTTTTGCTCGTTGCAGACTCCGCGCTCGGGCAGGAAGCCGTCAACGTCGCCAAACACTTCCACGAAGCCGTCAACCTCACGGGGATTATTCTTACAAAACTCGACGGTGATGCCCGCGGCGGTGCGGCGCTTTCGATGAAAACCATCACCGGAGTGCCGATTAAATTCATGGGAACGGGGGAAAAGCTCGAAGACTTTTCGCCTTTCCATCCGGATCGCATGGCGCAGCGGATTCTCGGCATGGGCGACGTCGTTTCGCTCGTCGAAAAAGCACAGGAAACCATCGACCAAAAAGAAGCCGAACGCATCGCCGAAAAAATGAAGAAGGCGGATTTCGACTTGGAGGATTTCCTCGCGCAACTCCAGCAAATGAAAAAAATGGGACCGCTCGGAAGCATCATGAAAATGATGCCGGGCATGAGCGGAATCCAAGTCGGGGACAAGGAAGAGCAAAAGCTCAAACGCACGGAAGCGATTATTCAGTCGATGACAAAGAAAGAGCGCGCACGCCCGGAAATCCTGAACGGGTCGCGGCGCGCGCGCATTGCAAAAGGCTCGGGAACGAAAGTTTCCGACGTAAACGCGCTTCTCAAACAGTTTTCCCAAATGCGCCAAATGATGAAAATGCTCAAAGGCGGAAAAATGAAAGCGCTCATGCGCGGTCTCGGCGGAAAACTTCCCGGCATGGGCGGCTTCGGCGGAAAATTTCCGTTTTGATTAATACAAAAAGATACGCAAAGCGTATCTTCGATTTATATACATACGGAGAACCGCTTTCGTGGCGCGCGAGAAGTTTTTTTTTGAACCACGGAATGTACGGAAAACACGGAATCGTTTTTTTTTGTTTATCCACAAATTTCACGAATTTTATTTATAGGAGGACAGGCGTCTCGCCTGTCCTTTTTTTGTTTTTTGCAGGAAATTCAAAAGCATCGGAGATGCTTCACATCCGTAACCCCATGCGGAGCGAGCAACGCGAGCAGAGCTTGGGGACCAAGTCCTCCGCCCAAACCGCGCCGCGGGAACGACGCATTCGCTCCCTGACGCCATCGCGGCGCAATGGAACAAGCTCGAATCGCTCCGTTCTCACAGAGCCACCAAGCCACAGAGTTTTTATTTATAGGAGGACAGGCGTCTCGCCTGTCCCTTTTTTATTTTTTGAGGATAATTCAACGCATCGGAGATGCTTCACATCCGTAACCCCATG
>JAFSAO010000018.1 GCA_017440935.1 Opitutales bacterium
ATGGTCGTCGGAGTTTTACGACTCCGAACTCGACCTCGTTTACTACAACTTCCGCCACTACTCACCCGCACTCGGCCGCTTCCTCTCCCGCGACCCCATCGCCGAACAAGGCGGCAGAAACCTCTACGCATTCGTCCAAAATACTCCTACAACCCACACAGATTCTCTTGGATTAAGATTAAAGACTGTTGTTCTCAAAGGCGGATTAGGAGTTTGGGCAGGAGAGCTTTCATACGAGGAAATGACGGACACCTGTAAACCATCAATTTCGAATTTGACCGTCTTGAAAAGCAACGTTGATAACCCATTCACCTATGTTTCTTTGCTGGTTATAGACTTGGTAGAAGTAAGTATTGAACAAGTCATAAACAAAGAGCTTCGACCTATCAAGAAAGAGCTTTGTTTTTTGCCTCCATCGTTTGTTTGCAGGGGTTCACGGCAAACAGTTTCTTATGAAGTCGGAATAAAATACAGTATAAGGTGGTTTTCTATTCCGTTAGAAATTCCAATGCTTGATATTTCAATCGGAATCCCGGAAGAAGCAACTTATACCAAAATTATTTCGGTCACGGGGAGGTGTTGTCGTGATTCTATTTAAATCCTTTGTAATGATGTACTTGTCCGCATGGAAAGAAGTATTTCCTTTTATAATGATTTATTTTTGTGGTCGAATGATTATCCGTTTGTCGGAATTAATAGAACTTTTCTTTAACAACACTCTTAGCATCGAATCATCTTGGGCGATGGCTATTCTCATCGCTATTGTTTTTCCGATATTAGGAAAAGGGATACAGACACTAAAAAAGAATTATCCGGAAATGATTTCGTTTTTATTAGGGGGCGGTATAAGGAAAAAATGAAAAAACTTTTTAGAAGAAATGCCGCATAAATTCACGCTATCATATGAATTTTGCACGAATAATTTGATTCATTTTCGTGTAAAAAGGGGGGGGGGCATGATTCTTACGAAACGACAGTTGTTGTTTCCCATTTTGATATTGAATCGTTTTTTAAAAAGCTGTGTAACATCAAGGTGTGCAATGAGAACAACGCTCTTAAACAAAAAGATTTCTTTACAAGATTTTTTTTTTACGTCTTAGGAGGATTATTTTTATTTGTGAAGTTGCAAAATTTACGCATCCCTCTCTTGAAGAATCGCTTACGATTTACCTGGCAAAAGAAAAATCCGGAAAAAATCTTTTTTACGTCGAAACAAAATGGTTTACCCGTGAAAAAATATTTTTTGTGGATTATTTTTCTACAAAAAAATATTTGAAGATTTAATGGCTCTAGTAAAATGAAAACTCAGGGAAATACAGCTGAGAATTTTACTGAAGCGGGAACGCAAACCGTTGTGGAATGTGGCTACGATTCGCAGGGGCGACGGTTTGAGAAGAAAGTAACGGTCGCGGGAACGACGACCCTGCATCACCGCTACATTTATCGCGGATACCTGCAAATTGCGGCGTTGGATTTAACGCGCGCGGCGCATCCGGCGTTGTGGCTGGTTACCTGGGATCCGACGCAGCCGACGGCGACGCGTCCGCTCGCGATTCAAAAAGACGGCACGTGGTTCACCTACGGCTACGACATCACGAAAAACATCTGCGAAGTCTTCGGTCAACACGGCTACATCCGCACGTCTTACAGCTACGCTCCGTTCGGGAACGTATCCGCTTCCGGCGACGTCTCCCAACCCTTCCAATGGTCCTCGGAGCACTACGACTCCGAACTCGACCTCGTTTACTACAACTACCGCCACTACTCCCCCTCGCTCGGTCGCTTCCTCTCCCGCGACCCCATCGCCGAACAAGGCGGCAGAAACCTCTACGCCTTCGTCCAAAACAACCCTATTCTTTTAACTGACGAAAAAGGAGAGTCGTGGAGTTCCTTAGCTCCACCCGGTTTGTGTGCATATGCGGCAACTAAAATGCCAGATATGACGTTGCCATGTTGCAACGGAGAGGTGTACGACCCGAGTAAGTATTGTTGTCGTACCGTTAAAGGGAAAGAGATTTTAACACTAAAAAGTGAAAAGAAAACAGAAACTATTCTTTCTTACATTGAGTTGCGAGGGCGAATGGGGATTCCTGGACTACTTAAGCATGGCTGGATTGAAGGAGATTTCATTCCTGGAGGAACTGCTGGATTTTATCCTCAAAGTGGCTTTATTTCTTTTCCCGGAGTTGTAAAAAGTCCAGATCCTGCGGCAAAAGATGACTATCCCAACTGGTTGGAACAGCCGTTTTTTCGTAAAATTGTAGTACAACCAATTACGATTACGGGAAGTATATGTGATTTAGATCGTATTAAATCATGTATCCTTTACGAGATAACCATGGGAAATCGCTTGAATTATATAATCCTCGTTTATCGAGACTGCGAAATATGGGCTACCAATGTAATAAAAAAGTGTACGGGGATATCAATTTAGTAAAATGCGAGTATTGATTTTTGTGTTGTCAACAGTCGTGGGTGGAATCGTTTTACTCAATTTCTTATTCTCCAAAACACTCCCGAAAATCGGTGATTTTCGTTTGGCAACTACAGAGAAACAATTTGTTTACATCAAAGAATATAAAGACTTTGGTGGAGTAATACTCGCATATGATCGAAGCGCTTGGAGAATACACCCGTGGCCAGAGAAATTTCACCTAACAATTATTTCTGTAGATGGGCGAACTCTACTTGATGATACGATAGATTTATATGCAGATAGAGGAGTACTCGGAAAAAGTGTCCCTGGACATAAAAAGCTGTGTGAAACAAATTGGGTTCGCACACTACATTGCTCGGATAATACACATTTGAAAGAAGAACAATCAATAAGATCATTTTACATGCCTACAAAGGATTATGGAGAATGCTTTGTTTCGGTAGAAATACTTACTTCCCATCCGAAAGTAAAATTATACTGGGCTCCTTATTTTAAGAATTCATGGTAATAAAGAGGTTGTACTGCATGAATCGCTACTATCGAAACGTTTACGCCTTCGACGGGAACGCGACGCTGATTCAAACGTCCACGGGAACGTGGTCGATCAGCTACAACGGCGCGAATCGTCCGGTGCGTTTCCGTAATGAAGAAACGGATACAACGGTTGACTGCGGCTACGACTCGCAAGGTCGTCGCTACTTCAAAAAAGTAACGGTCGCGGGAACGGCAAATACGTTCGGATGTACTATGAGGTTCGCCCGAGTTGGTAGAGAGGTATTTTCGTCATGTTGAAAGAGGGGGGGATATTCCTTTTATGGGCGATTGCACTGTTCTTTGGGCTTTGCCTTTTGGGTGGGGCGATTGAGTCCCCAATCGTTTTCATTTTAGTGTCTGTTTTGTTGCTTGGAATATGGAAGTCCAGATGGCAGGCAACAATTCATAACGAACTCCTTCTTTTATTGGGAGGAGGGTTTCTTATGTTCGTGTTATCCAATGATTGCTTGTGGATTTTAGGAGGAGCGAATGTGTGGTGTGCAGGGATTTCTCTGATTCTTATCTTTTATAATGGTGTATTTTTATTAGACAGGAAAATTGTAATTCCTAAAAACTTTGCTTATTGGCTGATGTGGGGTGTGTCGTTGGCGTTTTTCGGATATTCGTATTTTGTTGCGGACGCTTCTTTTGCAACGTTTTTCCTTTATGCGCTTCCGTGTGCATTGGTTGAGCGTCGTCGTTCTATAATTTATTTTTCGAATATCTGGACTCTCGTAATTTTGGTTGTTGCTCCGATTATCCTTTGGAAAACGAGCGGGCTGATCCACGATTCGTTTTATTTTGACAGACACAACGAAATATTTTTCGGAGCCCTTGGAGATGTGTTAAATAGGAATCTTTGGCTTCGTTCTCTGTTTTTGCTTCCATGGCTTCTGATGATTTGGGTTCATACGAAAAACACGATTTTAAACAAAAATATTCTCCATGGTAGGAAGTTGCAGAAGTAAAAGATTTATGAGGCGTTGCGCGAATCGCCCGGTGCGTTTTGAAAACGCGGCTACGCAAACCGTCATCGACTGCGGCTACGACTCGCAGGGTCGCCGTTACTTCAAAAAAGTAACGGTCGCGGGAACGGTAACACTTCATCATCGCTACATCTATCGGGGATATTTGCAAATTGCCTGCGTGGATTGCACGCGTTCCGGGCATCCGGCGTTGTGGTTCGTCACCTGGGATCCGTCGCAAGCGACGGCGACGCGTCCGCTCGCGATCCAAAAAGACGGCACGTGGTTCACCTACGGCTACGACATCACCAAAAATGTCTGCGAAGTCTTCGGTCCCGCCGGCTACATCCGCACGGCGTATTCCTACGCGCCCTTCGGGAACGTAACCGCTTCCGGCGACGTTACGCAACCCTTCCAATGGTCTTCGGAACACTACGACTCCGAACTCGACCTCGTCTACTACAACTTCCGCCACTACTCCCCCTCGCTCGGTCGCTTCCTCTCCCGCGACCCCATCGCCGAACAAGGCGGCCTCAACCTCTACGCATTCGTGAAAAACGCTCCGGCTTTACGAGTGGATTATAATGGCTTATTCGCTTGGTCGTGGGAAGATGTTGAGGACCGGGTTGCCACGACATTTGTTCTCGATGGTTCGCTCGGGATTGGTATTCTTGGGAAAACGGTTGTTAGTGTCTCTGTTGAAGGTGTTAAGTGTACGTGTTCATGCTCCTCTGTTTCTTGTGAGCAAGAGTGGAGATATGATTCAGCAAAAGTTGTGCTGAATATAAATGTGCTTTTGTATAAAGATTCTTTCTATTTGCGTAATGAAATTGAACTGGGATGGGCTGCAAGAGCGGAACAAGACCATGTGAACGATTTTCAACGGTGGTCGGAGACGGTAGGCGATGATATCGTCGAAGATTTTAAGAATAATTTTGTTTATAATTCTGAGAACGAGTGTGTTTCTGATAGCGCTGACTTGCTTTGGACGGCGCTTGATGTATCTCTTGGAAAAGCGAATGATGAAAGTAGGAAAAAATGGGATTCATCAGGCAAACATACTTACGGACATTGGAATCAACGGCCCTAATCATGAAAATGAAATTTATCATCGCGTTCGGATGTTTTTGGGTGACGTTGTGTCTATCCTCATGCGTGGCGTTCACACCCCGTCATACAGATACATTGCCTCCGGAAATTGTCATCACGCCTCCCTTGGCGGAAACGTTTAGTAATATCGGTAATCTTCGGGTTCATATTTCGAGGCTTGATTCGTCTATTAGCGCGAGTGGCTTATTAGAATTGAAAGGGATTCTTATAAATAACGGCGCTTCGGATATCGTCCTTCCGGAAGCATCTGCCGCCCGGAACGGTTTGTCGCTAACCTTGAATGGCTGTATTTATTCACCGGAGACAGAAGAGGTAAAGTTGAACTCTTTGTGGGCATCGCTAGTGTTTTTTCAAACTCCGTCCGATCAAGGAAAGGTCTGGTGTAGAAAAAAGTATTTTCTTCAACCTGCCATTGATTTCGGATATTCGGTGATTCTTCCCCCGGAAGAGCCAAGACCGTTCCGGCTTTATGTTAAATTATTTGATAAATGCACTTCGCCACGTTGTGGACGTGTGAAAATTCGGTTAGGTGATGGTAAGATTCTTCCTTATTCCAATGAGGTAGAGTTGTTTTTTCATGGTGTTCTTCAAGAACGATAGGCAAATGTAGCAAATGTCAGTGGAAGCAATTCGAATTCTCGGGTCCAAGCAGTCGTTTGAGTCTACTTGGATAACCATTCGTTGGTCGCGGATAAAATATACTTACTTTTTCTACTGTGTTATAAGTGCGGTTGTTTTGTCTAGTGTAATTTTTTTTTGTGTGGAAGACGCTGAATTGTATTCTGGATTCGTTGTATTTTTCATAATACTTTTCGTGTTATGGAAAAGAATGCCGATTGTATCGAGGCGATGTGCTAGAATCGAAGTGCGAAGAGCTTGGGAAAAGTTTCCAAATGAAAAAATGTATGTAGAGCTTGACGAGCGAGTCGGATTAAAAAAAGGTTTTTTAAATTCGATGTCTTCTGATGAATCGAATGGACAAGCAATATTGACAAAAGTCGAAACTATTAACGGTCATACCGTGATATTCTGCAATGTAGGGAAACAAAAAAATCAGGTTTGGTTTGTTGCAGACCACGATTTCACCGAATTTCTGAATTTGTGGCTGTCTGTTCGAGGATTTCTAAACCATGAACGTAAAAAAAGAAGAATCTAGCGGTGTTCTCAGCAAGATTTATCCGGACGAAGGGCAGCTTGATTACGCCTACGACGCGCTCAACCGCTTGGCTTCGACGACTTGGACGCGGGAAGTCTCGGCGGGAACGCGTCTGAAAGCGACGCGCGCCTACGCCGAAAAAACGGGCGAACTCGTTTCCGTTTCCTACAACGACGGCACGCCCGGCGAAACGCATGTTTACAACCACCTCGGGCAACTCACGCAAAGCGTCGACGCCTCGGGAACGCGTGTGTATGTTTATAATAACATCCGAACCTCCACGGGAACGCGTCAATCACCTGCAATGAATGGAGAGAATGCTTCTTCCTTTTGTCCGAAGGCACGGGAACATTCTTTTGCTTACTTTAATTTTTAATGTGTTTATTTATGAAAAAACAAAAACTTCTCATTGTTCTTAAAAAATTGTTACGAAATGCGATGAATATCGTTGTCTTCGTTTGCGCCGGAGCGGCGTGTCTTTCCGGAAATACGGAGGATGTGCAGGAATTCGACGCGCTACAGAAACGGGTGCTTCGCAAAGGTGCATCTGCGGAGGAGATGCGCCGAATTGCGGAGTGTTTTGCCGACGGGCTCGGGACGAAGAGGGATATTTATAGGGCTGCCGCATGGTATGCCAATGCTGCGGACGGAGGTGATCGACAGGCTCTTGAAAAACTCCGCCAATGGTCGCGTTCCCGAATGAAGCAAAAGCTCCCGAAACCGCTTTCCCGAAAGACCGGAATATCGGAAGAACGGGAACTGGAAGAGACGAAAAAACTGGTGGAATATTTGCTGTCTGCCAGAGAAAAAGGTTTGGGACGACCGTATAATCGTGCCAAAAAGAAAAAGCGATCCGCGTTACCGATAGTTTCCGATTTCTTGAAAAACGGAGCTAATCCGTTGCTGGTTGTTGATGCGGTAGAGGGTATAAATAATGAGGTGCGCAGGTCTCCGATGTTGGTGGCATTGGAAAATGCCGATTTCCCGACGTTACGGTTGTTGCTGGCGAACGGAGGAGATTTGAATTTGCCTTATCGACAACCGCTGAAACGTGCGATCGACAAGGCGAACTTTCGGTATGAGGCGCTTAAGAAAGCGGAGTCCGGAAAGGTATCCGGGAAGAAAGGAAAGATTAGTCCCGCGTTGGTTCTTAAACGATCGCAGGAGGATTTTGATGAGGCGATTGCCGTTCTGGAATTTTTATTGCAACACGGATGTGATCCCCGAGTACGGGATAGTGTGGGAATGACGATGCTGTCTTACGCGCGGTGTTCTCTGGTCGTCTCTCTCTTGATAAAATACGGGGCAGAGATTGATGCCCGCAATGAGCCGGACGATAACTGCTCCGGAGATTCCGGATGGGGGGACAAGCATCGCGGGACGGCACTTTTTCGGGTGGTGCTTCAGAACAGCCCGGATGGTGTCGCAGCGTTAATTGATGCGGGAGCAGATGTTAATTTTCGAGATGAATCCGGGGCGACTCCTCTTGATGTGGCGGAGAGGTATACTAAAGAACTGTCGTCCTCGTCGGGTAAACAATTTGAGGATGCGACCAAAATTGAGGCGATTTTAAAAAAATCCGGAGCGAAGCGCGGGCGTACACGCTGACGGGCTTTGTTTCTCTGAATTGATAGGAGTCTGTCGTCGATGAGGCGGATCAGTTGTCTTCGTCTTCGCGCAACGGCACGACGCAGAACGACACGTTCGGCTACAATCCGCGTTCGGAGCTTGTTTCCGCGACTCTCGGGAACGCGAACTACGCCTACGCGTTTGACAACATCGGCAATCGGGCGACGGAAACCGTCGCGGGAACACAAAGCTCGTATTCCACGAATAATCTGAACCAATATACGGGTATTTCCTTGAGAGAAGCGGCTTGGCTCCACTCCGATGCCTTCCGGTTGCTTCGCGAAAACCCTGAGGAAAGTTACTTTGAAGAAGGTTGTTTCTTTCAGAAGTATATTTATTTCCGCTTGGGAATACTATTTCTGATTTATTGAAAACCCGTAATTCGGTTTTTACGCAGAGAGCACTTTTCGCAGAATCGCGACGGATTCGTTCAGTTCGTCAACGCTTGCGTTTAGCGGCGGAAGGAGGCGAATCACGTTGTTTCCAGCACCGACGGTGAGCAAGCCCGCTTCGCGGAATTTAGCGATCCAAGCGGAAGGCGCTTCACGGAATTTCAAGCCGCTCATGAAACCGATTCCGCGAACTTCCTCAAGAACTGTCGGGAATTCTTCGACGAGTTTGGCGAGTTGTTCCCGCCACGCGGGAGCGGTTTCCTCGACGTGACGGATAAGGTTCTCCGCGTCCAGCGTTTCCAAAACCGCCAGCGCCGCCGCACACGCCATCGGGTTCCCGCCGAACGTTGTTCCGTGAGACCCGGCGTGAAACAGATCCGCAAGTTCGTCGCGCATCCAGACGGCGCCAATCGGAAATCCGCCGCCGAGACCTTTTGCCATCGAAAAACAATCGGGAACGATACCCGCGTGTTCGAAGCCGAAAAGTTTTCCCGTGCGCCCGATTCCGCATTGAATTTCGTCACACATGAGCAAAACTTTTCGCTCGTCGCAAAGCGCGCGTAATGCCTTCAGAAATTCCGGCGTCGCCGGAGTAAGCCCGCTTTCGCCCTGAACGGGTTCGAGCAGCACGGCGGAAGTTTGTTCGTCGATTGCCGCGCGGAAACTTTCGATATCGTTTAACTTCGCCACGGAAATTCCGGGAAGGAGCGGGCGAAAGCCGTTTTGGATTTTTTCCTGCGGCGTTGCCGCCATCGTTCCGAAAAGTCGTCCGTGAAAGGCATTTTCGCAAACGACAACCTTAAAAATTTTGCCTTCTTCGCCGCCGGCGCGGGAACGCCCCCAAAGTCGTGAAATTTTCAGTTGGCATTCGTTGGCTTCCGCGCCGCTGTTGCAGAAAAACATTTTTCCCCCGCCCATGTGGCGATTGATGCGCTCCGCAACGAGCGGTGCATTTTCGTTGGCGAAAAGGTTGCTGCAATGCGAAAGTTTTCCCGCCTGTTCGCAGACGCGTTTCAGCCAATGCGGATGCGCGTGCCCGAGAGAAAGCACCGCGATTCCCGACGCGAAATCCAGGTATTCCGTGCCGGTTTCATCCCACACGCGCGAGCCGCTTCCGCGTGAAAAAGCCACGGGCGGAACGCCGTAATTGCCGAGCAGGTTTTTTTTCCAAAGTTCAATCGATTGCGACATAATAGCGCTTCATCAAACGCCGTTCCCGCCGGCTTTGCAAAAGAAAAAAAAACGAATCGCTCCGCGGCGGAGAACGCGTGCGGAGCGATTCGTATTAAGGTTTAGCGTATGATAAAAAATGCGCCGTGCGGAGATGTTTCCGAGGGCAAATGCACAAGCGCGGAACCTTCAAGCGCGTCCATACCGAGAATCGCGTGTTCCGTTTCATCGCAAATCAGCGGCGAAACTTCTTTTAGTTCGACGCCGGGCGCGATTTCGATTTTGCCGGGATTTCCCTCCGTCATTTTCTGCCGCGAAGCGGTGTCGACATCGCCGATATGCGCGGTGATTTCTCCGGCGACGCCGGGCTTCCAGTCTTTCTTAAAAACACGCGTTACGCTGCTTCCGGTGTCGAGCAATAGAGAAAAGTCGTTCCCGCCACATTTCAGTTTTGCAAAAAGGCGTCCGAATACGTCGCGTTCTCCGCTGATCGGGACGAGCGAACCTTTTCCCGGTGCGCCCCAGTAAAGTTCGTTGTTGCGCAAATCGAAAGTGAAGGGCAGGGAACCGAGCAAATCCATGCCGACGATACCGTCGATTTTTTCCGCCATCATGCTACGCACGGCGGCGAGGCTGACGACGATTACGGGATGTTGCGGCGAAACACCGGGACCGACTTCAAGCGCGGCGATGAGCATTTTCGGTCGTTGCGTCGAGTTGCCCTTGAACACTATGTGGCTCGTATCAATCCATGCTGCGTTTTTCAGTTTCGCTGCGCTTTCATCATGCAAAACGGTGTGCGAGGCTCCGGTGTCGAGCATCATGCGCATCGGTTGTCCGTTGACCATTGCGGTCACCAAAACCTGTTTGCAACGTGCGTCGCGCTCCATTTTCATCAGGTCGACTGTTGCCTTTTGTTCTGCGGCGGCGAGCTCGGGTTGCGCCAGAGGCAAAGCGCTTGCGGAGAGCGTAGTGCCCAAAAAGAGCGTTACTGCGGCAAAAATAAATTTCACTTGTTTTTTCATGCGTTCACGTTAGTGCCTCGTTTTGTGTCTGCCAATGTCTTTTGCACGGGGAATCGGTGTTCCCGCGAATTTACGTTTTCCGAAAAACTTTTTCTCCCCTGTCGCCGCTTTATAGAAAAATAAGACAAGGGAAAAATGGAGAAAAAGATTTTTAATGTCGGGCTCGATGTGGGTTCGACGACGCTGAAACTCGTTTTTGTCGACGGGAACGGCGATGTGATTTACTCCGATTACCGTCGCCACCATGCGGATATTTTCGGTGCGCTCAAAACCGGGTTTGAAACCGCGCTGGCAGAGCTCGGAGACGGCGAAATGCGCTTGGCGGTAACGGGTTCGGCGGGCATGGGCATCGCAGAGCGCGGGAACTTGCCGTTTGTCCAGGAAGTGGTTGCGGCGGCGGAGGTGATTCGCGTGAAATATCCCGAAACGAAAACGTTTATCGATATCGGCGGCGAGGACGCGAAGATGATTTTCTTTGAAGCGGGAAAATTGCCGGATATGCGCATGAACGGAAGTTGCGCCGGCGGCACGGGCGCGTTTATCGACCAGATGGCGAGCTTGCTCGGGTGCGATGTTTCGGCGCTGTCGGGGCTCGCACTTTCCGCAAAAACGGTTTATCCGATTGCTTCGCGTTGCGGCGTTTTTTCAAAAACGGATATTCAGAATCTGCTTGCGCGCAATGTTTCCCGGGCGGATATCGCCGCATCAATTTTTCACGCCGTCGCGTTGCAATGTATCGGGACGCTTGCACGCGGGTTTGATATTTTGCCGAAAGTTTTTTTCTGCGGCGGTCCTTTTGCCTTTATTCCCGCGTTGCGAAAAGCGTTTCGAGAAGAGCTCAATCTGCGGGAGGAAGACTGCGTTTTTTGTGAAAATGCGGCGTTCGTTCCCGCGTGGGGCTGCGCTTTGGCGGCGTTGGATTCCGAGAAAAAAGATTCCGACAAAACTCGCGCGGGAACGGAAGAAACGTTGCCGAAACTTTCGGAAACGGCGGCAGCCTTGGCGGAGCAGAAGACAAGCGCCGGAAACGTTCCCCGCGCGGGTGCGCTTCCGCGTCTTTTTCGGGACGAGGCAGATTTTGACGCGTGGTTTTCGGAAAAACAGGGCGGCGTAATCCCGAAAATTTCGCTCGCGGAACACGATAATTCTCCATGCTTTCTCGGTATCGACTCGGGTTCGACGACGACCAAAATCGTTGTTGTCGACGCGCGGGAACGCGTGCTTTTCCGTTTTTATAAAAAATCTCAGGGCGACGCGCTTGGTGCAGCGGCGGAAGGCTTGCGGGAATTTTCCGAACAGGCGAAAGCGGCGGGACGCGAGATACGCATTGCCCGCAGTTGCGCTACCGGCTACGGGGAAGATTTGATTAAAGCCGCGTTCAACCTCGACGAAGGCGTAGTGGAAACCATCGCGCATTATCGCGCGGCGCGAAAATTTATGCCGGACGTGTCGTTCATTCTCGATATCGGCGGACAGGATATGAAAGCGATTTTCGTCGAAAACGGTGCGATCAACCGCCTTGAAATCAACGAAGCGTGCTCGTCGGGTTGCGGTTCGTTTGTTGAAGCATTTGCGGCTTCGTTGAAATTTTCCGTGGAGGAGTTTGCGCGCTTGGCGTGTTTTTCCGAAGCTCCGTGCGACCTCGGCACGCGTTGCACGGTTTTCATGAATTCAAAAGTGAAACAGGCTTTGCGCGAGGGTGCGGGCGTTCCCGATATTGCCGCCGGGCTGAGTTTTTCCATCGTCAAAAACTGTTTGCACAAAGTGCTGAAAATTCGCGATGTGGCGGACCTCGGCGCAAACATCGTCGTGCAGGGCGGCACGTTTCGCAATCTTTCCGTCGTGCGTGCGTTTGAGCGGCTGACGGGAAAAAACGTGATTTTTACCGATATGCCCGAGTTGATGGGCGCTTATGGTTGCGCACTTATCGCGGCGGAAAATTTTTCAAAATCGGCGGAAAAATCCGCGGGAACACCGTTGTCGCGTTTCGTTGCACCCAATACATTTCGCGAGAAGAGGCTGACTTGTCCGGGTTGCACGAATCGGTGCCAAGTTTGCGAATTTCTTTTCGACAACGGGAACGTTTATTACTCCGGAAACAAATGCGAAAAGATTTTTACCAACAAAGGCGGCGATTTTCGCAAGGGCGAAAATATGTATACGTTCAAGTATTCGCGTATTTTCCGGCGCGGGAACGTGCACGCCGACGCGGGAGCGACGGGTGGCGCCCGGCGGCGCATCGGAATCCCTCGCGCGCTCAACGCATTTGAGAATTTTCCGTTTTGGAACGCTTTGCTTTCCGCGTGCGGATTTGAAGTCGTCGTTTCCGGCGCGTCGACGATGCCGCTTTACGAAAAAGGTCTGCGCACCGTGATGTCGGACAACATTTGCTTTCCCGCAAAACTTGTTCACGGACACGTTTCGGACCTCGTCGAGCGCGGTGTGGAGCGCATTTTTATGCCTTACGTTGTGCGGGAACGTTCCGAGGACGCGCAGGCTCACGGGAGCTTTAATTGTCCGATTGTTTCCGGCTACTCGCAGGTTATTTCCGCCGCAATGGAAACGCGGGAGAAATACGGAATTCCGCTGGATTCGCCCGTCATTACGTTTTCTGATGAAAAATTGCTTCGGCGTGCCTGTCGTGAATTTTTAGATACGCTCGGTGTTCCGAAACCCGTTTTTGAGGCGGCGTTTCCCGTTGCGCTTGCCGCGCAGAAAAACTTCGCGCGGGAACTCTACGAAAAAGCGAAAAAGATTTTGGAAAACGCGCGCAAAAACGGGGGGACGGTGATTTTGCTTGCCGGGCGTCCGTATCATGCCGACCCGCTGATTCAGCATAAAATCTCGGATTTGGCGGCAGGCTTCGGCGCCGATATCATCACCGAAGACATTGCGCGCTTTTCGGAAGAAAACGACACGAGCGACGGCGGGAACGCGCTCGACGGCATCGGCGGAGTTTTGCAGTGGACGTATGTTACGCGGATTCTCAAAGCGGCGCGCTTTGTCGCCCGTGCGGAACCGTCCGTCCACTACGTTCAGCTGACTTCGTTCGGTTGCGGTCCCGACGCGTTTATCATCGACGAAGTTGCGGACATTTTAAAACGGGGCGGAAAAAACCTGACGCTTTTGAAAATCGACGATGTCGGCAACATCGGTTCGCTTAAATTGCGCCTGCGTTCGCTTGTCGAAAGCCTGAAATTCAAAAGCGAATTTGCGGATACGGGGACGCGTTCCCGTAAAACGCCGCCGCCGCGCCACACGGGAATTTTCGGGAACGGCGATAACGCGCGCCGCACAATTCTTTATCCGTTCGTTTCCGAATATATTTCTCCGATTATTGCTCCCGCGCTTGAATCCTGCGGATACAAAGCAGTTATGCTTCCGCCGAGTGATGCGCAAACCGTCGAATACGGTTTAAAATATTCCAACAACGAAATTTGCTATCCGGCGACGCTCGTCGTGGGCGACATCGTCAAAGCGCTCGACTCCGGAAAATACGACCACCGCGAAATTGCCGTCGGCATTTCCCAGACGGGCGGACAATGCCGCGCGACGAATTATCTTTCGCTGATAAAAAAGGCGCTCGCCAATGCGGGCTACGGAGATGTTCCCGTGGTTGCTATCGGAATCGGGACTTCGCCCGTAAACGAACAGCTGGGCATGAATTTTTCGCTGACAAAAATCGCCAAACGCGCCGTTTCCGCCATCGTTTTCGGGGATTGTATTGCGCAGATGTATTATTCGACAGTCGTGCGGGAGCGTGTTGCGGGAACGGCGGAAAAGTTGCGCGACGGCTATTTGGCGGCACTTTTGCCGTGCGTGCGCCACGGGCGCGTGAAGGAAATGTTTCGCCTTTTACGGCGCGCAGCGGAAGATTTTGATGCCGTTCCCGTGAAGGAGGAGCGCGTTCCCGCAATCGGAATCGTCGGGGAAATTTTTGTGAAATACAACGCGTTTTCCCACAAAAACGTCGTGGCTTGGCTGGTTGAAAACGGAGTGGAGCCGATTTTGCCGAATGTTACGGATTTCATGATTCAAGACATCGTGAACAATCGTATTAACGTGAAGATGAACCTCGCCCGGCGCTCGTTGCAAACGTGGGGATTTACACTCGCATTTTCGCTTTTGGCAAAATCCGCCATCGCCAAGGCAGACAAGGCGTGTAGCGCGTTTCGGCGCTATCGCCCGTTCGGCAGCATCGAAGAAAAAGCGGAAAAGGGTGCGAAAATCGTCAGTCTCGCCGCGCAGTTCGGTGAAGGCTGGCTGATTCCGGCGGAGTTCGCGATGCTTGCCGAGCATGGGATTTTTAACGCTGTTTCGCTTCAGCCGTTCGGGTGCATCGCCAATCACATTGTCGCCAAGGGTATAGAAAAGCGCGTCCGGCGACTGTATCCGCAAATGAATTTGCTCTTTCTTGATTTCGACGCGGGAACGTCCGAGGCGAACGTTTTAAATCGCCTCCATTTTATGGTCAAAAACGCGGAGCAAAGCTGTGCGTTCCCGTGAGGCGTTCGAGACTTTTTTTCGAGAATTTACCCGGATTTTTCCGAGCCTGAAAAACGTAAGGACGGAAATTCGTCCGTTCGTGCGGTGCGGTTCAACGGCAATTTCACGGGAACATATTGTAGCTTCTCTACGGGGAAAAACGTTTTTCTATCTTGCTTAGAAAAAGGGCGGAGCGCAAAATATTCCACAAAATAACCACCCCTCGTATAACCCCAAATAATCCTATTTTTATGAAAGAACTGGTTCTTTTTGTGGACGGACAAACAGTGGGTCCGTTTCCGTTGGAAGATGTCGAAAAACGTCTTGCGGCAGGCGAATTTTCTGCGGAAACACCCTGCGCGGAACCCGGTGCGACGGAGTGGAAGCCGCTCGGCGAAGTCGTTCCCGCGACGGGATCGCGTCCGACTGTTGTGCGCCTTGCTCGGAAAACAAAGGAAGAAGCGGAGGAAATGAAGTCGGCGACGTCGGAAAAACTGGATCCGGACGTGCGCAAAAAACTTTTGCTCTACAATTTGGCGGATTCGATTTCCGTGGATAAATTTACGCCGGCGCAGGCGGATGCTGCGATTAAAATTCACGAAGCGGCACTGAAAAAAGGGAAAAATCTCAAAATTGCGGCGGGCGTCGGCGGATTTTTGGTTTCGTTTGCGTTGGCATCGTTTTTGATTACGGGCGTGAATTTCGGCAAAGATCCGGGCGGAAAAGGACAGAAGCTCTTTGAAAAAATTTTTGAAGAACCGGCAAATCCCGAGCACAAAAATAAACGTCAGCGCATTGCGGCGGAAAGTGAGCGCTTGGCCCAGCTTCGAGAGGAAGTTGCCGCAGTGAATTTTGTTGCGCCGCGCAGTCAGGGCGACCCGCGTCAGACTTTTCTCGGGAACGTCGAAATAAAAAATGCCGATGTTTCCACGGTTACGGGAACGCTTGATGTTTCTGCGCTTCCGGCGAGTCTGACCCCCTCGACGAAATTTGAAGTGATTCAGCTGAAACGCCTGGACGGAACGACGGAAGATCGCATCAAAAAGCAGAACGAACTTTTCGCGATTCTTTCGACACCTGTTTGGACGGACGCGGAATTACGCAAGGCGATTGCGGACGAATTGGCGGAAGATTTTCCGAAATCCGATGCGCCCGAAGCCGCAGAAATTGCAAATCGCCTGAAAATGTTCCGTCTCGACGCTGTTGACGCGCAAGTGCAGTGGCTGGAAAAACGTATCGGAGAAGTCGCTCAGCTCAAAGAAATTCAGGGACGGGCGAAGGAAAAGAGCAATTCCCGCAAAAAAAATACGGCAAAGGACGAATCCGCCGAGCAACGCAAAGCGGCGAGCCGCGCGGTGCAAAGTTGGGCTTCGCGCGAAATGCCGAAATTTATCGAAAAATTGAAAAAATTCCTCGCGGAAAAAGAAATTTATTATTCCGCGGAAAAACGCGCGGAAGCGTGGCGCGAGTTTACCGAAAACGAATTGCCGGAAATTCAGAACAAGATTGCGGAAAACGAAACGCAGCGCACTCCGGTCGGCGGGAACGGCGAGTTTATTTTGGACGGGCGAAGCGACCGCAACCTCATCGCCGTGGCGCATTTTGAGCGAGCGGGCGATGTGTATTTCGTTCCCGCGAAGGACGAAAACGAACAAGGCTTGGTTCGTATGCAAAACGTTTCCGTAAACCGTCGAACCCTCAAGCCGGAAGACGTCCTCATGGACGAACGCTACATCGTTGCCGCTAAGGAAAAAATGGGCGGAAAGCCGTTGGTGACGAGCGGAAAAATCCTTTCGCAGGAAATTTTCATTGTTCGCACAAGCCCGGAATGGTGCTACATCACGGTGGAGAAGAAACCCGAGGAGGGCGAAACGGCTTCGCGTCGTCGTCCGAGTGTGGTTTTGGGCGTTCCCGCAGAGTTTTTTGAATCGGTATCCGTCGGTGATGAAGTCCCGATGGAAAAGCTACTCACGTTTGAGCGCTTCGGGAAAGCGGCGGAATCGCCGGCAACGGGACGTCTGATTCCGATTCCCGATGACAAACTTGAAATCGTGAAAGAACAGCAAACCGCCGCCGGAATCGCGTTCCCGCCGCCGCCGGAAAAATACGTGCCTCCGGCTCCGAAGAAGGAAGAACCCGCAAGCCCCGAAGCGGAAAGTGACGGAGGTGCCGCGACCGCTCCGGAAACCGAAAGCGATGCGGGCGAATCCGAAGCCTCCGAAGAATAATTTTTTGAGGAGGCGTTCCGATGAAATCCGAAAAATTTACCCCAAATTCGGGTTCTGCGGACGGTTTTTTACTGCAGGAAACCTGTTATAAAATCACCGGTTGCGCGATTGATATTCTCAATGCACTCGGACCCGGGTTGAAAGAGAGTGTTTATTCCGCTTGCCTGAAAATCGAAATGGATAAGCGCGGGATCGCATATCAGAGTGATTGCGTGTGTCCGCTGATTTACGAAGATACTCAGGTGGGCGAAGTTTCCGTGCCGTTTGTGGTTGAGGGGAGGCTCGTCGTCGCGTGCGTCGTTTCCGAGCATTTCAACGAGACCGATTATTCCCGCTACATCAGTTGCCTGCGTGCGTTGGATTTGTCGATGGCGTTGTTGCTGAATTTTCAGTTCGGCAAACTTCAGTGGCGCAAGATTCAGGCGTAGTAATCGAGTTTCGGCATTCCCTTTAAAAAGGGAGGAATTTCGGAAAAAAAAGCGTTCCCGCGAAAAAATCTTCGCGGGAACGCTTTTTCTTTGTTTGGGAGCGGATTGCGCTTAGTGAGCGCCGCCGGTGTGCGCCGGACGCGGATCCGCCTGTCCGATTTCGCGGAGAAGATTGCGGAACCACGGGAGCGCGATATTGAAGGGTTTGCCGCCCTTGATACGTTCAAATTCGATCGGGCGCAGACGATCCTGGTGCGCTTCGTCGTGACCGATAACGCCGCTTTCACCGCGCATCGCCGCATCGACAGCGAGGTCGACGCAACCTTTGATGAGGGTGAGGTCTTCCGCGTTGGCGGGAGCCGAACGAGCGAAGTAGCCGGACTTTTGAACGAGCACTTTTTCTGCCCCGATCATTTCGGCAAACTGTTTACCGAACCACTTGCCCGGGTTGATGGCATCGAGCTTGACGTGTCCGAACGCGTCGCGCGGCACTTCTTCTCCCTTGGCTTCCATTTCCTTGACGATGGCATCTACTCCCGCGCCTTCGGAGATGAAGATATTCACGCAGTCGTAGAGGTCCATAACGGCATGGAGGCGCTTCGCTTCCTGCGCGATGTCGATCTCGATTTCGGGAATGTAAATGCCGTGAACGTCGTATTTTTTCGGGTGGATGCCGACTTCGGGAACGAATTCGTTCGCATAGAGGCGGCGGCGGTATTCGCGTGCGGTCGCGGCGGTGAGCCAGCCGCAGTTGCGCCCCATGACTTCGTGCACGATGAGCATTCGCGGATTAGCGGAGTTTTCCGAGACGATGTTTTTGAAGAAAATCGCGCCTTGTTCCGCCGCCGTCCAAGCTCCGAGCGATTGGCGAATCGGATAAACGTCGTTGTCGATTGTTTTCGGCAAGCCGATGACGGTGAGGTCGTAGTTGTTCTGCTTGAGGAATGCGGCGAGGTCGGCAGCGGCCGTGTTCGTGTCGTCTCCGCCGATAGTGTGGAGCACTTGAACGCCGTCTTTGACGAGTTGGTCGGCAGCCACTTTTTGCGGGTCTTCACCTTCTTTGACGAGACCGCGTTTTACGCAGTCCTTGACGTTGGTCAGCTTGACGCGGGAGTTGCCGATGGGGCTACCGCCGTAGAGGAGGAACGTAAAGGCTTTTTCGCGGATTTCCGGCGTAACCTTGATGCTGTCGCCGAGGAGGAGACCTTTGTAACCGCCGCGATAGCAAATGATTTCAATTTCCGGATCAATTTCCGAATAGCGCATAATGAGCCCGCCGACAGCGGCAGAAAGGCAGGGCGCGAGTCCGCCTGCGGTGAGGATTGCAACTTTTTTCAGTTTCATAATGTGTAAGGTTGTTTAGGTCAAAAAATTTAGGGGAAAATGATAACTTTCCCCTAAATCTTGGCAAGAACGCAGTTGTGTGTGTCGGCGATTTTCGAAAAAAAAAGCGTTCCCGCGAATTTTACGGGAACGCTTTGCTTTTTTCGGTATTTCAGGACTTTGCCGTAATATCGTCGAGCGTTCTCACTCGGTTGTGTGCGATCGGTGTCCATTCGACTTTCTTAAACATTGCCGTAATCGAAATCGGCAGGTATGTCAGCATGAACAGCGGGAACGTGAACACGTAGAAAATTTTCTTAAACCAGTGGCAATGGATTTTTTTCCATTGTGTGACGGTTGTAATTGCGCCGATCAGCCAAAGCGTGGAGTAGATACCCCAAAATGCGCCAAACAGGCTGAGCCCAATCCGACTGAGTTCCCACCCGAGAATGAGCCCGACAACGATGCAAATCAAGCAGTTGAGCAGAGTGAGCACGCTCAGAACGAGCGCCGGCATAATCGTCATCGTCATGTCGTAGCACGACGTAAATTTTTCGGAAAAAATATTTTTGAGCAGGCTGAATCCGTATTTTCCCCAAACCTGAATGTAGCCTTTTGCCCAGCGCAGACGCTGGCGCCACGATTGGGCGAACGTAACGGGCTGTTCGTCGTAGAGCTCCGCGTCTTTCGCGTAGCCGATTTTTCGTCCGCGGACGACGTTGTAAACCGTGAACTCGATGTCTTCCGTGAGCAGGAAAAACTTCCATCCGCCGACTTCGCGAATGATTTTCGAGGCGAACATAAAGCCCGTTCCCGAAACCGCGCAACTCGTGCCGAGCAACATACGGGCGTGGTTCAGGTATTCGCTTTCGCGCAAAAACCAAAGCGCGTAACCGGCAGTAATCCAGTTGTCGCCGTAGTTTTTGGAATTACGATAGCTGGTGATGACTTCGTAGCCGTCGGAAAAGGTTTTGTTCATTTCCTCGAGATAGTGCGGGTCGAGGACGTTGTCCGCGTCAAATACCACATACGCGTCGAAGTGCGTATCACCGTAAGCGGCGACGATTTTTTCGTAGAGAAAATCCAGTGCGTAGCCTTTGCCGACTTGTTCTTTGTTGAACCGCTCGTAAACGACGGCGCCGTTTTCGCGGGCAACGGCGGCGGTTTTGTCCGTGCAGTTGTCCGCAATGACAAATACCGTAAAGTGTTCCCGCGCGTAGGTTTGCTTATTCAGGCTTTCCAACAAAAGCGGCAAAACATTTTCTTCGTTACGCGCGGAAATAAGCACGCCGAAGCGGTGCGGAACGGTCGGTTTGTGCGGTTTGTCTTTTACGAAAAACGGAACGGCAATGTAGAAAAACTGGTAAAGGTAACAAACCAGAAAAATGATGCCCAGCACCATGTTAATGGCGACAAAGACAAGCTCTCCGGCATCGGAAAAGGGGTGGGCATTGGCAAACATAGGTTGAGAAAAAATCGTTCAGAGGGTGATTAAACGTAATAGCATAATTATACGCACTTTCCCGGGGTTGCGACAATCCAATATTCGGGGGAATTCCGTTGTGCGCGGGAACGCATTTGCCTGTTTTTCTTAGGGGTATAGCGCGTTTTCCGTTTTAAATATTCGGGAAAAACCAATGCGCTACCCAGAGGCAAACGCAGGTGAGCACCGCCGCTGCGAAATCATCTGCAACAACACCCCAGCCGCCTTTGAGATTTTGCAGTTTTTTGATGAAAAGCGGTTTAAAAATGTCGAAGAGTCGAAACAGCACAAAACCCGCAAGTAGCCAGTAGAGCGTGTTCGCGCTGGCTGCAATGACTTCACCGAGCCCGGCAAAGCAAATCGGCATTACGGCGAATTCGTCAAAATTGACTTCGCCCGGATCCGTTTTTCCCAAATACTTTTCTCCGGCTTCACAGACGGGAACGGCGATGACAACGAGCAATGCCGCCCAAATCACAAAATTCAGCCACGTTCCCGGAGTGTTGATGCCTTGGAATGCCAACCAATAGAAAACGATACCGGCGACCGAGCCCCACGTTCCCGGAGCGGGAAGCCGCGTTCCGATCGGACCCAGCGTGGAAAGCACACCGAGCAATTTCGTCTTCGTGTCGATTTTTTCGCTCATTGCATCAAAATTTTTCGGTTGCGAATGATGTAGCCCGTTCCGGAATAAATCGTCAGCAAAACAGCTCCGTAGAACGCCCATAAGCCCGATTCACGCGTCCAATACGCCCAGTCCGCGGGAACGTTCGTGTCCTGCAGAACGTGAGCGAACAGTAGCAACGAAACCGAAACCATCTGCAATGCCGTTTTCAGTTTGCCGGCGCGCTCTGCCGCAAGAACCAAGCCGTTGCTCGCGGCAACGAGGCGTAATCCCGTAATCAAAAATTCGCGACAAATGATGATAATGACAAAAAATACGCAGAACTGCGGCAAAATCGTTTCCGCCGTTCCCGCAGGCGCGTTGCACTTCAGCCCGAGCATCGCAACAAACAGCCCGACCATGATAATTTTGTCCGTCAGAGCATCCATCAGTTTCCCGAAGTTGGACACTGCCCCGACTTTGCGGGCAATGTAGCCGTCAAACCAATCTGACGCCGCCGCCAAAATAAAGAGAATAAACGCGGAGAGATCGGACTTAAAACCGTCGATGCAGAGCAACCCGACAATGATGAACAGGAGCGGAATTCGCGAGAGCGTGAGAATATTCGGAAGATGTTTCATCTCGAAAAATTTTGTTAAAAATCTTGCCACAGATTGCGCACAAGTCGAGACTGTAAACACTTTTTAGAACGAAAATACGCAAAAAAAATGGCACCTCTGGAAATTGCACCTTCGCGCGTCGCCCTCTATCCGGGAAGTTTCGATCCCGTCCACAACGGGCATATCCACATCATTCGCCGCGCCGCAAAACTTTTCGATCGCGTAATCGTCGCCGTTGCCGCCAATCCCGACAAACAGCCGCTGTTTACGATTCCCGAGCGTGTTGAACTCCTGCGCGAAGCTCTTGCAGATGCCGGAAACGTCGAAGTCATCACCTTCGGTGGACTCACCGTAGACAACGCCAAACGCCTCGGCGCCGGGGTCATTATTCGCGGCTTGCGCCTTGTTTCCGATTTTGAATCGGAGCTTTTGCTCGATATGCACAACCGCCGCCTTGAACCCGCCGTCGAAACGCTCTACATGATGCCGGAAAAAGAATTTATCTGCTTTAATTCGTCTTTCGTGAAGCAAATCGTGAAACTCGATTCCTCCCGTCTTAGCGACTACGTTCCCGCGTGCGTCTTCAAGCGCCTCCGCGAAAAATACCCCACGGAGCCGCACTGATAAATGCGGAATACCTTCGGATTTAAGACTCCCTTCGGGAGACACCGGAAAGAGCTATGGGCTTCTCCTCCCGGTCGGCCCCCTTTGTTTGTAGAGGCTCCCTTCAGTCACAGAGAAAGGTTTTTTACGAAAACTTCGATTTCGTCGCGCACACGGCGGTAAAACGTCAAAACGTCCGTTCCCGCAGGTGCATTTCCCGCTAGCGCGGGTGGGTCGTCAAACGGTGCGTGAATTTTTCGCTTCGCGGGAAAAGTCGGGCAGGATTTTTCCGCGTTTCCACAAACCGTTACGAGCAAATCCCACTCGACTTGCGGCAGGGCATCGAGCGTTTTGGAAAAATGTGCCTCCATTGAGAAACCGCGTTCCCGCATCACGGCAAGCATTTGCGGATTGAGCCCGTGGCGCTCGATTCCTGCGGAAAAAACCTCCGCGCCCGGAAAATATTTCCGCGCAAAAGCTTCCGCCATTTGCGAACGGCACGAATTGCCCGTACAAAGAAACAGGATTTTCGGAGATGTATTCATCGGTTTAATTACCTAAAAGATTGACGAAACGCGCTCCCGCAATCAGGAGCAAACATGAAAAAATTTCGGTTCGTCCGTAAAAACACAAAGAATCCCGCTTCAACAAAGGGTTGAGCGGGATTCTTTGAATTGGTACCCGGAGTGGGGGTCGAACCCACACACCTCGCGGTATCAGATTTTGAGTCTGACGCGTCTGCCAATTTCGCCATCCGGGCAAAAACGTGAAAATTAATGAAACTGATTTTTTCGAGATACGGCAAGACTTTTTTGTTGGCAGAAGTTTTTTGCACAAAAGATTTCCAAGACGTTGTCAAAGCAGGCGTTCCCGCGTAGTCTAACGCGCAACCTCCGGTTTTCCTCCTTTAACAACTAAACTTATTTGTATGAAAAATTTGTTCGCGGGCGCGTGTGCGTTCGTTTGTGCCTTTGTATTTGTTCCCGCCTCGGGCGCGAACGAAGTTTCCGGAAACGTTGTCGGCGTTTCCGATGGCGATACCATCACGGTTTTGGACGCGAAAAAGTCGACTCACAGAATCCGCCTTGCGGCGATTGACGCGCCGGAAAAAGGTCAGCCGTTTTCCAATGTGGCAAAAAATCGCCTTGCGGAGTTGGTTCAGAACCGTTCCGTAATTGTAAAAGTAGATACAAAAGACCGCTACGGTCGCGAAGTCGGTCGTGTGTTCGTTTTGGTCGACGTGAATGAGCTCCTCGTGCGCGAAGGTTTGGCGTTTCACTATTTGTATTACAATCCTGACGATGCGGCGATGGCGTCGGCGGAAGCATTTGCCCGACAAAACGGGTTGGGTGTTTGGTCATTGCCGAACGGCGGGCAGCGTCCGTGGGATTTTCGTCGCGGCAAAAAAAATCCGCGTTCCCGCGGGAATGCGGACGATTCGCCGATGCCGCCGCCGGTTTCGCAATCTGCGGGAAATCCGCCGCCGGTCGTTCCCGCAGAGAAATCCGAAGTTTCCGAGAAACTTTACTGGGTTACGCGAAGCAGCGGTAAGGTTCACAACGCTTCATGTAAAAATTTTAAAAATACAAACGGTTATCTGACGGATAATCCGAGCGGACCGAACTGCAAAATTTGCGGCGGAACCGAGCCTGTCGAGCGTTGAGCTTTCGCGGGCACGAAAAAAAAGTTTGTCGTTTCCGGCGGGCGTTCCCGTAGCTGTTATTTGAGCCGAGACCAGCGCCCCCATAGTGAGAGCGGAAGCAAGCGTGCGGCATCGGACGTTTCGCGCGTGGCGAGTTCGCCGATTTCGATTTTCCCGCCGGACAAATGAGAGGTCGTTTCCGCAAGCAGGTTTCCGCAAAGCACGGACGAAGCGTCAATCGTATAAAGCGTAAGAATGAGCGCGCGCGCATCGGGAGAAAGCAAGTCTCGGCAAACGCGGAGCAGGTCGGGTAAATCGCGTTCCACTTTCCAAAGTTCGCCGTCGGGACCTCGCCCGAAGGCAGGCGGGTCGAGCAGAATTGCCTCGTAGGTGTTCCCGCGGCGCGCTTCGCGGCGGCAGAATTTTACGGCGTCTTCAAGAATCCAGCGAATCGGAGCTTTGCCGAGTCCGGAAAGTTCCTGATTGCGGCGTCCCCACGCGACGGCGGGTTTGGAGGCGTCAACGTGTGTTACGTGCCATCCGGCGCGCGCGGCGGCGAGCGATGCCGCTCCCGTATAGCCGAAAAGATTCAGCAGGCGCATCGGTTTTTTTTCGTCGACGGGATTTTTCAAAATCCAATCCCAATGCGGCGATTGCTCGGGAAACACGCCGATTTGCTTGGAGCGATCCATAAAGCGGAGTTGGAGGGCAAACGCGTCGCGGAAACGCAGTGTCCACGGCTCGGGAACGGCGTTCCCGCGAAATTTCCAGCGTCCTTCGCGCGAGTCGTCTTCGTGTGTCGCGACGGCTTTCGCCCATTCTTCGCGCGGGAGCGTCGGTGACCACCACGCTTTGGGCTCGCTACGGATAATGCGGATTCCGCCGAAACTTTCGAGTTTGCGGCGATTACCGGAATCAAGGAGCGCGTAGCCGGGAAAATCTGTCGTGAGCAGGGAAATCATTTTGGAGAAATGAGGAATTAGAAATGAGGAATTAGAAATTTCCGATTTTCGGTTCTCTGCTTCCGATTCGTTTTTTAGGTTAATCCGTGGAGATTTGCCATAGAAATGCCGGAGAGCATTGCTCCCGTGATTCCGAGAAATCCTTGGTCCGTGCCGCAGAGGAAAAGGTTTTCGACATCGGTCGTTCCCGTGCGGTTTTTTTGTGTGGCACCGTAAATCGCACCGCCGAGTTTCCCCGTGAAGCGCTCCACCGTGAGCGGCGTAAACATATCGCGGGCGACGAGCTTGGCGCGGATTTTGTCCTCGGAGGTCGCGGGGAGATGCGAGAGGGCAACGTCGAGTAATTTTTCGTATGCGAGCGCTTTGGCCTGCGTGTAGGCTTCTTCTCCGTTCCCGCGCAGGAGTTTCCATTGAGCATGATTGGCGAGGCAGGTTACGCGCAAGCAACCTTCCTGCGGTGCGCGCGAAGGGTCGCGCCATTCGTAGTTGTTCGGAATACAAATGACGCCGGAGCGCGGATCGATCAGTCCCTGCGGTGTGCGGTAGTTGAATTTTTCTGCGTCGTTGAAAAAGATGATGGTTTCATTCCAACCGAAATCTTTTTCGGGAACGGCATTGAGAACGGAAATGGTTTCGCAGAACGCGAGTTGCCCGATGTTGTCTGCGCCGAAATCTGCGGGAATGTGGGAGCAGAGGCGCATGGTTTCCGTGGAGCCGGCGGAGGAAAGAATTTTATCCGCGAAAACGCGTGTTCCGTCGTCGAGTTCTGCAAAAACGGCGCGTCTGTTTTCGACGCAAATATTTTTCACGCCGCAACGGAGTTTGCGAAGCCCGCCGGATTCCGCAAATTTTTTGTTCAGCAGGCGGAGAATTTGGCGAACGCCGATGTGCGGGCGGGCAAAACCTTCCCGGAAAATGCTACGCCACATAATGGCAAACTGCGGGAGCGCCATATCGTCCGGCAGGGAGCTTCCGTAGAACGAAAGCGGAATGAAAAGGGTGTCAATGAGTTCGCGGGAGCGCAGAAATTCGCCGACGCATTTGCGGGCGGACGAATCTTCGGCGTCGAGCGCGGTTTCGTCGAAATTTTTCAAAAATTCGTCGAGTTTTCGGAAACCGTCGATTTCCTGCGGGAACGCGCGGGCGACTTCGCTTTCAAAGAGCGAAAAATCGTTGGAAAAACGGAGCTTGTTTCCGAAAGCATGAATGGCGGATTCGCGCTGCGGGCAGAGGTCGAGCTCGTCGTAGCGGATGCGCAACTGCCGCAGGAGTTTGGTCAGCGGAGCATTTTTCGTTCCCGCGGGAACGTAGTTGGTCATGGCGTGCAAACCGACGTCATAGCCGCGTCCGTCAATCGTGTAAAAACCGTTCAACCCGCCGACGGAATAGTGGCGATCAACGAGAAGGACTTTTTTGCCGAAGTGCGCGAGGCGGATTCCGGCGGCGAGTCCGCTCATGCCTGCGCCGATAATGAGGACATCCGTCCGGATTTCCTTCTTGTTTTCCGTTTCCATACGGGGAAACTATCTTGCGGCGACGGCGTTCCCGTAGGGGAACCACGCGTCAAATTGACCGGAGGAGTAGCAGTGCGCGATAACGGCGACCCAAATGATAACCGCCGCGAGAATGGAGCAGAAAACAGCGGCAGAGCCGAAATCCTTTGCGCGCTTGGCGAGCTCGCGGTATGCGGGAGAAATATCGTCGACAATCGCTTCAATCGCGGAGTTAACCAATTCTACGGCAAGAATCATCGCCAACGGGAACAGTAAGGCTGCCTTGAAAATCCATCCGATCGGCGAAACGAGCACGAGAATCGTCGCAGGAACGAAAACAAAAATCTCCTGACGAAATGCCTGCTCATTGCGAAACGCCGCCGCGAACCCGGCACAGGTGTAAAGAAATGCACGCCAAATGCGGGAAAGCCCGCCTTTGGATTTTTTCTTTTCGGCAAAATGTTGGTCGTCCATCGGCATTTTTGCGGAAATTAAAACGCAAAAAAAACGCTTTGGCAAAAAAGATTTTTCTGCGCAGAGCCGAAAACACGGATAAACACGAATTTAGCGCGCCGACTTTGTCGGCGCAGTGACAGGAGACCGTTTAATACTTCAAAGTTTTTGCCGGAAGCAAAAACCTTAGCACTTAACTAATCACTCGTCTCCGTTCACCATTCACCAAATTGAAATTTGCCGACGGCAAATTTCAATTTGCGGGAACGGTCGCGGGAACGTAGCCTTGTGCGGCATGAAAATTGAACGCACGGCTATCGGACCTTTCGGCACGAACTGTTACCTTTTGAGCGCAGACGGGAACGCGGATTGCGCGGTCGTGGACGCACCGCCGGGCGCGGCATCGCTTTTGCTTCCTGTTTTGAAAAAACGCGGGTTGCGCCTCGCCGCCATTCTCCTTACGCACGGGCATTGGGACCACAACGGCGGTGTCGCCGGGCTTCTCGCGGGAACGCGCGATACGCAGGATTCCCCGCCGGAAGTTTTTGCTCACGTCGCAGACCTCGATTGCCACGAGCACCCGGAAAAATTCATGGCTTGGTATAAGGCGGCAGTTCCGGATTTGGGCGACGACGATTTCCCCGCTTTTAAGGTTTCGCGCTGGCTCGCCGACGGCGAAACGTTCCCGCTTCTCGGAAAAACGTGGACGGCATTTCACGTTCCCGGGCATTGTCCCGGAAGTTTGGTCTACTACTGTGAGGACGAGAAAAAAGCGTGGACGGGCGACGCTGTTTTTGCGGGAAGTATCGGACGGACGGATTTGCCGGGCGGCGATTTTTCCACCCTCGAAAGAGCGATTCGCGAAAAAGTTTACACGTTGCCCGAAGATGTGGCGCTTTTCCCGGGACACGGTCCCGCGACGAGCGTCGGCGAAGAAAAATCTTCCAATCCGTTTGTTCGTCCCTAAAATCTCCTTTTTCAAAAAAAAAAAATCCATCCCCAACCTCCAACCCGACATCATGCGCAATATTCTTTTCAAAAATCGTCGCGCGTTCACGCTCGTTGAAATTCTCGTCGTGATCGCATTGCTTATCGTCCTCGCGTCTATCACGTTTGCCCTCGCCGGACCGGTTAAAAATTCGATTCTGACGACGAAGGCGAAATCTCAAATCCAGAAAATTTCCCTCGCGCTCAACGAGTTTAAAAACAAATACGGCGAATATCCGATGACGGACGGCGGCGAAAGCGACGAAGATTGGGCGGAATTGCTGATTGATTCCGTGCGCGGCGACAGAATCCTTGTGCGCCGCGGCGGGAAACTCAAAATGGCGAAATATAACGAAGGACGCTCGGGTGCGGAGCCGCTCCCGTTCCTCGCCCTCGGAGAATACGCGCTCGACGACGATTCCGATGTCGAAAACGCGAAAATGATTCTCGACCCGTGGGAAAATCCCTATCAATACCGCTATAATAAAATTACCGGCGGGAAACCCGGAACGCAGTGGGACGCGCCGACGTTCCTCCTTATTTCCGCCGCCGCCGATTACGAAGAACCGCCCTCGGACGACGATTACTTCTGCGGCGATATGGAGCGCTCCGGGCTTTTTGAAACGGACGCTTCTCAGGAAAATTATTACTACGAAGATCGCCGCGCCGACAATCTCGTCAACATCGACATGGCGCAGTAGTTTTTTTTGTAAAAATGAGGAATTAGAAGTTAGAAATGAGAAAGAAAACCTTTTTGACTCCTCATTCTTAATTTCTAATTCCTAATTCTTCCGAATGTATATTCTCCACAGACGCATCTACGCGAGCAACGATGTCATTCTCCGCATGTGGCTTATCGCGGCGGCGATTATTCTTGCCGTGACGGTGTTTATGATGTGGAGCGACCGTTTCCGCGAAAATGTCGACACGAGCATCGCGCGCGTTTCCGTTTTCGGCGTGGAGGCGAAAGGGCGGGAAGCCGCTAATTTCACGGGAGCGCGCGGTTTTTTCAAAAAAATGAACAAACTCGGCTTGCCGGCAACTACGCGCAACGCCGAATTGAAAGCCCTTTTTGAGCAGTTGGAGGAAACGGGAACGCTCGTCGCGCTTCCGAATCCGCCCGTCCTCTGGGTTTACGCGGAAGGTTTGACCAAGGAAGCCCGCGACCGTTGCGTGCAAACCTACGGAAAAGTTTTTTTTGAAAAATCGAAATTCTGTTTTTCCGTTATTGATGCACGCGGTTTCGCAATCCAGCTCGACCCCGATACGTTCCGAGTGCTTTGGGCGAAAGACGGCGGCGCTGTTTGTGCGCTTCCCTTGCTTTTACTGCCGGACGACACGGGAACGCACGGTTTTACGTTCCGCGTGGAAGAACGTTTGCCCGACGGCATTTCGTGGAAAAATTGCGGTGAAATCAAAATTCCCGCGTTCCCGTTGCCGTCTATGGACGAAGCCGCCGTCGCCGCGCTCGAAGCTCCGGTCGAAAATTATTCCGCTGTCGCAGAAATTTCTCCGGAAAACGAAATCGACCCGCCGAGCGTCGCGATAGAATCGCTCGTCGTGCCGCGCGACTGCCGCTTTTTCTCGTCGTCGCCTGCCGACCGTGCGGCGTTTGGCACGCTGAGCGTGCGTATCGGGGAAAATAAATCCGGAAAAGTTCCGTCCGTGGCGTGGAGCCTCGAAAACTTCGGGCTTTTCTCGCCTGCCGATGCTCCCACGCAGGAATTCCCGATTACGCGTGCCGACGCATTGCACAAAAACGTGCGCTTCCTCGAAAACGAAATTTTTGAAAACAACGCAGACGGCGTTTTGCGTGTTCCCGTGGCGAAAACTTTGTTCCCGTCGGCAGATGCGCGCGGAGCCATGCGCCCGTGGCTCGTCCAGATGCGCTTCGTGCGCAACGTGTTTTTCGCGGATGATTTTCACGCGTTCCCGCCGTTGCGTATCGGAAAAAATGATTCCGTTTTGGCGGAACCGATTTCGACGGAAAACGCGACGGCAAAAGTGCGCGCGTTTCGCGTTCCCGACTATTTCCGCGTCCGTAACGAAAAAATTCCCGCAATCGTTCTCGAAATTTCGCAGGAACTCGGTGTCGGGGACGATTTTTACTGGGCGCCGTATCGCGTTAAGACGGATGCGGGCGAAGAGCTTTTTCCGGAAAGCACGGTCAACGTGAAGCCGGGAGTGAAGCAATACTGGTTTTTGCCGCGCCGTAGCGCTCCCGCGAAAATCGAAGTGGTTTATGCCGTGACGCGGACGCTTTTCTGCGAAGCTGAAATCGCGCCGACCGTTGCCGAGTAGTGTGCTCGCGATACGGAATTTTCCTTTCTCTTTTCGGTTCAACGTCATTTTTATAATCTTTAATCCGTCTCAATTTTTCGTTAAGTTTCACGAACACACATTTCGAACTTTCTATATAAGCCATGGCACTCATTTCTTTTTGCAGCCAACTCATTGCAGACACCGGAATCAGCACCGGAGACGAAGGCAAGGGACGCCTCATTCCCGAAGTCATCCGCGAGCTCCAAGCCGAAACCGGCAAGCGCGGGATCGTTTCCGTCGTTATGAAAGTGAACGGCGGCGCCAATTCCGGGCACACCGTCGGCGGGCTCAAGCTCAATCTGCTTCCCGCGGGCGTGATTGAAAAGGATGTTGCCGTGCTTGCCATCGGTGCCGGTGTCGTTGCCGATCCGCGCAAATTCCACTGGGAAGCGCGCCCGCTCGAAAAGATGGACATCCCGATTTATTCGCGCCTGCGTATCGACGAGCGCACGATGCTCAGCGACGTTTCGCACCGGATGCTCGACCTTGCGTTTGAGGATTACCGCGTGAACGTCTTGAAGCACCTGCCGCGCGGCTCCACGGGGCGCGGAATCACGCCCGCGTATTGCGACGAAGTAGGGCAGTGGCAAATCACCTACGCGGATTTCCTCGGTCCGAAGGAAGTTTTTGAAGAAAAAATGAACGCGCGCATGGACCGTGCCGAACGCACGATTGAGCACGTTTGCCGCGTGGCACCGGAGCTTTGGAGCGAATTTTTCAAAAAACTCACCGCCGCCGAAGTGCGCGGGAACGCGCCCGCCATTAAAGACGGCATTTTCACCGAAGCCGATTTCGACTTCACGCAATTCGACGCGGGAACGCCGTTTAAGTTTAACCGCGAAAAAGTCATCGAAGTTTACTGGAACGCCGGGCAGGAGCTCGTTCCCGCGATTTGCGATGTGCGCGATCTCGTGCTCGACACGATGAAGCGCGGTGAATACATCATCGGCGAATTCGGGCAGGCTTATTGGCTCGACAAACGCCACGGCTTCCCGCCGAACGTTACTGCCTCGCACACCTTTACGCCGGAATTTTTCCAATCCGCCGGCATTCCCGCGCAGCCCGTGCACACGATGGGTTGCTGCAAGGCTTACGATACCAAGGTCGGCACGCACGTTTTCCTCACGCAAATGGACGACGAGCATCCGCTTTGTAAACGCCTGAAAAAACTCGAATTCGGCGTCGTTTCCGGGCGTCAGCGCATGGTCGGCTGGTGCGACTGTGTGGAAAAAGCCGACGCGCTCCGTTACGGCGGTTATCAGGATTTGGTCATCAACAAGCTCGATGCGCTTTCGCCCGCCGACGAATGGCAGGGCGGCGACTTGCTCGTATGCGTCGCCTACAAAGGGCCGGACGGAAAAATTTACAAACACGTGCCGCGCAACGACGCGCTGCGCCAGACGCTCGTTCCCGTCTACGAAACGCTTCCGGGCTGGACGGAAGACATTTCCGGCGTGCGCTCGTTTAACGACCTTCCCGAGAACGCCAAACGCTACATCGCGTTCGTGATGAAAACCATCGTCGAACTCGCCGACGCTCCCGCGCTCCCGAACCTCCGCTACATCGGCGTCGGTCCGCTCCCCTCCCAAATCATCAAAGACATCCCCCCCACCGAAGAGCTGGTGAAGTTGGGGTAGCCGGGATTTTGGAAATACAGAGGTCATAAGGCTTTCCTACGCGGCGTTTTATACGCCGCGTTTGTATTTTATTGGGAGATTTTAGTCTGAAGCCCTTGACTATTTTTGCTTTTGAAAAGAAAATCGAGCCTAAGAGTTAGCCGCGAATACAACTATGAATTCTCCATCCTTCAACTATGCATTACAAAAACTTCAAGCACTCGTTGCGGAAGTTTCTCCATGCGGGAACCTAAATGAAGCGGGAACAAGGTTTAAAATAATTGATTCTTTAATAGAGATTCTCGGCTGGAACAAAAAAATCACGAATGTTGAAGTCTATGAGAAAGAGAACGGCTTTACTGATTATGAACTAGGTTGCCCGAGAAAAGTCATCGTCGAGGCAAAAAGGCAAGGTGTAGTGTTTGATTTGCCCGTAGGATTAGAGGCTTCTGGTAAAGCTGAAATTTCTCTTTTGCAACGACATTCCCAGTCGTTGAAAGATGCCATTAATCAAGCCCAAGAATATTGCGCTAGTCGAGGTGTTGCTATTGCTTGTATTTGTAATGGTCATCAGCTTGTTATTTTTATTGCTGTGAAGACTAATGGATCTTCTCCGTTGGAGGGAGAGGCGCTGGTTTTTTCATCGCTTAAGGATATCGTTGATAGGTTTAGTGTGCTTTGGAATGTGTTGTCTGTTCCTGGAGTGGACGAAGGAAGAATATTCGATGTTTTAGAGGAAAAAAAACATGGGATTCCCATAAAGTGGTCTACGCAGGTACGGAAGAACTTACGTTATCCTAGTGATCTTCAGGCTTCTTTGAAAGCTGTTGCAGATTTGCTTATTTTGGATATTCCTGAAAATAGAGAGCTGCAAGGAATGTTTTATGAACAATGTTATTGCGAGAGCGGGGCATTATCGAAATATGCACTATCTAGTAAAGAGTTGATCAAGGCTCGGTATAACGCACTATTTAGTGATATAGATTCAGATTCAACAATTGTAGTTCCAGTAAAAAAGAAAAAAAGCAAGCATGCTTTGGACAGTAGTGTTATCCTGGAGAGTTTGTCGAAAAGACCTATAATTTTAATAGGAGATGTTGGTGTCGGTAAAACTACATTTGTAAAGAATTTATTCTTATCAAATGATACGCCAGAATTTAAAAATGCACTGTACCTTTATGTTGATTTGGGGTCTGAGGCGGCGTTATCCGATTTGAGGTTGAGTGAATATGTAAAAGATCGAATAGTTAATCTTCTCACGGAAAATTATGGAGTTGATATTTACGAAAGGCATTTCCTGAACGGAGTCTATTCGTCGGAGATTGTGAGATTTTCTAAGGGATTGTATGCGCCTTTAAAGGAGACTGACCCAGTTTCATATGAAAAGGAAAAGATTAGAATGCTTGAAGAGCTCATGAAAAACAAATCAGAGCATCTAAAGCGATCGTTAAGTCACTATGCCAAAGCAGCTAAAAAGCAGATAATTATATTCTTGGATAATGCAGATCAGAGAGATTTTGAATTTCAGCAGCAAGCATTTTTAATCTCACAAGAATTAGCTGTGGGATGGAATTCTTTAGTTTTTATATCCGTTCGCCCTTTGACTTTTTATAAATCTAAGAGTGCGGGAATTTTGACTGCATATCCCCACAAGATTTATACAATCGCGCCTCCTCGAATAGAGGATGTGGTTCGGAAGAGATTGATATTTGCAGAGAAAATATCCAAAAGAGAAATTCCTCTTCCACTTGACAAGATGCGAGGAGCAAATTGGCTCCAAATACCTTCTTTTACAGCGTTCGCTACGGTTTTGATTCGTTCTTTGGAGAAAAATAAAGACCTGAATGAGTTTTTGGAGAATGTTACAGGGGGGAATGTCCGACTTTCTTTGACGTTTATTCGAGATTTTATAGGAAGCTCCAATGTCGATACTGAGAAAATAATAGGGGAAGAAAATAGCAGTTATCTGATTCCAATACATGAGTTCTCAAAGCAGGCTCTTCTTGGAGATTATTCCTATTTTGATTCAAATTCTTCGATTGCTCTTAATTTGTTCGATGTGTCAGAGTCGGACAAAAGGGAACATTTTATCACTCCTATTCTCTTGGCATTTTTAAATCAAAAAACATTCCAGAATGCAGATGGTTTTGTTTTGTCTGACTCTGTTTTTAAGGAACTTCAACGCTTGGGATTTAAGGTGTCTCAAATAGAATGGACCCTCAAGAGATCGATTAATCGAAAACTGATAGAGCTGCCTTCTCGGTTCACATTTGATGAGGATGATGCGCGCTTACTTAACAATAAGCGCATAGATGGGCCTTTTAGGGTGACATCTTTGGGACTGTACCACATCGCTCGTTGGATTGGGGAATTTGCCTATTTAGATGCCATATCTGTTGATACTCCGATTTTTGAAAAAGAAGCAGACGATCAGATAGGAAAAATGTTTCAATCTGGCTCGTTTAATATATCAATTAGATTAAGGCGCACTAAGCGGTTTCGTGATTATTTGCTTGCTGTGTGGCGAGATTTTGGGGAGCCGCCTTCTTATTTTGATTTTGCACAGAGCATTAAGGCTCAATCTGATAGTTTTGTACGGGTAGAGACTGCGGTTAATCAGATTTATTCCGCGACTGAAACTTTAAAGTCAGAACCAAAATCTTTGTGAATTTGAAGTCTCATACAAATCAAGATGGATAGAGTTTCCAATGCGGTGCGTTCCCGCAATATGGCTGCGGTGCGTAGTCGGGATACGAAGCCAGAAGTGAAAATTCGTTCGCTTTTGCATCGGTTGGGATTTCGGTTTCGTCTGTGCGACAAATCACTTCCCGGAAAACCGGATATTGTTTTGAAGAAATACAAAACGGTGATTTTTGTGAACGGATGTTTTTGGCATCGCCACGAAAATTGTCTGAGGTCGAAACTGCCGGAAACGAACAAAGAGTTTTGGGAAAAGAAGATTCGCTCGAATGTAGAACGCGACAGAAAGAATAAACAAGAACTCGCCGAGCAAGGTTGGCGAGTTCTTGTTATTTGGGAATGCGAAGTGAAGAAAATTATCGATAATCCTCAGATGTTAAAATCCCTATTATTTGAATCGAATTTGGAGATTTAATTTAAAAATAAGCTCTCCTGTCAGGAGCTTTTCAATTTGTCCGTATTTGTATCGACTTGAACTTGGCGTATCTAATTGTGTCGAGTTTAGGAGGTAGGCTTCGAATTGGTTTTTATAAAAAATGTGATAGCAAAGTACTTCTCCGTCTTCCCGTACGACGAGATAGCCTCCTGTCGCTTCAAATTTTCCGTCCCACTCTGTTTTGGGTTTCAGTCCGAGTGCGATATCAGAGAGAAGGCGTTTAATCTTATGGGAATAAAAATTTTTCGAGCTATTACATGGAAAGTTTAGCGAGTTTTCTTTGTCCATGCGTGAGGAGATGTCCGAAAGAGAGCTATTCCCTTTTGTATAATGTTCCAAAAGAGCGTAGGCTAAAATTGGGGGGAGCCACCCGTCGACCATCAATAAGTTCTGCTCGAAAATCGGCGATTCAAGTCTCAGAAACTCCAAAGATCCTCCTTTTTCGCCTATTTTATCAAGTCGGTCTTTGATTTTTCGGGTTCCGTTTATTGCGTTAATCGTGGCAATTTCTTCTTCGGAAAACGTGCATCCTTTTACGAGAAAAATAAAATTTGTTGCCGAGCTTGGATTTAATAAAGTTGGGCGAGATCCGAGTTCTGACTTGATACTGAATCCGAGAAGCGGTGTCAGCCCTGTAAAGACATCGTGAACGATAATTTTAATGTCAGTTTTATCTTTGGAAGATGCTTTGATGGTGGAGCAATGAATTTTGCCCATGAAGTCTTCCGTTTCTGGGATAGGGAATGCGGATTTATTTTTAGGCGATTTTAGCTCATTGAGCAGAAATTCAGCTTGAGATTTGAACGTTGAAAATGGGATTCTACACAGAAGTTCGTTGCTCCCGTTATAAATACAGACGTTTTGAGAATCTTTTATTGAGTTGTATTTATATTTTTTTTCTTTTTCTTCTCTTAGGATTTCTATAATCGGCAAAAATACTTTTGCGATTTGATCGGGATTTTCATCCCCGATCGGGAGGCGTTTTTCGCTCAGAAGTTTAAATAGGGTGTAGATCTCACTCCATTCACCCTTATTGGCTGTTAGTGACATGTCTATTAATTCTCTCTGAGGTGATATGGGTGCCGGAGACGATTTCAACTTGTTCTGAAAGTGCGTATGTGCGCTGCTTCAAGTCGAAGATTAATTGATTCATCTCGGGTGACGTGCAGAGTATTACTTTGTCTAGACCGATGATGTCTCCATCCGCTATTTTTTTCTTCGTGGTAGCGTATTCTTCTTCCGAAAGTGTTAGTAGAAAGCACCTCGCTTTTCTGTGCACATACTTAAGGGCAATTGCTTCCAAGTCCGCTTGTTTGTAGCGTTCACGAAGGCTTGTTTTCATAGAAAAAGCAATAGGTCCAATTTCTTTCGAGTACAAGATGCTGTCATACTCAACATTGGGAACAAATGCGACCTTCGCTTGAATGTATAGAGGGAGTAAATTTTCTCGTATAAATAGAGTTTGGATAATGTACTCGAAGATTGTTCCGTTCAGACTGTTCGTATTCTTTGTGTTCGCAAAAGCCGATTTTTTATATTGTTCCCAATACTTTGCGATGTATTCGCATGGATATTTATATTCAATATCGAAAAAGGATTTTTCCCCAAATAGACTTTCAAAAATAGACGAAGCCTTTGCTTGCTTTTTAATGAGTCCTACTTCTTTCAATACACTTCTGCGCATATTTTATTTCCCCAAATTAAGTCCTTTCAAGATTTGTTTTGCCGTCGCTTGGATTGCGGGAACGGCAACGGAGTTTCCGAATTGTTTGTAGGCAGAAGCATCGGCGACCTTGATTCGGAAAGAATCAGGGAATCCTTGGAGCCGAGCCCATTCGCGCGGAGTCATGCGGCGAATTCCTTCGCGGTTCACTTCTCCTTTGATATTTGTCTTTGGAGTGAAATCCGTTAGGCGATTATCGATGACAAGATTGCGTTCCCGTCCCATACCGCCGACAACGATTGCATTGGAACATTTATTATCGCTGATGATTTCGTAGCCGAATCCGTTTCCTTTGTTTGCGTGACGTTCTTTGTGTGCGATAAGCGTTTTAAGGTACTGCGTTGAAAGGTAGTATTTTGAGCTAACAACGTCCTTTTCCTTAACATCTGCAAAACAAACTTTTTTTTCTACGGGTTTCGGATAGTCAAATTCGGCGATTCCAAGGTCGTTTCTGAAACCGACGATATAAATGCGTTCCCGATGTTGAGGTACACCGTAGTGCATGGCGTTTAGGATTTGCGGCGCGGGAACGTAGTATCCGAGATCGCGAAGCGTGTTCAAGATAACTTCGAGAGTTTTTCCTTTATCGTGGCAAACAAGACCTTTGACGTTTTCGAGGAAGAACGCTTTGGGTTGCTTGCGGCGGAGAATTTCGGCAACGTCGAAAAAGAGCGTACCGCGAGTTTCCTCAAATCCGCGTCGTTTCCCTGCGAGGGAGAATGCTTGGCAGGGGAATCCGGCGCAGAGGATGTCGAAATTGTCGGGAATGAATTGCTTGGTTTCTTCCTTGGTGATGTCTCCGAAGGGAATTTCGCCGTAGTTGGTTTCGTAGGTTTTGGAGGCTTGGGAGTCCCACTCGGAGGAGAAAACGCATTTGCCGCCGAGGTTTTGCATGGCGATGCGGAAACCGCCGATTCCGGCGAAGAGGTCGATGAAGGTGAATTTTGCTTTTTTCGGCGGCGGGAACGGGACATCGAAGAGTTCCGGAAAAAGGATTTGTGGCGGAGCTTCGGATACAGTTTCGTCGGTCGCTTTTTCCCCTTCGAGAATTTTGAGCGCGGCTGACTCAAACGGCTTTGCGAACGGTGTTCCGAGGGTTTGTGCCCAGTGGGAAAGGACGGCTTTTTGTTCTGCGGGAACGTTGAGGGAGTGCAGATTCAGTTTAGGGAGAAAGGATTTTGCCTTTGCGGAATTTGCGGGAATCCAGCGATCTTTGACGGCGGCGGGAACGCAGGCTTGTTTTTTGTAAGGATTTTTTCGGGGACTCATCGGAGGAAATTTTACCGACAGAGTATTCCGGGAAAGGCGTGAGTTGTCCGGGGGATTTTTTCATTCCCGCGGGAGCGGGATAAATCTCTCGCGCTTTTTGTTAGATTATCCGCAATCGTTCGCAAAAACTTCTTTCTGTGCCGCTTATATTAAGATATGGAAAATTCAGAATCACAGATCGCGAAATTGGGATATTTTTTCGGAAAATTTTTGAGAGAACTTTCGGAAGGAAGTTCTGAAGCAGAGATTACCCGCGTCGAATTAGAGGCAGAGTCGTGGAAAGAAGTCATTAATCGATGTATTCCTTCTCCGGCGGTGCGAGAGGAGCTTAAGCATTCTATTCATGTTTTATGTGAACGCAGGAAAGCAGAAATCCGTGCGTTATTAGCAAGTCGGAACACGATGGGAGTGTTTTTCTGAGGCGACAACAGCGCTTGATTTTTTGTCTCCGTTGCTGCGACCGTCAGCGTACCCATCTCCAATCCCTTTGTTGAAGCGGGAACGGATGAAAATTCAGTTGTTAAGTATTTCTTTACAACTACAGCAGGCAGAATAAATCTCTCGCAGAGTGCGCGGAGAACGCAGAGTGGTTTTGGTTGGGCGAGTTTAATTTATCCGTGGGAATCGGTGTAATCCGTGGCTGAAAATTGCAGAATATTTCAATTTGTTTGACATTGTTTCGGGATAAAAGACGCTCCCGTCCACATCCCTCCATTGCCTCCGGCTTTGGACATACGGGCAACCTCTTTGGGCGTGCCCGTATTTTTTTATGTGCGAAAGGCGATTTTTCTTCTCAAAACGGGAAATAAATAGACAGGTCCCGTGGATGGGGTTTATATTGAACTCACTCTGAACTGGCTTCCCAAAAGATGAATTGCTATTTCCTATTTTTATTAACCGCTAGTGTTTTTGCCATTTGCGGATGTGTCAGTAACCACTATGAGGAATATTATGTTGCGAATATTCCTGCGGGAACGGAGCGGGTAAAGAAAGAGGAGGTTCGTCTTCGCTTCTCGTCTTGCGAAGAAGAAGATTTGGAAGACGAGTTTGTTGCTCTGATTGAGGACGGGTATGAATTAGTTGGGGAAAGTGCGTTTTCAGCAGTACATTGTCCTTGGGTTTGCGCAATTGATTTGGCAGAAGATATCGGTGCGACGCTTGTCGTTTTTAGGGAGAAGTTCTATAGAAGTAAAACCGTTCGGGGCGTTACATACGCTCCGTCGACTTCTTATTCGTACACAAGCGGGACGGTAAGCGAATATTCAGCGACCGGAGGTTATGTTAGCGGAAATTATAGCGGATACACCCGAAATACAACGCTTCAGGCGATCCCGTACGTGGAAGAAGTGGATTACTACAATCAATACGGCTTCTTTTTCAGGAAGAGGAAAATGAGCAAGGATTTTTACGGTGTAATATTAGCGTTCCCGCAGTTTTTGCCGGGCGATAGTGATTCGGATGAAATTGAAGTACGGATCGCTGCCGTCGTAAAAGGGACTCTCGCAGAAGGTGCCGGGCTACGGCGGGGTATGCTTGTTGATAGGATAAACGGAGTTCCGATCAGGACAAAGGGGGATATAAAGCCGTTTGCGACAGGACGTGAAAACATCGTTAGCGTTTCTGAAAGAAAGGAATCCGAATGAAAAAGAACATTTTCACATTCGTGTTTTTATTCGGCATTGGAGCTTTGCTTTCCGGATGCTTGTCGTATTCTCGCGGATATTGCGACAGCACGGTTTTTCGGCGGAAAAATCTGAACGAAACGCAAAAATATCCAATCACTTTTTCCGTTGATTATATCCAAGCGGACTTTGTGGAGCGACCGTTGAACGGAGATAATGATATAGGTTTTAGAGATGCACTAAGAAAAGCGTTGGAGGAAACGGGTCTATTTTCTTCTGTCCAATATGAGCGCACCGCATCGGATGATTCGTATCATATCGAATTTCGGGTTTGGCGATCGGGAACGGATCAGGCGACTTCAGCCGGAGCGGGGGCCGTATGTGGAGGTACTTTGTTCCTGATTCCTGCCGGAGTGGATGAAACATTGGACGCAAGTGCCAATATCGTCTTAAGAAACAAAACCCTAGCGAGTTTCGGGAAAGCCGAAAGCGTGCGCACGGTTTATTGGCTTCCGCTTTTGCCGTTTTGCATCAGTCCGATAATTACGCACAACTATGTCGATGGGAAGGTCGTGGATTCGTTGGTAAACGAAGTCGCGAAATTCCATTACGAACAATTCGTTTTAAAGGAGCAATAAATTCGCGGAAACGGCAAGTGGGGCGAGGGCGATTTTGTGGGAATCTACAAGTCACACAAGTTTCACGAATAGTTTCCGGACGAGGATATTCTTTTTTAGGTTTAATGGGCGGAGGGTTTAAATCTTCGGAAAATAGTATTGGGAAGATAAGATTTCTTACGGATTAGGTGTTGTCGGTGCACTAAATTTCAATTTGACAAAATTTCGGAGGCGTAAAAAATCTCTTCCCGTGATTTACGAATTTCAACGACTTAGTCGGACAACGCTTCTCCCCTGAGGGGAGTGGCAATTTTTTAGCGGGGCGGCGACCCGGTTTTGTTTTTCGCCGTTTTTCTTTTCTTTGCGGAAAAATTCCGCATTTTTCCTATACCCGAAATTTTTAATTATTTTATTTATTCTTTTTTATGCAACATAACGAAATCACGAAATATTCCGCGTTCCCGCAGGTCGATATCAAAAATCGCCGTTGGCCGGACAACCGTATCGAAAAAGCGCCCGTGTGGTGTAGCGTCGATTTGCGCGACGGGAATCAGGCGCTCGCCGTGCCGATGAACGTCGAAGAAAAAATCGAAATGTTCAAGATGCTTTGCGATATCGGTTTTAAGGAAATCGAAATCGGGTTCCCGTCGGCATCGGATACGGAATTTGCATTCGCGCGTGCGCTCATCGAGAAAAATCTGATTCCGGACGACGTTACCGTGCAGGTGCTCGTTCAGTGCCGCGAGCATTTGATTCGCCGCACGTTTGAAGCTCTGCGCGGCGCGAAACAGGCAATCATTCACATTTACAACTCCACATCGCCGCTCCAGCGCCGTATCACTTTCGGGAACGCGTCGAAGGAACAGATTAAACAAATTGCCGTCGACGGTGCGCAACTTGTCAAAACCCTTTTGCCGGAGGCGGGCGACACCAAAATCCGTCTCGAATACTCTCCGGAAAGTTTTTCCGACACCGAAGTCGACTACGCCGTCGAAGTTTGCGAAGCCGTCATGGATGTCTGGCAACCGACGCCGCAGAACCCGATCATTCTCAATCTGCCGGAAACCGTTCAATGGACGACGCCGAACGTTTATGCCGATATGATTGAAAAATTCTGCGGAATGATCTCCCGCCGCGACAGCGTAATTATCTCCCTGCACACGCACAACGACCGCGGCACGGGAACGGCAGCGACGGAGCTCGGGCTCATGGCGGGCGCGGATCGCGTCGAGGGAACGCTTTTCGGGAACGGCGAACGCACGGGTAATTTGGACATCGTGAACGTTGCGCTCAATATGTATACACACGGGATTGAGACGGGACTGAAATTTGACGATCTTCCCGCGATTCGCGAAGTTTACGAACGTTGCACGCGCATGACGATTCCCGCGCGTCATCCTTACGCGGGCGACCTCGTTTATACGGCGTTCAGCGGTTCTCACCAAGACGCCATCAAAAAAGGTATGGATGCCCGCGGTAAACTCGGCGGCGACGCTCCGTGGCACGTTCCTTACCTGACGATTGACCCGACGGATGTCGGCGCAACCTACGAAGCTATCATCCGCATCAATTCCCAAAGCGGAAAGGGCGGCATCGCCTACATTCTCGATCGCGACTTCGGTATTGATTTGCCGAAACTGATGCACCCGATTGTCGGGCAAGTCATCGGCGGCGTGGCGGACAAGCTCGGTCGCGAGCTTTCCCCGAAGGAAATTCACGACGAATTCCAGGCGCGCTTTGTCAACGTTGCGGAACCGTTGAAACTTCGTTTTTTTGAATCCAATTCGGAAAACAAACCGATTGTTTCCTGCTCGGCGGAAGTTTTGTATCAGGGAAAAGAATACAAGATTTCCGGAAGCGGGAACGGGCCGATCAACGCATTCGTTAAAGCAATCCACGCTCAGGGATGGAAAAACTTTACGTTGCGCGATTATCGTTCGCACGCAATCGGAACGGGATCGGCAACGGAATCCGCAGCGTATGTTTCGATTTCCCGCGACAGCGACGGAAAAGTCTTCTGGGGTTGTGGTATCGACACGAATATTGAACTTGCGGGCTTGCTCGCGCTCGTTTCCGCGTTCAATCTTTCGCGCCGTATTTAAGAATTCGATACTTATTTGTCGCAAAAAAACCTCGAAAGCTCATTCGGCTTTCGAGGTTTTTTTATGCCGGGGAAGGCAATCAGTAGGCGAAAATCAGAAGAAAAACGGCGAGTGTGAGCGGCGGAAGCACAAATCGAAGAACCGGGCGTTCCCGCAGTTGCGGCAAAATTTCTCCGAAGAAGAAAAGCGCAAACAGAAGCAAACTTCCCGCAATACCGAATGCGTAGTGCGGGAACGAGAGTTCCGCTACACCGGGAATTTTTGAAAATATTTCCGTGCCGAAATCGATAACTGCCAGAGGAAACGCCGCGACGTTAAAAAGGAGTTTTCCGAGCATTTCGCCGCACCACGGGAAACAAGCAAGCACGAGCGCGCCTGCTCCGAGCCACGCCGCGAGCGAAACGAGAGGAATCAGCACGACGTTTGCCGCGAGCGAAACGAACGAGCAAATTCCGAACATCGCCGTGACAATCGGCGTCCCCGCAAGAAACGCCGCCATCGAAATGCACGTTCCGGAAACGACGCTGTCGCGAACTTTTGCAAACATTTTTTGCGGGAGCGAAACAACTTGGCGCGGCAACCAGCGTTCCGTGTCAACTGCATTCCCCGCGACTTCCGCCAGAGGAATTCCGTAGAGCAAAATCGCCGCAACAACCAAATACGAAAGGCGAAATCCCGTGTCGTTCAGCACCGTCGGTTCCGCCAGCAACGCAAAAAATGCCGAACAAATCAGCCCGTGAAACGCCATGCGTCCGCGTCCGAAAACCGTTCCGAGAAACAGGAAGACCAGCATTGCCCAAGCACGCATTGCGGACGGCGGCGCACCGACGATTTGTGTGTAGACCCAAAGTGCGCCGATCGCCACAAGCCACGCGGGCAGGCGCGGCACGCGGAATGCGCGGAGCAGGGCGAGCGCTCCCGCCGCAAGAATGGAAACATGCAAGCCGCTGACGGCGAAAATGTGCATCGTTCCCGTGAGCAGAAAATTCGTTTTTTGTTCGGGCAAAAGCAGGGAGCGGTCGCCGAGCAACATCGCACCGAGAACGCGCCCGGCTCGCTCGTGCCACGCGCTTCCGGCGGAAATTGTGATCAGGTTCTGTCTCAAGTCGGCTTTCGCGTTTGTGCACCAACGGAAGAAAAAGCTGTCGCCGCGCGGGAGCAGTTTTGCGCTTTCCGTTCGGGAAAATATCGCACTTACGCGTTCCCGTTTCAGGTAGTCGAGAAATTCGCCTTTGAGAAATTCCGTTTCCTCCACGCCGCTGATGACGCCGTATGCCCTCAAAACCGCCCCTTCTGCGGGAACGTCTTCCGTGTTTTCAAAAAGTTTTTTCGGAACGGAAAAACGGATGCGCGTTCCCGCGAGCACGTCGACTCCTTCTCCGGAAATTTTTTCTGTGCGAGCGAGTCCGCCGAAATTTTTTCCTGCGGAGGCAAACATTTTTTCGATACGAAATTCGATTTCAATTTCACGCGGAGATTTTCCCGTCCAATCTTCAAGCGGAGGCGCACGAAAATTCCACCACACGCAGAAGATGAAAAATGCCGCAATCGGAAAACAGATTTTCCATGCGCCGACAAAAAGCGGAGCTTTTTTCCCGTTTGAAAAAAGATGTTCGCCGGCACTCGCCGCGACGGAGAAAAACAGAAAAAGCGTTCCCGCGAAAAGCCAGCGTGAAACAGGAATTTCGGAAAACCACGGTGCATTTGCACAAAATGCAAACGCGAGGATTTGCGGAATCAGGAGCCAGAATAACGGAAAATGCGGGACGATGCGCGCGGCATTCGGCGGCGGCTTCGGGGCGTCGTCGTTCCCGTCAAATTCCATGCGCGGCGGTCAGCTGGCGGGAAAAATGCCGCGTTGCGGCGTAACGAGAAATTGCACGGGAACGTCTTCCGGCGAGTGTGGGATTTCGGGCAGGATTTGGCAATCGTAGGCGAGCCCGAGAGTCGGAATATTTTTCGGAAGCGTATTCAGAAAGCGGTCGTAGTAGCCTTTCCCGTAGCCGATGCGGTTGCCGTGTTCGTCGAAAGCAACGCCGGGAATCAGGCATGCGCCCGCCGTCGCGGGATCGACTTCTTCACAACGGTCGTTGGGCTCGAGCACGCCGAAAGTTCCGCGGTCCAAATCGTCCGTCAGGCTTTTGATTTTGAAAAAGCGAATGATGTTGCCGTCGACTTTGGGCACGATAACGGTTTTTCCGCTTTCGAGTGCGCGGAGAATGATTCCCGGGGTCGGCATTTCGCTACGCACGGAAACGTAGCTGCAAATGCAGTCCGCATCGCGAAACGCCGCCCACGAGCGCACGTGTTCCCGCACCTGAAGCGCGTTCAGAAGCACGTCGGAGTAGGGAATGGCATCGCGCATCGGCAAAATACGGTAACGCAGTTGCTTTTTGGCGGGTTGGGCTGAAATATCTTCCGGAAGTTCCGTGCGGATAATTTCGCGGCGAATAGGACAACGACTCATGGATGAAAAAAAATCGGAATTGGAAACAAGGAACGGGAAATGCGTCTTCCCGGCTTCGTTTTTATTTGCTGAATGATTGCTCCAATTTTTCGAGGAAAAAGCTCGGCGGGCGGATGGCGACGCCTTCGCGGTTCATAAACGCGTGCACCGTGTAGCCGGTGGTGAGCAGTTCGTCGCCGCGCCGCACTTCGTAGTCGATACGGATGCGCACGCGCGGGAACGTTTTCATCACGGCGTGCACGGCGATTTCGTCGTCGTATTTGGCGGAATTTTTGTAAGCGCACTGCGCTTCGAGCACGGGCAACATATAGCCAGCATCTTGGAGTTCCCGATACGGCAAACCGACTTCCGCCATCAGCTTCGTGCGGGCAACCTCAAACCAGGGGAGATAATTCGCGTGATAAACGACGCCCATGGCATCGGTTTCCGAAAACCGGACACGGATATTGGCGATTGTCTGAATCATCTTTTTCTGAAAAAAACTGTATTGTTGCAGCGGATTGCCCGTTTGATTGAGCGCAAGAAGTTAGATTTTTCCGTTTCGTGCCGCAATATTTTTTCCCGCGCGGGAACGGCTCGAGGATTTTTTCGCGCCGGCGGGAACGGTTCCGTTAATTCTCGCTTGAAATGTCGCGGGAACGTTTTAATTTTATCGCCGTTATGATTATGGAGAAAGCACAAATGTCGAAGTTGGTTCCGGCGGTTCAGTATGAACGCGGAACGATTAAACTTTTCGCAAAATACCCCGCGAACAACAATTTTGTCTGCAGCTACGAAGTCTTTGTCGAAAGCGATATTTTCAAGCCGGACAACGGACGCACGGCGTTTATCAATTTCGTGGACGGGCAGACGCTCGAAAAATCGTATTTTGACTACGGCCGCTTTTGCTTCTTTCTGCCGAAAGCGCTCCAGCCGGTGTTTGACGAAATGCTGACGAAAAACGCGGTCGCACTTTCCGTGCGCTTTTGCGTGGACGGCGGTCGCCCGACGCGCGATCAGGCCGAAGCGATGTTCGACATTGTTCTCAAAGACAAACTCTAAAATCGAACTTTGCCGATCGGCAAAATTCGATTGATTGAAATTTAGCGAACGGGTTCCGTTCGCTAAATTTTGATTCTCGCATGGCACGAAGCCTGCACAGCTGTTCCCGCGAACTTTTTTGTAATATTTTATTAAGGAAAACGATGAGCTACATTATTCCCAGCGTTGTTGAGCGCGATGCCCGCGGTGAAAGATCGTGGGACATTTACAGTCGCCTTCTCAAAGACCGGATCATTTTCCTCGGCTCGCCGATTTATGACGATGTCGCCAACGCCGTTATCGCACAAATGCTCTTCCTGCAAATGGAAGATCCGAAAAAGGATATTCACATCTACATCAACTCACCCGGAGGAAGCGTTACGGCGGGGATGGCGATTTACGACACGATGCAGTTCTTGAAATGCGACGTGGTCACGTATTGCGTCGGTATGGCGGCGTCGATGGGCACGGTTTTGCTCGCCGGCGGAACGAAGGGCAAACGCTACGCGCTCCCGAACTCCAGCGTGATGATTCATCAGCCGAGCGGAGGCGCGGGCGGGCAGGCGTCGGATATTTCCATCGCGGCAAAAGAAATTTTGCGCTGGCGCGAAACACTCAATCGCGTTCTTGCCAAACACACGGGAAAAACCGTTGAGCAAATCGCCAAGGACTCCGACCGCGACCATTACATGACGGCGCAGGAAGCGCTCGCCTACGGGATTGTGGATACGGTGATCAACCCACCCCAAGACAAAAAGGAGATTTCTTCTCCTGAACATAAAAAAGCAGTAAAAGCTACGCTGTAAAAATGGCGAAAGACGAACCTAAGTGCGCGTTTTGCGGGCGTTCCCGCAACGATGTCGGGATTTTGATTATCGGACCGGACGGCGCAAATATTTGCGACGAGTGTGCGAAGCTCTGCGTCGAAATGACAAATAGCCAAAGTGCACGGAAAAATCCCGCCGCCGAAGAAATGTCCCCGGCGAAAGTTGCCGACACCGTTTCGAAAATGCGCACGGAAAAAAAGCCGGACGCGGAGCCGCTGAAGCCGATTGCGCTCAAAAAACCGTCTGAAATTCGCGCTACGCTCGACGATTATGTTATCGGGCAGGAACAGGCGAAAAAAGTGCTTTCCGTTGCCGTTTATAATCACTACAAGCGCTTAAACGACAAACTTTTCGGGGGCGCCGCCGCTACGGGAACGGCATCCGAAGTCGTTCCCGCCGCCGATTTGAAAAACGTCGAAGTCGAAAAAAGCAATATTCTCGTCATCGGTCCCACAGGTTGCGGGAAAACGCTTCTTGCACGAACGCTCGCGCGTGTGCTCGACGTTCCGTTTGCCATCGCGGATGCAACGACACTGACTCAAGCCGGCTATGTCGGCGAAGACGTGGAAAACATTCTCGTCCGCCTCCTGCAGGCGGCGGACGGCGATGTGCAACGCGCCGAAACAGGAATTGTTTACGTCGACGAAATCGACAAAATCGGGCGTAAGAGCGATTCCGCCTCGGTCACGCGCGACGTTTCCGGAGAAGGCGTTCAACAGGCGCTTTTGAAGATTATCGAAGGTTCGGTTTGCAACGTTCCTCCGAACGGCGGGCGCAAGCATCCCGACCAGAAGTATGTTCAGATTGATACTTCAAATATTCTTTTCATCTGCGGCGGCGCTTTTGTCGGCTTGGAACGCATTATCGGATCGCGCATCGGCAATAAATTCCTCGGTTTTGACACTTCCGTCGAAACCGGAAAGGAACTCTCCGCCGAGCAAATTATGGCGGAACTTCAGCCGGAAGACCTTTTTGAGTTCGGTATGATTCCGGAGTTTGTCGGGCGCCTTCCGATTGTTTCTGCGCTTTCGCAACTTGGCAGAAAAGACCTTGAGCACATTCTGACGCAACCGAAAAACGCTTTGATCAAGCAATACCGCAAACTGCTGGCGCTGGAAGGTGTGGAACTTGTTTTTGAAGATGATGCCGTTTCCGCCATTGCCGAAAAAGCAATCAAACTCGGCACGGGCGCACGAGGGCTACGTTCCATTCTCGAAAAAATTATGCTCGAAACGATGTATGAACTGCCGAATCGCGGGAACGCCAAGCGCGTCGTGATTAACGCCGATGTCGTTTCCGGAAGCGCGCAACCGCAAATTTCGGGTTGAGGCTCTTTCCCCCGCGCAGGGTTTTCGCGTGTTCAGTTCGTGCCGTCGAATTTCGGCATTGTGATTTCCGTGCCGGGCGCGTCGGATTGGTTGATGCCTTCGCGTTTCACGACTTTGAGCGCCGTCAGAAAAAGAATTTTTACGTCGAGCGCAAACGAAACGTGGTCCACATACCAAACGTCCAACTCAAATTTCTTTTTCCACGAAATGGCGTTGCGTCCGTTGGTTTGTGCCCAGCCCGTGACGCCCGGACGAATCTCGTGGCGGCGCGCCTGCTCCGGCGAATAGAGCGGCAAATATTCCGGAAGAAGCGGACGCGGGCCGATAATCGACATATCTCCTCGGAGAATGTTGAAAAGTTGCGGTAATTCGTCGAGTGAGCTTTTCCGGAGAAATTTTCCGACACGCGTCATCCGCTGATGGTCGGGCAAGAGCGTTCCCGCAACGTCGCGTTCGTCCGTCATGGTTTTGAATTTAATAACGCGGAAAATTTTCCCGTTTTTCCCGGGGCGGGCTTGCGTGAAGAAAATTCCGGCGCCTTTGTTGGCGAAGTGCAGGGCGACGGAAACCGCGAGGAGAATCGGAGAAGTCGCAATCAGCACACAGAGCGCGAGAGTGAAATCCAGAAAACGCTTGAAGAAGTTTTTATACATTTTAGTAGCGCGGCAGAAAAACAAAGGAACCGCAAATTAACACAAATGAACACGAATTTTATTTGGCGGATTATTTACTGCCGGTTCATTCGTGTTAATTGGTGTTTATTCGCGGTTTCTGTTTATTATTAATACGATTTCGCGAAGACGACGCGGCGCGGGGACGGCTCGCCGGAGAACGGGCAAATGCCGGGCTCGGGCGGGAACTCCGTGTCGTCGAGCGGCACGCAACGAATCGTCACGTTCAAATCCGCCTTGATTTGCGCTTCGACTTCCGCCGAGCCGTTCCAGTGGCAAAGCGCGAAGCCGCCGTGCACTTCCGGTTTGTTTTTGTTTTTCGGCGTGAAAAATTCGTAAAATTCTTCCTTCGTGTTGATTTCGCGCATGTTGTCGGCGCGGAATTTTTTCGCACGCGCAAGCAGATTGTCTTGAATTTCCTGAAGTTTCTGCGGGAGCGTGGCGACAAATTCGTCGCGCGGGAACGCCGCTTTTTCGCCCGTGTCGCGGCGACCGACAAAGACTTTGCCTTCGGCGATGTCGCGCGCGCCGACTTCGACTCGCAGCGGAATGCCTTTTTTAATCCAGCCCCAAGTTTTTTCGCCGCCGCGCAAATCGCGATCGTCAATGGAAACGAGAATCGGGCGCCCGTCGTAGCGTTGCGCGAGAATGTCTTTTTTCAAGGCTTCGCAGTAGGCGAGCACGTCGCCGCGTTGCGCGGGATCGCGGTAAATCGGGAGAATGACGACGTGTTGCGGCGCGAGGCGCGGCGGGACGACCATGCCGTCGTCGTCCGCATGCGTCATAATCATGCCGCCGATGAGGCGCGTGGAAACGCCCCACGACGTCGTCCACGCGTGCTGGAGCGTTCCCGCTTCGTTTTGGAACTGAATGTTGCAGCTCTTGGCAAAATTTTGTCCGAGGAAGTGCGACGTTCCCGCCTGAAGTGCCTTGCGGTCCTGCATCATGGCTTCGATGCAAAGCGTATCGACGGCGCCCGGGAAGCGTTCCGAGGCGGTTTTGTGCCCGCGAATAACCGGCATTGCCATGTAGTTTTCGGCAAAATCCGCATAAACGTCGAGCATTTTGCGGGTTTCTTCTTCGGCTTCTTCGGCGGTGGCGTGAACGGTGTGTCCTTCCTGCCAGAGAAATTCCGCCGTGCGCAGAAAGAGGCGCGTGCGCATTTCCCAGCGGACGACGTTTGCCCATTGATTGACGAGGATCGGCAAGTCGCGGTAGCTCTGCACCCACTTGGCGTAAGTCGCGCCGATGATGGTTTCCGACGTCGGGCGCACGATGAGCGGCTCTTCGAGTTCACCCGCGGGAACGAGCTTGCCGCTTTCGTCGGCGGCGAGGCGCGAGTGCGTTACAACGGCGCATTCCTTGGCGAAACCGTCCACGTGCTCGGCTTCTTTTTCAATGAAACTTTTCGGAATAAACAGCGGGAAATACGCGTTCACGTGGCCCGTCGCCTTAAAGAGCGCATCGAGGTCGCGCTGAATATTTTCCCAAAGCGAATAGCCCCAGGGTTTGATGACCATGCAGCCGCGCACCGGCGAATTTTCGGCGAGATCGGCGGCCTTGACGACCTGTTGATACCACTCGGGATAATCTTCGTCCCGACGCGGAGAAATAGCGGTTTTTGCAGCTTTAGCGCACATAATTTTTTGAAGAAAGTTTTTCGTGAATAAAGTTCGCTAATCTATCTGCGTTCCCGCGTAAACGCAAGCACGCCCGAACCGAAGACGGAGATTTGGCGCGATTTTGCGGGTCTTTCTTAAAATAAAAAATGTTCCCGCAGACGGTTTCTCCATGCGGGAACGGAAAAATGGATTGACCCGACGAAACGTCGAGTCTACAAAACCGGACGAATTTAGTAGTTTTTAAAATAACGTTTTACGTCTATGAAAATTGCAAACAACATTCTTGAACTTATTGGGAAAACACCGCTCGTGCGGCTGAACACGGTAACGCCTCCGGGCGCAAATGTTTTGGCAAAATTGGAATTTTTGAATCCGTCCGGTTCCGTGAAAGATCGCGCCGCGCTCGCGATGGTTGAGGACGCGGAAGCGAAAGGCTTGCTGAAAAAAGGCGGCCTGATAATCGAACCGACCAGCGGGAATACGGGAATCGGACTTGCGCTCGTCGCCGCCGTGAAAGGCTACCGCCTGATTTTGACGATGCCGGACACGATGAGCCTTGAACGGCGCAAATTCCTTGCGAGCTTCGGTGCGGAACTCGTTTTGACGGACGGCACCAAGGGCATGAAAGGCGCCATCGAAAAAGCGCTCGAGCTCAAGCGGCAGAATCCCGATGCGTTGCTCCCGCAGCAGTTTGAAAATCCGGCAAATGTCGACGCTCACTTGAAAACGACGGCGGAGGAAATTTGGAAAGACACGGACGGGAGCGTGGACATCGTGGTCGCCGGTGTCGGGACGGGCGGAACGATTACGGGAATCGGGCGTGCTTTGAAAGCGCGAAAACCGGATGTGAAAATCTTTGCCGTCGAACCGGAAACCTCGCCCGTGCTTTCCGGCGGGAACGCCGGTCCGCACAAAATTCAGGGTATCGGTGCCGGATTTATTCCGAAAATTTATGACGCAGGTGTGGTCGACGGCGTAATTCGCGTTTCGGACGACGATGCGGGCACGACGGCACGACGGCTCGCCAAGGAAGAAGGTATTCACACGGGAATTTCGGCGGGCGCGGCAACGTTTGCAGCGCTTACGCTTGCGGCGAGGCCGGAGAATGTTGGCAAAACAATCGTCGTAATTATTCCCGACACGGGAACGCGCTATTTATCCACTTGGCTTTACAGCGAATAAGCGTTCCCGCGAAAAAAAATCGGCGATTAGAGGTTGCCGATTTTTTTTCGCGTGCATTTTTAACAACTTAGCGGAGGCACATTCCTTCGTGTTCTCCGTGGTGATTGATGATTTCCCGGAGCGTAATTTTGGAAAGGTCTTCGCGGATTCTTTGATTGATGATGTCCCAGGTTTCGCGAGCCGTGCAGATTTTTTCCCGCTTACATTTACGGACACAAGCGAGGCAGGGCGCGACGGAAACTTTCCCCTCCATGACTTCAATAACTTCCAGAAGCGTAAGTTTGTCGGGATCGCAACGCATGAAATATCCGCCTTTCGCCCCGCGTTTCGATTCCACCCAACCCGCGCGGCACAGCGGAATAATGAGGCGACCGACGTATTTTCGGGAGAGCCCTTGAGATTTACAGATGTCGCTGATCATGCGCGGTTTCTCGTCTCCGATGAATTTTGCCAAATCCATCAAAATGCGTAGTGCGTATCTGCCTCGGGTCGAGATCTTCATGGGTCCTCCAATAATATTAATTTACGGTTTGTTGCGGATAAATGAATGATAGTTGCAAACTTCGGGAAAGATTATCGGGTCGAAATGTCTACCGAGTCAATAAGAAAAACCGTCGCAATGCGCATAAATACAGGCGAAGCGGAGGATGCTCTAAAATTAGAACACTTCGCGGGAACGAAAACAAATCAGCGCGATACACTTCTGTATGTATACGGTAAAAATAAAACCGATGAAAAAGCCCGCAAACGTTGCATTTATACGCGTTCGCGGGCTTTTAAAAATGGCGGAGAGAGAGGGATTCGAACCCCCGGAACCTTTCGGCTCAACGGTTTTCAAGACCGCCGCAATCGACCGCTCTGCCATCTCTCCGAGTGTTGAGGTTCAATCTAAAAGGCTCGGACTCGGGGAGGCAAGGATTTTGTTTTCTCCAAAATCGCGACTTGAAGCGGCGGGAACGCCTCGCATAATACTTCGCAATCATGGACAATGCAAACCATTCACCTGAGGTTGCCGTTTTGCCGTTTAAAATTAGCGTGTTGATTTTTATCCGCGACGGGAACGGAAAATTTTTGATGATTCAGCGGAGGAAAGCTCCGAACAAAGGTTGCTGGAGTCCGGTTGGCGGAAAGTTGGAGATGGCGCTGGGCGAGTCTCCGTTCGAGTGTGCTTGCCGCGAGGCGTCTGAGGAAACCGGAATGCGAATTTCCGCACCGGATCTTCATCTTTTCGGAATGGTTTCCGAACGTTCCTACGAGGGAAGCGGGCATTGGCTGATGTTCCTTTTTGAATGTTTGAAGCCGATAGGGGCGCTCCCGCCGGAAATTGACGAAGGGCAGTTTGCATTTTTTTCGCGGGAAGAAATTGATTCCGCCGCAATTCCGCCGAGCGACCGCACGCTCGTTTGGCCGGTTTACGATTCCCATCATCGGAGTTTTCTTGCGTATCGTGCCCAATGCGGAAACGGCGATGCGCAGAGGATTGACGAGGAATCAATGCGCTCGCCGAATTTTTTGTAAATCCGGAAAAAAAAGGTGAAAGCTCAAAAGCTTTCACCTTTTTTTATTTTTGAAATTCGGTTCTTACGCCTTTTGCTCCGGCGGAAGCACAACATCGGGATGGACGATTTCCGTGCCGACACCTTTGTCGGTGAAAATTTCCAACAACAACGAGTGCGGCGTGCGCCCGTCGATGAAGTGAACGCGGCGGACACCGCTTTGGAGCGCGCGCACGGCGGAATCTACTTTCGGAATCATGCCGGAGGAAATAACACCGGATTTTTTCAACTCGGGCACTTCGTGGACGCGAAGCGTGGAAATGAGCGTGTTCGGATCCTTCGGGTCGGCGAGCAATCCGGGAACGTCGGACATAAACACGAGGCGGCGCGCTTTCAACGCACTGGCGACGGCACTCGCCGCCGCGTCCGCATTCGTGTTGTAGGGGCGATCCTCATCATCGAGCGCAATCGGCGAAATGACCGGGATTTTTCCTTCGTTGAGCGCTTTTTTTATGATTTTGGTTTTGACGGATTTGATGTCACCGACGAAGCCCAGATCAATCGGCTCGCCGTTTTCGTCTTTTGTGCAAAGTTTTTCACAAACGTTGACGAGGTTGCCGGGCATTCCCACGGGAACGCCTTTGTGCTTTTCAATGAGACGGCAAATGTCGACGTTGATTTCGTTGTTGAGTGTGTCTTCGACGATTTTGATTGTGCGTTCGTCGGTTACGCGGATCCCGTTGCGCCACTGCGGCGTAATGTCGGTTTTTGCCATAGCGCGCGTGATGGCTTTCCCGCCGCCGTGAACGACGACCACTTTAATTCCGACGGAGTTGAGAAAGACGATGTCGGACGCGACGCGTTCCCGCGTGGCGGGATCATCGGAATCCATGAAACTTCCGCCGTATTTGACGACAAAAACGGAGTCGTGAAAACGCTGAATATACGGGAGCGCTTCCAAAAGGACGCTGGCTTTGGCAATGAGCTCGGCTTCGTTAATGGTTTTTTCTTTAATCATCGGAGAGGAATTTCCGCCCGATAATAAATGCTTTCCGTGCTTTCGCAAATTGAAATTTAGGCTACGGGAACGCAAAAAAATCTTATGAAAAAATCGGGGAGACGAACGCCGCTCAGTCGCCGACTTGCTCCTCGACGGGATCGGTGGCGATGAGGTAGGCGATGGCGGAAACGGCTTCGCGGAAATCGTATTCCGACGAAACGGTCGCAGCCCGTGCTTCCGTGAGAGAAACCTGCGCGTCCGTGCGGTCAAGCGCGGAGGCTTTCCCGACGTTGAATTGTGCCGTCACGATATCGAAGTTTTCCTTTGCGGCGCTTTCGGAAAGCAACGCGACTTCGTATTGCTTGCGTGCGCGCGTAAGCGTAAGCACCGCCGTCGTCAGGCTCGCGTAAAGTTGCTGCTCGTAGGCGGCGACTTTGCTTCGCGCAACGCGGAGCTTTGCCACGGCATCTTCGATGGCGCGCAGATTGCGTCCGCCGTTGAACACGTTTTGCGAAATTTTCCCTACACCGAGAAGATTCCAAATTTTCGGCATATCCAAATCTTCGCCTTCGAGTGTGGCGGAAAAATTCAATCCGACCGACGGGAACAAATCGGCGACGGTTTTGTCGATGTGCGCGGACGCGGCTTTTTCCAGCGCGACAAGCGAGGCGAGTCCCGGCTCGCGTTCTCGCGCGATATTCATCAGTGCATCAACATCCGGATCAAAAGAGCCCATCGCGTTCCCGCCGAGTTCGTAGTCCGGAGATTCTGCAAAACCGAGCGCGAGGTTTAAGTCCGCGCGCGCCGTTTTTACGTTGTTTGCAATGCTGATGCTCTGGAGCACGGCGTTGTTGTAGTCCACTTCCGCTTTTGTGCAATCGTATTTCGTGCCTTTGCCCGCGTCACGATACGCGCGCATCTGCGCAAGGTGTTCTTTGTATTGAGAAACCGACTGTTCGGCGACCACGTCCAACTCGATGTTTCGGCGTAACTCGAAATACGCTTTGCGCACGTTGTAGCGGACGAGATTTTCCGCTGAGAGCAAATCTTTTTCCGCCGAAAGCAGACGCGCAACGGCTTGCTCGAGTTTCGCGTCAGTTTTCCCGAAATCCCAAAGCAACAAATCCAGCGAAAGCCCGATTTCGTTCCCGCCCGAACTATGGAAACTTTGCCCGCGTTCGGTCGAGTTGTGCGTCCCGCGCGAATAGGCGGCGGAAGCGTCAATCGTCGGCAGATAATCGGCGCGAATATCTTTCACGGCGAGTTGTGCGGAAATCACGGCTTGGCGCGCCTGAAAAATCTTCGGATTGGCATCGAGTGCGATTTTTTCCAAATCTGCGAGCGAAAGCACCGTTCCCGCCGGGAAATCGTATTCGGCAAACGAGACGGTGCGTTCGCCGCGCAAACGGTTTTCCGGTTTTTGCGCCTCACGCGCTTCGTCCACAGTCGAGCACGCTGTTCCTGCGAGCATCGTTCCCGCCGCCAGCGCGAGCCAAAGATTTTTTTTCATCAAAAAATTTTTCATGGATTAATTTCCTTTTTCGTTTTCCGGGGTGCCGTCGGGGAGATTTACGGTGCGGCGGCAACGCTCCCGCATACGCTGGAAGAGCGAATAAAGCGCAGGCGCGAAAATGATACCGACGAGTGTCGCCATGAGCATTCCGGTAAACGTCGTTACGCCGATTGCTCGACGCGAACCTGCGCCCGCGCCCGATGCGACGACGAGCGGGAACACGCCGAAAAGGAACGACCACGCCGTCATCAACACTGCGCGGTAACGCAACGACGCACCGAGCAACGCCGCTTCCTTAATCGAATAACCCGCTTCGCGTGATTGTTTGGAAAACTCAATCATCAGGATTGCATTTTTCGCAGAAAGCCCGATGAGCATGACCAAACCGAGCTGCGCGTAAATCCCGAGCGAAAGCCCCCACACGAGCAAACCGATGAGCGCTCCGAGTGTCGGAATCGCCACCGTGAGCATCACGGGAACGGGAATCGTCCAACTTTCATATTGCGCGACGAGGAAGAGGTAAGCGAAGAGCATAGCGAGCGTCATAATCAGCACGATTTGCCCCTGATTTTGCCGTTCCTGATAGCTTTGCCCTTTCCACTCGATGTGGTAACCGTCGGGCAATTTCATCTTTTCCAAAATTTCCATGACTTCGCCGCTCGTGTAGCCTTCGGCAACCTGCACGGTAACGTCGGCGGAAGTCAGTTTGTTGAAACGCTGAATTTCCGTCGGACCGACCGTGAAGCGCAGTTTGGCAAACACGTTCAGCGGAACCATTTCGCCGGAATTGTTCGCGACGAGTAGCCCGCGGATGTCGTCTTGCGTCACGCGAAACGCTTTGTCCGCCTGCATTTTGACGTAAAATGCGTCTCCGGCGTAGTTGAAGTCGTTGATGTAAAATGACGCCAGCTGGCTTTGCAGTGTGGAGAAAATACGATCCACGGGAACGCCGAGCGATTCCGCTTTTTCTCGGTCGATATCGAGGAATAATTGCGCGGTGTCCGCGTTGTAGGAAGAACTTGCGCGGCGCACCTGCGGGAGCGCGTTCAAGTCCGCGACGAGGTTTTTTACCACTTCGGAAAGTTCTTCCGGAGCGACATCGCCTTCGCCGCAAAGCACGGCGGAAACGCCCCCGACTGCGCCCAAGCCCATGATTGCCGGCGGCGTGAAGAACATGATGCGCGCTTCGGGAATGTCTGCCGTCGCTTTTTGCAAATTATCGACGATGGCGTCGAGTTGCGTTTCCGGCGTCGTGCGTTCGGACCAGTCTTTGAGTCGGACGTAGCCCATGGCAACGTGCTCGCCGTCGCTCCCGATACGGGAACGCCCGGGAATTGTCATCACGGCTTTTACGCCGGGAATATCGGAAATGCGTTCGCGCACTTTTTGAAGCGTCGCTTCCGTTCGCGCGATTGTCGCGCCCGGAGCGAGCTCAATGTTCATCGTAATTGAACCTTTGTCTTCTTCCGGCAGGAAGGAGCCGGGGATTTTTTCCGAAAAATACCAAATCCCGACGAAAAACAGCGCCATGAAGCCAACCGTCAGAGACGCGCGGCGCACCAAGCGAAGCACGAAGCCCAAGTAGATTTTTTTCGTCCCGTCCAAAAGCGCATTAAACGGTTTAAAAATCGGAGAAACACGTTCTCGCGGCGGGCGCATAATCAGTGCGCAAAGTGCCGGGCTGAGCGTCAGTGCCACCACGGTGGAGAGCACGAGAGCGATACACATCGTCACCGAAAACTGCATATAAATGCGCCCGACCATTCCGCCGTAAAACGCGAGCGGAACGTAGCAGGCAATGGTTACGAGCGTCGTTGCGATAATCGCTCCCGTGATTTGCGTCATACTTTTGATCGCGGCATCTTTCGCCGAAAGGCGTTCCCGCGACATCAGCGACTGGCAGTTTTCGACGACGACAATCGCGTCGTCCACCAAAGAACCGATAACCAAAATCAAACCGAACATCGTCAGCACGTTCACGCTGTAATCGAGCAGATACATGAACGTGAACGTTCCCATGAGCGAAACCGGAATCGCAATTGCGGGAACGAGCGTTGCCCGCCAATCCTGCAAAAACACATATGTGACAAGCACCACGAGAAGGAGCGCGACGATGATGGTTTCGACGATTTCTTCGAGCGAAACAACGATGAATTGCGTCGGGTCATACGAAACGTCGTAGCTCACGCCGGGCGGGAACCGCTCTGCCATTTCGTCGAGCACGGCGCGCACTTTTTTTACCGTTGCGAGTGCGTTGGAATCGCTGTTGCGGAAAATTGCCATTCCGACGGATTCTTTCCCGTTAAAATTCCCGCGTCCGGCGTAGGTTTTTGCGCCGAGTTCAATGCGCGCCACGTCTTTGAGGCGAAGCACGCTCCCGTCTGCCGCCGTGCGCACGATGATGTTGCCGAACTCGTCCGCGTCTTTCAAACGCCCGTGAACGTTGATTTTAAATTGAAGAAATTCGTTCCCTTGTTCCGAACCGAGCGTTCCCGCGGCTGCCTGAATGTTTTGGGATTGGACGGCGGCGGAAATATCGTCCGTCGAAAGCCCGAGCCCGGCAAGGCGCACGGGATCGAGCCAGATGCGCATGGAATATACGTCGCCGCCCATTGCGTCCGCCGAGGAGACGCCGTCCACGCGGGAAATCGCGTCCGCAACCGTAGTTGAAATATAATTACTCAGTTGCATCGTGTTCATCGACGTGCCGTCCGTCGTGAACGCAAACATAGCGAGGATGTCGTTGCTTCGCTTGCGCACCTGCACGCCCGTGCGTTGGACTTCCGACGGCAATTTCCGCTCCGCCTGTTTAATGGCGTTTTGGACGTTGACCATCGCGATGTCGTCGTTTACGCCCGTTTTGAACGAAATCGAACACGAATATTGTCCGTCGTTGCTACACGTGGACGAGAAGTAAAGCATATCTTCGACGCCGTTGATGACGGCATCGAGCGGCGTGGCGATAACGTCGCGCACCGTTTCCGCGCTCGCTCCCGTGTAGCTTGCAGAAACGCGAATGCTCGGCGGAGCGATTTCCGGATATTCCTCAACGGGAAGGCGCAACAGGCAAATTAGCCCGGCAAGGAAAATCACCAAGCTGACCACCGCCGAGAGTCGCGGACGTTCAATAAAAATTTTGGAAAACATTTTTTTTGGTAACAGGAGACCGGTGGCAGGTAACAGGCAAATTCTTCAAAGTTTTTGCTTCGGCGAAAACCTTCGCCCTGAACTATCCACCATCAATTATCCATTATTCACTAACTTTGACTTTCCGTCCGGGAAGCGCTTTGTGCGTGCCGTCGGTGACGATACGTTCACCCGGCTTCAGCCCGCTTTTGACGAATTGCAGTTTTTCCGTCGTTTGCGCGAGTTCGATGTTGCGGCGAATCACTTTGTTTTCCGCATCGAGCACGTAAACGTAGGCGCTTTTTGTGTCATACATCACGGCGGAGGGAATCACCGCAGGCATCTTCGTTCCCGCGCGGCGTTCGAGCAAAACGGAAACCGTGCTCCCGGGAACGAGCTTGGACGCGGCGTTCGGGAATTTTGCGTAAATCTGCACGGCGTCCGTTTGTTCATTCGCCGTGTTGTCGAGAAAATCAATTTCACCGTCGATTTCGTATTTTTTGCCGTCCGCCAACAAAAGCGAAACTTTGCTCTGCTCGCGCAAAGTTTTTTCGTCGCCGAAAATCGAAAGAAAATCGCGGTTGCTCAGCGCAAAGCGCACACGCACGGGGTCGAACTGCACGACGGTCGTCAGTGTTCCCGAGGACGGCGTGACATAACTTCCCGCGGGAACGGCGTTGACACCGATTCGCCCGTCTGCCGGCGCGTAAATGCGCGTATTTTTCAAATCGTCCAGCGCGACGATCAAATCCGCTTCCGCCGCCGAATACAACGCTTTGTTCGCTTCGTATTCGCTACGCGCGCTTTCGAGTTCGTCCTGCGTTGAAACTTCCTTTTCAAAAAGCTGCTGCGTGCGCTCAAAATTTGCCTTGGAATACGCCACGCGAGCACGGTATTCCGCAATTTTAGCTTCTGCGCTCTTGCGCGCCGCGATGTAGCGGATGTCGTCCAAGCGGTAGAGCAGTTGTCCTTTTTTGACAAAATCGCCTTCCTTGAAAGCAACCTCGAGCAAATCGCCGGAAACGCGCGAGGTCACGGCAACGCTCGCAGGAGAAATGACGCGTCCGGGATAACGCCGCGTCACGACGTTTTCCGCCTCTGTCACCGTTCCCGCCGCGACCAATTCCAATTTTTCTGCGGCGGCGTTTTGTGCCCACATTTGCGTTCCCGCGAAAAGCGCGGCAAGCAAGCTAAAAATCAAAGCCGATTTCGTTTTCATAAATTTGAACGGGCATTAAAAAACAATCGCCCGATAAACGCAAAATTGAAATTCGGCGAGGCGGGGTTTAGCCGAATTTCGATTTTGGAGAACCTGCGGGAACAGGCAGGCGTGGGAAGGTTTTTTACTCCGGGTTTTTGCCCGTATTTGCGCGGAAGGCTTTTTCTTTGCCGAGGCGGAAGGCTTCGAGATTCGGCGCGATGATTTTCGGTTTGTCTGCAAAACATTCCCGCAATGCGGCTTCGACGACAGCGGAAAAATCCTTCGTGTCTTCCGGTGTAAGAAAAAGTTCCTCCATCATTTTGGCAAGCGCACCGAGAATGAGCGAGTTCCCGTAGCGCGTGCTGCCGAGCCCGACGGCAAGCTGTGCCGCGGGAACGCCGTAAGCAACTTGCCTTTCGCTGATTTCCGGAAGCGTGATGCTCGACGAATCGTAGACGATAATTCCCGTAGGTTTGAGTTGCGGGAGATATTTGTCGAGCGACGGCTGGTTCAGGGCGATAAGCATGTTTGCATTGCTGTCCACAATCGGCGACGCGATTTCCCGGCGCGAAGCCACTACGGAGCAATCCGCCGTTCCGCCGCGCATTTCCGGACCGTATGTCGGCAAATACGTGACGTTGAAATTGCGTAGCCGTGCCATGTGCGCGATGATGTAGGCGAGCGAGAGCACGCCTTGTCCGCCGGCTCCGGCGACCTTGATGCGGCGTTCCTTTTCAAAAATTTCGGATTCGTTGTAGATGTCTTCGCGAAGTTTTTCTCCGAAAAATTCCTCCTTCTCCGCGCGGTTTTCCTGCGGGAACAACGCCGCGCGAACTTTTTCGCAGTCGTAAACGGGAACGGGATGTTCTGCGGGAACGCGCTCGGCGGCGACATCTTTGAGTTTTCCGAGCGGAAAAATTTTTGTCATTTCCTCGTCGATAAATTTAGAAATTCCCGCCGCATCTTTTTTCAAACCGATCGGGCAGGGCGAAAGCACTTCGACAAACGAAAGCCCCTTGCGTTCCATTGTGTTTTTAATCGCTTTACGGATCGCCGCCCGCGCTTTCATGATTTCTTTCGGCGAACTCAACGCAACGCGTTCGACGTAAACCGGATTCGGTTGGGAGGCGACGATTTCCGCTACACGAAAAGGAATTCCGTCTTCAGTCGCGCAACGACCGTTCGGCGTTGTCGAGGTTTTTTGCCCGACAAGTGTTGTCGGTGCCATTTGCCCGCCCGTCATGCCGTAAATCGCGTTGTTGACGAAAATGTAGCAGAGGTTTTCACCGCGATTGACAGTGTGGATAAATTCGTTGAACCCGATTGCTGCGAGGTCTCCGTCGCCCTGATAGGAAATGACGACGCTGTCGCGGTGCGCGCGGGAAAGCCCGGTCGCCACGGCGGGAGCGCGTCCGTGCGGCGTGGAAATGCCGAAGCAATCCATGTAATAGTAGCCGAAAACAGCGCAACCGACGGGAGAGATGAATGTCGTGCGGTCTTTGATATCGAAATCCGCGAGTGCTTCCGCGACGATTTTGTGCAACACACCGTGCCCGCAACCCGGGCAGTAATGCATATTGCGGCGGAGCGGAGCGGGGCGTTTTTCAAATTCGGGGAAAAATCCTGCCGGGCGGTCTTTGAGGACTCGAAATGTTTTCATAATATTTTCTCCTTTATGCGACGGCTTTGACTCCGGCGACGAGTTCGTCGACGGAAATGAGTTTTCCGCCGACGCGGTGAATCAGCTCCACAGGGCGGCGACATTCGATTGCGAGCTTAACGTCTTCAATCATTTGCCCGCCGCTGAGCTCAATACAGACAAATTTTTTCGCACGGTCGACAAGCGCGTTGAGCGCATTTTTCGGGAACGGGAATAAAAGTTTCGGGCGAACGAGTCCGGCTTTGATGCCGCGTTCCCGCAGTTCGTCGACCGCATTTTTTGCGAGGCGCGACATAATTCCGTAGGCGACGAGAACGATTTCCGCATCGTCGGTTTTCCAAAGTTCGGCGTCTTGATCGTTTGCTTCCATTTCCCGATATTTTGCCAACAGTGCTTCGTTTTTCTTTTCAAGCTCTTCGGCTTCGAGATAAATCGAAGTAAAGTGATTTGTGCGGGCGTTCCCGGGCGTGAGTGAGTAGGGCGCGGGCGCGGATTTTTCGATCGGTTCGGGGAGCGTGACGGATTCCATCATTTGTCCGATCATGCCGTCGGTTAAAATATAAACCGGCGTGCGGTATTTTTCCGCCATATCGAAAGCACGAAATGCCATGTCGCACATTTCCTGTGCGCTCGCGGGAGCGAATACCGGGCAACGGTAGCCGCCGTGCCCGCCGCCTTTGACGATTTGAAAATAATCGCTTTGCTCGACGCTGATGTTGCCTATGCCGGGACCGCTACGCGTGATGTCCGCGATTACGCAGGGAATTTCCATCCCCGCAAGATAGGAAACAGACTCCTGCATGAGGCTGATGCCGAGACCGCTTGACGCCGTCATTGCGCGTTGCCCCGCAGCGGCGGCGCCCATCACCATATTTATCGAGCCGATTTCGCTTTCCGCCTGAATGAAAACTCGACCGAGTTCGGGGAATTTTTTTGCGGCGCATTCGATAATTTCTCCCGCCGGGGTAATCGGATAGCCGAAATAGGCATCGCACCCGGCGAGCAACGCGCCGTAAACCAGCGCCTCGTTCCCGCACAACAAAAGACTCTTTGAACTCATTTTTAATCCTCCTCCTTTTCTTCTATGATGGAAATCGCACCCGGCTCGGGGCAGGTGTAAAAGCAGAGCGAACAACCGGTGCAGGCGGATTCGTCCGCAACGAAAACGTGCGGCAAGCCCATGACATTTAGTGTTGTTCCGAGCGCGAGCACGTTTTTCGGGCACGCGATTACGCAGCGCTCACAGCCCTTGCACTCATCGCTTCGAATTTTGGGGAAATAGCGCTTTTTCATAACAAATTAAGCGGATACGGTGTTAGTTTTTTCGTGAAGCTCTTTTGACGGCGTTCAGCCCCGCCACGGAAAACCGGAAGACGTGTTCGATGCGCTTTTCCACGTCATACGGGAACGGCTCCGTTTTTTCGATACGCTGAATTTTTTTCTGCGGAGAAATACACATCGCGACAATCGAATAAACCGACATTCGCAAATCTTCGTTCGAGATTCCGTCGCCGAGAAATTCGCTCACGACGCGGAGCAGGTTTTCCCGGAGGCTGAAAATCGTGTTCTCGTGAACATCGTCCAGCAAACCCGTCGGTGAGGCGATTTCCTGATTTAAAATACCGCCGTCGAAACAGTGCCGATGGTCGGAGTAGCGCCGCACCGTGGCAGAAATAATGCCGTAAAGCCGTTTGCGCGCCGGCGCCGTCGCGGGAACGCCGCCGTCGGGCGGATACTTCGCCAGCGATTCGCGTAGGCTGTGTTGCCACGCTTCGCGGTAAATCGTTTCCTTGTCTCCGAAATAGTAGCTGATAAGCGCGCTGTTGACACCGCTCGCTTTTGAAATATCGGCGTTAGACGTTTGCTTAAATCCGTTTTCCGAAAAAAGTTTTGCTGCCGCACCGAGGATTTTTTTCTTCGTTTCGATACCGTCGCTTCGTTTTGCCATCTTAATCTCGTAATTTAATTATATAGTTAAAATTCTGAAACGAAAACTCGTTCTGTCAAATCAATTTCCTGCGTGTTGTGTTCGCGATTGACTGCACGTTCCCGCGCAACCATCTTGTTTCACATGGCGATTTCTCCGGAAATTCTTTGCGAAAGCTCTCCGCGCATTTTCTTTTCCCGCTTGGAAAAAATTTGCGGCGCGGCACGTGATGTTTTTTTGATGAATCCGCAATGGACGGCGACGCAGCGCGAGGAAGCGGAAATTCTTATTCGGAAATATGCCGAAAATGCGACGAGTGAATCCGGAAAAATTTTCATAGCAAGCGGCGGTAGCGGCGGGAAAGTCCGCTTCGTGGCGCATACGTCGGAAACGCTTGAAGCAAGTGCGCGGGCTTTGAGTGTCGCGCTGAAACTTCCTGCGGGAACGCCGCTGAACTGTTTCGCGTGTTTGCCGCCGTGGCATATTAGCGGGCTGATGCCGTGGGTGCGTTCCCGTGTCTGCGGCGGGGCATTGTTTGTGGCGGAAAACGGAAGTTTTCGGGAAGCGGGAGCGCTTCCGGATTTTCGAAAAACTGCCGATGAATTTTGGATGAATTCGCTGGTGCCGACGCAGTTGCGTCGTTTGCTGGCGCGGCGCGACGGCGCGGCGTGGCTCGGGCAATTTGATTTTATATTACTCGGCGGAGCTCGCGTTCCCGCCGACTTAATTGCTCAGGCACGGGCGGAAAATCTTAATATCGGCATTGGCTACGGCATGACGGAAACCGCGTCGCTCGTTGCATTGTGGCGTCCGGAAAACGGAGAAACTCTTGCGGGAACGCCGCTTCTGCACGCGAAATTTTTTATTTCCGGAAATCCCGGACGCATCGAAATCGAGGCCGCGTCGCTGGGTGAAACCCTGAGTGACGCGGGAACGGTTTTGCCGAATCCCGGCGGACGTTTTTTAACAAATGACGAGGGATTTTCGGACGAAAACGGACGGTTGATTGTGCTTGGGCGTGCCGATCGTTACATCAATTCCGGCGGAGAAAAAGTGGATCCCGCGATTGTGGAAAATGCCCTGCGTGCCGCCGGGGCGACGGATACGCTTGTCGTCGGCGAGCCGGATGCGGAGTGGGGCGAACGCGTCGTTGCGTTGGTGCGCGTTCCTGTTCCGGCAGATTTGCTTCCTCATGTAAGGCAGCGCCTCCCCGCGTGGATGGTGCCGAAGCGGATTGTTCCCGTTCCTGCGTTGCCGTTTGACGGGAAAGGAAAACTCGACCGCGCGAAACTTGCCGAACTTTTGCAAAGTTAGAGCGTTTTTTTTTAATTTAATTTTGTAAAAGAAAGAGCGCGTTCCCGTGCGGGAACGCGCTCTTCTTTAAGCCTTAAACTCTAAGCTCTTATTTGCAACGCGCGATGATGTCGTCGGAAACCGCGAGGAGTTCCGGCGAAGCGTGACCGATCGTGTTTGCGAGATAATCGGTGTTGGCTTCGGCGAGTTCCTTGACGCGGTTGGCGTCGATAGCCATAACGGCGTCGAATTCTTCCTTGGAGAAGTCAAGACCCGTGAAGTCCATATCTTCGTAGGACGGAATGTAGCCGAACGGCGAATCCTTAGCGGAAGCCGTGCCTTCGACGCGACCGATCATCCACGCGAGAACGCGAGCATTGTCGCCGTAGCCCGGCCACATGAACTTGCCTTCCGGCGTTTTGCGGAACCAATTGACATGGAAGACTGCCGGCGTCTTGGCGATTTTCGCCATGGACAGGTAGTGCGCGAAGTAGTCGCCCATGTGGTAGCCGCAGAACGGAAGCATCGCAAACGGGTCGCGGCGGAGAGCGCCGACCTGACCTTCAGCAGCAGCCGTTTGTTCGGAACCGACCGTGGCGCCGAGATAAACACCGTGTGCCCAGTTGTGCGCTTGGAACACGAGCGGAATGTCGTTCATGCGGCGACCGCCGTAAACGAACACGTCGACGGGAACGCCTTCCGCGCTCTGCCAATCCGGGTCGATGCACGGGCAGTTAGCTGCCGGAGCCGCGAAGCGGGAGTTCGGGTGCGAGGAGAGTTTGCGCTTTCCGGTCTTTTCGTCGATCATGTCGGGCGTCCAGTCGTTGCCCTGCCAGTCGATGAGGTGTGCCGGCGGTTCCTTGGTCATGCCTTCCCACCAGATATCGCCGTCGTCGGTAAGAGCGACGTTCGTGAAGATGGTGTTTTTCGAGCAGGAAAGGAGCGCGTTCGGGTTCGTGTCCATAGCCGTTCCCGGAGCAACGCCGAAGAAGCCGTTTTCCGGATTGATGGCGCGGAGCTGACCGGTGGCATCCGGCTTGATCCATGCAATGTCGTCGCCGACGCAGGTGATTTCCCAGCCTTTTTCACGGAGTTCTTTCGGCGGGATAAGCATCGCGAAGTTCGTCTTACCGCAAGCCGACGGGAACGCAGCCGTAACGTAGTGTTTCTTGCCTTCCGGAGTTTTGACACCGAGAATGAGCATGTGCTCGGCGAGCCAGCCCTGCTTGCGGGCGAGGTTCGAAGCAATGCGAAGCGCGAAGCACTTTTTGCCGAGGAGCGCATTTCCTCCGTAGCCGGAACCGAAAGACCAAATCGTGCTTTCTTCCGGGAAGTGGACAATGTAGGTGTTGTCCGGATTGCACGGCCATTTCACGTCTTCGACGCCCGGTTTGAGCGGCATGCCGACGGAGTGAACGCAGGGAACGAAGAAGTCGTCCTTTTCGATGTAGCGGAGAACTTCCGTCGTGACGCGAGCCATGATGCGCATCGAGACAACGACATACGGGGAGTCCGTGATTTCAACGCCGTATTGCGCGATCGGGGAGCCGAGCGGGCCCATCGCAAACGGGATGACATACATCGTGCGGCCTTCCATACAGCCGTCGTAAAGGGCACGCATTTTTTCCTTCATCACAACCGGATCTTCCCAGTTGTTCGTCGGTCCGGCATTTTCCTTTTCCTTCGAGCAGATGAGGGTGCGCTTTTCAACGCGAGCAACGTCGCGCGGGTCGGAACGATAAAGGTAGCAGCCCGGACGTTTTTCTTCGTTGAGCTTAATCGCCATACCGCTGGCGACCATTTCTCCGAAGAGCTTGTCGGCTTCTTCCTTGCTGCCGTCGCACCAGTGAACCTTTGCAGGTTTGCAGAGCGCCACGAATTCATTCACCCAGTTGATGAGTTTCTGATTGGTTGTAGGTGTTTCCATAGGTCTAATAATAATTAAAATTGTCCGTTCAATTTAATGGAGGAAAAACTTTCTGAAAAGCCTTTTTTCTTTTACCCGACGGGAAAAACGGTGCGGAGAAATCAGATTTCGACTGACTATTTTTTACGAAATTTTTACCAAGAGTACATTTCAAGGAATATTTTAACCAGAGAATCTGTTCGTTCGGAAATATGCTCAATAGTCCATTGGTCCTTGTCTACGACATCGCGATTAAGATGTAACCCATTTCTATAACCAACTTCTTTCCCGTCCTTTGATTTTCGATTTTTCTTACTATCAAACGATAAATTCGAAAGATTTTGATTATAGCCGGTCAGTGTAAGATTTCCGATTGTATGTGCGTATTTTTCTTTATGCGCTTCTGCTAATTTTTCATCTCCTGCGGCAATCATATCTACCCAACACTTAGGAATTTTGTCGCCTTTGGGAAAAATATGCTCAATCGTCCAAACATATTTCTTATTCTCTTTCCTCCATAAGTTTGAATAAGTTTCTTTCGTTTGATGTTCTTCTTCGAACTTACACAAAATAAAACGAGTTGCCTCCGGATTTTCGTCATAAACCGGTCCTCGAAGTTTTTCTTCGAATATCGAATCTGCCGCAGAAATTGACTTTAGCTTATCTTCCACAAACGAAACGATACTCGATCCGCGAAGCTCTTGGATTCCGGACACGAGATCAATAAACAGTTGGGTAAGCTTTCTCGTATTAGGAATGTCCGTCAAATTTCTCCGAACAAAAAACGTGATCAAAAGAGAAATAATTTGAGTAATATCTGCATTCGATAACTCCAATCGGATCTGCTCGGAAAGCAAATAGAGCAAGAGAATATATGACGGGGCACCGGAAATTCGTGACAAATCCAAAAGTGCATCTCCGAACTCGAATTCCTCTTCACTGTTCCCAACAATAATTGAGTATTTTTTTGATTTCTCCCACAAATCGTTCAGCAGTTTCTGATAATCGTTCTTTATCATCTTTTCATAGATATCCAACAACGTTGTTCGTGTTGCCAAATATCCGAAATAATAACTGCTTTTTTCGCATTGTTCCGCGAAGGGGCGATTCAATTCTTCCCTAAATGCGTTGTAGTATTGTCTGAAAAATCGCTCTTGCGTACTATAATCGTCTGCTCCTACTGCAAAAAGGATTTGTTTCCATTGCTCATAGGCATTCTCCGCGTTCCCGACATTTTCAGCCATCGCAATCAAACTGTTTTTTATGAGATCGATAGCCGACAGTGGAATTCCTCGATGGTTAAGAGACTCAAAAAGCATATAGGCATCCTTGTTCGTCTTGACCGCAATTCCGACTAAGGCTGCAGACTCTACTTTCCCTACGATTTGTAGCAGTGCTTCAATCGTTGAAAGCTCAGAATCTTTTGATTTTAAATCGACTACTTCATCGTCGATAAGCTTTCCGAAGTATCTATATGCTTTTCCGATTCTTCGATTCCCCAAGTTCGCAGGCTTCTCCCTCTTCGGAAGAATAATACCGACATCCGATAAAATATACGAATAGTCCTGATTGTTAGAATTTTGTTCCTGCAAAACCAACCGTTGTTCGTAGCGATCTCGCCCCGTGTTGACAGCAAGCATCTTTTTTAGCTCTACGAAGCTCAAGCGATCCTCATCAGACATCGCGTTCTTCTGTTCTGCCAATTTCGCATACAGCGTAGCCAACAGGATTGTAAGTGTCGCAAAACGCTGTTGCCCGTCAATCAATTCAAAAGAAATCTTCCCCTGGGTAAGTTTACTCTCGTCGTTCCGGACTACGCAAATGTACGAGCCGAGAAAATAACCTTTCTCATTCTCGCAGATATCTTTGAACAAAGCGTTCCATTCGTTAGTGCTCCAAGTGTATTCTCTCTGATACTTCGGAATCTTATAGAAGATTTCCTTCTTCGCCGAAAAAATATCCGAAACTGTAGGTTTGGTTACTTCACTTATCATTTTTGTCAGATTGAAGGTTTCTTATAAAAAAGTGTTAGTCGCGGACTTCGACTTGCCCGTTCATCAAAAGCGGAAGAAGCCGTTCCCGCAAAGAAGAGAGGGTTTTCAAATGATTTTTGTTTGAAATGAGGTTAGACAGAATCTTGTCAAAAATCATCTTTGAAAAGTTTGTCGCAGGAACTAATAACCGCAACCCTTTGATGTCATCATCCGATAGGTGTCCTACGGTAGAACCAGCTATTTGCCGTTCTTTCGCTTTGATAAATGGTTCTATTTCATAACGAGCTTGGACAATTGAAACCGGAGAATTCTCATGAGAACGGAATCTAACACAGCGTTGATTTAAAAATGCCGCATCATCACACCAGTAATTCATGTGAAAATTTCCGTCCATACCTACAACTAAATCTCCTTTATGTAGCAGGTATTTGGCATCTGCTTGTTCTGTGGAGTAAGTTGAAATCGTATTTCCTAAAATGTCCCGAATACGTACGATAGGAATTGACGTTTTTTCGTCGGTGAACAATGAGGTGGAGAAAGGGAAACCATACTGAACTGACAAAATATCAAAAACGCTCTTCACTTCCCAGCCTTCGGGGATTTCGCGTTTTAGTTTTTCGTTGTAAACCATTTTTCCGCCGGAGGATTTGTAGGGTTTGCCGTTTTCGTCGGGAAAGTCGAATTGAACAAACCAATAATCGTAGATTTGGCGCGCGAGTTTTTCCAAAGTCCGATTCTGCGCTTCGCACAACTCAATCTTCCGGTCAATCAACGCCAGCGTTCCCGCAATCTTCTTCTGCTCCTCAAGCGGAGGAATGTACACCGTGCAATCTTTTATTTTTTCAGGAGACGTGTGACGAATTTTTGTTTGTTGGGCAGCTCGACTCAACTGTGTTTTTACGCACTTTGATGAAATTAAGTAATATGCAAACTTAGACTGCAAGTTGGATTCGTGACATATAATTTTCGCAATGTCCTGGCTTTGAATATATTTGCCACTTAAAGGAATTATCGCGGTTGAACCAAGTAATCCGACAGCCTGTTCTGTTAGTGGTGTTATCAAATCACCTTTGGTCATAACAAACTCTTGTTTTACGCTACCCGTAAAAAAAATGTTATCTTTTGAAGTGTTTTCCTTGAATTTGTTGTTTGTGTAATCGAAATTTCCGCAAGTAAGCCGAATAAATTCTCCCGACGTTGCATAAAACTTTCCAGAGAGGCTTGTGCCTCGTTTCACTTCACACAAATCCCCAAGTCTATATTTTTTTAATTCCATTTTACGCGTTCTCTTGTCTTTCACGGATTTTCTCCTTTTTCGAAAAACGATTTTTAATACGAGTCCAAAGACTTTTTTTTTAAGAGCCTTGGGGTCGGAAAGTCTAGTTTCCATCCTGCATTAATTGCAAGAAGTACAGTTTTCAAATCGCTTTTCGTTTTTTCTTCAATTTGCTCATCAAAATTTTGAAATGTCTTAAACTGGCACTTTTCTTCTAAATCAGCACAGTCGTAATACGCCCTCATGTAAGACCCGAAATTCTTCATCACCATTTGAATTTTCTTTTGAAGAATCCATATCCTTGCTGTGATTTCGCTCCTTTCTACAGACTTGTTCGTAAGTTTAATCATGTGCGTTGCATAGTCTGTCGTGCCATGATTTGCGGAGGGTTCAGCATGTATTTTTGCAAGTTCGGAGAATTCTTTTATATCCGAAACAAGAAGCATAATCATGAGGTAGAATTGAGGTTCTCTTTCCGCAATAAACGAAAGCTGTGTTGCATCAAAGGCAAAGAAAAGACGTTCCCGAGGCAATTTATTTGCGAATACACTCTTTCGGGAAATATTCGCGGAAAGGTTGTTTGAAAAAGTATCGATATTGGATGCAATCGTATTCAATGAAGTGTAAAAAGCATACAATATCTTTCTTTGTTGAACTTTTTCTCTACGGCAAACATACCACCAATTAAAGCCAAATGCCGAAATAGCACCGGCAAATGGACCGACAATAGAACTAAAAATGGTTTCCCACATTTCAAAATTCCCCCTGTGTTCTTATTTCGCGGGAACGAATTTCGTCATGCCTGCTTCATTCGTGGAGGAGCGACAATTCTGTCGCACCAAGCGATGCGCGCGAGTTTGAACGGGGAGACAGGATTGTCTTCCCTTCACGGAATTTCCTTTTAAAGGGTTTCCGAGGAAGCGGTTAAAAACCGCTTCTCCCATAGAAAAAACTGTGTTTATCGGTGTCATCTGCGGAAACAATTCGTTTTGCGTTCCTCTATTCGTTCCCGCGATTTTCGACGAGGGAAAGTTTTTCGAGGCGGGCGAAAATCTCGGTTTCAAGTTTTCGGCTTTCGGCGAATTGCTCGGCGAGTTCGGCTTTGAAGGCGGCGATGCGCGCGTTGAATTCCTCGGCGGTGATGTCTTCGTATTCGATTTTGATGTCGAAATACTGTCCGGCGGAAAGGCTGTTGTTTTTTTCTTTGATTTCGTCGTAAGAGACGACGACGGAAAAATCGTCGACGGCTTCTTTGTCGCGAAACGTTTTTACGATTTGCTCGATTTCGTCGGGGCGTAGGCGTTTCTTTTTGTTGGAGCCTTCCTTGTATTCTTCTCCGAGCTTGGAGGCGTCGATGAGGACGACGGAATCTGTGCTGCCGGATTTATCGAGGAAGAGCACGGAGACATTCGTTCCCGTGGTTGCGAAAACGTTGGAGGGCATGGAAACGCAACCGTAAACGATTTTTTCGTCGATGAGTTTTTGCAGAATTTTCTTTTCGATTCCGGACTTGGCGGTGATGAAGCCGGTGGGAACGACGACGGCGGCTTTTCCTGCGGGAGCGAGGGAATTGATGATGTGCTGAAGGAAGCAGGTGTAAATCGCCATTTTGGGTTTAGCGGGATCGAGCCTTGCCGGAGTGTTGGGAACTCCCGCCCAGAAGCGTTCCGTCTGCGCAGCGAGGTCGGCGCGCGTGTCGTCGAAATCAAATTTGAACGGCGGATTGGAGACGATGAAATCGAACTTTTTGAGCGTCGTATTATCGGATTCTTTGTGCGCGGGATTGGCGAGCGTGTCGCCCTGGCGGACATTGTGGATAGAACCGGAGAGATTGTTCAGAATCAGGTTGAGGCGGAGGAGCTCGGTGGATTTTGAAGAAATATCCTGACTGAAAATCTCGCAACGATCTTCTCCGATTTGGTGGGCAAGCGCCATGAGGAGCGTTCCCGTTCCCGCAGACGGGTCGTAAACTTTCTTGTTGCGGAGGTTGGCATCTTCTCCGACGAGAAGGCGTGCCATGATTTGAGCGATAGCGTGCGGCGTGTAGTATTCGGCGTATTTTCCGCCGCCGTCGTTGTTGTAGTCTTTGAGGAGATACTCGAAAATCCCGGAAAAGAAATCGTATTTTTCGCCGAAAACATGCTCAAAATTGAAATCAGAGAGTTTGGAAACGAGTGCTCGCGCAAAGGCGTCACGCTCTTCATTGACTTCGTGGGAAATGGAATCGAAAACGCGGATTTTCGCGCCACCGTTTGTCGAGACGCTGAAGGAATCTTCATTGAGTTTCGAGATTTCCAAGAGCGTGGAATCAAGTAATGCGGAGAAATCGCCTTGCGTGCTGGCGTTTTGCAGGTGGGCGATGGTGTGCTCCGGTTTCATTTTCGGAACGGACGGCGGAAGGTTCGTAAATAAATCTTCAATTTCGTCTGCCGTAAATGAGTCGTATTCGGCATCCCATTTCGCTGCATCGCGAAAACGTTTGGCGTAAACGGGGAATCCGGGATTTAGGGCATCAAGTTTTTTGACCGCGTATCCGAATTTGTCGTTAAAAAATTTATAAAGAAGCATTCTGGTTACGACTTTGTAGTCGCTGCCGGATCCGGCGAGCCCGTATTGGGACGTGACCAATTTGAGTTTGTCGATAAATGCAACGGTTTTTTCCCGTAAGTCGGTGATATCAGGCATAGACGAAAAGATTACAGATTAGCGGTTAAAGGGTAAAGCGTAGTCGGAAAATCATCGCGCCCCGCAGTATTCGGTGGCAATGAGATTGCCGATGACGCGCTTATCGGCGGGAGGAACACTTATTCGTTGAGCATTAAAGACGTGGGAAATTTCCGAGAGGACATACTGCTGAAATGATGCTTGCGGAATTAAAATTCCGTTGTTCAGAAATACGCGCTCGTCAATTTGCAACTTCATCGCCGAAAGTCCGTCAAAAATTTGCGCTTCCGACTCGGAAATGAGCAGGCGTTCCCGCGTCGGTTTTTGGCTTCGGGTAAAGTTTTCCTCCCTGATACGCTTGTGAACACGAACGAATTTTTCGTCTCCGCGATAGCGTTTTTTCAATTGGTTATTGCGGGTGTTGATTACTCGGATTCGCTTTAAGATTCCGTCAAGATAGACGCGTTTTTCTCTAAATTCGGTAGCGGTGGAAGCTTGGATTCCTTTTTCGCGGAGATACTTTTTGAAATCCGCCACCAAATCGATAAATTCCGGCTCCTTGTCGTCGAAATTGCGATTGAATTCTTCCTGCGTTTCGAGGAGGCGTTCCCGCAAATTCTTTTGTTCGATAACAAGCTCCTCTTGGGTTCCCGACTCGAAGGAAAACTCCATTTGGGAGAGGATAAGATTAATAACCTCGGAGACATGGCCGTTCCCGTCGGAATCATCCAATAAGCGCTTGTTTTCGATGCGTCGGGTGACTTCTCTGATTAAGTCCGGAATTTGTTCGACGGGAAGTTTCTCGACTTGCTGCAAAAGCTCCTCGTTGCCGAGAGAGCGGGCCGCATTGATGAGACCTTTGGCGTTTTCGAGGATTCGTCTTAGGCGATAAAGTGAGTCCAAATCGTCAATTTCGTCGATTTCCTTCCGGAATTCCTCTTTGTCGTCGGTGGTGTAAGCGAAGAGCTCTGAGCGGGCTTCTTCCGCTTGGCGAGAAATTTCTTCCGACGAAACAAAAAGCGCGTTTCCGGGAAGTTCACTTCCCTCCGGTAAATCCGAGTCGCTTGCTGTTTGGTTTAACTCTTTGAGGTAACGGGCGTTAGTCGCGTCAAAATTTTCGGAAATATCGACGAAATCAACGACATAGCCATAACGGAACTGCTTATACGGGCGGTTCACACGCGTGAGAGCTTGTAGAAGCCCGTGCCCGTCCATAAGGCGACCGAGATAGAGCTTTTTTAGGTGCGGAGCGTCGAAACCGGTAAGAAGCATCTGATTGACGATGATAACATCAAATTCCTCCGCTGATTTTCTGAAGGATTCGATTTGGCGTTTACGTTCAACAGGATCTGTCGGGAAATCGTCCAAAACAAGCGCGGCGCGAAGTGTTTTCGGCGCATTGCGACGATAATTTGCAAGGGCTTCCGTGTTCCCTTCTCTGATGTAATTTTCCTGAATGTCTTTTGCCGCCTGTTGTGTTTCGGCGATTCTCTTGTTCCAATGCTCGAAAAATTTTCGGGCTTGGTCGTTGGTTCGGCAAACGACCATGGCACCGAGTGTTTGGTCGGAATCGTGTTGCGCGCGGAAAAGGCGAAAGTCCGTCGTCACGTAGTCGTAAAGAGAAGAAAGGTAATTTTCGCACTCAAAAACTTCTTCCTTTTGGCGAGCCGTGAGGTCTTTTCTGTTGATTCTTATGCCGTCGGCAAATTCCCGGAAAACAGCTTCGACGCTTTCTTTGTAATAAGTCGCGACGGGCTCGCGCATGAGCCGGAGCGTGTAGCCGTCGGCGATGGATTTGTCGTAATAATACGTGTGAATGTAGTCGCCAAAGACGCGCCAAGTTTCACGTTCAGTTTTCAGAAGCGGCGTTCCCGTAAGTGCAATTTTAATAGAGTTCCGGTCTGCTTCAAAAAGGTTGGCGAGGAACGTTCCCGTCGGGTTGTAGCCGCGGTGGGCTTCGTCGACAAAAAAGACACGCTGAATATTAACGGAAAAATCATTTTGGATATCTACGCGTTCCCGGTTTTCTTTAAAACGCTGAATGTTTACAACCATGATTTCTGGCTTTCCGGTTGCGTTCACCACGGTGGATTGGCTGTTGATGTCTGCCATGAGTTCTTCACGGGAGTTCGCGTTGCGGACAATGAGCCCGCGTGCCTTGAACTCTGCACTTGCCTGATTCATCAGCGCAATGCGATCCACGATGAAGTAAAATTTTGCTACTGTATTTTTCTTCGCAAAAACATCCGTAAGGTTGCGTACATTGTAATAGGCAAGAGCCGTTTTCCCGCTTCCTTGTGTATGCCAGATGACGCCGCCTTTCGTTCCCGCGCTGAATTTTTCGCGAATTGACAAAGACGCGAAAAGCTGCTGATAGCGCATCACGTGTTTTTCGAGTTTTCTCAACCCTTGGCGCTCATCAACGACTTTATCGACATAGGCAAAACCGTAGCGAAGAAGAAACAGGAAGCGTTCTCGCGAAAGCATTGATGTAAGGATGCGATTTGTCGGCGAATTAACATCTTTGTTCGTCTGATATTCGGGAAGTGTTCGGATTTGCGGACAATTTCGATGAATCAGAACGCGCTTTTCGTCCTCTTCCGAAATCAAGCGATACGGGAACGTTCCGACGAAATTCGGTTTTTCTTCTCGGAAAAAATTGAAAAATGCTTTTCCTCCGGACGTACAACAGTAGAAAGCGCCTTGAATCGGAGTTAGCTCATTGACTTCATACTCCTGATTGTTGGAAAAAATCATGAGCTGCGTAAGATTGAAAAACCGCTTGAAGTTGGGGTTCGTCATTCGATGCTCGATACGTTCCCGCTCCGCGAGAATTCCGGCTCTGTTATTAGGCTTCTTAACTTCAATGAATGCGAGAGGAAGTCCGTTTACGAAGCAGGTGATGTCCGGACGGAAACTATCGCCGGAATCCGTATGTTCGCAAGTAAATTCCGTCGTAACATGCCAAACGTTTTTGTCGCCTTCAAAATCGATGAGTTTGATTCCGCTGTTTGACATAAGGCGTTTGTAAAATTCCCGTCCGAGATCGTCGTTGCCGAGAGTCCCTAAGATTTGTCCAATTTCGTTTCTCAGCTCTGTGTCCGAGACTTCGGGATTAAGGCGTTTTAACGAATCGGAAAAAATGTTGATCAGAATGTTTGTTTTCGGATCAAAAGCGAACTCATCGGTTGCGTTTTCCTCTACGCTGATAAGCTTGTCGATGTACTCGTATCCGAGTTTTAAAAGATGCAATGTTGCGGGAACCTGGACGCGAGTGTTTTCGTTGAAAGAGGAAGACATGGTGAAATCAGATAAGCGGGAAATACTGAAACTCTAACGCCGGAAATACCGTTCCCGCAAGGATTTAGCCGTGCCGGGAACGGTTCTTTTCGGACATCACTTTTTTGAAACTGCATTTACCAAATCAGTTACATTTTGCGCCATAGAAGGCGTAGCATCGCCTTTTAGCAACCCGGTTTCCGAGCGACTGAATAACGCATTAATCACTAACGCCCGTTCCTTTTCGGAAACGGCACCTTTCTCTGTTAGCGCCAAATAAAAATAGGAGAGCTTGTTGCGCTCTTCTGCATCTCTGGATTGATGGTAAGAACTCATAGTCATTCTTACTGTTAGGCGGAGCATGTAAAAACCTATACCGGCAATGGCGGTAATAAGAGTGTAACTACGGATTAAACCAACCCATTGAATTTGCCCGTCTACCGGATCTTGAATAGAGAAAAAAAGTTTAATCAATCCAGCCAGAATCCCTGCCGCTAATCCGGTGCTAACCCATAGCCACGTCGTTCCTTTTCTGGAGTATTGTTTTGCCATCTCTTCCCAGTAAGTTGCGGGAGCTTCGAGTTTTAATTTTTCCGAATAGAGATTCTCCAACTGTTCACGTCGATTATTGTTTTCTTTCCAATACTTTTCCGAATCCGTCTGCAAATTTTGAATTTGTAAATTGCTTTGCTTTGTTATTTCCGCGAGACGAACTTCCTGTTCATGAAACGAAGCCGTATATTTTCGAGATAACGCAGACAATTTCTCGGATTGGGATTCTGCGAGTCCGGCAAAATGCGCCAAAACCTCTTCCCTAAACAGAGGATTCGTGCGTTCTCTGTAAGCGATAGCGGTATAAAATCCATCAAGCTCAGTGAGACTCAAACTGGGCCCCGGAGGCCTCTTTTTTAAGAATCCTATTCTCAACCCTCTGAAAAAACCTTGTTCTCGCTCTCTAAAATTTAAAACCAAACAAGCGAGGGATGTTTTGGAGTATAAACACGATTTTACAGTATTCACACTACTTGATAAAGCCTTTGCGCCCTCAATAGAATTTCGAGCTTCAAAATATTTAACCGCAACGAGAAACGATGTCTTTGCTGTGTAAAAACCTTTTGTATTCCAAAAAATATCTAGGGTTGGAAATCTGTTTTTATTCCAAAACTCTTCTTCAGCCTCCAAAAACTCAAGATATTGTATGGCGGTTGATACGATTAAATCCGGAAACAACGGTTCCCGGATACGATCTATAAATTCTGATGGAATAAGCGCAATTTTGACCTCGTTTCTTCCAAAGAAATCATCGATTTCTTGGGGAAATTTTGAGAACGGAACTTCTGGCTCTTTCGCTTCAATCATGGGAAATCATTGAAGGCTCTCTAAAAAGATTTTTCAAAAAGAAAACACCTCAATTCTGAGGATTGTAAATGTTTTATTATCAAATGTGTTCCCGGGTTTCCTGTAGGCGGCGGATGGCGGCGTAGGGGTCGGAGGCGCGGCAGACGGCGCGGACGACGGCGAAGTTTCGCGCTCCCGCGCGCAGGACGTCCGGCAGGCGGAATGCGTCGATACCGCCGATAGCGACGGCGGGAACGTGCGCGGCGGCAATCATTTTTTGCATGGTTTCAAGCCCGAGCGTTGCGTCGGGGATTTCCTTGGTCGGCGTCGCGTAAACGGGACCTACGCCGATGTAATCCGGCACGAGTTTGCACGCGGCTTCGACCTGTGCGAGCGAATGCGTGGAGAGCCCGAAAATTTTCAGCGAGGGGAAGCGTTCCCGTGCGACGGGAAGCGGCAAGTCGCTTTGCCCGAGATGCACGCCGTCGGCGTTTGGTTTGTTGGCGGGCTTGGGGGCGATTGCGCTCGCTGCGTCGCGTCGCCGTCGTAGCCGTTGTTAAGCCGGCGGCAATTGCAAATAGCGAATTTCTAATTCCGAATTATTTGCGATTCAAAAAAAGCGTTCCCGTGGGGAATTTCCTCGCGGGAACGCTTTTTTTAGTGATGAGTTTCCGGAGATTCGGTATCAAACGGGCGGTGAAATTGAGAGCAATAATATGAGGAATCGGAGGGTTTTCTTTGTTAAAAAACTCGTGCGTTCCACGGGCGCGACCGGAAGCCGCGTTGACCGTGGAACGCACAGCGAGAGATAAGCCTTAGGCGTTTGCTTTCAGACTTTTCAAATAGCGCTCGATGCGAGTGCAGGCTTCGTCGATGTTGGCGTAGGATGTGGAGAAACTGGCGCGGCAGAAACCTTCGCCGCAGGGACCGAACGCCGTTCCCGGAACCATGGCGACGCGTTCCGCCGCGAGCAGACCTTTTGCAAATTCCATCGAGGAAAGTCCCGTCGAAGAAATATCCGGAAACGCGTAAAACGAGCCGCGCGGCGAGTGGCATTTGAGTCCGAGTTCGTTGAAACGGCGCACGATGAAGTCGCGGCGTTCACGGTATTTTTCGCGCATTTCGAGCATAGATTTTTTCCCGTTGCGAAGCGCTTCCATAGCGGCTTCCTGCGACACGGTCGGAGCGCAGAGAATCCCGTATTGGTGGATTTTCAAAATGCCGTCGATGATGTCGGCGGGACCGCAAGCGTAGCCGACGCGGAAGCCCGTCATGGCATAGGCTTTGGAAAAACCGTGGAGGAAAACCGTGCGTTCCCGCATGCCCGGAATCGATACGATGGAGGTGTGGTTCCCGTCGAAAGTGAGCTCGGAATAAATTTCGTCGGAAATGACGAGCATATCTTTTTCGATGGCGAATTTTGCGATTTCTTCGAGTAGTTCCCGTGATGCCGTGCCGCCGGTCGGGTTGGTCGGGAAGTTGATGAGAAGCGCTTTCACGCCGGGTTGCCACGCTTTGCGGAGTGCTTCAATCGTGATGGCGAATTTATCTTCCGCTTTGGTTTCGACCGCGATGGCTTCTGCGTGGCAGAGCTTGATCGACGGGCAGTAGGAAACGTAGCACGGTTCGTGGTAAATGACTTTGTCTCCCGGATTGAGAATGGCGCGGAGCACGGCATCGAGCGCTTCGGAAACGCCGACTGTCGTAATGATTTCCGTTTCCGGGTTGTATTCTGCGCCGTAATTGGTCGCGACGTATTTGGAAATTTCTTTACGCAGAGCGATCAAACCGCGGTTGTCCGTGTAGCTCGTGTGTCCGCGTTCGAGCGCGGAAATGGCGACATCGCGGATGTGGAAGGGCGTGACGAAGTCCGGTTCGCCGATCCCGAGCGAAACCGCATCTTTCATCTGTGAAACAATCGCAAAAAAATCGCGGATGCCGGATTTCGGCATCGTGCGAACGTGAGAAGCGAGAAAATCTCTCATTTTTGAAAAAGTATAAAACGAATGGGGAAAGTTTTTTTAGTGAATAATGAATAACGGATAGTGAATAATTCATTCTTCAAAGATTTTGCTTGGGCAAAATCCCTTGCACTGCGTTATTCGTTATTCACTGTTCATTGTTCACTATTGCGAAACGGCGAGGCGTTCCGGTTTTTCCGGAGCGGCGATTGCGTAGCCGGATTCTTTGTAGGAACGGAGCATGAAGTGCGTTCCCGTGGACAAAACGCCGTCGATGCGCGCAAGGCGGTTGTGGACGAAGTTGGCAACTTTGTAGAGGTTGTCCGCATTAACGATGACGAGCAAATCATAGGCGCCCGACATCAGGTAGCAACTTTCCACTTGGTCAAACTGGCTGATACGCTCGGCGACGCGGTCGAACCCGCCGCTCACTTCCGGGGAAACTTTGAGCTCGATAACGGCGCGCACGCGCGTTTCTTCGTCGAAAGACGGATTCAGCACCGGACGCCATCCGAGCAGAATTTTTTCGTCTTTGAGCTGGGTAATCTGCGCTTCGACTTCTTCGGGCGAGAGTTCGAGAATGCGCGCCATTTGTTCGGTCGAAAGTTGTTCTCCTTCAAGGATTAGTTTGAGGACTTTGTTCATCGTTCCCGCGATGAAATCATGTTCGTGCGGGAAACGCAAAATTGAAATTTAGCGAAGCGTTGGCTTCGCTAAATTTCAATCGATTGCGAATCCCGAATGATTACCAAGGATGGAAAAAGGAATGTATGGCTACGAGTGATTCTCGGGATTACGAACAAGAGTTGAAGTTCTTTCCCGCCACGACGAAGACCGGGAGGTCTTCGTTCCCAATTTTTGACGGCAC
>JAFSAO010000019.1 GCA_017440935.1 Opitutales bacterium
TTCTGCAACGCGAACGCCTGCAAAAGCCCACCGTAATTCGTATGAAGCGGCTGCGTCAAAATCCCGATTTTCATCTCACGCAGCTCTCCCCATGTGAATAGGATGCACGAAGAGAATCTCGCCAAGACTTTCGGTCTTGCAGAAATTCCCCGTAAAACTGCGTGATATGCGAGCATTTTCGTTCTCTTTTAACGCGTGAGCGCGCGTTCGATAAAGGCGCGGGAACGGTTTTGCAACACCCGTATACCCCCCCCCATTTTCGCACTCACAGAATCGTAATCTATTGTCTCAAACTTCGGAGCCTGAGACGTTCCCGCGATATAGCGATCCATGAGCCCGAGTGCGCCGAGAATCTGCTTCGGACGATTCTCGGCGGCATCTCCGTTGCCGACATAATAAAGCGGTTTTTGAAAAATCAGCCCGAATGCCGTGCCGTGAAACGAGGTCGAAACCACGCACGCAGCATTTTTGAACCAACCGACAAACTGTTCCGGGGTTTCCGTTTTGAGCATATTTCCGCGAAGTGAGTAGCCTGCCCAAACGGAAACGACTTCTGCGCCGATTTGTTCCGCGAGCTCCCGCGCGATGCGATCGGCTTCCGGATTGTAAGAAACCTGATAGACAAGCACGTATTTTTTCTGCGTTTTCGGCGGGACAGCGAGTTTTTCCCAAATAGATTTGTCCACGAGCAACGTCGGATCCAGGACGGTCTCGATTTTCAGCCCGGTTTTAGGTTGAAGCACTGCTGCAAGATTCGCTTCACGCACGGAAATCGCATCGAAGTTTTTTAGTGCATTTGCGACAAACGTATTTTCGCCAAGCGTTTCCGAAGCAGCTCCGGCACTTGCGGCGTAAGCGATTTTGCGCGTTCCCGAAGGCGCGGGAAAATCGCCGAAAAATACGCGATCCGCTCCGTGCGTGTGGTTTGGAGACCAAATCTGGTCGCTCCCGAAGAAAATCGCATCATAGTTTTCCGCTGGAACGCGTCCGCCTTCCTTAAACCGGTTCCGGGAAAGGTTGAGTTTTTCGGAAATAAATTTTTCAAAACCTCTGCGGCGGCGAACCCGCACCGGAAAAGCACGAAGCCGCCACGGCAAGGTCACGCACCAATACGCAAGCCGCTTACATCTCCGAAGCAGGGAAATTTTTCGCAAATCCGGAAGCGGGAACGCCTCGTATCCGCGTGTCAGATACCTCGGTCGATAGTCGATGATTTCGACTTCGTGTCCGCACGATTTCAGATATTCCTGTAAGCCGTAAGCCTGCAAAACCGCACCGTAGTTGTGTGCGCAATGAAACGTTAAAATCCCGATTTTCATTTTCTTTTTAAAATTCTTTTTGCGAGGTTGAGCGTTCCCGTGCGGCGGAGCGCGAAGCGGAGACAACGGGCGGCAAAATTGCGCACGCGTCGCGGGAACGGTATTTTCGTAAATTCGCCGATAACGGAGACTGCGGTTTGCACGTTTTCTGCGGAGTTAAACGCTTGGAAAAATGCTTCGCGCCTCGGATGGCGGTGCGTTTCGTTTTTCAAACCGCCATTGGCGGGAACGGCTTGTTCGTAGTGCGCTTCCTGCAAAATTCCGAAGCCGGATTTTACCGCATCGAACGCGGCGTTCCCGCGCTCCGTATTACAAATCACAACGGAAAGCCCTTCGCTCGATTTCAGTTGCGGATAATATTTTTCTACGCCCCAAAAATCCCCGATTGTGATGTCGCTTCCGCTCGTGCGGTTTTTCGACGGGCACTCGTGGCAAGACGGACGCGAAAAGAGCCCCTGCCCGAAGCCTTTTCCGTAGGGCGTTGCGTAAAGCGGCTTGCAAAGTGCCGTTCCCGCAGGTGTTTCCACGGAAAACATCGCGCAATTCCAACGCTTGCTTTTGGTATCAAAAACTTTTTTACGGAAAAGCACATCAATCGGAGTTTCGATGCTTTCGCGTTCCCGCAAATCCGTCCAAAACGCCCTCCAAACTTTCGGTGAAGGCACGCTGTGGCACGCAATATCGACGGCGAGCAATTTCGGAAAATCCCGACGCAGAGCGCGGCGAAGTCCGGCGATCTGACACGGCGTTCCCGTAAACATCACTTCCCGCCCGGCAAGCAGAAATTCCCGGCATTTTTTGAATGCATCGCCGATGCGCGACTGTAAATATTTGCTCCCGCGAAATACGGAAAGCCCGTCGAGCGTTTCCGTGAAATCATGAAACGCTTCCGTAAAATCGGCGTTCCAGCGTGCACCGAAAACCACGCCGCCGTTTTGAATGACTCGCTCGGCTAACACGGTAAACGCCCCTCCAGAAGCGGATGCCATGCGCAAATCGTCGCTCCCGCATCGCGCGGCAAAAACACGCGGAGTTTCAAGAAAATCTTTGGCAAGAGGCACGTTAATTCCCGTGCGAAGCGGAGACTGAATGACCGGACAAACCTTCTCGCAGAGATGGCAATCGATGCACTTGGAAACGTCCGTTTCCGGATACAGAAAGCCTTCCGCATCTTCGCGCATCGAGATGCAGCGCGTCGGGCAAACACTTTCGCAGGCATGGCAACCACAGCAGTCTTCTTTTCTCTTTAAAGTAATCATTGGCGGGAACGTTATTCGCCCAGGGCGAAGTCCCGTTCCCGCAAAGTGCGGAATTTATTTAATGAAGCACAAGAGTTTCTTCGACGGATTTACGCGGCGAGGACGCTAACTTGAACTTCTCGGGAACATCGCCGCAGGCGATGAAAACAACAACAGTTTCGGCTTCTGAAATGGGCAAAAGTTTCCTTAATTTCTTATCAGACAGGGGGGGGGTAGACCAATTTAACATACAGTGCGCGACCTTGTTTTTATGCAGGGCGTAGCACAAATTCATCAGGTAAATCCCGGCGTTTGTAAAAATATCGTTACGTTCGACGCCCCACACGGAACGCAGGTCGGCAGTGAGAATCAGGAGCTTGTCTGCGAGGTGACCAAAACCGCGATTGCCGTTTTGCAGAGCAAGGCATTCGCGGATTTTTTCTCGGTCGGATACACAGTGAACACGCACATATTGACGATTGCATGCCGAAGGTGCGTTATTAGCGAGTGCAACGGCTGAGCGAATTTGTTCCAAAGAAACCGTTCCCGCAAAATTGCGCACGGAATGGCGCGACGCGGAAAACGCTTCAAACGGCGCATCGAGTTCCGCCCAGTAGCGTTCCCGCGTCATTTCAATTTGGCTGGACGGTTCGACGGGAACACGGGAAAGGAGCGCAGAAATCACACGGGAACGAACTTCATCGAGTTCAAAGCTCGCCTCTTCGTGGATTTTCTTGTATTCGGCAATCACCCGCACGGCTTCGATAAATTGCGCTTCGGAAGTCCCATACTTATCCGCAAATTCATTCAAGGATTCAACAAGTCCGAGAATCATTTCACGTCCGAATCCCAAGCGCATATCCGGCATCGTTAAGCCTTTTTCCACGACATGATACGTCATAATAATTGCGGCTAACGCACCCTCTTTCGTCGTCGCTCGCGAGTTCGGAGAATGTTTCAGAAAACGACCTTGGTCATAGCGAAACATCTTACGCATGCGCCACCGATTCAAAAACAATCGGCACGCTAAGAAATACATTGGCTTTATGCCGGGAACATTTTTCAAAACTTGTCTTAGTTTTTTCTTCATAAAATTAGGTTTCCTTTTGAAAAATCTGTGTTTATCTGTGTCATCCGTGGGTGAAATTTAGATTTTTAAACGGGAACGAATGATGTGCGTGAACGTGGCGCGCTCGTCGCGGGTGAGTCCGAGGAATAAAATCGCGGGAACGGTGCAGATAACGCTTGCCGTGCCAACGACGAAAAGTTGTGTCCACGACGCTACGGGGACGACGGAGAACGCAAGCCATGCGGGAACGACGGCGGCGGCACTTGCCGCGACACACGCGGGAACAATCGCGTTTTTAACGAAAGAGCGAATCGAAAGTCGTGCGCAGCGGCGCACTAAAATCAGCCTCAAGCCGAGGCAAACGCATGAAATCGCAATCGCCGCACAAGCCACCGATTCCGGAGGCGCGGAGAAAAACTTCAGCACGCACCACGCTAACGGGAGCGTCAGCCAGAGCGTGCCGCCGACCACGCTTTGATAAAGCGCAATTTTCCCCGAGGCTTGAGCCTGCGTCATCAGCGGGAACGAAAACGCGTCGATAAGAACTTGGATAAGAATCAGCCGCGTGAACCAGAGCGTGTGCGCGGGAACGCTTTCAAGCCAAAGACCGAGAACAAACGGCATTAAAAGCCACGCAGGAAGCGCGAAGAAAAACAGCAGGAAAAATCCGGCACGGGAAGCGCGCATCGTCAGCAGATGCGATTGCGCCAAATCACCCGCCGCGTAATACTTGATGATTTGCGGGTTCGTCGCCGTCATAAAGTTCGTCGTAAACGCAGTAATCGAACCGGAGACTTGCGTCGCGATGCCGCGCGCCGCGTTCACGGCAGAGCCGAAATAATTGTTCAGCAAAACGTTGATAAAAACGTTCGTAAACAGCCCCGACATCGCTCCCCAAAGATTCCACCCGCCGAAGGCAATAAGCTCTACAAAACGGCTTTTGTCCCAGAAAAACGCAAAGCGCGCTTCCGGATACTTCAAGCGGCAAACAAGGTAATTCAGCGAAAAGTGAATTACGCCGATGATCATCAAAAGCGCACCGTAAAATGCAAGTTTGTCGAAGCTCGAAAGCGAAAGCAGGTAGATGATTCCGAGCCGCGCAACCGATTCAAAAATCGTAATCCATGCGAAGGTTTTGATATTTTCGTGCGAAATAATCAGTGCCGAATACGGGATCGAAAGCGTGCTCAAAAGAAACGTTACGATCGAGAATTGGAAAAACCAAAATGCCGCGTTCACGCGTTCCGGCGGGATAACCACCTTATTTTCCAAGAACCAAAGCCCTATCGTTTCCGAAAGCAAAAGCAAGATAACGACCAACCCGAAGTAGATAAGCTGCGTAAGATTAAAAGTTTGTTTGAGCCGCTCCGTATTTTTTTGCCCGAGCTCGAAATTGAAAAAGCGGGAACAGGATGCCGACATCGTTCCCGAAAGGAACGCGAACATCGTTACCACGCCGCCGATCACCGTCGTCAGTCCGTAATCTTCCGCACCGAGAGCCTGAAGCAAAACACGCGTCGCAAAAATCCCGACAAAAGTCGTAAACGCCATCTTCACGTAGAGCATCAGCGTATTCTTCGCGATACGCTTGTTGTTCTCGGAAACTGTCGCTGCCTTCGGCATGAAAGAAGAGAGGTGAAAGATTAGAGATTAAAGATTAAAGATTAAAGAAGGCGTTCCCGTGGAATTGGGAGGGAAGACGTCCGCGTCTTCCCCGCGGTATGCGCGGACGAAAGAAGACACACGGCAATTCCCGCCGCCAAAAGCCGTTCCCGCGAAGCGGTTAAAAACCGCTTCTCCCAAGGAGAAATCTGCCCAGAAACCAAACACTCCCGATTGCAGATTGAATTTGCGTTCGGCAAAAATCGCTTGCGATGCTTTATTTATGCGGGTTAAATCATATGCAAACTTTGAAAAACCATGTTTATTCAACGCAAAATCGCCGCAGAAATAATCGCTCAGCAGGAATTTTTCCCCGTAACAACAATTACGGGACCTCGCCAATCGGGAAAAACAACGCTGTGCAAAAAACTCTTTCCTGCCTACCGCTACGTCAATATGGAAGATGCGGGAACGCGATTTTCCGCGATTAAGTCGCCGAGAGAATTTCTTCTCGAGCATTCCGACGGAGGCAATCTCATCATTGACGAAGCTCAACGAGCGCCGGAACTTTTTTCCGCAACGCAAGTGCTCGTGGACGAAGACCGTTCCCGTCGCTTCGTTTTTACGGGAAGCAGCAATTTTGCGCTGATGCGCGGCATCACACAGTCGCTCGCCGGGCGCACGTCTATTTTCACACTCCTGCCCTTCTCGCTTGATGAACTTTCCTCCGAACATCGTGCAATAGCGACCGACAAGCTGATTTTTCGCGGGAGTTACCCGAAATTGCAAACTTCCGTTATTTCCGAGAACGCATTTTACTCCAACTATTACACCTCGTATATCGAACGAGATTTGCGTGAATTCGTCAACGTGCGCGACCTTTCCGCGTTCGAAGATTTTATGCGGCTTTGTGCGAGTTCCGTCGGATGCGAAATCAACGCTACAAAGTTTGCCAATATGCTCGGAATCTCGCGAGAAACCGTCCATGCGTGGATTTCGACGCTCGAAGCCGCCTATCTGGTATTTCGACTGCCGCCTTTTTTCAAAAATATTCGCAAGCGCATCGTCAAAGCGCACAAACTGTATTTTTACGATCCCGGTTTGGCGTGCTGGTTGCTCAACATCAATTCCGAAGAACAGCTGCAACACCATCCCCTGCGCGGAGAATTGTTTGAAAACTTCGTTATTTCCGAACAACTCAAAAGGAAATTCAACGTCGCACGCCGCCCGAATTTCTACTTTTACCGGGACAATTTGCAAAAGGAAATTGATCTTATCGAAGAGGAAGGCGGCAAAATTCACGCCTACGAAATCAAAGCGGCGCGGACTTTCCACAAGGATTTTTTCAAAAACCTTGATTATTTTCGCACGATTTTCGGCGATGGAATTGCCTCCACCCAAGTCATTTACGACGGAGAATCGGAACTGAACACGAAGAAAAACGGCTTCGTCAATTTCAGAAATATTTGACGTTCCCGCGCCACACAACGAAGCCCGGTAAGCGAAAGTGTGGAGCCATGTCTTCGCTCTCGAGAGAAAATCCGTGGGTCTCTGCGTCATCGGCGGGGAATTATTTGGTGTTTAAAAGCCCGTCGAGGAGCGGGAGGGCTTCGGTGAGGCGGGATTTCCAGAGCGTGAGTTCGGCGACGCGGGAACGCGCAAACGCGGCATCGGCGGCGGGAACGGCAGAATTTTTCCCGGCGGATTCTTCGGCTTGCGCGAGGCGGATGTCCGCTTTTTCCAGCGCGGGAACGAGGATTTCCTTCAAAAAGCCTTGAACAAATTTCTTCAGATCCGTTTCCGCCGTGAAATAATCGCGGCGTTCCCCGATTTTGAGGCAAACCCGCGCCGCGCCCAACCGACGCAAAAACAAAAGTGCCTCGACGGTCGAACCGCGCGATATTTGAAGCCGATCCTGAATTTCCTGCGCCGAAATCGGCTCACGGGAACAATAAAGCGCACCATAAACCAAAGCGACGGACTTGCGGAAACCGAACATCGCCGCAGCCCGCACAAACACATCGAGCACCGCCAATTCCCACTCGGGAATCACGGATTTTTCCGCAGAATTAACTGAAACTTCGGTTTTCATTTCCGCCGGAGAATTTATTTGTCAATAAGATTTCGATACATCTCAAGCGCGGCATCCCAAACGGCACGCTGTTCATAACGGGAAGCAACAAGCTCGCGGGAACGTGCGGCGAGCTTCGGCAAAAGCGTTTCGCGCTCCTCGTAAAAAAGTTTCATCGCACGATAAAGCGCATCGGCATCGCGCGGCGGAATAATCGTTCCGTTTTCCCCCTCACGAATAATCTCGTTGCAACCTCCTATATCCGAAACGATGCACGGGACGTCCATCGCGCCCGCCTGAATCACGACATTCGGGAAACCCTCTCGATAACTCGGAAGCACAAACGTGTTCATCGCGGCATAATACGGACGTAAATCCTTTTGAAAGCCCGGAGCACAAATCCCGGAATTCGGGCGGAAAATCTCGCTTCGCGTCTCTGAAGAAACCGGATCGAGTGCATCTTCAAAATCCCCAAGCAAAACCAAGCGGATAGCGTTCCCGCCGAGTTCTTGTTTTAGACGAGAAAACGCCGAAACGAGTTCGTTCACGCCCTTATCGCGAACAATGCGCCCGGCGAAACCGAAAAGAAACGTTCCCGCACCTATTTCCCGACGAATTTGAGCCGCCTGACTTTCAACTTCCGGGGTTCGTTTGAAAAATTCCAAATCAATGCCGTTGATGTTTCCGTTAAGAATTTTCGACATCGGTTTCCGCGTAATGCGTTCCCGTAAAAGCGTTGCTTTCACGCCGTCGCCTTCGGGAATCACTTTCGTCGCAAAAAAGCAAGTCAGTCGCTCCATCGTTTTGAGAAGCAAACGAAATTTTCCCGTCGTCGTTTCGAAGCGAAGCCCCGTCACCAGATAGATACGGTGCGGGACACGTGCCATCCACGCCGCCCACATCGCGAGCAAACTGCCTTTCGGTGTATTCGCGTGAACAATACAGGGACGTTCCCGCAGAAAAAGAAACGTCAGCGAAAACAGCGATTTCAAATCCTGCCACAGTGAAATTTCGCGGCGCATCGCGACGTGAACGGTGCGAATGCCTTCACGAGCCGAAACCTCCGCCAAAGCGTCCCGTCCGCTCGCGACTCCAACGACTTCGTACTCTTCGTTCAGAAAACGAAGTTGCCCTTTAAGCATGCCGCTAAGCGAACTCGCCATCGTCGTCAAGCGGATGAGTTTCGGACGGCTTGAGCGAACGGAGGTAACCGCCCCCACGCTTACAACCGCCTCATCTTTCGCCCCGCCTGTTACTAAAACTTTCATAAATTTTTGACAGTTTAGGAAGCCTAACGAATTTCCCATTCGGTAAGCTTTGCGGGTAGATTGGTGGAGCTATGAAAACGAAAGGCTTTAAAATTCGGGTCAGCAAAGAGCTCGTGGCACAGGCGGCGAGTGCGCAGAAAATCCTCGAAAATACGGATATCGGCGTGCTTGATGCCGCGCGTTTCGTCAAAGAACTCAGCGAGCTCGGGCGCACGAAAAAGCTGAGTCGCTTACGGAGTATTTTTCGCATCGGCTGCGATGCTGCCTCGCGGGAACGCCGCACGCCGAATTTTCGCGAAGCTTTTAAGAAATTCCTCGTTTCCAAAAGCCATTTGCGGGAACGCTCAATTTGTGATTATCGGCAAGTTTTTTCCTCGATTTTGTCTCAATTCCCGACAAGTTTGCTTATGCGTATCCATACAGCGGATACACCGACGTTCGGAAAAATTCTTGAAATTGCATTCAACACCCCGCGCCAGCGGCGCAAGGCGCGCGCCGTGCTTCATTCGTTTTTTGCCTATTGTGTGCGGCACGGGTGGTGCCGGGAAAACCCGATAACGGCGACGGATTTTCCTATTCCGAAGGAACGTGAAATCCGTCCGTTGTCGCTCGTCGAAATCGCGTCAATTTTCACTGCCGTGCAGAAGCTGAACTTGCGGGAATGCGTTCCCGCGATCGCACTGATGTTGTTTGCGGGCATTCGTCCGCGCGAAGTCGATCGCCTCTACTGGAGCGACATCGATTGGGAAGAAAAAGTGATTTCGATTTCGCCGATACACAGCAAAACGGGAGGAAGCCGGCATGTCAGCATTCTGCCGGTTTTAGAAAAATTTCTTGCCGCGCGTCCCCGTTTTTCCGAAGAAAAAATTTGTCCGCCGAACTGGCAACGCAAGTGGAAACGCATTCGTCGCACCGCCGGCTGGCGCTCACCGGAAAACCCGTGGCAGCAGGACGTGCTACGCCACACGTTCGCGAGCTATCATTTGAAATTTTTCAAAAACCTCCCGCAGCTCCAATGCGAGATGGGGCACTCGTCCTCGCGCCTTTTGCGCACGCGCTATTTGTCGATGCGCGGAGTGACGTTTGCCGCCGCCGAGCGTTTTTGGGCGGGAACGTTCGGGTGATGTTTCTCCACAGTCAACTGTCTTGAAAAACGCAACAAAACCGTTGTTCCGAAAGTCTGTCGAGAACAATATCCGCATGATTATCCTCCGTGACAGAACACCTTTCTTTGATTGCAAAAGGCAATGCTCCCCGAAATCCGAACGGCTTAAAAAGCCGTACAATAATAACCGCAGGTAACGCAAGTTACCTGTGGAGACCGGCAAGGGGAAATGCGCTTAAAAAGCGCAACATTGTGTTGCCGTTACGCTAAAAACGATTTTCTTTGTCGTTTTTCTTATCCATGAGTTACACGAATCTGCTTCTCCACGTTATCATTCGCACCAAATACAGTCGAGACGCGTTCCCGAACGAACACGCGGAAAAGCTCTACCGTTATATTTGGGGATTTGTTCGCGGAAAGAAATGCGTACTTCACAGAATAAACGGAATTCCCAATCACCTTCATCTTTTGGTCGATCTTCATCCCTCGATTGCAGTCTCCGATTTTGTAAAAGAATTAAAAACCTCAACTCACGCCTGGCTGAAAAAACAGCATACGATTTTTCCGGATTTCATTGCTTGGGGAAGCCAATACGCCGCGCTCGCCGTGAGCGAAGCCGACAAAGAGCGTGTCGTCGCCTACATTGCCCGGCAGCGGGAACATCACAAGGTCGTAAATTTTGAGAACGAATACAGAAAAATACTGCAGGAAAACGGTATCAATCCGGACGAACAATATTGGCTGAAAGACTAAGTCTCGAAGCCGCGGCATCGTTGCGCTTTCCAAGCGCATCGTATCTTTATGCAGATCCCGTAGGTAACTGCGTTACCTACGGTTATTGTTGTCCGGCTTTTCAAGCCGATATATAAGCGAGGGGCAAGCACACCCAAAAAGTTAAGCACCGAAAAGGCTCCGCAACAACTCCGCCTCCCCGTGCCATCCGAAACACAACGCTTTTCCGAAAATCACCTTGCTTACCGAATGGGAAATTCGGTAGGCTTTCCGAGTTAGAATATGTCGATTTTTAAGGATAAAACTCTGTTAATCACGGGCGGGACCGGGTCTTTCGGGAACGCCGTTTTGAAGCGCTTTCTGGATTCGGATATTCGCGAAATCCGCATTTTTTCGCGCGACGAAAAAAAACAGGACGATATGCGACACCAACTGCAAAGTCCGAAGGTTAAATTTTACATCGGTGACGTGAGGGATCGCCGCTCGGTTGACGGCGCGATGGTCGGCGTGGATTACATCTTCCACGCAGCGGCACTGAAGCAGGTGCCGTCCTGTGAGTTTTTCCCGATGCAGGCAGTTCAAACCAATGTTTACGGCACGGAAAACGTCCTCGATTCCGCGATTGCACACGGCGTGAAAAACGTGGTTGTGCTCTCGACGGACAAGGCCTGCTACCCGATCAACGCGATGGGAATTTCCAAAGCGATGATGGAAAAAGTTGCCGTCGCCAAAGCACGCCAGCTCGGCAAAAACGCGGGAACGACCATCTGTTGCACCCGTTACGGGAACGTGATGGCGAGCCGCGGAAGCGTGATTCCGCTTTGGGTTGATCAAATCAAAGCCGGGAACGACATCACGATTACCGACCCGAATATGACGCGCTTTATGATGACGCTCGACGATGCCGTGGATTTGGTGCTCTACGCATTCGAACACGGGAACGGCGGAGACCTGTTTGTGCAAAAGGCTCCGGCGGCGACGCTCGACGTGCTCGCCGACGCGCTGAAAGAGCTCTACAAAAGCGACGCGACCGTCCGCGTCATCGGCACGCGCCACGGCGAAAAACTTTACGAAACGCTCGTCAGCCGCGAAGAAATGGCGAAAGCCGAAGACATGGGCGAATATTTCCGCATTCCCTGCGACACGCGCGACTTGAACTACGATAAATTTTTTGTGGACGGGCAGGAAAAAGTTTCCGTCATCGAAGACTACCATTCTCACAACACGGCTCGCTTGGATGTTGAAGGGATGAAGAAGCTTTTGCTGAAGCTGGAAATGATTCGCGAAGAAATCGAAAAACAAAACTAAAAATCGCCCACAGATTTTACAAATAAACTCGGATTTAGCGATTTGTGAAATTTGCGGGAAATTTTAATTGCGAACGCCATGAAAATTTTAGTTACGGGAGCGAAAGGATTTGTCGGAAAAAATCTTTGCGCCGAGTTAAAAAATATTCGCGACGGGAAGGCGCGTTGCTACGGAGATTTGAAAATTGAAGAAATTTTCGAATACGACATTGATTCCGATCCGGCTTCGCTGGACGGATTTTGCGCGGCGGCGGATTTCGTTTTTAATCTCGCCGGCGTAAATCGTCCCAAAGACCAAAGCGAGTTCATGGCGGGTAATTTCGGCTTTGCCTCCTCGCTGCTCGACACGCTCAAAAAGCACGGGAACGCGTGCCCGGTCATGCTGAGCAGCTCGATTCAGGCAACGCTCATCGGTCGCTACGGCGAATCCGATTACGGGAAAAGCAAGCTCGCAGGCGAGGAGCTTTTCTTTGATTACGCGAAAGAGACCGGAGCGAAAGTTTTGGTTTATCGCTTCCCGAATCTTTTCGGAAAATGGTGCCGCCCGAACTACAATAGTGCCGTTGCGACATTTTGCAACAACACGGCAAACGATTTGCCGATTACCGTCAACGATCGCGCAATCGAGCTCGAATTGCTCTACATCGACGACCTCGTCGCGGAAATGATTGCCGCGCTCAAAGGAGAAGAACATCGCTGCGAGTTCGACGGCGTGAAAACGGTTTTAACGGGAAACGGACGCTACTGCGCCGCTCCCGTCACGCATCATGTTACGCTCGGCGAAATCGTCGATTTGCTTGAACAATTCAAAAACGTTCCCGCGACGATTCTGATGCCGGAAATCCCGGCAAATTCCTTCGCAAAAAAGCTTTATTCCACTTACCTGAGCTACCTGCCGAAAGAAAAAGCGGCGTTCCCGCTGAAGATGAATGTCGATGCGCGAGGAAGTTTTACGGAGCTTCTGAAAACGCAGAAATGCGGGCAGTTCAGCGTCAACGTCAGTAAACCCGGCATCACAAAAGGTCAGCATTGGCATCACACGAAATGGGAATTTTTTATCGTCGTTGCGGGGAAAGCGTTGATCCAACAGCGCAAAATCGGCACGGAGGAAGTGCTGAATTTTGAAGTTTCCGGAGAAAAAATCGAAGCCGTGCACATGCTTCCGGGCTACACGCACAACATCATCAATCTTTCGGAAACGGAAAACCTTGTTACGGTCATGTGGGCAAACGAAGCCTTCGATCCCGCCCGCCCGGACACGTATTTTGACCCGGTAGAATAATTCTCGGTTAAGCTCACGCAGATATCGCAAAGCTCGCAAATTTCACATAAAAGAAAGAATATGAAAATTGTAGAGAATGAAATTTCCTTCAAAATCCGCGGAGCGATATTTAACGTCTACAATGCGCTCGGTCCCGGGCTGCTGGAAAGCATCTACGAAAAAGCCTTGGCTTATGAATTGAAAAAATCCGGCTGCAAGGTTGTAACACAAGTGGAAGTTCCCGTTTGTTACGACGGACAAATTCTCGACAATTCGCTTCGTGTAGATTTATTGGTCGACGACTTGGTTATCGTCGAACTCAAATCCGTAGAAAAACTAATCCCGCTCCACCACAAGCAGTTGCTTACCTACCTTCGTTTAACGAAAAAACGCCTTGGGCTTTTGGTCAATTTCAACTCTGACAACATCGCAGAAAACATTCACCGCATCGTAAACAATTTAAAATAATAAAACCTGCGGATATCTGCAAAATCTGCGTGAGAAAAATCGACATCCATGAAAACGAACTACGACTCTGTATCCTTTAAAAACAACGGCAAGCTCAAGCTGCTCATCATCGTCGGTACGCGTCCGGAAATCATCCGCCTCGCCGCCGTCATTAACAAATGCCGCAAATATTTTGACGTCGTTCTCGCCCACACCGGACAAAACTACGACTACAACCTCAACGGCGTTTTTTTCAAAGACCTGAAACTCGCCGACCCCGAAGTTTACATGGATGCCGTCGGCGACGACCTCGGCTCCACCGTCGGGAACATCATCGCAGCTTCCTACAAGCTGATGGCGGCAATCAAACCCGATGCCATGCTCATTCTCGGCGACACGAACAGCTGCCTCAGTGCCATTCCCGCAAAACGCCTCCACATCCCGATTTTCCACATGGAAGCCGGGAACCGCTGCAAAGACGAATGCCTCCCGGAAGAAACCAACCGCCGCATCGTCGATATCATCAGCGACGTCAATCTTTGCTACAGCGAGCACGCCCGCCGCTACTTGGCGGACAACGGCTTGCCGAAAGAGCGCACTTACGTTACGGGATCTCCGATGGCGGAAGTCCTTCACGCAAATTTGAAAGACATTGAAGCAAGCGACGTTCACGCCCGCCTCGGCTTGGAAAAAGGGCGCTATATGCTCCTCAGTGCCCACCGCGAAGAAAACATCGATACGGAAAAAAATTTCACGAGCCTGTTCAATGCGATTAACGCGCTGGCGGAAAAATACGACATGCCGATTCTTTACAGCTGCCACCCGCGTTCCCGCAATCGCTTGGAGCAAAGCGGATTCAAGTTGGACAAACGCGTTATCCGACACGAACCGCTCGGCTTCCACGATTACAACTGCCTGCAAATGAACGCGTTCGCCGTTATCAGCGACAGCGGCACACTTCCGGAAGAAAGCAGCTTTTTCACTTCTGTCGGCAAACCGTTCCCGGCAGTATGCATCCGCACGAGCACCGAACGCCCGGAAGCACTCGACAAAGCCTGCTTCGTTCTCGCCGGAATCGACGAAAAATCACTCCTGCAAGCCGTCGACATTGCCGTCGAAATGAACCGCAACGGCGACCACGGTATTCCCGTTCCCGTCTACACGGAAGATGTTTCGAACAAAGTCGTGAAGCTCATTCAAAGCTACACCGGCGTCGTCGACAAAATGGTTTGGCGCAAATTCTAAAAACGTATTCCGACTTATTTCACGCAGATTTCGCAAACAACACAGATAAAAAATCTGATCCTGTCTGCGGAATCTGCGTGAGACAAGAATACACTGTCCGACAATGAAAATCATTTCACAACAAATCCTCGACGACGTTCACGCGCAAGCCAAGGTAAGCCCGCGCCTGCGCATGAACTACAATCTCCACGAAACGATGGACGAAAACGTCCACAAGCTCGTGAACTCGCTCCAGCCGGGAACGCTCATGCCGATTCATCGGCATTTGCGCCCTCCGAAAAAAGAAACCTTCGTCATGCTCGCAGGAGCACTCGAATTGAAAATCTACAACGACGACGGGAGCGTGCGGGAATCCCATATTCTCTCCCGCGAAAGCGGAAACCTCGTCGCCGAAATTATGCCCGACGAATGGCATTCCTTCACCGTTCTTGAACCCGACACCGCCATTCTCGAAATCAAACCCGGACCCTACCTCCCCTTCCAAGACATCGACCTGCTACCCGCCGGGAACTAACATCCCCTCCGATCGCCACCCGCCAGAAGCTAACCACCAAGCACCAATTCGCCATGAAGATCCTTTTCCTTACCATTTCCAATTTAAGCTTTGACGGGAATACCAATATGTACGGGGCCCTGATCAAAGAACTTGTCCGCAACGGGAACGATGTCTGCGCCGTCAATCCGGTTTACGATGCGCCCGAGACACGCCTGGTGGAAATCGAGAAAAATCTTCGACTACTTCAGGTAAAGTCACTCCCGCTCTTCGGGGTAAACCTCGTGCGCAAAGGCATTGCGAACGTTCTCTTGCCTTTTGTCTATCAGCGCGCAATCGACAAGCATTTGCGCGGAGAAAAATTCGATCTCATCATCACGCCTACGCCGCCGATTACGCTCGCGAACGTCGTCGCAAAAATGAAAAAACGTTCCCGCGCCAAAACGTATCTGATTCTTCGAGACATTTTCCCGCAAAATGCCGTCGACCTCGGCTTCATGAAAAAATGGTGGCCGCTCTATTGGCATTTTCGCCGTCAAGAGAAAAAACTTTATCGCGTTTGCGACAAAATCGGGTGCATGTCGCAGGGAAATATTGATTACATCCGCAAACACAATCCGGAAGTGCCGGCGGAAAAACTCCACATTTTGGAAAACTTCCAAACGGTGGAGCCGCTTGTTCCCGCGACAGAGGATTTGAAAGCAAAATACGGTGTAGGAGGAAAATTCGTCGTCATTTTCGGCGGGAACATGGGCGTTCCGCAAAAACTGGAAAACGTTCTCGGGCTCGCCCAAGCCTGCGAAGCGGACTATCCGGATGTTGTTTTTCTGCTTGTCGGCAAAGGCGTGCAACAGGCACGTATCCGAAAAATGATTACGGAAATGAATCTCTCGAACACGATTCTAAAAGATTTTATTCCGTATCAGGACTACCAAAAGCTCGTCGCGCAGTGCGATATCGGGCTCATCTCTCTCAACGAACGTTTCACGATCCCGAACATTCCGAGCAAAACACTTTCGTATTTTAATTTGAAAATTCCCGTGCTCGCCTCGCTCGATACGGCGACAGACTACGGACAAATTCTGGAAAGCATCAACGCCGGGCTGTGGTCGCCCGCCGGAGACGTTCCCGCGCTCAAAGCGAATTTCGACAAACTTTACCGCGATCCCGCGTTACGCAAGCAAATGGGAGAAAACGGACGCCGCTATCTCGAAACCCACATGAGCGACAAAGTCGCCTACCGCGTCGTCATGGACGCCGTCGGCGGCTAACGGCTACCTGTTGGGATTGACCGTCGACAGAGGTTCCTGCAGATTACCAACGGTTAAGCATCAATCGCCGAAGCATGTTCTTTTGCAATTGAGCGAAACCCGCGGCTTATGCGTGTATCGTCGGAGACTCTTTCCCAAAATTGTTTTGCCATACGCGCCGACAATTCGTCCGGCGCAAACAGGCGCAACGCCCGCTGCGGAAACGAAGAATCCGCGCGCACTCTGTATGCCATCGGCAACATATCGTAGATCGGAGCCATCACAAACGGGAAGCGGTCGACAACCATGAAACTCAGATTGCCCCAGTGCATATCATCGTTCCCGATTGCGCGTCCGAAATTTTCCACGGCAATAACCTGCTCAAGCGTCTTACGAGAAAATATTCCCATCGAAACTCCGGCACTCACCATGCCGCGCCAAGACGTGCTCCCGCTTCCGATTAACGCCGGCTCGATTGACGCCAACGAACAAGTCCAACGCCGACCGCTCGCGCCGACCCGATCGATTCGCTCGCTTTCCAAAAAACAACGACCATCCGCAAAAACGAGTTCCGCCGCAGGAACGGGAATTCCTGCTTCCCTCAGGACTTCGCCCGCCCAATATTCGGCAATCAGCAAATCGGCACGTCGTTCTTCCGCAGGCAGATCCAGATTCCCCGAAAACTTTACGATGACCTGACGAGCCCGCCCGTTCCCGTCAGAAACCGCCGTAACGAACTTCGGTTGTTCTCCCGCCGCTGACGAACCCGGCATTCCTCCGGCAAGCGCATTTTCCGCTAATGTCGCATAAGCTCGCTCCCGATCGCTTTCGGACACGGCGTTCGTACTTCCGGATAAAAAACGCTCTCGCGAATACTCCCCGACAATCAAAGCCCCGGGCTCATCTCCTCCGTATCGCAACAGATAGCGCAATATCGCATCATCATCCCAATCCTGCGGAGATTGCGGAAAACCGCCCTCCGAGCCAAGCGCCCGAGTAATCGCACGACCGAGGTAACCTTGCGGACGCATTTCATGGAGAAACCAAGGAAGCGATTCGAAAATTCCGTCCCGAAAATCCCCTTCAGAAAGTGACGGTGTTTCCGTCGCCGGATTAAATAAAAATCCGCCGTGCAAAACAGAGAGCTCCCCCAACTCCACAACAAACCCCTGTTCATTCACTCGAAAGATAGGAATCGCCGCTTGTTCCCGAAGCGAAAAATAACGGGAACGAGGCCCGCGCCCCACACAAACGACGTTGCGGGATAATGAGGAAAGCAAACGGCTCATCGTCGGTTGGCTGACGGAAAAACGTGCACAAAGTTCCCGCGAACTCTTCCCGCCGCTCGCATTTAAAAAACTTAAAACGCTCCCCGCCGAAATCTTTGCCATTTTGAATAGATTATTTTTAATAATAATCCTTTATTTAAGCTAATTTCAACAAATTAACGAATAGATTATGAATAGTTTTCACACTCCCGCAACAGTGATTAAAAGCCGACGGTTGACCATAGCAATTGAGCTCCGGCAAGCGTTTCACGTGGGTTACGCAAATGCGAATCGAACGAGCGCCCCCAGAGTCCCTCTCTAATCTTTATCCTATCTTTTCGTAGAAACCCAAATACTCCGCCCAACGGTCTTCCTTGCGGAAGCAGGAAGCGCACGGCAGGGCCTCCTCCTCGGCAATCCGCCCCGTCGAACCGGAATTAATTTACAGAGTTTATCCGAAGTAGAGTTTTAGGTATGTTCCCGACTATGCTGTTTATAGTAAGCTATCCCCAGGCCCGTTATTTGATAGGCCTGGCGCGGATGATTTTCTTTTTCCGGATACAAATATTCTAAGAAGCCCTTCATCCGAAGCGGCTTAATAACGCCTGCTTTTAAGCTACGCCTTCTCCTACACAACATTCGTGCCAGTTCCGCCGGGGTTTTCGGAGAAGAAGCACATAGACCTAAGACCAAAACACTCAACTCTTCAAACGTCGATCTCTTCCCCAAACCTGCAATGTTTACACTGAGCTTATCATTTTCCGGAACGAGCTTATCATTTTTCGGAACGAGCTTATCATTTTCCGGAACGAGCTTATCATTTTCCGGAACGAGCTTATCATTTTCCGGAACGAGCTTATCATTTTCGATTCGCATAGTTCCTGCTAAAACATAATAAGTCCGGATGCTCTTTCCATGCTTTATCAATAAACCTTTTTTGCAGAGCCGAGAAAAAAGCCGGGAAACCCTTAGGATATCGAGTCCGGAATGTTCCCGTAACATACTACTACAAACACTCCCGTTCGCCTTCGCCAACAATAAGGCTTTTGCCTCTTCCCCGGAAAGTTTTACGTTCAGGCGCTGAAGCCATGCGAATTGCTCTTCTCCGAAAAGGTGATGTAAAAAATATTTAGCCCGAAACTCATTTCCGTGGATATCGGAACAAAACTCAGGTGTAGACATCCCGCTTCGGCTCAGCAGCGTTCGCATTAAGCCAATTCCAGAGCCTTTTGTTTCCGCGAATTGTAAATCATAGAGCACAGAAGCAATCTTCGGATTACGCAAAACGGACCCAGTCTCTCCCAAAAGGTGAACAGATTTTAAAGAACGTCCGGCATTAGCGACCTCCAGCCGCCCCCTAAAACGCAAAATCTGACTGGGTCTATTATCCCGATAATCCCGGTGCATCAGTGCATTCACCAACGCTTCTCGGACAACTTTTTGCGGAAGAATGGGAACGTCCTCCCGCTGAAGCTGTCCGTCTCTCAGCGCAAATTTTCGAGGAATATCGTCCATAACCATCGCTTCCAATCGTGGTAACAGCAGCAATAACGGTTCTAAAAAATCGCTCGTGTATTCAAAGCGTTTTTCCGGATTTTCAAGCCATTCATCTCCGGAAATTCGAATGTAATCAACCCGTGCGGCAGGAATCAATCGCCGCAACGCCGCTTTCTTGCCGAAAAGCAAAATTCCCGCAACTGTAGGCACAAGCTTCCCATTACAGTCTTTCTTGACAGCCGAAACTGTTCTAAGTAACTCTTCGTCCGACAAGGTCAGTTCAAATGCATCCGGACGAACCCGCCCCCTCAAAATCCGGTAACGAGAAACCACCTCCTCGTCAATATCCGACATGTCGGAATCGGGAAAAACAGACTCCTCGAATCCGGAATTTCCTCGTTCGTAAATTAAGTCGGAGAGTGCCTTTATATCACACTCATAGTCTCCGTTTAAGTGCCGACGCCAAACTCCGGTAATGCGTTTATTCCTCCCGTCAATTTTCCCGATAAATTCGCAAGGCTTTCGGGAATGCTCCAATTCCTTCACGTGTAGTGCAAGAAGTTGTTTTCCTTCAACACACTCGACGGCAGTCTGTATTTTCGGGACAATTCCAAATGCGTTTTTTACTTTGCTGAAAATATCATTCTGAATCTTGTCAATATCCGCTATTCCCACAGGAACGAAACGTGTTCCTTTTTCCCGAACTCCTAATAAAATATAGCCGCCGCCCAAACCCGGTTCATTGGCGAAAGCACAAATTGTCTGCAGACAAGAATCTCCAACCCCCTCTGTACACGGTTTCGCTTCTATTCGTGAATTTTCTCCGTTTTTAAGTAGATTCAACAATTTTTGGGGAGACCAATCGTTCATGTCCGTAATTGTCCCAAAAGCCCCCTGGTCCCGCAAGGGAATTAGCAGGAAAACCATCCACGAATTTCACAGATGAGACGAAAATCCCAAGGATGGAAAAACAAAGAAATTTTAGCATTGCCGGACACAAGTGTTACCTATGTCTGACTGAGCCCTCTTTAATCTTTCCGCTTTAATCTTTATCCTACCTCCTCGTAGAGGCTCAAATACTCCGCCCAACGGTAATCTCGTTGTATATTGCAACCGTTCTGTCCAAATTTACGGTCCTATCATGTGTATTCTTCGCATGAGAACGAGCGTTCTGTGAAAAATAGTTCGCTATTTTTGAATCCGAGAAAATTCTCTTCATGTAATACGCCAACATATATGGCGCACTTGATTGATAGATATACCCTTCCTGTTCGTGAATCAGTAGATTTTTCACTCCTCCGACATCTGAAGTCACAACGGGACAGCCCAAAATCATCGCCTCTCCGACAGAATTTGGAGAATTTTCACACGTAGAAGCCGAGACAAAGACATGCGATTTTAAGTAACGTTTTTTTATCTCTTTCTCTCCAAGCATCCCGAGGAAAGTAATTTTGTCAGACAATCCGTAATGCCGAATCAACTTCGCCAAATATTTCTGATACGACGTCATTTTCAGTCTGTCTATCAATGATACCGGACGAAGTAAATCTCTCCCCGTCGTATAGATGTGTGCTTCCGGGTAGTCCCGTAGAATATCTGCCATCGCCTCAAGCACATAATGAAATCCTTTAATTGGGTAAGAACACTGACTTACGAAAATGCTATATTTTTCGCATTTTTCCAGATTCCAACGCTCCTCCCCGTAAAAGGCATTGCGTAAAGATTCATTACAAAAGTGATATCTCAGGTTAGGATTTATTCGTAGACTACACGCCTTGTCCCAATCCGTCCGTCCGACGACATGGCGGACTTTTTTCAAAGCAAGAATTTCCGATTTGCCGTTTTTTATAAACTTCCGTTGAGCTCCCCAAACGGAATCTCCCCAAAAAACACTTCGAAGAGTTGGAGAAAAAAACGCCGATCGCTCCAATCCCTCAAAATAATGCCTCGCTAAAACAGAAACCAATCCTTGAATATTGACGACAACACGATTTAAGAGCCCATGTCTCTCACACGCATTTACCATTTCCAACGTATGAGTCATTTCCGTTCCGAAAATATGGACTACATCAGGGTGCTCTTTTTTTAGAATTCTTTCAAATTGTTCCCGCTGATTTTTTCGAGTAACCCCATAAAAACTCAATCTTTCCGGACATACACCCGAAACAGCCTTCCGAGTGGGAAAACAAACCGTTAAACTGATATTTTCCTGCTTTAGTAATTCCTCTGATAACCCAGTAAGCCAACCTCCCACAGGAGATATGCTCATACCTAAATATTCAGAAACTTTAGGCAATACAACATTACACAACCAAAGAACTTTCATGCTACAAAGACCTTACTAAATCCAATATTCTCTGTGTTTGTTGAATATAATTCTTCTTATCCAAAACAAATTCCCTCGCTGCGAGTCCTTTCTGATGCAAGACTTCGTCCGGCAGAGATAAGCTGTTTTTTAACGCTCTGCAAATACCGTCAACAGAAACCTCCTCTATTAAATAAACATAATCGTTATACTCCTCCGGCATACCAGGCAATTTTGTCGTCAAGAGAGGCGTTCCGCTTGCCATGTATTCCATATTCTTAGAAGGGAAGGAATATTTTGTAAATTCAGAGTCAATCGGACGAGGATTTATCAACAACGATGCTTTGACTTCCTCCTTCACAATCGTCGAATTAGGCTTAACCCCTAAATACTTTATCTTATTCGTTATTTGGCAAATAGCTCTCAACTCGTCCTCATAGTCTCCTCGACCGTATATATGCAATTCACTATTCGGAATATCTGCTTTAATAAAAGCCTCGCAAAGTAAGGAAATCCCGTATGCCTTCTGAAGCCCACCAGCATACAGACATACTTTCTCTTTGTGCTTATTTTCTAAATTATTTTCAACGCTTTTAAGCCCTAAATCCGTAATTCCCTCAACGACAATATATGGTTTTTGATTTACTCCCAACGCCGTCGCCATTTCCTTCGTCAAGACAACAAACCCATCAACCCCCTTCAACAGTCGTACCTGTTGCCAAATATCGATTTTCTTAAAGAGCTTATATGCGGACCTCTTCCGATCGGAAAAATTCATATACTGAGGAAGATCCGGCACGACGAGGCACACCTTTATACGAATGTCTTTTTTCTTTGCATACAATGCTGCTTGAAGCAACGGGGTATGAAGTGAATAAACGAGAATGATCTTTTGTTTGACATCGGTTTCAACAAATTCATCTATCGCTTTTGTGAGCGCCCTCTTTCTCGAGATGTTTCGATATCCCCAGAGATTACAAAACGAAACATAATGCACAGAAACATCCTCACACCTCTTCAAAGGAGAGAACCGCAGCTTTTTATAGCCTTGAGGGAAAGGTGCAATAAATGGAGCAGATAAAACCTCGAACCCCACCCCCTCCGCACGGAGCCCCCTAATGATATTCAGCTGAAACTTATTCGCAGCATACTGAAGTCCAGAAAAAGACTCAGATGAGATCTGAGATTCAAGAACAGAATCAAAATAACCTCCAAGAAACAATAGATTCATATACGCTCTCCTACTGGACGTTTTTTTTTCAGAGAGCAACCAATCGACGAGGCGAGCCAAGCAAATCGCGATCTCTCGAAAAATATCTTGAGCATATGTATGGGAAGAGGACGAAAAGCACTACCCCATACGCATTTTGGAAAGGATTCAATATCACAATCATCAAGAACGGAAGCAACATAACAGGAATAATTCCATTGAGAACAGATCTATCGAGTGAAGATTTTATTCGAAATAATGGGTAAAACATAAAAAATAACATCATTCCTCCAATGAAGCCTCCGTACATTCCAAATAAGTCTAAAATTCCTGAATGTCCTCCTGCAACTCCGTCGCCTACGATGGGATTTCGAAAGAATGAATCAATGCTCTCTTTCCACAAAAACAAACGAGAATCGAACTCTCCCCTTCCAGAACTCTCTGGGTAAAAAACTGCCTCAATTTTGTTAAGATACTCTAACCGATCTCCAGCTAATGAAACAAGTATTGCATACAAATTTTTCCAAAAAGCTCGAATGACTAGGATTGAACTGACGACGATAACAAAAAAGTTGAAGATTGAAAAGAATCGATGAAAAACGCACAAGAATATCCCCAAAACAAGAGCGACATTTGCGATAGAATACCCTGACAGGGCGACCACACAAATTGACGAAAGTCCACAGACTCCGAGGGCACATTTTTCAGACATTCCAACGCCCTTTTGAAAAACGCATAATAAAAAAAGAGGCGCCAATAATGCCGAAGTATAAACATACTGAAATCCACCGCAAATCATTGCCAATCCCGAGTCCACTACCAAAAGCCCACCAGTTGCATCTGCAGCTAAGCTTCGGGCAATCCATGGATTTATAGTTAATGCATAACAAGTAGTGACATTCCAAACAATAAGACTAAGCGATAAACACAAGAACACAGATACAAAACGCCCCCACCCAACATCCTGATAATACCCTAAAATAATGTTATAAACACAATAACACCCGATAGACGTAACCAACGTATATCCAGACAGGAATCCGTACCTAAAATAAGTAAGCAATAAAATTAGCACAAACGTAACACATCCAAACAAGGTAAATTTTAATCTCTTTAATGCACTGCCCCCCCCTCCTAGCATTAAAAACGTGAAAAAACAAACGATGAAAAGACCTTGCCACAAAACCCCACCTCGCAGAGGAGGTGTTAATGGCCACACAAGCAAATAATAGACGCAAATATCCCTAATAATATTCATAACAATTTCACTATTTTTTCAATAAACCACATATTCCATTTTCAAATAATTTCTTATTTAATAAGCTAATAATTCTAGATACCGCTCCTCTTGGTCCCCACTCGCCCTGCATTGTTTCGTAGGCGGCAACGGAAACGCGTTTTCGCAACGCGGCATCGTCCAACAACAGGCGAACTTTCTCCGTCAAGTCCTCCAAGTTACAAGACTTAAAAAGGAATCCGTTTTCGCCGTCTTTGATGAGATACGGAGCAGAACCGATTTCGTCTCCAACAACGCAAGCGCAACCTCTACTCATCGCTTCGTTGAGTACTGCCCCCCATCCCTCCTGGCGGTTAGATGTAAATAGGAAAATACTACTCTCCTCCATTTTTTTCAGAATTTCTGCATTCGGTAAATTTCCTATCAGATCAACACAATCCTCAATTTCTTGGCTCCCAATCAAGTGTTTGGCCTTTCCACTATCATCTCCCATTCCCGCCATGCGGAGACGAAATTTGTATCCGGCGCGTTTTAAATGTCCCGCCAAAAGAATCGGTAAATCCCAACGCTTCCAGTCAATAAACCGCGCGCACCAAAATATATCGATGCACTCCCTATCGCGTTTTGCGACAAGCGGTTCGATGTCCAATTTCGGGCATTCCGTAAAATAGCCCCATTTGTAGCGTCGCCCCTTATAAAGCCCAAACAAGTCCAAATCCTTCGGCAAAAACGCACTCGCGCAAAGCACCGAAACGTTCGGCTTTCTGCTCCACCGGAAGTGGTATTTGAACAGGGATTTCCACAACCCCGGCGAAAAATAATTTCTCGGCACGCGCTTAAACCATCGCTCCGAATAAATGAACGTTTGCTTCCCTGCCTCCACGCACTTTTCAACCCAAGAATACGGAGCAGAACCGATAATCACCGCATCCGCCTCATCGACAAACCGCTGAGCCTCCGCCCGTTTTTCCTCACTTTCGTAGGCTAAAATATTATACGGGAACGCCCGACAATCCGGATACCCGCTCTTCAAAAACGATTCGGGAGTCTCCGTCGTCGAAATAAATCGATAATCGTCTCCCAATCTCCGATAAAGCTCATCCGCCACCGGAGTTTGGTGATGATTCAAAAAATTAGAAATAAAAACGATTTTCATAACCGGTCTTCCCGAAGATTGCTCGGGTTTGCATAGATTTTCTTTCATTGGATACTCATTTCCTTTCTGCGCGAATCTGTGATATCTGCGGGAGAGCATTTTCAAGGAAAGCACGGGAACGGACCTGTTCGCAGGAACGAAGCGCATTGACCGTCTCCCAATCGATTTTTTCGGAAACGAGCGAAGAAACACGTTCCCGCAAATTCGAGAAATCTTCATCGAGCGAAAGCAAACGATTTTCCAAACCGAACATTTTCAACAAGGAATAGAAACGTGACATTCCACCGTATTTGTTTCCGATTGCAATAAACGGCTTGTTGAAAATAATCGAAAATACGCACCCGTGAAACGAATCCGTCACGACAAATTCCGCATCACGAAAACCGCGTAGCCACATACTCACAGGCGGATAAGCAACCGACCCCGACAAACGCACATCCCGATTCGGCAAAATCGCATCAACTTTAAGATTAAGTTTATCGGCAACGTCATCAGCAAGCCGACGATTCTGTGTAGTTCCGGATAAATCATAGAAGAAAAGATTCTTCCCTCCCGCTGGTGGCAACAGTCCCCGTTCCTCGTCCCGTGCAACAATCCCACAATAATCTTCCTTAGAAAGAAGCATCGTCGGGTCAATAACATGCGCCGCGCTCACGCCAAGATACTTTTCGCAAAGCGAAACGCCGGAGTCTTCCCGCACAGAAATCGCATGAAATTTCCTCGCAAGCGGCGCGCAAATCGTCGTCATTTCCGGAGTAAATTCCCATTCGTCCTTCCCGAATGATGACGCATACGCCACGCGGCGCGTTCCCGTATCGTCCCCGAGAAAATCCAGGAAAAACGTCGGCATGTGCGGAGAATACGCCGGACGCCACGTCTGGTCGCTTCCAACGACAAACGCCTCAAATCCGTATTCGGCAAAATCCCGTTCCCGCGCCGGAGCGAAAATCTTTTTCGTCGTCCGAATATTTTCTTCGATAAAACGCTGTGTAAATTTTCCCGCACCCAGAGGAAGCGGCTTCGGGAAAAGAGAAATATTTCTCCGTAACACAAACTTTGCCGCGCAACGCCGCGCCAAACGATACGGAGCAAGCCACGCGCGCGGCTTGCGACTATAATCCACCGTAAGGACTTCGTGCCCCATATCACGCAAATACTTCTGCAACGCGAACGCCTGCAAAAGCCCACCGTAATTCGTATGAAGCGGCTGCGTCAAAATCCCGATTTTCATCTCACGCAGCTCTCCCCATGTGAATAGGATGCACGAAGAGAATCTCGCCAAGACTTTCGGTCTTGCA
>JAFSAO010000020.1 GCA_017440935.1 Opitutales bacterium
CGGGATTACGAACAAGAGTTGAAGTTCTTTCCCGCCACGACGAAGACCGGGAGGTCTTCGTTCCCAATTTTTGACGGCACTTCATTCGCAATTCGGAATTTGAAATTCGAGATTAATTGAAATTTGCCGCAGGCAAATTTCTGTTTACCGTGTTCGGCAACAAACATTATCATCTGCGGAATGAGTTTATTTCACGCATATTTGGCGACAGGCGGCACGTTGGCAGGGCTTGGCTTGCTTTTGTTGCTTTTCGGTGAAAAATTTTCGGCGGTGTTGACCGCGCTTCCGCGTTCCCGTGCGGCGACAATTGTGTTCTGGGGCGGGGCGTTTGCGTGGTTCATTTTCCATTTGCTGACGATTCCGAATGTTGATTTGGCGGGCTTCCCGCGCTCTTGGCTGATCGTGCTTTTCGGCGGAGCGGGTTTGCTTGCGTTCAAATTTCTGCCGGATTTGCTTGCGCTTCGCGGTCTTGCCGTGCTTGTGCTTTTTTCCTGCAACGAATTGCTTTCTGCCGGATTCGGGCAACTTCCGTATTCTCGTGTGCTTGCGGGAACGGCATATCTGCTGATTCTCGCAGCGCTCTGGGGCGGCGCGTCTCCGTATGTTTGGAGAAACGCAATTGATTGGGTCGCGCGCAACGCACGAAATCGTGCGATTGCCGGTGCGGGAGCGTTTGTGCTCGGCGCGGCGAATCTACTCGCGGGATTTGTTTGGCTTCCCTAATTTTTTCAGAAAAAGACTTAACGTTCATGAACTCCGAAAATTTTCAACCTGCTCCGGTTTTGTTGCTTGTCTCCGGTCCCGCCGGAAGCGGAAAAACAACGCTTTGCGACCGCATGACGGCGGCGTTCCCGCAAGATATTCGTCGCGTGGTGACGTGTACAACGCGCCCGCCGCGCGGCACGGAAAAAAACGGGGTGGATTATTTTTTCCTTTCTCACGAAGAGTTCGAGCGCGGGATTGCCGCCGGCGATTTTCTCGAACACGCTCGAGTTCATTCCAACCGATACGGCACGCGGCACGCGCAAGTCCGCGAAATTCTTGATGCCGGGCGCGACGTTTTGCTCAATCTTGACGTTCAGGGCGCAGCGACGGTGCGTCGTGTGGCGCAAAAAGATGCGAGAATCGCTCGCTCGCTCGTTTCGGTATTTATCATGCCGCCGAGTGTGGAAGAACTGCGGGAACGCCTGACGGGGCGCGGAACCGACGCTCCGGACGAAATTGAGCGGCGTATGCGCGTCGCGCTCGACGAAATGGCGCGTTGGCGAGAATACGATTACTGCTTGGTTTCCGGTTCGCGGGAACAGGATTTTGAGCGAATCCGTGCGCTATACTTCGCCGCAAAGATGCGCGTGCGGTAGTCCTGTTTCCTTTTTTTATTAAAATTTCACAGTTGACGAGAGCGGGAAATACCCGTTTAATCCGCTCTCAATTTTTCGGCTAACGGAGAGATGACAGAGTGGCCGATTGTGCAGCACTGGAAATGCTGTGTACCGCAAGGTACCGAGGGTTCGAATCCCTCTCTCTCCGCCACTTTTTAAAGCCCGCAAGTCCTGTCAAATAAAGGGATTGCGGGCTTTTCTTTTCGTGCGTCGGGTTACTATTTGCGGCGACGGCGAGTTGCCGAGCCGCAGAGAAGAACAGTCGCCGCTATTGCAAATTTCCGCGCATTTGGTCGGCGACGGAGAGGCAGTAGAGTGCGGCGGTCGGAACGCGAAGAACGAAGTTTCCGAGGCGTGCGGGCAAAAATCCGACAGCTCTTGCGGACGCGTATTCTTCGGGAGAAAGATCGCCCTCCGGACCGACGAGCCAGAGAATTTTTTCCGGGGGATTTTGCCGAAAATCATTTTCGATTTCGCGGCAGGTGCGCGTTCCCGCTTCGAGGCTCGCCGTGAGTTTGAGCGTTCCCGCGCTCTCGTTTTTCATTTTGGCGAAAAATTCTTTTGAAGATGCGACGGGAAAAATTTCGGGAACGAACGGATTTCCGCTTTGTTTGCAGGCTTCGACAGCGATGGCACGCCAGCGTTCCAGCTTGTGTTCGGCGCGAGCGGAGTCGAGTTTCATTTCAGAGCGCGCGCCGAGAATCGGATAAAACCCGGCGAGCCCGATTTCAACGGCGGCGCGAATAATGTCGTCGGTAAGGGACCCTTTCGGAAGCATTTGTGCGAGGGCGATTTTGCACTTCGGAGGCTCGATGTGTTCCCGCGTTTCGATTGAGATTTCAAGTGCTTTCGGGTCGGCGGAAAGCATATGCCCGGTCCAGCTGTTTCCGCGTCCGTCGAAAGCGGTGATTTTTTCGTCGGATCGGGCGCGAAGGACTTTGACGATGTGGAAACTTTCTTCGCGGGAAAGTGTCAGCGTCGTTGCTTCGGCGGGAACGTCAAACGGATGGTAAGCGCGCAACATTGCAAAGTGGAAACGAGGGAAAGGGAGGAGTGGAAATTACGGGAGCGCCGCTTCGGAGGCGGTTTTGAAGTGAAGTTTCACAAATTCGCCGAAGCGCGCGGCTCCGAATTTGCGGAAAATTTCCGTTGCCGCTTTTTTTGCCTCTGCGCCGGAGCCTTTAGGCAAACGCGTTCCCGCGAGTTCGGAGATTTTTTCGATTTCTCGAACATACGCGGCGCGCGCGACGACCGATGCCGCGGCAACGACCGGATCGATTTCCGCTTTGGTGCGCATTTTCAGGTCGAAATCAATTCCGTTGCGCGTGAGATTGCGTTGGACAATCGGCGATTTGGAAAATTGGTCGAGCAAGCCCCACGCCGGAATTTCCGAGCCGGTTTCCTCTGCTTCGGCAAGCGCTTCCTTCAGGGCGAGAAAATGCAAGTGTCCGAGAAACGCATTTAAGTTCCCGAATTTTTGATACAGCGTATTATACTTTTCAATACGTGCGAAGGCGGTTTTGACGATGACGCCGGGAGTGTCGCGAATGATTTTTTCCAGCTCGAAAATTTTCTTGTCGGACGCCACTTGCTTGGAATCTTTTACGCCGGCGGCGAGCCATTTTTCAACGGCGCTTTTTCCCGCGATGACGCAGGCGGAAACAACGGGGCCGAAAAGGTCTCCCTTGCCGGATTCGTCCAAGCCCGCGTGCGTTTCAAACCATTCCGGATTGTGAACTTCGTCGTAGCCGAGACGCGCCACGCCCGTAACCTGCGGCTCCAAAATGTTGGCGACAAATTCTTCCGTGCCTTTTCCGGAAATGACGACTTTCCCCGACGTGTAGGCGGCAACGGTCACCGCGTGGGCTTTGGATTTGTAGGAAAAATGCGTGTAGGCGGTTTGAGTTTGCTCAAATGCCGAGTTTTCCGCGCAAATTTCTCCGAGCTTGGCGATTTGCAAGGCGTTGAGCGCGAGCGTGTAAAGCGCAAGTTTTTTCGGCGCGGGAACGCCGTCGGAAAGTTTCGTTTTTTTCGTCATAAAAAGAGGTGGAAAATTCTACGCGCTTTCGCGAAAAAGGCGACGTTCATTCTTGCGGTGCGGGTTCGCTCGGCGGGAACACGGCGGCGGATTCGAGAAATTCGGCGAGTGTGGTTTCGATGCGGGCGGGGGCAAAGCGCTCCTGCACGCGGGCGGCGCCGTCTGCTGCTGTCAGCGCCCATTCTTCCGGAGACATCCGCACGATGAGATCGCTCATCATGCGCGCGGTTTCGGGTGCGCGGGCGTTAAAAAGTGTCGGTGTGTCGGTCGAAACGAGATTTCGAAGTTCATCGGTCATTGACGCGAAAACGAGGCATCCGCACGCCATGGCTTCGGCGGCTTCGAGCGGGAACGCGGTTTCGTCTTTCGGAATAAAAACGTAAAGCCCGACGCGCCGGAAAAAATCCTGTGCGAGGCGTTCCCGCGGAATTTCACCGACGAAGGAAATACGTTGTGCAAGTCCGGGCACCGCTTGGATACGGGAACGGAGTTTTTCGGCTTCATCCGAATCCGGGTTGCCCGCCAACAGCATATGCATTTGCGGGTTGGAAAACGCGTGGCGGGCGAAAGTGTCGAGCGCAACGAGAATGCCGGAATTTTCCGAAAAACCGCCGTTCCATCCCCACACGCAGGCGCGCTCGGGCGACGTTTCTTCAAAGGGAAACAGCGCCGGATCGACGGGTGGCGGAATCACGGCGGAGCGCTCCAAATTCGGGAACGCGGAGGCGTTGCGTTCCCGCAGATTTTCGGTCGCAAAAATCGCCGTGCGCACACAACAGAAATTTTCCGGGTGCGGACGCACTTCGCCGTAAAGCGAGCGAATGAGTGCGGACGCAATCAGCGTTGCCGGGGAAAGCGAGTGGCGGTGTTTCAGCGCCAGCGTCCAGAACGGGTCGCAGGCAGGATAGTTTCGCGGCCAATCGGAGTCGACCCACGGAATCGCGGTTTGTGCTTGGGCAAGTGCGAGCATCCATTCCTGTGTGGAAAGTCCGCTGGGATTTAAAATCAGAAACGCGTTCCCGCGGCGTGCCATTGTGGCGACTTTTTCTGCGGTGGCGACGGAGTTTGACGAAAGCATCCGGTAGCCGCGCCACAATTTTGCGTCGGCGGAATCTCCGTCGATACGCGACAAAATCGGGGAGAAATCTTCCTGTGCGGCGGCGCCGTCGAATTTCCCGCAAAAACGGCGCAAAACCCACCCGCGGGAACGAGCGAGATTTTCAATCGCAGAGAAGGTCGCCGCCGCAAAAGCTCCGCATCGGGAATCGGGCGGGAACGCATTCGAGAGACAGACTGTCCGCAACTTGGGCATTAGCGAAAGGCTCTTAGTTTTTCCCGTGAAATGCAATGTTTAAAAAGCCGCAGGAATTTTTTAACGCAAAGAAAGCAAAGGAAATAAAGAGGTTCAAAATTTGCAAAGATTCGTTCTGCGGCGGAGCGTGTTAGAAATTGCGTGAGGCGAGGGGAGACGTTAGATTTTCGCGAATTTTTATGAGCACCGAAATGAAAGAACCTTTTAGCGCTTATATTTTTGATTGCGACGGAACGCTTGCGGCGTCAATGAAACTTCACCACGCGGCGTGGGAACATTCCGTGCGCCGGCAAGTCGGGGAGAATTGGGCGTTCCCGTGGGAGTTTTTCTGCACGCTTGGCGGAATGAACACGGCGGATACGATTGCGATTCTCGAAGCTCGCTACGGCTTCAAAATCAGCATCGAAAAATTGTTGCCGGATTATCACGCCTATCTCGACGAGCATATTTGTGAAGTTACGCCGATTTCGGATGTTTGCGCGTATGCGAAGCGTCTGGCGGCGTGCGGGGCGAAACTTGCCGTGGCGTCGGGAGGATTTCGCAAGGAAGTTCACGAAATTTTGAAAACTATCGGAGTGGCGGAGCTTTTCCCGGTGGTGGTAACGTCGGAAGACGTGGCGAACTGCAAACCGGCGCCGGATTTGTTTTTGTTGGCGGCGGAGAAGCTCGGCGTTCCTGCGGCGGAATGTCTTGTCGTTGAGGACAGCCCGAAGGGATTTGACGCGGCGGAAGCTGCCGGAATGGCGTGCCTGATGGTTTATCCGCAGTGATTTTCTCAATCCACTTTCCCGCTAAAAATGCTTCACATTGTTTTGTTTAATCCGGAAATTCCCCAAAACACCGGAAATATCGGGCGAATGTGCGCGATTACGCGTTCCCGCCTGCACCTGATTCATCCGCTCGGATTCACAATTACCGACGCGCATCTGCGCCGCTCCGGCATGGATTACTGGAAGTCGCTCGATGTGGTTCATCACGAAAATTGGGAGGCGTTTTTGGCGTTCCCGGAGCGCCCTACACGACTTTGGTTGCTTACGACGAAGGCGGAAAAGGGCTTGTGGGAGGCGGATTTCCGCGACGGCGACGGGCTTGTTTTCGGGAACGAAGGGCACGGCGCTCCCGCGTGGCTACACGATTTTGTCGGGAAAGATTTTGAAATCAAAATTCCTCAACCGGCAGAAACGTTACGCTCGCTGAATTTGTCAACTGCCGCAGGAATCGCAACTTATGAGGCGCTTCGCCAAATTGAATTTCGCGGGCGATAAGGTCTGTTCGGATTTTTGCGTGCGGAATGCTTTTTTCGGGATTTAATGCAGAAATTAGAACAGATTTAAATTTACACGTTTTGTGCTGTTTGTTTAAATTCTGCAAAGCACGAAACTGATTTTTCGATATATTTCACCCATTAATTCACCCTGTTCCTTAGTTCAATGAAACAACGCACGATTCAGAAAGAAGTTGCTATCGGCGGTAAAGCGCTTCACACCGGAAAAGATGTGACGCTGACGCTCAAACCCGCTCCCGTGGATACGGGCATCGTTTTCCGTCGCGTCGACCTCTACGGAAAACCGGAAGTGCGCCCTGTTGCAGACCTGGTGCTGGGTTCGGAAATGCAACGCCAGACCACGGTTGAGCAAAATCACATCAAGCTCCACACGATTGAGCACATCAATTCCGCGCTCAACGGGATGGGTATCGATAATTGCTATGTTGAAATGAACGAGTCCGAACCGCCGATTCTCGACGGTTCCGCGCGTCCCTACGTTTTGCTCATTCAGGAAGCGGGTATTGTCGAGCAGGACAAGGACCGCAAATACTACGAGCTTAAAGAGCCCGTTTCCATTGTTGACGGGAACCGCTCCATCATTGCGCTCCCGCACGACGGTCTGCGTATCACCTGCACCTCGGCGGACGATCGCGGCGTTCACACGCAACACCTTACGATCGACATTTCGCCGGAAATCTACGAAGCGATGCTTTCCCCGGCGCGCACGTTCACAATTTATGAAGATATTGAACCGCTTCTGAAAGCCGGTCTGATTCAAGGCGGGTCACTCGATTCCGCAATCGTCATTCGCGGGGATAAAATCATTTCCAAGGAACCGCTTCGCTTTAAGGATGAATTTGTCCGCCACAAAATCATGGACCTTATCGGCGACATTGTGCTTATCGGCGCGCCGATTAAAGCGCACATTATCGCTGTTCGCACAGGGCACGCGCTCAACGCGAAGCTCTCCGCGAAGATTCGCGAATTGATGACAACGCCGAAAAAGAAAACGGAACCGGCAAAAGTCGTTGTCGCGCCGGACGCGAAAGAGCTGAATATTCGCCAAGTGCTCAACCTCGTTCCGCACCGCTACCCGTTTGCACTTGTCGATCGCGTGTTGGACATCAATCATGACGAGCAGGAAATCACGGCGGTGAAAAATGTGACGATTAACGAACCGTTCTTCCAAGGGCACTTTCCGGGCAATCCCGTTATGCCGGGCGTTCTCCAACTCGAAGCCATGGCGCAGGTTTCCGGGCTTTTGCTTCTTTCCAAAGCCTCTATTGACGGAAAAGTCTGCTTCTTCATGAGCGCGGACAAAGTGAAATTCCGCAAGCCTGTTACGCCGGGCGACCAAGTCGTGATTTATTCCAAAATCACGAAAAATCGCGGGAACAAAATTGTCGCCGCGTCTGCGGAATGTCGCGTCGGAGACGAAATCGTTTCCTCCGCCGAAGTCATGTTCACGCTTACAGAAGCCCCGAAATACTAGGAGCTGAGAGATGAGGGCTTAGAGCTTAGAGGTATTACCGGAAAATAGAATTCTTGAAATTATGTTTTGTTCAAATTGTGGAAAAAAAGTTCCGGAAGGAGCTAATTTTTGTGCGAGTTGTGGGAGTAAGATTGTTCGTCCTAATCCTGCTGTTTCGGGGAATTTAGCTTCTCAAAAGCAAAAAAATCCATTGCCGACAAAACCGTCGGGCGTACCCTCAAAGAAAAACAAGAAGAACCGTTTCCGTAGCTGTCTTCTCATCTTCGGCGGTGTCATCGTTTTTTTCGGAGTGCTTGGAAATCTCATTGAGTCCAACACTACAAAAACCGAACAAAAGAAAACCCCTGAACAGTCCAAAGAAATCGAACAGGGAAAAGAACCGGAAAAGCCTTACGAAGCTCCGATTTTAAAAGGAGCTATATGGCTTTATCCGGAAACGGAAGAAGAGTTAAAGGCAAAAGGGTATTCCAAAACTCTACAGAAATTCGGATTAGAAGGTATCAAAAAAATTAACAAACTAATACCGATTGCTGCCCAAAAAGCCGCAAAAAGTAAAAAGTGTGACGCGGTTGCAGTCGCCTCTCTCTCAAGTAATCGTAGCTCAAAAGATAATTTGGTCTTTTACGTTGATGCCAAAAATTCCACCAGATTCTACTTTTCAGAAGTAGAACTGATGGATGATAGTCCGGTCATGAGTATACAGGAAAAATTAGCACCTCTACTCAGCCGTCACGAACTCCTTGCGGAAGAAGTGATTAAGAGCCAACTTAAACATCCGTCGACGTATGATAGGCACGAAATGGGCGTATTTAAATCTCGCACAACTTATAGTTGCAATGAAATCACAATAGAATTTTCTGCGAAGAATGCGTTCAATCTTGAGCTCACTTATATCGCAACTGTGCAATTTGACGAAGATAGCAAAGTTGTCGGTTTCCATATGCAAGAAAAACAGTAATAACTATTAGCACTTACCTCTAAGCTCTCAGCCATTATCTCTCACCCCTTCTTTAATCTTCAATCTTTAACCTTTAATCTTTCCAAAAAATGATTCATCCCACGGCAATTGTTGAGCCGGGCGCGCAGCTCGGAGAAAATGTTGAAATCGGAGCCTACGCCTACGTCAGCGGTGAAGCGGTAATCGGCGCGGGAACGGTGATTCATCACCACGCCTGCATCGAAGGCTACACGATTATGGGCGAAAACAACGAAGTGTTCCCGTTCGCCGTTATCGGCGGGAAAACGCAAGACCTGAAACACGACGGCGGACGCGTCGGCACGAAAATCGGTGACCGCAATGTTTTCCGCGAATACGTCACCGTTCACAGCGGCACGAAAGAAGGCGAATTTACGACAATCGGGAACGACAACAACATTCTCGCTTACTCGCACGTCGCGCACGACTGCATCATCGGGAATTATCTTGTGATGAGCTCCCAAGCCGCATTTGCCGGACACGTTGTTTGCGGCGATTACGTCAACTTCGGTTGGGGCACGGGGATTCACCAATTCTGCCGCATCGGCGATTACGCGATGCTTGCGGCGTGTTCCCGCATCGTGCAGGACGTGCCGCCGTATATGATTGTCGAAGGCACGGAAAACGTCAGCGCAAAGATGGTCAACATGGTCGCGCTCCAACGTCGCGGTTTCCCTGCGGACGACATCAAGGCGCTCCGACTCGCGCACCGCATCATTTACCACCAGAATTTGAATCGCACGCAAGCGATTGAAAAAATTCTCGAAGATCCCGAGCTTTCCGCGAATCCGCACATTCAAAAGCTCGTCGAGTTTTACCGCACCACCAAGCGCGGTTGCCACTAAAATCAATGAATAACGAACAGTGAATAATGAATAATTGATTCTTTAAGGGTTTTTGCTTAGCAAAAACTTTAACACTGCGTTATTCACTATTCGTTATTCATTATTCGTTAAAAAATGTTCGAGTCTCTAAGCAAAGTTCGGTCTGCGTTCCCGCAATATTCTCCGGAAATTTGGGAAAAAATCGAAGCGATGGCGGCGCTTCACCGCGAGTGGAACGCCAAAATCAATCTCGTTTCCCGCAAGGACATCGACAACCTCGAATGGCATCACTACGCTCCGTGTCTCGCGGCGGGAACGTTCCTGACGCTGATGAACGGCGCGCGCGTGATCGATGTCGGCACCGGCGGCGGCTTTCCCGGACTTCTGCTCGCTGTGCTTTATCCGCACGCGCATTTTACGCTGATGGATTCCATCGCGAAAAAAATTCTCGTTGTTTCTGATATCGCGGAAAAGCTCGCCCTCAAAAACGTGGAAACCCGCGTCGGGCGCGCCGAAAAACTCGGCAAACATTTTGACTTTGTCACGGGACGCGCGGTGACGAATCTTCCCGCATTTTTCGGTTTGGTGAAAAAACTGATTTCGCCCGGGAAAAAACATTCTCTCGCCAACGGGATTCTCTATTGGAAGGGCGGCGAACTCGCTCCGGAATCCGACGCGCTCGGCGTCGTTCCCGCGAAAACCGTCGAACTCGAATCGCTTCTCGCCGATTCGTATTTTTCCGGAAAATACATTCTCCATTACCCGTATCCGGACGTTTTCCGCGCCCGCACCACGCCGCCCCCGCAGTAAAAACGCACGAAAAAGAGGAATTAAGCAACTCCTCTTTTGTTTGAAGAACCTTACGTTCTTTGCGTGGAAAATAAATCTGTGTAAATTCGGCGGAAGTCCGTAGGTAAAAAATTACACTTCGGAGAGTTTTTGACGGATTTCGTCGAAAGGTGGCATGACGGCGGGATCGTTGCTCGTCCACGCGAATTTGATGATGCCGTCTTTTCCGATGATGAATGCGGAGCGCTTTGCCACACCGTGAAAGCCGAGAATTTCCGGAAGAAAATTTTCGTCCGAAACATCGTAGGCGGTTACTGCCGTGCGATTAAAATCCGAAAGCAATGTCAGCGAAAAACCGGCACTTTTCTTCCACGCTTCCTGTGCGAACGGGCTGTCGACGGAGACGGCGATGACGTCGGCATCGAGCGCGGCGTAGGCGTGGAGCGTTTTTGAGATTGTGCAAAGCTCGTCGCTACACGCGCCCGTGAAGGCGAGCGGGACGAAGAGCAGGACGGTTTGTTTTTCCCCGACGGAGCGGGTGAGGGCGACGGATTCGATTCCGTGCTCCGTTTTCATTTTGAGTGTGACGGCGGGCGCGCGCATTCCGGTTTTGATAGCCATAGTGCGAACAGAGCGTTCCCGCCGTCGCATTTTGTTTGCATATTTTTTGCGAAAAAAATGTTCCCGCGAATCGGGAAATTCCGTTTTCGCGGGAACGCTTGTTTGCGGGAATCCGTTCGGCGGGATTTATTTTTCTGTAGCGGATTCGTCGGCGGACGGGGTTTCCGCTTTGCAGGAACAATCGGAGCATTTGCAAAGGCGAAGGAAGGCGAATTTCCCGCCGCCGAGCAGGACGAGTGCAATCGCCGCTCCGATGTAGAGCAGGTGAAACTCAATGCCTTCGCCGAGTTGATTCCCTGTCCAATTCAGGAAATATCCGTTGTCAAAATGATATTGCATGGCGACCGCCATGAGCACGGCGAGCAGAATCGCCCAAAGGCGCGTAAATATGCCGAGAATGAGGAATATCGGCGCGAGAAATTCCACGCAAATTGCCGTTCCCGCCCAGAGCGGAGAGATTTGGAGCACCTCGGTAAAATACTGCCAGGTGGCTTGAAGCCCGTTGCCGCCGAAAACTCCGAAAACTTTTTGCGCGCCGTGCGGAATTATCGCAAACGCCAAGACGATACGGAGAAAAAGTTTCCCGAAGTCATCGGAAAACGCGGCAAGGGAACACATCATCGATTTTTTCATAACACTCGGTAAAGCGTTCACGTTCCCGCGAATTGTCTTTGCGATTTGTCCATGGGCGTATTTTTACAAAAAAAGCGGGAACGCGGTGAGCGTTCCCGTGAAGCCGTGAAAATCGTTTTATTGTTTGAGTCCGAGTGCTTTTTTTAACGTTTCGGACCCGTAATAATCCTCTTTTTCGAGGCGGTGGATTTGCCCGAGCCAAGCTCCGACGACGATTTCGGCGTGCTCCTTTTCGGCTTGCGTGACTTCCGGGAATTTTTCGACGGTTTCTACGAGTTTGGCGTAGCTCGCAGCGGCGGCATCGGCGGTTTCGGTGTCATTAACGCTTTCGAGCGTTTTGTGCATGGCTTCGATTACGGCGACGCGGGATTGCGGCTCGGAATCGGCGCAACCCGAAAACAGCGCGGCGAAAAATCCGGCAAACGTCCATGCGGCAAGTGCAAATGCTTTTTTCATCATGGACGGAATTGTTTCGGAAAAAGGCGTGTTTAGCAAAAGAAAATATTCGGAGAAAATCGGCGGTGGAAAATGTTCGTTTCGGGCGGGAGTGCTCGTATTTTTTCGCCCTTTTTAAAGTTGAGATTTTAGCGAATCGGGCGTTGACTTTGACGGTTGATTTTGGGCTGAAAATATGGACTGGCTGATTGAGCTTTTTTATACGAACAAAGACGGTGCGGCACACACGGTGCTACTGTTTGCGCTGATTATCGCAATCGGGATTCCGCTCGGGAGAATCAAGGTCTTCGGTGTGTCGCTCGGGATTACGCTCGTGCTGTTTGTCGGAATCGTGCTCGGGCAACTTGGGTTTTCCGTGAATTCGCACGTGTTGCACTTCGTGAAGGAATTCGGGCTGATTCTTTTCGTTTATACTATCGGGCTACAGGTGGGACCGGGCTTTTTCGCCTCGTTCAAAAAGGGCGGGATGCTGATGAACGGTTTGGCGGCATCGATTGTTTTACTTGGTGTGCTGATGACGGTGATTTTCCACTTTCTGACAAGCATTCCGATGCCGACGCTGGTCGGCGTGCTTTCCGGTGCGATTACGAATACACCGGGCTTGGGCGCGGCGCAACAGGCGTTGTCTGAAATCGTAAGAACCTCTCCGGAGGCGCGCGAGGCGTTAGTGGCGCAGGCGGGCGGCGTTCCCGCGGGAGAATCTGCCGAGGGCGTGCTCGACCATCTTGCGGGAACGCTGGGGCAGGGCTACGCGTGCGCGTATCCGCTTGGCGTGGTCGGGATCATCCTGTCTTTGCTGATCGTGCGTGCCGTTTTTAAAATCTCTTTTGAAAAAGAAACTCGTGCACTTAAAGCGACCAATCCGACCAGCGGCGACAACTCTACCGCGTTTACGCTTGAAGTGCAAAATCCCGCAATTATCGGGAAGAAAATCTCCGAGATAACGCGCCTTTTCAGTCGTCGCTTTGTTATTTCCCGACATCGGCGCGGTGAAAATATGCCGACGCTTCCCACCGGCGAAACTTTGCTCGAAAGCGGTGACCGCTTGTTGGTGATTTCTGCAAAGGAAGACGCGGAAACGATTGCCGCGTTTTTCGGAAAAGTCATCAACTGGGGAATTGACGATTGGGATCATATGAAATCCGCCATCGTGCGCCGCCGTATCATCGTAACGCGTTCCAGCGTGAACGGGCGCGCGCTCGGGCGGCTCGACGCGTATACGTCCATGGGCGTGGCGATTACGCGCATTAATCGTGCCGGCGTGGTGCTGATTGCGAATCCCACGTTGTGCCTGCAACTCGGAGACCGCGTGAACGTTGTCGGTCCCGAACACGCGGTGAATGAAGTGGAAAAAGTTCTCGGGAACGAGCTCAAGCGCCTCGACCGTCCGAATCTGGTTTCGATATTTCTCGGGATCGCCGTCGGCGTGGTTTTCGGAAGTATTCCGTTTGCCGTTCCCGGGCTTTCGCAGCCGCTGAAACTGGGCTTGGCGGGCGGTCCGCTCATCATTGCGATTCTTATCAGTTGCTGGGGCTACAAATCCCACTTGATTACATACACGCCGATTGCGGCGAACTTAATGATTCGCGAAATCGGGATTTTGCTCTTTCTCGCCAGCGTCGGAATCGGTGCCGGGAACGGATTTCTCCAAACCGTGCTCAATGGCGGTTACTGGTGGGTGCTCATCGGTTTTTGCATCACGATTGTGCCGTTGCTCGTTGTCGGATTTGTCGCTCGCGGCGTTTTCAAAATGAATTATTACTCCATTATGGGTTTGGTTTCCGGGGCGACGACGGATCCTCCGGCGCTCGCCTACGCCAATGCCGTTGCGCAAAACGAGGCACCGAACGTCGCCTATGCGACTGTTTATCCGCTGACGATGTTCTTGCGCGTGCTTACTGCACAGGTCCTGATTCTTTCTTTCTGTTCATAACGAAAAAAGCGTTCCCGCCCGGGAATGCTTTTTTTTTTCAAAAATGTTCTTGCATCGCGAAGCGGAAAAGGGCATTCTCCACCTCACTTTTCGTTCAACCGGGAAGCACTGAAGCGGGGCGCTAGCTCAATGGTAGAGCAGTTGCCTTTTAAGCAATTGGTTCGGGGTTCGAATCCCCGGCGCCCTACCACTTCAAAACAGCCTGTAATCCTGATAAATAAAGGGTTTGCGGGCTTTTTTTTTGAAATGCTGTCCGTTCCCTCAGGAACGGGAATTTACTTTAGTTCTCCGCCTTTTTCCCGGCGGCACGCAGTTGCCATGAGTTCCACAGATTGTGGCACACGACGTAAAACGTGGGTCCGAGTGCGACGATCGGGTTGAAAAACGCAAGCCCGACCCAGAGCATGAGCATCGTGTTTTTCTGCCCGACGGATTGAGAGCATTCCCGCCGGAAATGCGGTTCTCCGAGCTGATAGCCTGCCGCAAAATTCACGGCGCAGAGAATCGCCGAAAGAGCAAAAATTTCCGCCAAAATCATCAGCGAAAGGTTTTCCTGCCGAACAATGTAGGCAGCACTTTGCGCGCAAACCGTGAACAGCATTACCATCCACAGATAAAACGAGAGAAATTTCCAACGGCGGATAAATTGTGCGGCGGCGGGAACGAAATTTCGGAAAAGCACGGAGAGGACAAACGGAATTCCGATAAGAAGAATCGTTTTCCACGCCAGTGCAAATGTATCGATTTGTATCGCGTTTCCAATGACAAGTGCGACGAGAGGAGCCAGCGCAAACGCCGTGAAAAGGTTTGTAGAAACCACACTCACGGTCACGTAATCTTCCCGCCGACCGAGCAGATGTGTGATGACGGGAGCGGCGTTTGCCGTCGGTGTCATTCCGATGAGAAATGCCATGATGGCGAAGTTTTCGTCTCCGGTCAGTTTTTTTACGAGAAAATAAGCGCCCGTGGCGAGCGCGACCATGAAAACGGGAATGCGGACGTGACTCCATCCCGTGCTTTTTTTGCTGAAATTTACGTCGATGAACGAAAAAAGCAGCATCACCATAATCATCAGCGGCACAAAGTTGCCCGCGTAGTTGTCGAAAAACGTGCCGGATGCCCGCCACAGCACGGGAACGCTTCCGCCGAGGATCATCGCCGAAACGAGGCAGAGCATACGCCGTATGCCGGGGTTGATATGAATTTTCATCGTTCCCGCAGAGTATACCGATTCGGTTCCGGAATCAATGAGCAAGCCGCGTTCCCGTGCTCGGCGAATACGGATTTTCGTCGTGCTTCGGGTATCTTTCCCCTTTTCGCGGAAACGAAAAGCGGATAAAGTTTTGCTCAAAAATTTTTTTCCGACGATGACGCAAAAAACGATGAGCGAAAAAAATCTTTGGCAGCGGCTTCCGGTGCGCTGGCGCGTGATTTTCCTGTTTTTGGCACTGGTGGGTGCTTCTTACGGCGTGCGGCATTGGTTCCCGATGATGCCGGAGCTACGCGACGGGCAAGCCTGCGTCGAAGTTGACGAGCTTAGCGTCGAATCCGTTTGGGAAACGCCGGAAGATTTGCGCGATGCCGCGGTAAAGGCGGGAAAAACCTTGCCCGAAATTTCTCAAAAAACGGCGAGGCTGAACGGTTTTTACGTTTCAAAACTTTTGCCGACCGGGCAAAAAATCAAAATCGCGTATTCGGAATTTTCTCCGGAAAACGTGAAGATGCCTGTGCCTCCTTCCGTTCCCGCGTCCACTTCGGCGGAAAACAAATCCGCTTTGGAAGCGGCGAAAGAAAACGGACGGGAACTTTACGATTCTTCCAAGCGCGCGGTAATCGAAGCGTGGAAGAATTGGCGTGACGGCGAAGCGGAACGCGTTCCCGTGCTTTTGTTGCACGGAGCAGCAAGAGACGGGGCTTCGCTCGACGAGCTGGCACGGGAAATCGTCCGCACGGGAACGGCAACGCGCGTCATCGTGCCGGATTTGCCCGGCGCGGGAGCGTCTCAGCGTGAAGTTGCGGATTATTCCATTCAGGCGGCGGCGGGCGAAATGTTTGAACTTTTAAATGCGCTCGGCATCGAGAAAGTGAACGTGCTCGGATTCGGGCAGGGCGGCGGTGCGGCGATTTACATGGCACATCTGGCGCCGGAACGAGTGAAGTCTCTCGCCTTGGTTTCGTCGACGGGAGCGCAGGAATTTGAACTGCTCGGAAATCACATCGTCAACAAAATCGTCTACACGTTTCATCTCGGATTTTTCAAACTTGCTCAAGACGTGTTGCCGCATTTCGGATTGATGGACGCGGGCAACGTCAACAAAGCGTTTGCGCGAATGTTGTGGGATTCCGACATGAGCGATTTGAAGCAATTTCTGCGCGATTGGCAGGGACCGCTTTTTCTTGCACACGGGAACGACGACATTGTTACGCCCGCCGTTGCCGCTGAGTATTCGGCGAAACTTGCTCCGCAAGCGCAAACACACTTCGTTCCGGGCGGGCATCATGTTTTTCTCGAAAATCCGGTTGCGTTGGCGGACTCCTACGCGGCGTTTCTCGGGCGCGTTGCCGTTCCCGCCGAAGCGAAAAAACTTTCGCGTGCTGCTCCCGTTCCCGTCGCGGAAGCGTTCCCGCCGATTGAGGCGGCGCACGGCGTGCGTGTGCTCGTGCTCATGCTCGTGATTTTGGTGTGCACGTTTGTCGCGGAAGATCCGACTTGCCTCGCCTCGGGTTTGCTTGTTGCGCAAGGACTGATCGAATTTATCCCGGCGACGATTGCGTGCCTTGTCGGGATTTTTATCGGCGACAGCGTGCTTTACCTCATCGGGCGTTTTCTCGGGCGTCCGGTTTTGCGCAAGGCTCCGTTCAAATGGATTATTTCCGAGCAGGAAGTGGATCGTATGTCGGATTGGTTTGATAAAAATCCGAAAGGTTTTGCACTGATTGTTTCATCGCGCTTTATCCCGGGATCGCGCGTGCCGACGTTTGTCGCCGCCGGCATCATGAAGCTGAATATGGTGAAGCTCATTATGCTGTTTTTCATTGCCGCCGCCGTGTGGACGCCGCCGCTGATTTTGCTTGCGGAAAAAGTCGGTGCGGGCGTTATCGACAAATTTAAGGAATGGCACCACAACGCGGCGTGGATTGTCATTGGTGCGATTCTCGGATTGTGGTTGCTTACGCACTACGTCATTCCCGCGTTTACCTGGCGCGGTCGCCGCCGCCATGTGATGATGCGCCGCCGCTGGACGCGGCACGAATTTTGGCCGCATTTTATTTTGGCGATTCCGCCGATGCTAAATTACCTGTGGCAGTCGGTGATTCACCGTTCGTTTACGCTGTTTACGCTGGCGAATCGCGGGCTCGGCGCGGACGGCGGTTTGCCTTCCGGCTCGAAGTTTGAGCATTACACGAAATTTTTGTCGGACAAAACGAACCCGGCGGGTGCGGCAGTTTCCGTCAAAACCGCGCTCGTTTCCGTAAACGAAAATCTCGACGCGCGCACGGAAGACGTGCTCGCTCTGATGCGCGAGAACGAAATTGCGTTCCCGTGCGTGATGAAGCCGGAAATCGGAGACGGCGGTGTAGGTGTGTGCATCGTGCGTTCCCGCGAGCATTTGCGCAACTGGCTCGAAGTGAATCCGGACTCGGCGATGGTTCAGGAATTTGTCGGCGGGAACGAATATGAAGTTGTTTGGTCGCGTCGTCCGGGGCGCCCGGACGGTCGTATTCAAACCGTTGTGGAAAAAGATTTCGTCGTCGTAAAAGGCGACGGTGAACGCAAACTCGAAGATTTGATTTGGGCGGACGATAAGGGCGTTTCCAACGGGAAACTTTTCTCGAAACTCAATTTCCGCGAAGCCAATCGCGTGCTTGAAGCGGGAGAAACTTACGCCCTCGCGCCGATCGGTTCCCGCATCAAAGGCGCAAACTTCATCTCGCGTCCGGAACTGCGCGCGGGAGCGCTCGCCGACGTGATCGACTGCCTCGCCGACGCTTGCGGTGACGTTCATTATCTCGTGCTCGACGTTCGCGCGGAAAATGACGCGGCCCTTGCCGACGGCAAAAACATCCGCATCACCGGAGTCAAGGGCGCGGGAGCGACGGCGGGAACGATTTTTGACGGCTATGTTCGCATGGGCATGGCGTATTCCCGCGCGTTCCGTCAGATGAATTACTGCTTCGGAATCGGGGCGGAGGTTCGCGACGAGCAGGGCGTAAAGCCTGCGATTTCCGCGTTTCGTCTTTTCGAAATGTGGGGCACCGCGCGCGGTCGTTCCGACAATTATGTAAAAATTCCCCACGACGAGGATTCCTAGTTTATTATGAAAATAAAGATCTTACTTCTTGTCTCGCTCTCTCTTTCTCTTTTGCCCGTAAGCTCTCAGGCTGTTTTTTCTGCTTGGGTCGTAACGGAAAGCGTTGAGCCGAGAGAGGTGCCGGAAACCGTGAAGGATCGGTTGCTTTGGCTGAAGTTAAGAGAAGCAATCGACACACGAAATTTTGATGAACTTGAGACTATCATTAAGCAAAATCCGCAAGTATTGACGCGTGAAAATGCGAAATATGCGGCAACTTACGGAAATCCGGATAGCGTTCAGGTCTTTGTTGAGCTCGCACAAAACGCGGGCATGGCGAGGGTTTGCGACGTTATGCCGATCGCTGCTATTTCTTCTCCGCGGGCGGAGGAAATACTGGCTCGTTTATCCGATTGCGGGATTAATGTCGGAACGACGGAGGTTGCTCGGACATTTGCATATAATCAGGCTTTGGGAATGCGCGTCTCCAACGATGACACACCGGATCCGCTGGATTGGAAGGTCGTTACGCCGGATTCGAAGGGCGGGTTGCGTCCGCGAGCAAGCGTGTGGCGAATGAGTGTTTTGGAGACGTTAGTGCGCCACGGCTTGAACGTTAATACGAAGGAATATGAAAACGGGGTGGAATTTTATCCTGTAATTTTGGATGTTTGGAATAATCCGACATATTTTGATCGCGTGGCATTTTTTAAAACAGGCGTAGATCCGAATGCGTTCGTTCGCATAGATATTCCGCTTGCGCCCGAGAATATTTTCGACCGGAGATCATTATTGGGAACTGCGGTGGAACAGGACGATCTTCCGCTTGTGCGTCTTTTGATCGAAGGCGGGGCAGATGTGAACGCGCTTGTTCTCGGTCGTCCAATTCCCGTGTCCGATGTTCCGACTGCCGAATCCTATCACTTCTGGGAGACGCCGTTAGATAGGGCACTTCTCCGAGGGAACGGGGAAATCGCCCGATATTTAATTAGGCACGGCGCAAAACTTTCCCAAAAAATCGAAGGGCAGGTGCGGGTTTTACAAAAACGCAAAAAAGCAGAGCTCGAGAGTCTGAAAAAGACCGGAATGCCTTTGAGCAACGCTGCACGGAACAGAGTCGCGAAACTCGATAATATTCTGAATTTGTATCGCGAGTTGGGAGTTCCCGTTTTTGAGAACGTGGAACCGAAGGGTCCGAATGATCAGATGAAAATTCTGCTTCTCGTTAACGATATTCCCAAGGCAATAAGACTTTGGGAAACGGAAAAGGAGAATCCCGGCATACTTATAAAAACGGTGGCATCCTATCTTGAAAAAAATGCTTCGCCGGAATTGATATCCGCCGTATTGAAACGCGTTCCCTCTGATAATAAACTGATAGTGAAAGCTTTTTTTTCGCAAATTCAAAAAGGGAATTTAAGCGGAGTAAGAGCATTCGTCGAAAACGGAGTAAGCGTGAACGCAACGGATTGGACGAACGCGTCTGCCCTTTTTTCCGCCGTAATGAATCGAAAAATCGAAATCGTGAAATATCTCGTTGAAAACGGCGCGGACATTCATTCTAAAACTTATCCGGGATACACGCCGTTTTCTTATGCAGAAGGTTTGCGGAGATCGGGCGTGGCAGAAATTTCGAATTATTTGCGAGAGGCAGACGCTTCGCGTGAACGCGAAGAAAAGGCAAAAGGAAAGGAACTTGGAAAATGACGATCTCAAAATACGGAATTTCTTTCGGATCAGTTCTTGGCGTATTCGTCGTAGCCGGATGTTTTTCCGAGGTTCGGGAATTTGAAAACGTTCCCGCGGTGGAGCTCTCCAGAACTTATTCTATTGAAAAAACACGAGCGAAACACGGCAATCGGGACTCGGAAAAGCGTGCAGCGCGTTTGGAAAAAGCGCTCCTGATGTGTTCCGCCGACGAAAAAAATACGCCAGACATTGACGGGCGAACGCCTGCGCATTTCTTCGCGGGAGCGACAGACAAAGATTTTCTTGAAAAATGGATTGCATCCGGCGGGCGTGTCGATTTGCGCGATTTTTGCAATGCAGCACCGCTTTCTGCTGCGGTCGCAGAAAGAAACATGTCGCTGGTCCGCGAGTTGTTTCTTGCGATAAGGACGGATTCTGTGGCGGTCGGGCATGCAATGTTTACGGCGATTTCCCATTGTTGCTATGATGAGCTTCGCCTGATGTTATCTTTGGGCGCAGATCCGAACACGCGTATTGTCGGAACGGCGTTTGTCGGAAAATCGGATCCGGCTTTGTTTTACGCATTGGAGCAAAAAGATGCGACTGCCGTAAAAATACTTTTGGAAGCCGGTGCAAATCCGAATGCCAGAGGTGTTTTTATAAAAGACAGCCCAGACGGATTAAGCGCACTTTGTGTCGGGCTAGAACAAAGTCCGGAAGTCGTTGAGGCACTGTTGAAGGCGGGAGCAAATCCGAATGAAATGCTTCGAGAAAAGGATGGTGCGCAACGTCCGATTCTCTTCCGCTCGTTCGGAAGTCTATCACGATCATTTGCCGGAGAGGACGCATCTTTTAGAAATACGCAACTGTTGGTTGAATACGGAGCAAAAATTGATGCGGAGCGAACGTTCCCGAGCGAACAAACTCATTCGGCGGCATCGTCTTTGTGGTTGACGCCGTTGGACGAAGCGATACTTCAGGGAAACGTTCCCGTCATAAAATATTTGCTCGAGTGCGGAGCAAAATTTTCTCCGAATGTTGGTGCTCAGTTGCTCCACATTCAAAATTTGCTGAAACGCAATAAGGGTGAAAATCCGGTATCCATTTACGATGTTCCTGTTTTTTATAAGGAAACGGTCGCCTATTTGAAGGCAATGGGGGTAGAATCGAAACCGTTGCCGATTTCGGCTTTCGATAAAATCAAGAATACTCTTTATCGGGAGCGCAGGAAGCCGGAGCGCGTTCGCGAGTTGCTCGCCTCGCCCGAAATAGCAGAACGGGAGCGTTGCGAATTAGCGAGTTTCGTTCTTTCACGGGCAGATTTTCGGGATACCGAAGTTTTCAAAATTTGTTATGCCTGCGGCGGGCGTGTCCCCGATGAAAGACTCTCCCGTATTATTGAAGACGATGATGCGGAATTGGCAGAAGTGATTGCCTCCGCAATCGGGGCATCCGGAATCAATGCGCTCGATGCAGACGGAGTAACTCCGCTGTTTCTTTCTGTTGCTTTTGGTAGTCTGAATGTTTTTCGCGTGTTTTTAAAATACGGTGGAGATGTCAACGGCCCCGGTTACGAAGGATATTCGATATTGCACGCGGCGGAATGCGGTTTTGCCGCCTTTCCGAACTCTGAGAGAGAAGAAATATTGCAAATCGTGAAAGCACATACTGTAAAATAACTTTTGCGTGCGTCTTCGCTGAAGTGCTTGGAAAAACGGGAACGGAAAATTTTCGGACGATGGAAAACGGGCGGGAGTGCGATTTTATTACGGGCGTGAGCGCGGCGGCGGGCGGCGCGGCGCTTGCGGAACTGTTGCGCGCGGGAACTCCGCTGACGGTCGTTGTCGGTTCCAATCTTTCCCGCTCCGAGCTCCTTGCGGAAGACAGCATTTTTTTCGCAAATTTTTTGCGAAAAAAACGCGTTGGGCACCAAGCCTCAAACCTCAAACGAGAATACCGGAACGAAAAAATTGTTCGGAACCCGATGCCTGATACCTGGAGCCCGTGCGTGCATGGGTTGCCGAGGATTTCAGACGAAGAGGGCGGCGCGGCGAGTTTTGAAAATGCGTGCGATTTACTGACTGTGCTTTCGGCGCTTCGCCGCGCGGGAACGGACAATCCGATGATTCTCGCTTCCACGCCGGAAGCGCTTTTCTGCGCCGTTCCCGCACCCGAGGCGATGGCGAGCCGCGAGCTTGAACTTGTGCGCGGTATGAAAATTTCTCTGCGGGAGGTCGCGGAAACGCTCGCTAAGGATTTTGACTACGACAACGAAGCGCTTTGCGAATCTCCCGGGCAATTTTCCGTGCGCGGTGGGCTTATCGACGTTTATCCGCTGAATGCTTCCGCTCCCGTGCGTATTGATTTTTTCGGAGACGAAATCGAAGCGTTGCGCGAGTTCGACCCCGAAACACAACGCAGTTTGAGAAAGTTGGAAAAAATCGTCGTCGCCGCGGGAACGCCTGTCGGCGATGCCTCCGCTCCGCAACGCGAGGGCGCGCTTTTTGATTATTTTCCGGCGGAGACGGAAATTGTTTTTGCCGAGCCGGAGTCGCTTGAAAACATCGGGGATTTGCTCTCCGTCGCGAAACAAAGATCGTGGCGGGTGCGCGGTTTTTCCTCGCTCGACGAAGTGCCGGAAAGTTTGTGCGGGAACACGGAACTCGGTGTTCCCGTCGCGTGGCAATGCGCAGATTTAGAGGAAATTGCCTACGGTGAAATCTCGTCGGCAATCGGCTCGGAACGGCTTGCCGAGGCGGAGGAAATTCGCCGGCGAGTGTTGGTGCAGCTCGATGTTTGGTCGCGGAAGGGAGAGCGCGTGGTTATTGTCGCCGAGAGCGAAGGCAGCGAGGAACGGTTGCGCGAAATTCTCGATGAGGAGCGACAGGCGGGAACGCTGAAAAAATCGTTTTCTCCGGAGATCGTGCGCGGGAACATCGGCGCCGGTTTTCGCATCGTTGTCGGGGAAAGTTCGTGCGTTCCGGAGGAAGTTGACGGCGCGCTTGTCGTGGCGACGGAGCGGGAACTTTTCGGGCGGAATCGCCGCCGTGTTTCGCGCGTGCGTTCCCGCCGTTTGCCGCATAAATCGCGCGTGGAGCAACTTCTCGATTTTAACGAGCTTGTCGACGGCGATATGCTCGTTCACTTGCAACACGGCGTTTGCGTTTATCGCGGAATCCAAACCTTTGAGCGTGCGGCGGGAACGAAAGAGGAAATGCTCGCGCTCGAATTTGAAAACAAGGTGAAGCTCTATGTGCCGTTTCGCGAAGCGCATTTGCTTTCGCGCTATGTCGGCTTGCGGAAAACTTTGCCGAAGCTCGGAAAAGTCGGCGGGAACGCGTGGGAAAAGACGCTCAAGGCGGCGGAAAAAGCCACGCTCGATTTTGCCGCCGAGTTGCTTTCGCTTCAGGCTTCGCGGCAAACCAAGCCCGGCATCGCCGCGCGTCCGGACGAAGAATTGCCGTGGTTGCGAGAGTTTGAGCGTGCGTTCCCGTTTACCGAAACTCCCGACCAAGCCAAGGCAATTTGCGAAACGAAACTCGATATGGAACGCGCGTCGCCGATGGATCGCCTCGTGTGCGGCGACGTCGGGTTCGGGAAAACGGAAGTCGCTATTCGTGCCGCGTTCAAAGCGGTGCTGAGCGGCTATCAGGTGGCGTTTCTTGCACCGACGACCGTGCTTGCGCAACAGCATTTTAATACGTTTCGCGACCGTTTCGCGCAGTATCCGGTTTCCGTCGAAATGCTTTCGCGTTTTCGCACTTCTTCTCAGCGCACAAAAATTCTCGCCCAGCTCGAAAGCGGTTCGCTCGACATCGTTATCGGCACGCACGCGCTGCTTTCGTCGTCCGTAAAATTTAAAAAACTCGGGTTGCTTGTCATCGACGAGGAACACCGTTTCGGTGTGAAACAAAAGGAGAAAATAAAACGTTTTCGCGAGAACGTCGATGTGTTGGCGATGAGCGCCACTCCGATCCCGCGCACGCTTTACATGGCATTGATGGGCGCGCGCGACTTGAGCGTAATTGAAACTGCGCCGCGGGAACGCCTGCCGATTCAGACCGTGGTCAAAACCTACGATCCGAAGCTCGTCAAGGAAGCGATTTTACACGAGCTCGGGCGCGGCGGTCAGGTGTTTTATCTGCATAATCGCGTGGACACGATTTATCAGGTCGCCGAATTGCTGAAAATGCTCGTTCCCGAGGCAAAAATCGCCGTCGGGCACGGACAGATGGACGAGCGCGATTTGGAATGCGTAATGACGGATTTCGTCGCCGGGCGCTTCGACGTGCTTGTTTGCACGACGATTATTGAAACGGGGTTGGATATTCCGAACTGCAATACGATTATCATTGAAGCGGCAGACCGTTTCGGGCTTTCGCAGCTTTACCAGCTACGCGGGCGCGTCGGGCGCTTTAATCGTCAGGCGTATGCGTATTTACTCTTACATCGCCATCGCACGCTGATTTCTTCCGCGAAAAAACGCCTTTCTGCGCTGCGCCAATTCAACCAGCTCGGAGCCGGATTCCGCATCGCCATGCGCGACCTCGAACTTCGCGGCGCCGGAAATATTCTCGGAATGAAACAGAGCGGGCACATTGCCGGAGTCGGGTTCGAGTTGTATTGCCAGCTTCTTCGGCAAAGCATTGCGGGCTTAAAGGGCGAAAATCCGATAAAAATTTTTCGTGCGGAAATTCGGCTCGATTTTGTGCGTTTTTCAAATTTGCCCGAATCCGGTGCAAAGGACGTGCGCACCGAGTATCAGATTCTGAAAGACGAAAAAAATGCCGCGCATCTCGGCGACGTTATCGTCGCGACGCTTCCCGCAGAGTATATTTCCGACGTGCGCGTGCGCATCGACGCATTTCGCCGGCTCGCTATGGCGGGAACGCCCGACGAGGTGCGCGTGGTCGCAGAATCCATGGAGGATCGTTTCGGGAAACTCCCGCCCGAGGCGAAAGCATTTTGCGCGATTGCCGAGTTGCGCTGTATTGCCGAGGCGCACGGGATCGCCGAACTCGAAACCGAGGCGGGTGCGATTCGTGCGCGTCGGCGTCGCGGAGATTTTGTCAAAATCGGTGTCAATTTCCCGCGCCTTTCCTCGCTCGCGCCGCTCAAGCGCCTCCGCGAGCTTCGCGATTTTCTCCTCCGCCAATAGTGCAATCCCGAATCATTGCGTTCCCGTGAAAGAATTTCACCTTCTTTCCCGAGCAGAATTTACTTTAAAAACGCACCGCGCCGCGTAAAATCGTTTGGCGTTCCCGCGACGGGAACAACAACATTTTTTCAACCCTCAATACTATCCACAAACCACTATGAGAATCCTCGTTACAGGCGGCGCCGGCTACATCGGAACGCATACCGTCATCGAACTGCTCCAAGCGGGCTACGACATCACGATTGTCGACAACCTTTACAACTCGCAGGAAGAAGCCGTCAAACGCGGCGCGGAACTCGCAGGTAAGACGCCGGAATTTCACAAAGTCGATTTGCTCGACTACGCGGCACTCGAAGAAGTTTTCAAAACGCACAAATTTGACGCCGTTATCCACTTTGCGGGGTTGAAAGCCGTCGGCGAATCCGTCGCCAAGCCGTTGTTCTACTACCACAACAACATGACGGGAACGTTCAACTTGCTCGACCTGATGAAAAAATACGGTTGTCGCAACATCGTGTTTTCCTCGTCGGCGACGGTTTACGGTATGCCGGAAAAAGTTCCGCTGGACGAAAGCTGCTCCACGGGAGCGCTCAATCCGTATGGCGCAACGAAGCTCTTCCTCGAACGCGTGATTTCCGATGTCAAAGCGGCGGAACCGGATTTGGGCGTCGTTCTCCTGCGCTACTTCAATCCGGTCGGCGCGCACCCGTCGGGACGCATCGGCGAAAATCCGAACGGTATTCCGAACAATCTCATGCCCTACATCGCGCAAGTCGCCGTCGGTCGCCTCCCGAAAGTCAACGTCTTCGGCGACGACTACCCGACGAAGGACGGCACGGGTGTTCGCGACTACATTCACGTTGTCGACCTCGCTCGCGGGCACCTCGCCGCGCTTAAGAAACTTGAAAAAACGCCGGGCGAAATTTACACCGTCAATCTCGGCACGGGAACGGGCTATTCCGTCCTCGAAATGATCAAGGCGTTCTCCAAAGCCTGCGGGAAAGAAATCCCGTATGTGATTGCGCCGCGTCGTCCGGGCGATGCTCCGGAATGCTACGCCGATCCGAAATATGCCAAGGAACTTCTCGGCTGGGAAGCTACGCACACGCTCGACGATATGTGCGCGTCCAGCTGGAAATGGCAATCGATGAACCCGCAAGGTTACGAAGGCTAAAAGAGCTTAAAGTTTGAAACTTAGAGCTTAAAAAGAGGCGTTCCCGCGATTGATTTTGCGGGAACGCTTTTTTCTTAATTCTTTGCCGCAGGGTTGTGAGTTGTTCCGCCTGATTTTTATCCGCTTCCCGCTGCACAAAAAAAATCTCAGTAAAAGACTTTTTCCATGAAAAGCCCGCGCGCGGGAGCAGTGGAAACGCGCGCGTCGCAGATTTTCGCTTCGCGGTAGGCGAGTAAATCTTCCGGTGACATTTTTCCGATGCCGACGGTGTAAAGCCCGCCGACGAGCCGCCGCACCATTTTGTAAAGGTAGCCGCTTGCTTCCGTTGTAATTAAAATTTCTTTACCGCGGCGCACAACATCGAGCCGCCGCAAATCTTTAATCGGATTTTCGCGTTCCGCCGCCGCGTGATTTGCGCCGAACGCGGAAAAATCGTGGATGCCGAGCAGGAGTTTTCCCGCGCGCTCCATCGCGGGAACGTCGAGTTTTCTTTCCCCCACGCCCCAGCAGTAGCGCGCCTGAAACGGCGTCGGGAAACCTTCTCGAATGTGGTAGCAGTAGCGTTTGCCTTTGACGGAAAAGCGCGCGTGGAATCCGTTTTTCGCCTTCGCTGCGCGCAAAACTGTAATCCCCGACGGCATTCCGCTGTGAAGCGCGCGCAAAAGTGTTTCCGGAGGATAATTCCAGCGTGAGTCGAAGTGGAAACATTGCCCGCGCGCATGCACGCCGGAGTCCGTGCGCCCGCTTCCGTGAATGCGAATTTCCTCGCGCGTGATTTGCGCTAAGCGTTTTTCGAGAAAATCCTGCACGGCGAGCCCGCAAACCTGACTCTGCCAACCGTGAAAATCCGTGCCGTCGTAGGCGACGATGCAACGGTAGCGCGTGAATCCTTCCGGGATCGCGTTAAAGGGTTTTCCGCTTGGCGTTTTCTTTTGCATAAAAAGAAGAAACCACGAAGCACAAAGCTTTCCAATTCGATTTTTCTTCTGTAAAAAAACTTGCGGCGATTCTAAATTTTAGCGCATGGAAAATGTTTTAAACGGCGCATTTGTCGAAAAAACGCTTGGCGCGAAATGGCGCGGCGGGAACGTTCCCGGGAAAATCGCGGGGGCTGCAATCGACACTCGAAAAATTTTGCCCGGCGAAATTTTTGTCGCCATCAAAACGGCAAACCGCGACGGACACGATTTTCTCGAAACGGCGCGGGAACGCGGCGCGGCGGGAGCGCTCGTCTCGCGTTTTGTTCCCGAAGTCGCGCTTCCGCAAATTGTCGTTCCCGACACGGTCGCGGCTCTGCAGAAGCTCGCGGCGGTGCATCGCATCGAAAATTTCCGTGTCGGGAAAACGGTTTTCGGCGTTACGGGAAGCGTCGGGAAAACTTCGACGAAGGATTTGCTCGCGCTGATTTTGTCGCAGGAAGCGCCGACTTTGGCGACGGAGAAAAATTTGAACAACACGCTCGGCGTGCCGCTTACGCTTTTGAAAATAAATCCGGAAGTCCACCGCTTTGCTGTGGTTGAAGCGGGCATGAGCGTTCCCGGCGAACTCGGCGTTTCCGCGCAAATGATTTTTCCGGATGTCGCGTTGGTCACCAATGTCAAGCCGGCGCACCTCGAAGGCTTGGGCACAATGGAAAACATCGCGCGGGAAAAAGCCTCGCTCGCGGCGGATGTTCACGACGGGAGCGTGATTTTCAATGCGGATTTGTTGCAATACGAAAGTTTCCGGAAGATTCGCGCGGCACTTGCCGATGTGCTTTCCCGCAATGCGGAAGAAGCGGCACTTACAGAATCATGGAAGCAAAGCGATGAATTTGAAATCGCTTATTTTGCGGATAGCGTCGCTTGCGAAATTCTGGATGCGGGGAATAATGTATTTTATTTAAAAATACAGGCGACGCACGAAAAGGAAGGTGTTTTTACCGTGCGGAACATTTCGCGCGGCTTGGCGGAAAACGCGGCTTTGGCGATTCAGGCTGCGAGCGAATTCGTTTCGCCGGAAAAAATTCAGGCGGCGCTCGACGCGTGGAAACCGTCTGCAAATCGCGGCGAGGTGCGGGAACGCGCGTGCGGCGGAAAAATTTTTGTCGATTGCTACAATGCTTCTCCGGCATCGATGCTGGATTCGGCGGATGCTTTTGCGACGCGTTTTGCGGGAACTCCGGAAATGCCGCGCCTTTTCGTGCTCGGCGGCATGGGAGAACTGGGGGAAACTTCGGAACCTCTTCATCGCGAAGTCGGCGAAAAATTGCCGCTTTGCGCGGAGACGGATTTTCTTGCGCTTTTCGGCGGGAACGCTGCGCAAATCGGGCAGGGCGCGGTCGCGGCGGGTTTTCCGCGGGAACGCGTGCACATGTTCGACGATATCGTCGAGCTTCGTGAATTTATCGCGGCATTTCGCGGGAACGTCATGCTCAAAGGCTCGCGTACTTTTGCCCTTGAGCGCGCAATCCCTGCGTGATTTTTAATTTCTGCTTTTGCGGTAGATTAAATTTGACGATAGACATGCGGACTCACATCATCGCCGCATGCTCTACTCCTTGCTTACCCGAAAAATAGGATTTTTGTTTTTTATTCTTTCGGCGTTCCCGCTCTTTGCCGGAACGATGGAGATAAAAATACATTCGGATCTTCCAATCGCGGAGACGGGAAATTCGGAACGTGTGGCGATTTTCAATTCGAGAAAATCCCGGAAAAGCGAAGCGAAAGTTTGGGTAACGATTGAAAAAAAGCCGATTCCGCGCAAAGAGTTCATTCTCGTCGAGCCGCCTAAAGCCGAGTGGGCGCACGGGAACGTGTGGCGAGTTGAGGATGTTTTCGATGATAAAGGGGGAATTGACCAATTCAGTAAATTGGTGGTTTTGGATAAAGCCTCGGATTGGGGCAAAGAAGACAAATTTTCTGCAACGGTAACGTATTATCAGGTTCGGGAACATCCGTTGCCGCCGAGGCGTGACGGTTCACCTGAGGACAACGGACCTTATTTTGCGGGAAGCGATACGAAATCGTTGGTAGTGGTTGCGCCGGAAGTTTCTCTTGAGAGCGTAACGTTTAATCACGTTCCCGGGAACAGCGATTCTGACGGGGTAGATTTGAGAAAAAGCTACTCGGACCCGGATTTTGTCGGACCGGAATGGAGTCTCGCGGGAACGCAACCGGTAGCGTATCGGGCGGGCGTTCGCCCGACGGTGAAGGTGGATTTCAAGATTCGTCCGTCACGATTGAATAGAGTTCGGGCGAAGGCGGAAGAGAGCGGGATGGGTTTAACGTGGGGGATTTCTGAATCCTGGAGCACTTCTTCGAGCGGAATTTTTTCGGGAGTTACGGCGGTTTCTCCGCAAATAGATAAGGGCTATGTGTCTTGGAAATGGGCTGTTACGGGTTTTAACGGCGTTCCCGCCTACGGCTGGGACGATGTCCGGACGACGACCGTTTCTGTGTATAAAATCTTAGGTCAGCCGCAGTCTCCGTGGAAAGAAGGTGCGGGAACGCAAAAGCCTTGGACGGACGCACTGGACTTCGCGATAGAAAAATGCGGAACAAAAGGAAAGCTAAATGAAAAGAGCGCACTAGTAATGGCAACGGCGGCTTTACACAAAAAACCATATTGCCAGCACTCGTCATGTTATTCGCATGGTGGAGCCTTTGATTTTTCGCAATATATGAGAGAAGGCGGGAACGTGAATTGTTATGATTCTGCCGCAGGATTAACCACGGTTGCGGGCTTGATAGGAATACGAATTTTTCCTAAAGAGCAAACCCGAATTCAAGGTCCACTTCCTAATACCTATTGGAGTGCGCATTGTTATGGTGTTTATAAGAACTTGGTTTACGATTGCTGTAGTGCCTTAAATTTAGTCAACGGATTGGATTTTTATGTCTATCAAAAACTGATTAAACCTAGAGTGGATTCTGAAATTAAAGACCTACCGATAACTGGAATAAAATGAAAAAAATAATAGTAATGTTATTAGCAGCTTGCTACATGTGTTTTCCGGCTAATGCAATTTCTCTTTTTGAATTAAGAAACGATGAAGGTTTTGACGAAGTATTGGAAGTGGTCGCGAAAAAACTTAATCTCGTTTTTCCGAAAGAAAGCGGAAAGTATTACGAGGAAGGTGAGTTTTACAATAAATTTTTTGGTGTTTCCGGTTGGGCAGTTGTTGAAAGAGAAGGCAAAAAAAAAGATTATTTGTATTTGTATTCGTCCCGGTTAAACAGAACTATAAAGGTTCATCTCGTATGGACGAAAAATCCGGACGATATAAGGCTTACGTTTTTCGATTTGTTTTTGGGTACGTATAGCCAGTGGTATGAAATAGATAAGGATTATGCGGCTACCAAACTTGGAGATTACGGCATTTTTTCCAAACATAACGATAGAGCTTACTTTGTTCACGGAAACGTGTGTGTGTCAATGCGTGTAATGGATTGGCAAGCGACCGTTTCTTTTTCTGAGTTCTCGAATTTAGTGAACGCTCTTGTAAATATTATTGAGGGAAAATCAGATTTTTTGCCGGAGGACACTCCGGAGTTTGTGGAGATTCGTAAAGCGTATGAGGCGGAGCTTTTGCGTCGCCGTAAGGTTGCGGCGGAGGAAAGTGCGAAGCGGGAACGCGAATGGAAGGAGCAACAACGCAAAAAGAAAATAGAAAACTTGAAAACTTTTGCGGTCAAACCGGAGCAGGAACGTGATGCTTACAAAAAATTGGAAACGCGTTTTGAGCTTTTGAAAAACCACTTAAAACCTAAAAGCGTTCCCGCCGGAATGCACGATCCTGACGCGTGGAAAAAGCTCTCTCAAAAAACGATTCCGCCCCTTTTTAAAAAGTATAAATTTTACATGAATGAGTGGCAGGAGCCGCTACTGTTCGGCTTTAATGTTTGGCGTGATGATCCCGAAATAAAGAAAACAAAGCCCAAAGGGACGGACTACGATGTTGAAATCGCGCACGCGAAAACCTTTGAAGATGCTTGGGATTGGGCACTGTATTTTCGTCTCAAATACAGCGAGGACACGGAACAACGTGCACGTCTTACGATGAAACAATTAGCGCGCGCCACGCACCGAAATGCGTTCCCGAACTTGGGCGACCTCAATATTTCCTGGCGCGGGCGCATGACTTCTTCATTTTATCCCGAGGAAAAAAGCGCGGAATCGCTCATTATCTTTATTCGCGGCACGACGACGGTTTGCGTGCGCTCTTGCTACTCGGATTCTTCCGCGCTCCCGCTCGCTCGCCTCTTAGATAAACAACTTCTCGAAGGCGACGCGTCCCGCCCCGTTGAATTTTATCTCCCCGAAAACTTTTAAACCTCAAAAAACAACCCGTATGTCAGACTTCTTTAAAAAAACAATTTTTCTCGGAGTATCTTTTTGGCTCTTTACTCTTTCTCTGATCGCCTCGGAGTGGAAATCCGCATTTCCGGAAGCCCTGCAAAAGAAGTTTCCGGCTCAATTCGTAACCGCGCTTGAACGCGGGAACGACGGCGAAATTTGGATCGCAACGGAGCGGCAAGGGCTTTTTCGCATGAAGAAAGAAAACGGAGAGTGGACGTGGAAACGCGTTCCCGCGCAAAAAGGATTTCCCGAAACGGAACATTTTTATGCGCTTTGTCGCGATAAATTCGGTCGCATCTGGGCGGGAACAGATCGCCGCGGCGTGGCTGTTTTTGACGGGAAAAACTGGCAAACGCTCAATCGGAGAAGCGGGTTGCCGGCAACGCGGATTTTTTCGCTCGCGGCGTCCCCGCGTAGCGGCGACGTTGCCGTTGCCCATGATTGCGGAATTTCCGTCTGCTTCGGCGAAACGGGAAAATGGAAGCATTTTACGATTCTAGACGGATTGCCGACAAACCAGCCCTCGTGCGTGAGTTTTTCCGTCGACGGAACGCTCTGGGCGGGATTTCAGTGCGGCGGCGTGGCTTCCGCTTCGTCAAAAAACGCTTATGCGAGCTGGAAAAAATTTGCTGCTCCGTGGAGCTTCGGCGGAAAAAACAACGTGCTTTTCCCGACTTCGGCGGCGGGAACGGGGCTTCCTTCCAATTTCGTGAATTGGGTTTGCGCCTTCGGCGAAAATAACGTGGCTTGCGGAACGGTTTCCGGACTCGGATTTACGAACGTGAACGGAGCTTGGGAATTTCTGCGCGGCGCGGATTTTCCGAAAAAGGCGGAGCTGCTCATCAACGGGAAGCCGGACAAAATCGAGCTTCCGGATGCGGAGACGAAGAAGAAGCTTCTGCCGGAAGATTTTATAACTTATCTGAAGTCGACGAAAGACGGGCTTTGGGCGGGAACACGCCGGCGGGGTTTAGTGTTGCTTGATCCGGAAAACGGTTTTGCTCCGAAAATCCGGGAAGGGCTTGATGCCCGTCAGGCAGACGGCGTTTGGGTGCGATCCGTTTTGCCGATTGGCGAAGAAACCTTGCTCGTCGCAAGCTACGGGAACGGACTAAAGGCAATTCGAGGACAGAGCGACGGTATGCCCGAAATTTTGAAAAATGAGAGCGAAAAGGCTCCGGCGTTTGATTTTTCCCCGAGCGAGGAAAATGAAGTCGCAGTGATGCGGGAACGCCTGGAAAATGCGCCGGAACTGCCGAGCGGGAAACCGTGGGCGGTTTTTCTCGGTGAGGATTGGGAAACGCGCGGGAACTGGTGTGAACGCTACGGGCAACGCAGTGCGAACCTCTGTGCTGTTTTTGCTCCGAACGAAGTTTGCCGCTATACCTTTGATCACGCGTATTACGTCCGGGGCGGAATCGGGAAAAGCGCCAAACCGGATGCTCTGCGCCATTGGGTTCACTGGGTGAACAAAATGGACAACGAAAATATTCTTTTTGAACCCGAAAGCCACATGCGCGAAGAAGCGGAGTGGGACGATCACGGAGAAGCTTATCCGTTTGAGCAGGAAGGACCCGACGTTTGGGCTTACGTCAAAGTTCCGGCGGGAACGCAGCTCGTTTCGCTGTATTTTTATTGCCCGAATCCGGAAATGCCGCGCTCAAAATATCGTGATTTTCCGATAGAAGTGCGTTTTCAGCGAGACAATAACACGGACGGCGAAGTGCTGGCGCGCGCTCGCGTTTCGGATTTTGCGGGAAGCGGCGTTTATAAAAATTTTGCCGTGAGCGGCGGTGGCGTTTTCGCCTTTCGCGTTTGCCGTAATTATTCTTTCAATACAATTTTAAACGGCGTTTTTGTAAGCCGCCTCAACGAGCCCGTAAAAGACAAAGACCGGGAAGGCTGGACGTATCGCGCTTATCGCGGCGACGAACTCATCCCGCGACCGGCATCGCTCGACAGCCTTTCGGAAGAGGATTTTCCGCCGGATGCCCTGGCACTTTGGCGAACGGCGACGTCTCATGACGGTAGCCGCCTCGGCTTGCAGATGCGCCAATTCGGACGAAATCTCGCCTATGTCCGCGCCCGGCAAGTCGCCGCTCCCGAATGTCTTCTGGAAAATTGGGGCTGGCATATCGGGCTTGAACTTCCCGGCGAACGCGAAGAATTTGTCAGAAAAATGCGGGCGGGTTGGGATAAATTTCAGGAAGTTAACCGTTTTGCCAACAGCGAAAATTTTTACCCCTACAGCCCGAACGTGATTCCGTTTACCTCAGACGAAATTGACCAAATGGCGTGGGCGGGGATTGATTGGAAGCAATATCGTCCCGGCGGAAAACCGGAAATATCCGTCGAAGAAATGAAAAAGAAAATCAGGGAAATCAAAGCGAAAAAGGAAAACAAGAAGTGAGTTTTTTTGAGCGCATTTTTCAAAAAATCTTCAAAAAAAACGTTCCCGCGAAAAAGAAAACATGGCGGCGGGAACGCGGGGATGCGGGGGAAAAATTTGCCGCCGATTTTCTGAAAAAACAATGCGGCATGCAAATTCTCTGCCGTAATTTTTGCGCGGGAAAGGACGAAATCGACATCGTCGCGACAGACTCCGAAACCCTCGTTTTTGTCGAAGTAAAAACACGCTCGGAAAATGACACGCGCGGTGCGGTTTTCGCTGTGGATGCCAGAAAAAGAGCCGCCTTGCGCCGTGCCGCCGATGCGTATTTGCACGGATTGCGGGAACGCCCGAAATCGACTCGCTTAGACGTGGTCGAAGTTTACGTGCGCGAATCCGACGGCGCGATGCGTGCCGTGCTCCACCGCGCGTTGAATTGGCGTTCCCGCCGCTAAATTGGCGGTTGATAGTTCGCCGCCTATGACGGATAATCCCGGGCACAAAAAAGAAAAATTTATGCTTACGGATTTACAGAAAAAACAGGTGGCGGCATGGGTTGCCGAAGGACTTTCGCTCGCGCAAATTCAAACAAAAATCAACGACGAGCTGAACATTCCCATGACTTACATGGACGTGCGTTTCCTTGTCGACGACTTGGATTTAGAATTGCAGGATTCCGCTCCGTCCTCGGTGCCGCAGGAAACCGAAAAACCTGCGGAAGAAGCGAACACCAAGCCAGAAGCGGCGGCGTCCGTTCCCGCGCCGGGTGAAGTCTCGCTTAGCGTTGACGCGGTTCAGATTCCCGGCGTAATCGCCAGCGGAGACGTTACCTTTTCCGACGGCGTTCGCGGAAAATGGCTCATTGACCAAAGCGGTCGTCCGGGCTTGGCGGAATTTCCGGAGGGCTATCGCCCGCCGCAGGCGGACGTTCCCGTGTTCCAGCAAAAGCTTGTTGCAGAGCTTCGTAAACTCGGTTTGGCGTAATCAGCCGGAAGCCTCGGCGTAAGAGGTGCTTTTCGCATCTTTCGCTTAGACGAAAATGCCGCGTTTCGAAGAGATTTTTCAGGCGGGGAAAATACCGCTTTATCTTGCGCCGATGTCCGGATTTACCGACATCGCGTTCCGCGAGCTTTGCAAGGAGCACGGCGCGGACGTTCTCGTTTCCGAATTCGTTCAAAGCGAGCCGCTGATTCGTGATCGCGAGCGCACTTGGCGGGACGTGGATTTCACGCCCGAACAGCGCCCGATGGGAATTCAGATTTTCGGCGCGAATCCGGATTCCATGGCACGGGCGGCAGCGTTGTTGGAAACTCGTTTAAAGCCGGATTTTATCGACATCAATTTCGGTTGTCCGGCGCGCAAAGTGGTGGAGCAAAATGCCGGGTCGGGGCTTTTACGTGACTTGCCGCTTATGGAAAAGATTGCGCGCGCGGTGGTCGATGCCGTTCCCGCAACCTGCGTTACGGCGAAAATGCGACTCGGCTGGGACTCGCATTCGCTCGTGCACATCGATGCGGCAAAATGCTTGGAAGACGCGGGAATACGCGTGCTTGCCGTGCACGGGCGCACGAAATCTCAAGGCTATTCCGGCGAGGCGGATTGGGAAAAAATCGGCGAAGTTGTCCGCGCGGTGCAAATTCCCGTTGTCGGCAACGGCGACATTCGCGATGCGGAAACCGCTGTTCGACGGGTGCGCGAAACCGGTGTTGCCGGGCTGATGGTCGGGCGCGGCGCGCTCGGCAAGCCGTGGCTTTTCGCCCAAATCAAAAACGCTTTGCGCGGAAAGGACGCGGAGCCCGGCGCGGGAACTCCGACAACGGAAGCCGTTTTTTCGACGCTGCTTCGCTACGCGGAAACTTTAGCGAAAACGCGCGGCGACACGGGAACGGAAAATATCCGCTGGTTGCTCGCACGGCTTCACCCTTTTACTTACGGCGTTCCCGGCGGGAAACGCATTCGCGCCGAACTTTCTTCGTGCACGACGCTCGCGGATTTGCACGCCTTGCTCTACGCTTAAAAAAGACGCGAGTAGCGGCAAAATTCCGCGTTTCATCCGCTTTTAGCGTTCCCGCAACAGGGCATCGATGAGTCCTACTCCGACGTCCGTCATTCGGTCGACGACATAATGGGCGCGCGTGCGGCGGAGGAGTTCTGCGGGGTTGGTCGTCGCCACGGCGATGACCTTGAAGCCTCCGGCGATTCCCGCTTCTATGCCGGCGAGCGAATCTTCAAAAACGACAACCTCGCGAGGATTGCGGTCGATTGCGCGTGCCGCTTGCAGAAAAACGTCCGGCATCGGTTTTCCCGCGCTGACACATTCTTCCGTGATAATCCCGGAAAAATTCGCCTGCAAGTCCATGATATCGAGGGCGAGTTCGATATTCGGACGGCAGGTGGAAGTTCCGACGGCGCAGGGGATTTTGCGCTGTTTCAAATCCTCCAAAAGGCGGCGCACACCGGGAAGCGGATCCAACCCTTCTTCCGAAATGATTTTTCTGAAAATTTCTTCTTTGCGTTCGGAAAGCTCGCGGATTTCGTCCGGATCGTGGCTCCAGCGTAGGATGTGCGGAATGATTTCTTCGTTGCGTTTGCCGAACCCGAGCTTGAAGTGATTCTCCGACAAAAGCAGATTGCGTTCCTCGGCAAGAATTTCCCAGCTGCGCAGGTGCGCGCGGGAAGAATCGACGATGACACCGTCCCAGTCGAAAATGACTCCGGGCTGTAGCGGTTTTTGTCTCATGGAAAATCAGAAGTTATTGGGGTGGGGAAAGAATGCCGCGAGGCGGCACGGGAAATCAGGGTGAGTCCGAACGATGGATTGCATGAATCATGACACGCTGCCGCCTGCTTGTAAAACGTGTTTTTATCCGGATATTTTCAAACTTATTTTTTCTGTCGTAAATTTACGACTTCTTATGTAACTTTTACCTTTCTATCCAATTATCCCCAAAGAAGAAAATGAATTCGTTTAAATTTTTCCTGACTGTTGCGTCAGCTCTCGCGGTTGCTCCGTTTTTAGCGGGGCAGGAGACGGATGCCGTTTCCGAAAATATTGTTGAAGATGAAGCTACGGTTGTCGAAGCGCAGGTTGAAATGGCGGCGGAAGAAGCCGTTCCCGCGGAAGAAGCTGTTCCCGCGGAAGGAGAAGCACCGGTTGCCGTTCCCGCGGAAAATGTAGCGCCTGCACCGCAGGTTCCGGAACCTCCCAAGTCGCCGGCGCCCACACCGGAACAGCGTAAACAGCTGGAAATCCGCTTGCTTAATGCGAGAAAAGCGCTTTTGGACGCAGAGCTTGGTCTTGCCCGTGCGCGTGTCGCCGAATCACTTGCCCCGCGCAATGCGGAGCGCGCCCGTCTTGAAACGGAGACGGCGTTGCGCATGGCGCGTTCCGCCGCGAAACTTTCCGAAATTGATGCCGAAAAACGTAAGTTGGACGCAGTCGCGGCTCGCGACAAAGCGCGCGACGATTTGGCACTTCTCGAACGCGGGAACGCTCTGCGCGCCGCCGATTTGGATTTCAAGATTACGCGTGCTAAACAGGAACTGACGCTTGCGCACTGCTCGCAGGAAATTGAGAAAGTGAAAACGGCGGAGCAATTGCGCGGTTTGACGCCGGGCGCGTTGGGCGCGCAAAAACCTTACCGCAAAGACCCGCTCGAAAACGGTAAACTTTACATTTCCGACCGTCGCGTGGAATTTAACGGTGTTGTTACGCCGGAGCTTGCCGAGTATGTCACGGAACGCATTTATTTTTATAATAATCAAAACTCGGAATACCCGATTTTCCTTGTGATCGACAGTTCGCCGGGCGGAAGTATCGCCGCAGGCTACCAGATTATCAAGGCGATGGAGAGTAGCAAGGCACCGGTTTACGTCGTCGTGAAAAGCTACGCCGCATCGATGGCGGCGATGATTACGGCATCCGCCGAACGCTCTTTCTGCTACAAGGATTCCGTGCTTCTCCAGCACCAGCCGTCTACGGGCGTCAAGGGCAACCTCACGCAAATGACGGAACAGCTGAAACTCGTGACGGAGTGGTCGCGTTACATCAATGATAAACTCGCCGCAAAAATGGGCTTGAGCTACGAGGACTACGTCAAGGAAATGTATAAAAATAATTCGCAGGGCGATTGGACGGAGTTCGGTGAAGGCGCGAAAAAATGGAATTGGGTCACCGATGTTGTCGATACGATTGACGAAGCGTCTTTCGTTCGCGCAGACCGAAATGTTGCTCCGAACAATCCGCCGGTCGTAATTATCCGCCAACATAAGGTGGACGAGCGCGGGAAGCCGTATTTTGAATTGCCGACGCTACCGGCGGGCGACGCGTGGATGATTTACGACCCGAACAATCTTTACCGCATCGGCGCGTAATTTTAACGATTGCAGAATCCCCCGATAAATTCAGGAAGAAATGAAGATGAATTTTGAAAAAAAATATTTTACACGTTCCGCTTTGACGATTGCCGCGCTTATGTTTGCCGGATGTGCTGCGGGAACGCCGCCAGCCTCCGCAGATGTTCCCGCGAAGACGGAAAAAGAAGTTGCTCCGGCTGTTGCCGAAGCCGTTCCCGTGAAGGCGGAAACTGCGACTGCCGCCGCATCGAAGGACGTTTCCGTTCCCGCGCCGGCGGATTTGTCTGCGCTTTCCCCCGAGCAAATCGAAGCCGAGTTGAAAAGTCTCTCGGAAGCGACGGGAAAAATCCATTTGGAGAAAACGCTGATTGAATCGCGCCTAGGGCTTGCAATGTCCGAAAATGAAAAGGCATTGCAGGCGCTTTCGCTCGAAAAAATGCAATTGGACGCCGCGCGTGCGGATTTTTCTGCGAAAATTGCGGAAGAAATCGCCGGAATAGAAGAAGAGCGCACGGAGCTGGAACGTCGGCTTGCTCTTGAAACGTCCCGCGCGAACGCCGCATTTCGTCAAAAACAGAAAGAGCTGAATTTGCTCGAAATGGTCTTGCGCGAACAGCAGATGAAACTCAACAGCGCGAGCATGAACACGCAGTATGCCGTGACGATGGCGGATAAGCGCGACCAACTTTCCCGTCTTGCGCCTGAGGCTGTGGCCCCGAAATACCTCAAGGAGCCGTTGGTGGACGGCACGCTTTACATTTCTGATCGCCGCGTTACGCTGAATGGTCCGGTGACGGCGGATTCGGCGAAAGCGGTTTGCGATCGACTGTATTTCTTCAATAACCAAAATCCGGAATATCCGATTTTCCTCGTGATTGACCACTCGCCGGGCGGGAGCGTTGCCGCGGGTTATCAAATTCAGAAAGCGATGCAGAGTTGCACGGCTCCGGTTTACGTTGTCGTGAAAAACATGGCGGCATCGATGGCGGCAGTCATTGCGACGACGGCGGAACGTTCTTTCTGTTTCGCAAATACGCGTATTTTGCATCACCAGATTTCTTCCGGCGTGGAGGGAAATCTGACCGTCATGCGCGAAGGCGTTGCGATGGGCGAGCTCTGGTATAAGCGTTTCGGCGAACCCGTTGCGAAAAAAATGGGCATTACGCTCGAAGAATTTACCAAGCAGATGTATGCACACAATTCCGACGGGGATTGGATGGAATCCGGACATCGCGCGGTTGAGTTGAAGTGGATTGACCACGTTGTAGACCGTATCGAGGAAACGGGAATCATTTCCGTCGCGGGAACGCCCGCCCAGCCGCCGCGTCCGCAAATGCCTATGGGGCTGACGGAGGAAACCGATGCGCAGGGCAGACGCTACGTCGAGCTTCCCGTTCTTGAAAATCCGCTCGATTTCTGGGCGATTTACGACAAAAACAACTATTACAGAACACGCTGATTCGTTGCGGAAAACTTTTCGCGGGAACGCGTATTTTGATTTTCACGAACTATGAGTTTTGCTGACTTAGGTCTTCCCGAAAATATTCTTTCGACCGTCGAAAAAATCGGTTTCAAAACACCGACTCCGATTCAGGAAAAAGCGATTCCCGTCGCATTGCAGGGGCGCGATATTATCGGCGCTGCGCAGACGGGAACGGGAAAAACCGCCGCCTATGCGCTTCCGACGCTCGCGCGCCTCGGCACGCCGCAGGGGAAGCCGCGTTGCCTCGTTCTCGTGCCGACACGTGAACTCGCGATGCAGGTGGACGAAGCGTTTCGCCTGTTCGGAGAAACGACGAAAATCGCTCTGCTTTACGGTGGCGTGCGCTACGACCAGCAACTGAAAGCGCTGCGAGATGGTGCAGAAGTGGTTGTCGCCACGCCGGGACGCCTGATTGATCTTTGGCGCCAACGCTTTGTCGATCTTTCCGGAATCGAAGTGTTGGTGCTCGACGAGGTGGACCGTATGCTCGACATGGGTTTTATCGAAGACGTTTCTTCGATTATCCGTATGTGTCCGAAAAATCGGCAAACCTTGCTTTTTTCGGCAACGGTCAACAAAACGATTCGGGAAATTGCGGATTGGGCTCTGTGCGATCCCGTCGAAATCGATGTGCGCACGGGCGCGATTACCGCCGACACGATTTCGCACGCGTTGTATCCGGTCGCCGGATACCAGAAATACGATTTGTTGCTCGCGTTGCTTGAACGCACGCACTACAAAAGCGTTATCGTTTTCACGCGAACGAAACGTGACGCGGATCGCATTACAGAATGGCTCGAAGCCAACAATATTGCGGTCGCCACAATGCACGCCGACCGCACGCAACGGGAACGTGTTGAAGCGCTTTCCGGTTTCAAAACAGGAAAATACAGCGTGCTTGTCGCGACAGACATCGCTTCGCGCGGACTCGACATTTCCGGAGTTTCTCACGTCATCAATTACAACGTTCCCGAGCATCCCGAGGATTATGTTCACCGCATCGGACGCACGGGGCGCGCGGGAGACGAAGGCGAGGCGTTTACGCTGTTTTCTCCGGACGAACTGCTTCAGCTTCAGGCGATTGAGCGGCTCATCGGCAAAGCAATTGAGCGTAAAAAACTTGAAGGTTTTAACTATCGCACGGAACCGCTGATGCTGATGCCGGGGAATGGTATCGGCTCCGCTCGTCCGCGCCGTCGAAATCGGTGAAAATTTTTGCCGTAGAGAGTTCTTGCGACGAATCTGCGCTTGCCGTTTTCGATTCCGAAAAAGGCATCGTTTCGGAGCTTGTGAATACGCAGGTTGCTCTGCACGGGCAATTCGGCGGTGTGGTTCCCGATCTCGCTTCGCGGGAGCACCTTGCAAATTTTCCGGCGTTGCTGGAACGCGTTGCCGGAGAAATCGTTCCCGCGGAAATTGACGCCGTCGCCGTTACGCGCGGTCCCGGGTTGGCGGGGTGCTTGGCGCTCGGAATTGCCTACGCGCGCACGGTTGCGCAGGTTTGGAAAAAACCGTTGCTTGCCGTGAATCATTTGCGGGGGCATCTCTTTTCTCCGTTTATTCCTTTGCATGAAGAAAATCCGGCGACGTTTCCGGAGCGGCTAAAAACGCTTTTCCCGCATTTGGGGCTCGTCGTTTCCGGCGGGAACACGCTTTTGGTTGCCGTGGACGAAGACCGCCGTGCGGAAATTCTCGCTCAGACGGTGGACGATGCGGCGGGCGAGGCCTTTGACAAAGGTGCGAAACTCCTTGGTATGCCGTATCCCGGCGGAGCGTTGATTGAAAAACACGCAAGTTCGGCACGGGAACACGGAAAATTCGTGTTCCCGCGCGGCGAAAACCTGAAGAAAGGCGCGCGGTTCAGTTTTTCGGGATTGAAAACGAGTTTGCGCTACCGATTGGAAGAAATGTCCGATGCCGAGCTCGAATCTTCACTGTCGGAAATTTGTGCGGATTATCAGGACGCGATTATCGCACAACTCTCCGGGAAAGTCGCTGTCGCGTTGCGGGAACGCCGCTTTGCGAGCATCGGGCTTTCCGGAGGCGTTTCCAATAACAAAGCCTTGCGTGCGGTGTTTGCCGAAATTGCGAAAAAGCGTAAAATTCCGCTTCTCGTCGCGCATCCGAGGCACACGGGAGACAACGCCGCTATGATTGCATTTGCCGCATGGTTTGATGCGCAGCTTCCCGCACCAACTGCCGACCTTCCGGTTACATTTGAGCCGTCGCTTACCATCGACTGCGCGTAGTTTTTATAAAAACTTGCGTTCCCGCGGGAACGGGCGTAAAAGGGCGAAACAGCAATGAAAATTCCCGATGCATTGGCGCCGTTTCGTTCCCGAAATTACAGATTGTTCTATTCGGGGCACGCGATTTCGCTGACGGGAAGTTGGATGACGCAAACGGCAATAGGCTGGCTGGTTTATGCGTTGACGGGGTCGACGACGATGTCCGGCGTGGCAATGTTTTTGAGTCAGGTTTCGCACTTTTTCGTGACGCCGATTGCGGGTGTGATGATTGACCGAGTAAATCGCCGCACGATGTTGCTCGCCGTGCAGTTCGGCGCGTTGGCTTCTGCCGTGGGGCTGACGCTTTTTCAGGTTTTTGACGGGAACGCCGTGTGGCTTTTGCTGACGCTGTGCTTTTTGCGCGGACTTGTCGGGGCGGTAGAAATTCCGACGCGGCAATCGCTAATTGCGAAATTTATCGACGATAAAAAAGATTTGCCGCAGGCAATCGGGCTCAATTCCACGTTGTTCAACTTTACGCGCATTGTGGCTCCCGCTGTTGCCGGAGAAGTTTACGCGCTTTTTGGCGCAGCGTGTTGTTTCGCTACGGACGCGGTCTTGATGATTCCGACGATTTTTCTTCTTGCGGCGATGCGCTTTGACGCAAAGCCCGTTCCCGCCGAAGCCAATTGCGGTCCGATCTGTTCGCTGTTCGAGGGCATTCGCTATATGTGGAGTGTTCCCGTGTTGCGCACGGTGATTTGCTGTATCGCGTTGTTGAGCACGTTCGGTTTCAGTTACACGGTTTTGTTACCGATGTTCGCCGACAAAATTTACGCGGGAACGCCGGAGCTTTACGGGCGTATGCTGACGGTTACGGGAGTGGGAGCGATACTTGCGGCGCTTTTGATCGCTTTCTTGAAAAGAGCACGGTTTTTGCCGCGTTTTCTGATTTTGGGGAATTGCCTCGTCGGGGCGTCTCTTTTGGTGATTTCGACGGCTCCCGCGCTGTGGTTGTTTTTCGTGATGCTTTTTACGGCGGGATTCGGGAGTGTGTTGGTTGGCGCTTCATCGAATACGTTGGTGCAAATGAACCTTTGCGAGCGGTTTCGCGGACGCGTAATCAGCCTTTACACAATGGCGTTTACGGGAACGTTCCCGTTCGGGACGTTGTTGCTCGGCGGATTTAACGAAGTGGTCGGCTTGGAGCCGTGCCTCGGACTGAGCGCCGGCGTTTGTTTCGGGCTTGCGATCTGGTTTTTCATTCGCCGGAAAATTTTTGCGTAAAACCTCCTTGATTTTATGCTTGCTCTCACGCGTGCGTGTGCGCGCACGCGTGATTATTATAAAAGAAAACGGTTGCGCCGCCTGTTTCGGAATGACAAAATATCCGCTTTATATTTTTGAATTTTTATTATGAGCGATAGCGAAAAACTCTCGAAAAAGGATGCCGGAAAAGCGTCCTATGATGCTTCCGATATTAAACGCCTCAAAGGGCTGAAAGCGGTGCGGGAACGCCCGGGCATGTATATTGGCGACACGAATGAAACCGGGCTTCACCACTGCGTTTACGAAATCGTCGATAATTCTATCGACGAAGCCCTTGCCGGATTTTGCTCCGAAATCAAAGTAACGATTCACGGGAACGGCTCTGTTTCCGTGGCGGACAACGGGCGCGGGATTCCCGTCGCGATGCACCCGGAAGAAAAGATTCCGACGCTGGAACTCGTTCTTACAAACTTGCACGCCGGCGGGAAGTTCGAAAAGGGCGCGTATCAGGTTTCCGGCGGTTTGAACGGCGTCGGTGCCAAGTGCGTGAACGCACTTTCCGAATTTTTTGAAGCGGAAGTTTGCCGCGACGGCGAAGTGCACAATATGCAGTTTTGTCGCGGCGAAGTGACCGTGCCGATTCGCGTGCTCGGAAAAACGAAAAAGACGGGAACGAAAATCACGTTTTTGCCGGATCCGGAAATTTTTACGGTTCTCGAATTTAAATACGAAACGCTTGCACGCCGTCTGCGCGAACTCGCGTTTCTCGTTCCCGGAATTACGATTGCAATTGAGGACGAACGCACGGGACACCGCGAAACGTTCCACTTCAACGAAGGCTTGGCGGAATATGTCGCCTACCTCAATTCCGGTGAAGAAACGCTCTTCAAAAATCCGATTCTGATTACGGCGGAAGTTGATATTACGGATCCGACGAATCCTGTTGTGCTGCCGAAAAATTACGTTCCCGAGTCAGGCAAAAAAATCTCGAAAATGACGGTGGATGTCGCTTTGCAATACAACCGCCGTTACTCGGAAATCGTTTTTGCTTACACGAATTTGATCAACAATCCGGAAGGCGGGACGCATCTTTCCGGCTTCCGCTCGGCGCTCACGCGCGTCGTCAACAACTACGCTAAGGCGAATAATCTGCTCAAGGACAAAGACCCGAAACTTACGGGCGACGATATGAAGGAAGGACTCGTTGCCGTCGTTTCCGTAAAACATCCGGACCCGAAATTCCAGTCGCAGAACAAAACGCGCCTCACCAATCCGGAAGTCGAAGGCATCGTCCAAAACGTGGTCGGCGAAGGTTTGAAATATTCCTTTGAAAAAGATCCCGCGATGGCGAAAGCGATTATCACGACGGCGACGAATGCCGCTCGCGCCCGCGAAGCTGCGCGCAAGGCACGTGAAACCGTCCGCAAGGGCGCACTTTCCGGCGGCGGGCTTCCCGGAAAACTCGCCGACTGCTCGGAAAAAGATCCGTCGCTTTGCGAAATTTACCTCGTCGAAGGCGACTCCGCAGGCGGTTCCGCCAAGCAGGGACGCGATCGCCGCACGCAGGCGATTCTTCCGCTTCGCGGGAAGATTCTGAACGTCGAACGCGTCCGCCTCGACAAAATGCTCGAAAATGCCGAAATCCGCGCCATGATTACCGCGTTTGGCACGGGCATCGGCGACGGCGGGAAGAACGACGACGCGAACTTCAATATCGAAAAAGCGCGTTACCACAAAATCGTCATCATGACGGACGCCGACGTTGACGGTGCCCACATTCGCACGCTTTTGCTGACGTTCTTCTTCCGCTATATGCGCGGTCTCATCGATGCCGGTTACGTTTATATTGCGCAACCGCCGCTGTATAAGGTGAAGCGCAAAAAGAAAGAGCAATACGTCGAAAATGACGCGCAGATGAACGCGATGTTGCTCAAGCTCGGCACGGAAGATATTTCGCTTTACCGCAAACGCGACAATCAGTGCTTTGCTCCGGAAGCGCTCGATAAAATCGTCGAAAGCATGGCTCGCCTCGAAGTCCTCGGGCGCGGTGTCGCGCGCTACGGTTGCGACCTCGCGACGTATCTCGATACGCACAAGCGCGAAACGCAGGAGCTTCCGCGCTTCCTCGCCCGCGTCCGCACCGGGAACGAAGAGACCTTCGAATATCTTTTCACGGAAGACGAACGCCTTGGCTTCTTTACACGCATGGAAGTCGAAGACATTACGGCGGCGACGAATATCCGTGAAATCGAAGGCGAGAACGGACAGAAAGTTCAGCAGCGCGTCAGCGTTTACGAAATTTACGAAGCGGGACAAATGACGAAAATCCTGCAACAGCTTGCCGCGCTTGGGCTCGACATTAATCAGTTTACCGCAAGCGAGGCACCGCGCTACGAACTCATAGAAGGCGCGGGAACGGAGGAAGACGCAAAGCGTTATCCGCTTTGTTCGATGCTCGAACTCATCGCGAAAATCCGTGAACTCGGTCGCCGTGGGCTGACGATTTCCCGCTACAAAGGTCTCGGGGAAATGAATCCGAAGCAACTCTTTGAAACGACGATGGATCCGGCAACGCGCCGCTTCCTCAAAGTTACGATTGAAGACGCTGCGGAAGCCAACCGCGTGTTTACGATGCTCATGGGCGACGACGTCCCGCCGCGCCGCCAGTTCATTGAAGACAACGCGTTGAACACGTCTTATCTCGACGTCTAAGCGTTCCCGCGAAGTTTTTAACCTTTTAAAAATTTGTAAAAACAAATGGATACAACCGAACGTCTTTCTCCGACAAATATTACGGATATCATGCAAACCGCTTACATCGATTATTCGATGTCGGTCATCGTTTCCCGCGCGCTTCCCGATGCGCGCGACGGCTTGAAACCGGTTCAGCGCCGCGTGCTTTACGCGATGTTGCGCGAAGGTTTGCGTCACAATACCGCGTATGACAAATGCGCGGGCGTTGTCGGGGAAGTTCTGAAAAACTACCACCCGCACGGCGACAGCTCCGTTTACGATACGCTCGTGCGCCTCACGCAGGATTGGGTCATGCGCTATCCGCTCGTGGACGGGCAGGGCAACTTCGGCTCGATCGAAGGCGACTCTGCGGCGGCTTACCGTTACACCGAGTGCCGCTTGCAGGAACTTTCCGAAGATTTGTTGCGCGATATCGACGAAGACACCGTTGATTTTCAACCGAACTACAAGGAATCGACGACGGAGCCGAGCGTGCTTCCGAGCGCGCTTCCGAATTTGCTCCTAAACGGTTCGACCGGGATCGCCGTCGGCATGGCGACGAATATTCCGCCGCACAATCTCGGCGAACTCGTCGAAGTGTGCTGCCGCCTCATCGATAACCCGATGCTTTCTTTCGATGAAATCGAAGAAATCATCAAAGGTCCGGACTTCCCGACCGGCGGTTGCATCTGCGGAACGGACGGCATTAAGCAATATCTTCGCACCGGGCGCGGGATCGTGAAAGTTCGCGGGATCGCGCACATCGAAGAAATCAAAAACGGTTTTGAACAAATCGTCATCACGGAAATCCCGTATAACGTGAACCGCGAAGCGCTCGTGAAGCGTATTGCGGAACTCGTGAACGAAAAAGTGCTTCCGGAAGTGCGCGACCTGCGCAACGAATCCGACGCGAACACGCGCATCGTGATTGAGCTCAAGCGCGGCGAATCCGAGCGCGTTGTGATGAACAAACTTTACAAGCATACGGCGCTCGAATCGTCGTTCGGCGCGATTTTGCTCGCGCTCGACCACACGCGTCCGAAGCAGATGAACATCCGCGAAATGCTCGAATGCTTCATCGAGCACCGCCGCGACGTCATCACGCGCCGCACGCGTTTCCGTCTGCGCAAGGCCGAAGCCCGCGCGCATATTCTTGAAGGTTTCAAAATCGCATATCGCAACCTCGACGATTTCGTCCACATTATCCGTTCCTCGAAGGATCGAGACGAAGCGGCGCAAAAGCTCATGGCGAAATACGGTTTGTCCGAAATTCAGGTCAAAGCGATTCTCGATATGCGCCTGTATCAGCTCACGGGCTTGGAAATCGACAAGATTGAAGCGGAATACATCGAGCTCATGGGCTACATCGACGAATGTCGCGAAATTCTTTCCAACGAAAAGAAGTTGCTCGAACTCGTGAAAACGGAACTGCGAGCGATGGGCGAAAAATATGCGTCCCCGCGCAAAACGGAAATCCGTCCGGCGGAAGGCGAATTCCGTCCGGAAGACGTTATTCCGAACGAAGGTTGCATGATTTCCGTTTCGCACGAAGGCTTCATTAAGCGCACGTCGCTTGACCTTTACCGCACGCAGAAGCGAGGCGGGAAGGGGCTTATCGGTTCGGAAACCCACAACGAAGATTTCATCGAATATCTTTTCTCCGCGAAAACGCACGACACGATTATGTTCTTCACGAACAAAGGTCGTGTTTACGTTCAGAAAGCCTACGAAATTCCGGAAGGTTCCCGCACCTCGAAAGGACGCTCCATCGTGAACGTTATCGAAATGCAGGAAGGGGAAAAACTTGCGACACTCCTTTGTATTCCGGAATTTACCGACACGAAAAACGTCTTCTTCTGCACGAAAAACGGTGTGGTTAAGAAAACGACGCTCTCCGAATACAAAAATTGCAATCGCCGCGGGATCATCGCCATCAATCTCCGCGAAGGTGACGACCTCATTTCTGTCAAACTTACGAACGGGAACGATCAGGTCATTCTCATTACGGAAAACGGCATGACGATCCGCTTCGACGAAACCGACGCGCGCAACCTCGGGCGTTCCGCCGCCGGTGTGACGGGAATGAAGCTCCGCGAAGGCGATTCTGTCGTCGCGATGGAAGTCGTCGATCCCGCGTGCACGCTTCTTATTGCCGGGAAAAACGGTATCGGCAAGCGCACGCAATATGACGATGAGGAAGGAGAAGTCTTCCGCAAGCAAAATCGCGGCGGCGTCGGCGTCATCGGCATCAAGAATAAATCCGGCGTCGCGGGCGCGCTCAGCGTGCTCGATTCCGACCAAGTGATGCTCCTGACGAAGGGCGGGCAGGCAATCCGCATGCCGGTCAAGGGTATTCGCCGCACGGGGCGCGCCGCGCAAGGCGTGAAGCTCATGGACATCGATACCAAGGCGGGCGAAGAAGTCATCGGCATTTGCAAAGTCATCACCGGCGACGACGAAACGGACGCCGTTGCTCCGATTCCGACCGTAGGATAATTTTTTCCACGCAGCTCAAAACGCGTTCCCGTGAAGGATATTCTTTTACGGGAACGCGTTTTTTTTACGAAAAAATTGTAGCTGTCATAAAGTCGTAAGCGAAAAAACTCTCACCTTTAAATTTTCCCGGAATACGATTAAGCTCCGAGTCATGACAGAAGAAGTATTACAAGCCATTCCGCACCGCCCGCCGTTTTTGTTCATTGACAAGGTGATTGAAACCCGCGAGGACGGCATTGTGTGTTCCCGTACGTTTCGTGCCGACGAAAAGTTCTACGAGGGCCACTATCCGAATGCGCCGCTTACGCCGGGTGTTTTGCTCTGCGAAAGTGTTTTTCAGGCGGCGGCGATTTATCTGGTGAAAAAAGCGCAGGCGAGCGGCGACGCGGATTTTGCAAATCGCACTCCTGTGCTCTGCCGTATCGAAAACGCAAAGTTTAAGGGAATGGTGTTCCCGGGTGACGAAATTATCATCGACGTGAAAGACAGCGAAACACTCGCAGGTTTTTACTATCTTTCCGCAAACGTCAAATGTAAGGGTAAAACGGTGCTTCAAATCAAATTTGCCCTCGCGATGATCGAGAAGAAATAGATTTTGAGAAAATCAGTGAAAATTTTGAGCCGGTTTTTTTCGATAAATTTTTAGCAAAGAAAAAATGAGTGATTTTTTGAAGTTGGAGGGTAAAAAAATTGTCGTTACAGGCGTGGCGAATCGCAAATCCGTGGCGTGGTTTACGGCAAAAACCTTGGAAGAGGCGGGCGCGAAGGTGATTTATTCCGTGCGATCGCGGGAACGCGCGGAAACGCTCGCGAAGTTACTCGAAGGTAAACCGGTTTACATTTGCGACGTTGAACGCGAGAACGAAATTCCCGCGCTTGCCGAAGCCGTTTCCCGCGACCACGGGAACGTGGACGGTTTGTTGCACAGCATCGCGTTTGCCAACTACGCAGACGGTTTTAAACCGTTCCACGAAACGAAACGCACCGACTTTTTGCAGGCAACGGCGATTTCCGCATTTTCGCTCGTGGAGCTTTCCCGTGTGTTTGCGCCGCATATGAACGCGGGAGCGGCGGTCGTCTCTGTCGGCATTTCCTCACAGGTTACGGCGGCGAATTACGGTTATATGTCTCCGATTAAAGCGGCGCTCGAATCTGCTTCGCGTTTTTTGGCAAAATCGTTTTCCTCGCAGGGAATCCGCTTCAATTCCGTAAATGCGGGTCCGCTGAAAACTTCGGCATCGGCGGGAATCCCCGGTTATTTGAAGAATTATCTTTTCGCGGAAAAACTCACGATGCGCAAGGCGAACATCACGACGCAGGAAGTGGCGGACGCAATCGTGTGGCTCCTCTCTCCGCGCTCGTCCGGCGTGAACGCGCAATCAATTGTCGTTGATGCGGGAATGGGCTGGAACTTTTTTGAAGAAGGCGTTGTCGAAAAGGCGACGGAGCTTTGAGAAAAAAGAAAAAGCCGGGCATCTTACTTTCGGATGTCCGGCTTTTTTTTTAGTTTGACGCTTTGGCGATTTCGTTGCGCGCATCGCGAAGGATGCGCAGGCAAATGTCGCGCAAATCCATAAGAGCGCAACGCAACTCGCAAACAAGATTGGTGTAACCGTCGTCGTTGACGGCTGTCGGCAGACATTCCATTTCCGCGAAATGGCGATTCAGTTCGGAGTGCACGTTTTTCATCAGGCAGATCGCTAAGCCGAGCTCCATGGCATCTTCCGCATCAATGGCAAGAAGCATATCTCGTTGAGCCGAGGCGAGGGATTCCGCGAGCGCGGAGCCGGATCGGGCGGAAAGTTTGCCGGCGTAGGGCGTTCCCCAGAGGCGTTGCCAACGGGAACGCGCAAAACGGTAAATGGCGGAAACGGCAATGCTTTCCGGAAGATTGTGCAAAGAGTAAACAGCGGGAAATTCCTGTGCGGGTGCGGGGTCTGCGGAAAACTCTTCCGAGGGGGCTTCCTCCGCGCTGTCGCTCGATTCCGTGCTTAAATGCCAACCCATCGCGAGGGCGCAATGGTCGAGGCGGTCGCCGTCGCAGTCGCGTTCTTCTTCCGGAATGTGAAACGATTCTTCGTAAAATTTCAGAAAACGGGTAGTTTCGCGTTCGGCACGGAACAAAAGTTCCCGCCATTCGCGTTCCGTGCGTAAAACCTGGCGGCGACCGTTGCTGTTTTCTCCGCCATTGGAATCTTGTCTGTTTTCTGATTCGTTCATCAAAAAAAAAGCGTTGCGTGAAGATTCTTCTTTTCGGAAGCGCTCTGCAAGCACCAAAAGTCGCTTGCGAATAACTTTTTGGAGAAATGGAGCTTGCAAATCTCCGGGGAAAGAGTATCGTTCTCCCCATTGTTCTTTTTTAGGCGTGGTAGCCAAGTGGGAAGGCCGAGGTCTGCAAAATCTCTATGAGTCGGTTCGATTCCGACCCACGCCTCCAATTTCTTCCCAATCCAATAGAGCCCATAAGGTTCTCCTCCTTTCCCTTATGGGCAGCCCCGGCGAGTTTCCTCCTTTCTTCTCGCCGGGGCTTTTTGTTTACTTTTTCGCGGGAACGGCGGGAACGTTGACAGCGCGAAAAACCTTTTTTATAATCTCACGCGTATGAAAAAGCTCCCCTGTTTCCCGCTTTGCGCGGCACTTGCCGTATCGGTTTTCGGCGTGAATGCCTTGGCTCAAACCGAAACCTCCGCCCGGAAGAAGCCGCTCAACGTCATTTATATTATGAGCGACGATCATGCCGTTCAGGCGATTTCCGCTTACGGGCATCCCATCGGGAAACTTGCGCCAACCCCGAATATTGACCGCATCGCCGAAAACGGAGCTCTGCTCATGCGCAATTATTGCGCAAACTCGATTTCCGGACCTTCCCGCGCGTGTGTGTTGACGGGGAAGCACTCCCACGCGAACGGTTACATGAGTAATGAATGGGGCACGTTTGATAATCGCCAGAACAACGTTGCGAAAGTTTTCCGCGCGAACGGTTATCAGACGGGCATTATCGGAAAACTTCACTTGCCGAGCGACCCGACCGGATTCGACTGGTGGCAGGTTTTCATCGGGCAGGGGCATTACATCAATCCGGATTTGCTTTGCGGCGACATCAACGGGCGTTTCAAAGGACCGCAAGGGCACATTATTGCCAACGGCTACTCCACGGAAATCGTTACCGACCGTGCTATCGACTGGCTCGAAAATCTGCGGGACAAATCCAAGCCGTTTTTCTTCATGGTGCACTACAAGGCTCCGCACCGGAATTGGATTCCCAAGGAAAAATATTACAACCTTTACGACAATGTGACGTTCCCGGAACCGTCGAATTTCTTCGACAATTACGAAGGGCGCTTTGCCGCAAAAGGGCAGGATATGTCGTTGCTGTGGACAATGCGCTGGGCGGCGGACTTAAAACTGTTCCCGTCGCGCGACCGTCATTCGTTCCCGCGCTGGATGCTTCCGCCGCGTATGTCCGACACGCAATACCAGAATTTTGTCAACGCCTACACGGCAAAAAATACGGCGTTTTTTGATCAAAAAATTTGTACGGAAGCCGAATTTAACGAATGGCGCAAACATCGCCACGATGAAGCGTGGCTTGCCGCAAACAAGGAAAAACTCCAAAAATTCCAAAGCTGGGCGTATCAACGCTATATGCAGGACTACCTTGCGACGATTCGCGGCGTGGATGACGGCGTGGGCGAACTTCTCGACTACCTGAAAAAGAGCGGTTTGGATGAAAACACCGTCGTCTGCTACGCCTCCGATCAGGGATTTTATCTCGGCGAACACGGTTGGTTTGACAAACGTTTCATGTATGAAGAATCGTTCCGTATGCCGATGATGATGTCCGGTCCCGGAATTTTGAAAGGCAATAAAGTTAACCAGCTTACGCAAAATATCGACTTTGCGCCGACGTTCCTCGATATGTGCGGAATTGCCGTTCCCGCAGAAATGCAGGGAGAATCGTTTAAAGCACTTTTGGAGACGGACAAGCCGGTCGACACCTGGCGCGACTCGCTTTACTACTGCTACTACGAGTATCCGGCGGAACATAGCGTGCGCCGCCACTGCGGTGTGAATTACCGGACACCCGACGGCTCGCAGGATTGGAAACTCATCCATTTTTACAAAGAAGATAAATGGGAACTCTTTGATTTGAATGCCGACCCGACCGAAGTGAATAATATTTACGGCAAGCCGGGCACGGAGGAAATCACAGCCAAGCTCAAAACCAAGCTCAAGGAATTGCAGAAAAAGTACAACGTTCCCGAGGAATACATGAAGCCGGGAACGCCCTTGCGCAACGACGACAAGGTGCAACTGCAACCGCCGCTTGTCTGAGTTCCCGGGCTACTTTTTCGCTGTGTGCGGCGCTAAAAACGCGTTGCCATTATCGCGTGAGTCGCTAATTTTGTGCGTGCTATGTCCGACAGCTTTTTCTCGAAAAACGACCCCTTGGAAGATTTCGTTTCCGATTTTTTCGGACGCGACGAGGTGAAGGCGGAGCGCATCGAAACGGTGCATCGCCAGCGTCAGGTCACCGTGCGCGATTTTTATGAAAGCGCGCGGGAACGCCTGGACATGGAGCTTGTCGCGGGAGAAAAGGGCTTGGGCAACGTAATCGGCGAAAAGTCGCTGAATCGTCCGGCACTCGCGCTTACGGGTTATTTTAAACACTTCGGAAACCGTCGCCTGCAGCTTTTCGGCGCGGGGGAAATTTCTTATCTGAGCGATTTGCGTCCGGAAACGCAGATGGTTCTGCTTGAAGAAATTTTTGCGAAGGGAATTCCCGGAATTATTGTGTCGCGCGGTTTGCGTCCGACGCCGTCGATGATCGATCTCGCCAATTCTTTTGGCGTTCCCGTTCTGCGTTCCCGTCTGAAATCGAAAGACTTTACGGCGGAAGCAACGATGTTGCTCGATCAGGAATTTGCGCCGGAAACCAATATTCACGGGACGCTCATGGAGGTGCGCGGGAAAGGCGTTTTGATTCGCGGCGAAAGCGGCGTGGGGAAGAGCGAATGTGCGTTGGCGCTGATTGAGCGCGGTTATTTGCTTGTCGCGGACGATTATGTAACGGTGAAACTCGTCGGAGACAACACACTTATCGGTTCGTCAAAAGAGCTTAATTACGGCTTCATGGAATGCCGCGGAATCGGAATCATCAACGTCGCGAGTATGTTCGGGGTGCGTTCCGTTCGCCGCTCGAAACGCATCGATTTGGTCGTTTCGCTCGTCCATTGGAAAGACGGCATGGAGGAGGAACGGACAGGGATGGAAACGCAGGTGTTTGAAGTTTTGGGAAAGCGAATTCCGAAAATTCAGCTTGCCGTGCGTCCCGGGCGCGACATGGCACGTCTTGTCGAAGTTGCCGTTATGGTGCACACGTTGCGCGAAATGGGGCACGATCCCGCGCAGGAACTGAACGAGCGCCTAATTTCGACAATGGAAAAGCATCTGCACGAGGACGCTTGAAAATCCGGTGCAGTTCCGGTTTTAAAACGGAAGAAGGAAGTCTCTCGCGCGTTTGCGGACGCGCGGGAATTTTTTTTTTTCAAAAAAAAGTCCCGTGCGGTTAACACGGGATTTAGGAAAGTGGAGCGGGCGAGCGGGTTCGAACCGCCAACATCCACCTTGGCAAGGTGGTACTCTACCAATTGAGCTACGCCCGCTTAGATTGCCGAAGCAATAAAATTAACGAAAAGGAAACTCTTTTTATTTGATGTTGTCAATGCCTTTTTGGAACTGTTCCCGAAGTTTCGGCTCCAACGGAAGGAATCCGGCTTCTGCGAGTTTGTTCGCCATCTCCTGCGAGTAGAGGTAGGAGAGAACGGGTTTCAGCATTTGGCGGTTTTTCACGGGATAAACAATGTAGAGCGGAATCGCCAGCGGATAGTCGTTGTTGTAAACGTTGGTGAAAATCGGGGAATACGCCGTGGCGTTCGGGTTTTCATGATTGTCGGCGACGGCAAGTGTTTTAATCGGAACGCCGGCGGGTATTTGTTTTCCGACGATAGCGATGGTTCCCGGATTGTTGATGATTTCCTTAAAAGCGTTCTCGTCGGAGGCAAGTCCGCGAACGGCGGAGCGCAGAGCAAAGTTCGGGAGCACTTTGCGTTGAAAATACGTGACGGCGTTTGTTCGGGAGAGGTCGCCGGTGCATGGCGTGAGTGCGGGGGAAAATTCCGCTGCGCCGAGCTCTTCCCAGCTCTTTGCGGATTTCTTCGCAAAGTTTCCGAAGATGGACGCGAGTTGCTCGAACGTAATTTCGTTGAGCGGATTGGCGGAGGCGACGGCGACGTAGGCGACCTGATAGGCGAGCGGGAACACGCGCCAAGTGCCGTTCTTCACTTCTTCGATATTTTTTCCGCCACCGGGAAGCATGAGTAGGGCGAACTCCGCTTTGTCCACACGCAATTCCTTTTCGGCTGAAATACTCCCGCGCAACTTGCTTTCGGGCGCTTCACCGGTCGCTTTTTCGATGGCGGCATTCAGCGCTTTTTCCGTTTCCCCGACAAGAAAATCGGAGCCGGAGTAGCGAATCGGATCCGCAGAAAGTGCAAACGTTCCCGCGAGGAACAGGGAAACGGCGAGAAGTGTTTTCTTGGAAATAAAAGATGCGGCAGAAAAATTCATACCGCATCTTCTAGCACAGAAATCAATACTTGTCAGCATCGGACCTTCTGCCGCGCTTTGCCCGATAGCCTTCGGTGATACTCGGATCCTGAAGAATTTTGCGGTGAAGCGTGCGGCGGGAAATGCCGAGATATTCCGCCGCGGCGGAGCGGTTCCCGCGCGCCTGAATGAGGGCTTCGCGAATGAGGCGTTTTTCGTTTTCCTTTTTGGAAAGCGCACGTTTGCGGACCTGTTTGATTTTTTCAAACTGCGTTTCGCGGTCTTTTTTGATGACCTTGCGCAATTCGCGTTCGGAAAGCGGCTTGCCTTCGCTGTCCACACCGGAATGGGCGGGAAGCGGCATCATCGGTTCACTGCGTTTGCGCAGGAAGCGCGGATCGAGGTCGAATTCGCCGACTTCGGCACCGGGGTGCATGACGACCAGATTTTCGCAGAGATTGCGCAATTCGCGAATATTTCCCGGCCAGAAGTATTTTTTCAAAATATCAATGGCGCTTTTAGTGATTTTCGGCGCCTTGAGTGCATTTTCTGCGGCGAATTTGCGGATATAGTGTTCGATGAGAACGGGAATATCCGCGGCGCGTTCCCGCAAGGGCGGGAGAATGAGAGCGACGACGGAAAGGCGGTAGTAAAGATCTTCGCGGAATTTGCCTTCGGCGACCATTGTCGCGAGGTCGCGATTGGTCGCGCAAACGAGACGGACGTCAAGTTGGATTTGTTTCTGCGAGCCGAGACGTTCAATCGTGTGTGTTTCGAGAAAGCGGAGAAGTTTTACCTGTGTGGCGAGGTCGATTTCGCCGATTTCGTCGAGAAACAGCGTGCCGCCGTTGGCGGATTCAAAGCGACCGATACGGCGTTCGTTGGCTCCGGTGAATGCGCCTTTTTCATGCCCGAAAATTTCGCTTTCCAGCAACGTTGTCGCAATCGCGGCGCAATGCACGGGAACGAACGGTCCTTTGGCGCGCGGGCTGTTTTGGTGAATGAGTTGGGCGAAAAGTTCCTTGCCTGTTCCCGTTTCGCCGAGCAGAAGCACGGTGGCTTTGGAGGCGGCTACGCGCTTGGCTTTATCCACGCAGGAAATCAGTGCGTCGCTCTTGCCGATGAGACCTTGGAAGCTGAATTTGTTGTCCAAACGCACGCGCATAGCGTGGTTTTCTTTTTCCGTGGCTCGGCTTTTGAGGGCACGCTGAATGACAATTTCGAGTTTTTCGATATTTAGCGGTTTGGTGAGAAAATCGTAAGCGCCGCGGCGCATCGCCTCAACGGCGGTTTCGACGTTCCCGTAGGCCGTCATCATGATGCAAACGGGCTTTTGCGGGAGCGCCAAGGCTTTATCAATGACGGAGAGTCCGGATTGTCCTGCCATGCGCAAGTCCGTAATAATGACATCAAAATTTTCAACGTCCATCAGGCGGAACGCTTCGTCGGCATTGCTCGCCGTGGAAATCTCGTATTGTTCTTCGAGCGTGGCGGCAAGCCCTTCGCGGGTGTTTTTCTCGTCGTCGACTATAAGAATCTGCGGCTTCATGTTATAACTACTGAATTAATCGTAAAATACTGTCACAGTCTAAGTGTTTGTTGCTTTTATTTAAGCGTCTTGCGACACAAAAATCGCGCGGCATTACACACGGAACGATTTGATTTTACAAGTGAAAATCGTTTTTGCGGGAACGACGAATTTGAGCTTCCGTTTTTCCTCGCGTTTCTTTCCTTCGTTTTGCCGAAAAGTATCGAAAACGTCGCAGAACCCGCCTATGCTCGACGAGTTAAGAAAAATGAACAATTTACTCCGCAATCTTTCTTTTTTGGCAATCGGCTTTCTTATTTCCGGCGGGACTCTCGCCTACGGGAACGAAAAGAAATCCCGCAACGTGAGTATTGAAACGATTCAGGACCTCAAACTTTCCGGCTACAACAAGGACGACGGCGGGGAATTGCAGTGGCGACTCGAAGCGGATTCCGCCGATACCGCCGGAGAAACAAAGTCCGCCGACATCAAAAAGGCGCTTTGGGATCTTCAGAATCTGCGCCTTTTTACGTTCGGAAAAGACGGGCGAGCCTTTGCAAAAATGACTAGCCCCAAGGGGCAATTCAGTCCGGAAAAACGCGAAGCGGACAGCGATTCCGAGGTCGAAGTGCGAGGCGATACGTTCACCGTGCGCGGGAAGGGCTGGTCGTGGAGCGGGCAGGGGCACGATAACCTGATTCGCATTCACGCCGACGTGTTTGTCTCGCTCCCGCAGGAACATCTGACCGTGCGCGCGAAGCGTTTGACGATTAAGGGCACCGACGCCCGAACCGAACTGATGTTTTCCGGCGGCGTGGAAGTCGTTTACAACGAAATTTTCATGACTTGCGAAACGCTCGAAATCGTCGTTTCCGCCAGCGGAAACCGCGCGCGGGAACTCGGCGAAAATTCAGGCGAGAAGAAAAAAGATTGGCGCAACGCCGTTTCCCGCATCACCGGACGCGGCGAGGTCATCGTGCGCCGCGAAACGACGGTGCTTTCCGGCAATTCCGCCGAATTTTTACCGCAGGAAAACCTTTTCTATGTGCGCGGGAACGCGAAGTTGGACGACAGCGCAGGCGAAATTTCCGTGCGCGGGGACGAAGCTGTCGGAAAAATTGAAGAACACTTCATCGAAGTTACCGCCACACAACCGAACGCGGAGCTTCCGCAATCTCCGATTGCCGTTTCCGTGAAAATGCCGTCCTTGGTCGAGCGGCAAAAATCCGCCGTCGCGGGAACGCCGGATGCCGCGCGCTCCGTCGTTTCCGGAAAGCGCATGACGGTGAGCGTAACCGAGAAGGAAAACGTGATTTCGCTCTTCGGTGATGTGCGCGTCGCCGACAGCGACATTCGTATCGACGCGGATAAACTCGTCGTGACGACCGATCCGTCGGGCGAAAATGATTTGCTTGATATTTCCGACGAAAAAAGTGATTCGGTCTCCGTGCATTCCGCCGTCGCCGAAGGCAACGTTCGTGCGGATTATTCCGGGCGCGTTCTTACTTGCGCCCGCGCCGACGTGTTCCCGCAGAAAAAACGCATTTTGCTGACGGGAACGCCGTGTGTTGATTCCCCGCAGGAAAACTCCGCACTTTCCGGCGACCGCGTCGAAGTCTTTCTTGACCGCGACGTCATTGAAGTTTTCTCGGAAGAAACGGCGGATGCAAAGCGCAAGCGCGTCGATGTCGAGCTTCCGGGTTTTTCCGAAATTTCGTCTTCCCGCGCCAAGGGTAAAAACATTCCGGCTGGCGCCGACAAAACAAAAATTTCCGGTGACCACCTTACGCTTACGCGCAACGGCGGAGACAATTTGAGCACGTTTGATATTTTCGGAAACGTGGAAATGCATTCCGCCGAGCTCAGCGGAACCTGCGGACGCATTCTCGTTTTTGCGGACGCGTCGGCGCTGAATCGCGATAAAAATGCTAAGAAAACGGCATCGAAATCCGGAATTTCCCAAATTCGTAAAATCATTGCCGCCGGAGATGTCGCGCTCAAACAAAACGGCTACGAACTTACGGGCGGGCGCGCAACGATTACGCCCGCCGTCGAATTGAACGAATGGGTCGCTTCCGACCGCAGTGACGAAGACGGCGAAATGCCGTGCTGGGTCGTTCTCGAGCCGGACGCGGACACGGGAACGCGCCCGCGCATTACGTTCCCGGGAGATGCGGACGGCTCGAAACTTGCATTCGCGCTTCCGATGAAGCCCGAGGAAAAGAAAAAAGGCGTGCCCAAAGTCATTGTTCCGAAAAAAGACGAAGATTTGCCGCTCACGAAAAAGAAAAAAGCGGAACCGAAGCCCGTTGCCGTTCCCGCGAAAAAGTCGTATCTGGAAAGCGACGCGATGGAGCTCATTGCCGGAAAAGCGCGCGCGCGATTCTTCCTGCGCGGCGAAGTGATTTTGGCAACGGAAGGCGGCGCGCACGGGATGTGCGATCACGTCGAAGGGCTTTTGGCTCCGGTCGGCGACGGCAAGAAATTTGAAGCGAAAAAAGTGGTTTGTCGGGGCAAAGTTCGCCTCGTTCATGACGGTTCGGACGGCAAGGGCGATACCCTCGAAATTTTCCCGCCGGAAAATCGCGCCGTGCTCAGCGGAAACGCGGCGATTCGCGACAAAAGCGGCGTTTCCCTGCATCCCGGAAACGATCGTTTCGTGTTCGATCTCGAAAAACGCCAGCTCCTCACCGGCGCGGCGGCGGGAACGGGCGATAGCGTGCCGACGCAGGTTTCGCGTCCTCGCATCATTATTCCGAAGGGAAGTGACCGCGTTTTCGTGATTCCGAAATCCGTGCGCGGGAACGATTCCGACGACGAAAAGAAATGATAAAAAAGCGAAAAAAAGGTTGGATTGGTGCGGCGACGCTTTGTGCGCTTGCCGCTTCGTTTTGTAATGTTGCGGCGGCGGAGGAAAATTCCGCGCAAGCCGAAGAATTGAATCTTGCGGAGCTTTCCGGAATCCGTTTGCCGGATCCGTTTGAAATTGAACCGCTGCGGGAACGCTTTCTCGCGCGCAACGGACGCGTTTTCGGGAAAATCTTCCTTTCGGCAACGCAAACGGACCCGGGCGATATGTCTGCCGCGTTCGATCTTTCTACATGGCTGACGCGCGTCGCGGGCGCTTCGGAAGAGGTTCCCGTGGAAATGGAAACGGAAAATCCGACCTCGCTCGCGGAGCTCCCAACGGGAATTTACATCGGTAACACGCAGGCAGCGGAAAAACTCGGTATTTTCGCGCCTGTCGGAGATGGCGAAACCTACGTTATCGAAACGCGCGGGAACGCCGTTTTTATCGTCGGAAAAACGCCGATGGCGACGCGTATCGCCGTCGGGGAATTTTTGCGACAGGTGCTCGGTATTGAATTTGTTTGGCCCGGCGATAACGGTGCGGAATGGTCGCCGCGCGACGAGATTCCGTTCCCGCGCGTGCGCATCGAGCACGTTCCCGCGTTTGCGTGGCGCCTTATCGGCACGCGCGACGCCGATTGGAATATTCATCTCGGTTTCGGTGAACTTCCGCGCTATTCGCACAACCTCGGGAACATTTTTAATAAAGCGGTTTATGCGGAAAAACCGGTGCTCGCGCCCGAAGTTTTCGGAAAAAAATACACGGATTACACGGGTTATTACGCGCCGCAACCGAATTTGAAAAATCCCGCCGCCGTCGATGTCACGCTCGAGGCGGCGAAGGAATTTTTTGAAAAAAATCCCGATGCGCCGATGTTTGCGCTCGGTATTAACGACACGACGAATTGGGACGAGTCGCCCGAATCCGAAAAGGCTTACGGCAGAATTTCATTTTACCGGAATCTGCCCGACCGCTCGAATTATTACTACGATTACGTCAATCGCGCGGCGGATGCCGTGCGCAGATTCAACGGAAAAAGCGTCGGTGCGATTGCCTATATGGACGTGCAAAATACGCCGTCGTTCCCGATGCGTAAAAACGTCGTTCCCGTGCTTTGCGCCGACCGCTCGATGTGGATTTTCCCTGAATTTAAGGCGGACGACAAAGCGCTGATGCGCCGCTGGGCGCGTTCCGGCGTAGAAGCATGGGGCGTTTATGATTATTACTACGGCACGCCGTTTTTGTTCCCGCGGCTTTTTTTCAAGGAGCAGGCGGAGGCGATAAAATACGTTCACGCACTCGGCGGAAAAATTTTCTACGCGGAATGTGGTGCCGTGGTCGCGTTTGACGCGCCGAAAGTCTGGCTCGCGTCGCAACTTTTCCGCAATCCCGAGGCGGACCCCGACAAAATTCTTGTCGATTACTACGCGAAAACGTTCGGTTTGGCGGCGCCGGCGATGAAAAAATTTTACGATTTTTGCTGCGAAGTCTGGAAAAATCAGGGCGGGCAATGCCGCTGGATTAAAGGTTGGAACAACGAAAACAGTATCGAGCTTTTTCCTCCGGAAAAATTGGCAAAGGCGAGGATTTTGCTGGATGCCGCGTTTGATGCGTTGCCGAAAATCGCCGACGAAAGCGCAATTTCGCCGCGGGAACGCCGTATTCGTTCCCGCCTGAACGAGGTTTCCGATGCGTTAACTCGTGCCGAAAAATTTTCGGAATCGTATTTCGCAAGAAAGGCACTTGCCATCGCTCCGGCGGATTCGTTTGAAAACGTGATTTCCATGTTGAAAAATCCCGCATGGCGGTATGAGGAGATTTACGATGACGCGGCATTTTCCCGCCTGCCGCACCGCGCAAACATCGGCGCGTATTCGATTTCCGATCCGCGCCCGGCGGCGTTGCAACGTATTCGGGATTTTTTGAAAAAAACGGAAAATCCCGAAGAAAAAAAACAACTGAATCGCGCCTTGGAGCGTGTTTTTGACAGCGCCCAGCGTTCCCGTGCAGATCTTGAACCGGAAAACTCCGCCGTGCTTTCCGCCGTCGATAAGCGCCTGCGGTTAATACTCGAAAGCCTGCCTGCAGCTTCCGCCGAGCCGGGGGTGATTGAGACGTTTGAGCCCGATGATTTCGTTCCGTATGCTCCGGGCGATTGGCGTGCCGGAAAAAATCTTTCGCATCCGAAGGGTTGGCGTTGCATCGTCGCCGCCGCTGAAAAAACGGAAATTTCGCCTTCGCGAAAATCGCCGCACGGCGGGAACGCCGCGTTTCGCGTCGCGGGAGAATCCGAGCGCGTAGAGCTCGTGCGCACGTCGCACATTGTTCCCGGGAAAAAAGTGCTGGCGCAGGTTTGGGCGCGCGGGAACGTTTCCGTCGGGTCCGTTTCGTATATTTGTATCGATTTTCTGGATGCGCGCGGAAAGTCGATTTCGCACACGATTGCATCTTTGCCCGTCGGCGAAACGAAGGATTGGATTAGGCTCGCCGCGCTCGACGAAGCCCCGGAGGGCGCGTGCTTTTCGCGGATAAGCCTCTATGTCGGCTTGCAGGGTCCGGGCGATGAATCGTTTTTCGATGACTTGACGGTTACCGTTTTTTAATCAAAAATTTCCTGCGTTTTAAATTTCCCCTCAAAAAAATAATCACTATGAAAAACATAATCAAAACCCTCGTCGTTGCGACGTTTTCCTCCATCGCACTTGCGCCGTTTTCTGCGGCGGAACTCGAAAGATTTTTACCGGGCAAAACCCTTGCGCTGGCGAAAATCGAAAATATAGACAAACTCGAAAAACAATCCGAAACCAACCCGCTTGCGGCAGAATTTGACACCAAAATTTTCACGCCGTTTTGGATGGAATTGAAGGCGGAGAATCCCGAAGATTCCGCGAAATTTTCCTCTACCTGCGCCGAGCTTTCCAAGATTTTTTCGGGCGAAGTTTTGTTCGCCGTGGTTGACGGCAAGGAATCTTGCCATCCGGTGATTCTCGCCGATTGCTCCGGCGTTGCCGATTTGGAAAAAATCACTGAAATTTACAAAAAATCCTATCCGGACACTACGCTTGAAACTATCGGCGTTGCCGGCGTGGACGCGAAGAACGCTCCGAAAAACGGAGACTGCTTCACGGTGGTCGGGAAAACTTTTATCTTTTCGGACGACGTTTCCGTGCTCAAAAAATTCGTCAAAACGATTATGATCTCCTCGCACGTGAAGCAGAAAGCGAAGGGAAAATCGCTTGCGGATTCCGCCGAATTTAAAAAGGCGCGGGAACGCATCGGCAACGCGGATTTTTGGATTTATGCGGACGGCAAGACGATTGCGAAGAAAATTTACGCAGCCGCTGAGGAATTTGATAAGAAAGAGCTCGAAAAAGCTCAGGACAATCCGGGCGCGTTGATGTTTTCCGTACTGATGACTCCGGTCGCCAAAGCGTTTGCGCCGGAAGCCGTCAACTCGATTTGGAGCTCGGCGTCATTTACGGAGGACGGCATGGTTGCCGATTCCGCAATTTCGTGGAACGCGAACAAGGGAATCGTAACGCTTTGGACGGCGGCGATTAAAGACGGGTTTGAAAAACCGACGTTGTTCCCGCTGAGTGGTGAGCTCGCGAGTGTCTCTTCCTCGAATTTCTCCCTCGGGAAATTTTCCCTTCAACTCATGGCGCTGGCACGCGAAGCAACTCCGCTTTTCGGAATCGCCGAAATGCAAATGATGAATTTGAAAGCGGCGGAAAATCTGGATGTTCCCGCGACGCTCGTTGCGCTCGACAACGGATTTTTCACCTATTCGCTTTCTGCGGAAAAACCGGAGGAAGCCGTTTGGGTTCAAAATGTTTCCGATGAAAAATCGGTCGGGTTCGCTCTTGAAAAAATCGCGGAAAAACTCGCACCGAACGTCTCTCTCGTCAAAGTCGCGGGAACGCCTGAGCGCTATAACTTTGTCGTTGCGGAAGAAAACGTCCTCTCCGCCGTTTTCCTCAACGGAAAACTTTGTGTCGGAACGCCGGACATGCTTGAAAAAATCATCTCGCAGGCGGCGGAAGGCGCGGGCGCACCTTCCGTTTGGGACAATGCAAACATCAAAGCGGGCGAAGCACTCCTTCCCGCAGGCGGGTGCGGAATTTCTTACGCTCATCTCGGCAAGACGATTGCGGCGGCGCTTGCGGAAATTCAGGAATCGACGGCTTTGACTGCGCTCGACGCGGAAGCTGACGGCGAGCTCATTGTGGATGAAACAGAAGGCGCAGCTGCCGATAATATCGGCGAGTTCTTCTCGAAATTCAAAGTGGAAAAGGGTGATTTCGATTATTCCGTGCTTTCCAAAAGCTATTTGGAAGAAAACGGAATTTCGGCAAAAACCGTCATTTACAAAAATAAGTAAAATTTTTGCGCGGGAATGGCTTCGCCCATCGGAATTTTCGATTCCGGCTACGGCGGACTCACGATTTTTCAAAAAATCCGTGAGGCTCTTCCCGCGTATGATTTTCTTTATCTCGGCGACAACGCGCGTGCACCTTACGGAACGCGCTCGTTTGAAGTCGTTTACGAGTTTACGCGGACAGCCGTGGCGAAACTTTTCGCTTGCGGCTGTCCGCTCGTTATCCTCGCCTGCAACACGGCTTCGGCAAAAGCTCTGCGCACGCTTCAGCAGGACGATTTGCCGAAATCGGACGATCCCGCGCGGCGCATTCTCGGCGTGATTCGCCCGACCGTCGAAGCTGCGGACGCGCTCAGCCGCACGAAGCGCATCGGCGTGCTCGGGACGGAAGGCACGATAGCCTCGCGTTCCTATGAGTTGGAAATGGCGAAACTTTTTCCGCAAATTCGCGTGTTTTCCGAGGCTTGTCCGATGTGGGTGCCGCTCGTCGAAAACGGCGAAACGGGAACGCCCGCCGCAGATTTTTTCGTAAAGCGGCATTTGGAATCGCTTTTGGCGCAGGATGAAGAAATCGACACGCTGATTCTCGGTTGCACGCATTATCCGCTGTTGCTCCCGCAAATCCGCAAGTTTTTGCCGCCGAGCGTGAGTGTGTTCCCGCAGGGCGAGTGCGTTGCCGCGAGTTTAAAGGATTACCTTACGCGGCATCCGGAAATGGATGCGCGGCTTTCCCGTGGCGGGAACGCGCGTTTTCTCACAACTGAAGCGGCGGAGCGTTTTTCGCGTGCCGCAGAGGTTTTTCTCGGCGGGAACGCCGAAATCGCCGCAGAGCACATCGAGTTGCGAGATGAGTGCTTCTGAGTGAGGAAGATTTTACATTTTTGTAAAATTTTTCTTTACAACTCGGGGCATTGAAAAGAACCTATACGGTAGTTTTTTCAATATAAACCATGCAAAAAATTAAACTCGGAATCTTGGGTTACGGAAATCTCGGTCGCGGCGTAGAGCTCGCCATTGCGCAAAATGACGATATGGAACTCGTCGGCGTTTTCTCTCGTCGGAAACCGGAAACCGTGAAAACCGCACTCGCGGGAACGAAGGTTTACTCGCTCGAAGCGATGAGCGATTTTGTCGGAAAAATCGACGTGATGATTCTCTGCGGCGGGAGCGCGACGGACCTTCCGAAACAAACGCCGGAATGTGTCGCCAAGTTTAACTGTATCGACAGCTTTGACACGCACGCGAAAATTCCGGAACACTTCGCCGCCGTGGACGCCGCCGCGAAACAGGCGGGAACGGTCGGAATTATTTCCGTCGGTTGGGACCCGGGGATGTTTTCGCTGAATCGTCTTTACGGGAACGCGTTGCTTCCGCAGGGGAAGGATTACACGTTCTGGGGCAAGGGCGTCAGCCAAGGTCATTCCGATGCGATTCGCCGCGTGGAGGGTGTTGCCGACGGAAAGCAATACACCGTTCCCGTGACGGAAGCGCTCGACGCCGTTCGTGCCGGAAAAAATCCCGAATTGTCCACACGACAAAAGCATACGCGCGAATGTTTTGTCGTCGCCAAGCCCGGAGCAGATTTGGCTCGTATCGAAAACGAAATCAAGACGATGCCGAACTACTTCGCGGATTACGATACGACGGTGCATTTCATTTCGCAGGAAGAACTCGACCGCGACCACGCGGGCATTCCGCACGGCGGATTTGTGCTTCGTAGCGGAGCTACCGGCGTGGACGGCGAAACGGCGCACGTCATTGAATACGGAATCAAGCTCGGGTCGAATCCGGAATTTACGGCGAGCGTGCTCGTCGCTTACGCGCGTGCCGCCACGCGTCTTGTCGCTCACGGCGGGAAGGGCGCTTACACGGTGTTTGACATTCCTCCGGCGTGGCTTTCCCCGAAATCCGGTGCCGAGCTTCGTGCAGAATTGCTCTGAGCTCGTTTCCTGAAATAAATAAAAAGACCTTAAAGTCATTGGCGGCTTTAAGGTCTTTTTATTTTTGAAATTCTGAAAAAAAAACTTACGCCAAAAGTTTGCGCATGATTTCGTCCACTTTTGCGGGATTGGCTTTTCCGCGAGACGCTTTCATCACCTGACCTTTGAGGACGTTGATGACTTTTTCGTTCCCGCCTTTGAAGGAGGCGACGGCATCGGCGTTTTTCGGGTCGGCAATTACGGCGGAAATCATGGCTTCGAGTTCGCCGGAATCGGAACTCTGTGCCAAGCCTTTTTCCTTGATGATGTCGGCGGCGGATTTACCGGTATTCCACATATCGGCAAAAACTTCCTTCGCCTGCTGTTTGGAAATCGTTCCCGCTTCGACGGTTTCGACGAGCCCGGCGAGTGCTTCCGGAGAAATCTTGCTGTCGGCAATCGTCGCTTCCGTTCCCGTAGCGGCGATTTCGCGCAGAATTTCGTTCACGATGAGGTTTGCCGTCTGCTGCGGCGCTTTCGGGAACGCGGCAACGGATTTTTCAAAAAAGTCGCAAAGCGCGCGATCGGGAATGAGGACCGACGTGATCGTGTAGGGCAAGCCGAAATCCGCCATGTAGCGGCGTTGGCGGTCGAACGGCTTTTCCGGCAAGTCGGCGCGAAGGCGCGCGAGCCACTCGTCGTCAACTTTCACCGGCATCAAATCCGGATCCGGGAAATAGCGGTAGTCGTGCGCGTTTTCCTTGGATCTCATCGAGTAAGTATGCCCGGTTTCGGCGTTCCAGCCGCGCGTTTCCTGAACGATTTTTTCACCGTTTTCGTAAGCGCGAATCTGGCGTTTGATTTCAAAATTGATGCAGTTGCGCACGCCCGTGAGCGAGTTGACGTTTTTCATTTCGGTGCGCGTGCGCAGTTCGTTCGTTCCCGCCGGACGCACGGAAACGTTCGCATCGCAACGGAGCTGACCTTTTTCCATATCGCAGTCGGAAAGCCCGGCGGCGTTCAAAATCATGCGAAGCGCGTTCAAAAGCGCGACGGCTTCCTCTGCGGAGTGCATATCGGGCTCCGTGACGATTTCGAGGAGCGTCGTTCCCGCGCGGTTGTAATCAACGAGCGAAGTCGTTCCGCCGTGCGTGAGTTTGCCTACGTCTTCTTCCAAGTGAGCGTGGTTGATGCGAATTTTTTTGTGTTCGCCCATCACGTTGCGGGAAGGGCCGGGAAGCTCGATTTCGACTTCGCCGGGACCGACGATGGCTTCTTCGGCGAGTTGCGTAATTTGGTAATTTTTCGGACTGTCCGGATAAAAATAATTTTTGCGCGACCAGCGGGAAATTTTCGGCATTTTCGCGTCAATCATCAGCCCGAATTTCATGGATTTTTCCACGGATTCGCGATTGAGCACGGGAAGCGCGCCCGGAAGTGCGAGCACGGTCGGGTCGATCAGTTTGTTCGGCGGTTCGCCGAATCCTGCGGGCGTTCCCGCAAAAACTTTGCTCTTGGCTTTGAGCTGAACGTGAATTTCCAGACCGATAACTGCTTCGTATTCCATGAGAAAAAATTATTGGCGAAAACGATACGCTTTTGCCCGCGTTCCCGCAAACGATTTTATCCGTGATGCTGTGGTTTCATGGAAAGATTTGTGTTTAGGAAATTGCGTGTGTTCCCGTGACGTTTTCCGTTAAATAAAATTTTTGTGTTTATTTGTATTCATTCGCGATTCCTTTTCGCGTAGAATCACGACTTCAACTTTTTTAGGATGCAAATTTTTCAAGTCGGACAAAAAAAGAAACTTCGGGATGCCTCGCCGGAACAGCGTCGCGGCGGCATAGGTCGTTGGCTGGCTTCGGCGACCTGCGTGTTGGTGTTTGTCGTGCTCGTCGCCTTGGTCGCGTTTTGGGGGAGACCGCCGCACACGCCGATCATTTTCAAAGGCATGCAGCTGACGTTCCGTTTTGATGCGCCGTTTGATTTTTCCTATGAAAGCGCCGTCCGCAAGCGCGCGAAAGAGGAAGAAGCGCTCTACAACGTCGTTCCCGTGTATCGTCCGGACATGGAGCAAATCAACAAAACGCTGGAAAAATACATGGCGGTGGGCGATGCCGTAGTCGAAAACTTCGACGAACTTTACAGCACAACGGACCGCGCTGAACGCTTGGACGCGATTCTTTCGATTTTTGAAGAACTGAAAGTCTCGGACAGCGATGAGGCGTTGCACAATATTTTGAACCGCTTAGCAATGGATGTTTCCCGCCTGATCGACAGTTGCGTAACTGCCGAGCGATACAAATTGCTGACGGATGAAAGCATCCGCATTTTCAGAAATTTGGCGGAAGACGGAATCGCTGATGAAAAAAATCGCGGCACGACGTATTCGACATTTTTGCAACGCGGCGGAATGACTCCGACGGAATTTCGCAGAAAGTTTTCGGAAGAAGTCGAAGTTTTCTGCTGGCGAACGGTTTTTAACGGTTTTCCCGTGGAGCGACTGACACAGTGCGTTCCCGTGGTCGTGGATTTGTTTTCGCCGCTGATGCGTCCGAATGTCGTGTTTGACGCGGAGACGACGACGAAGCAAAAAGACGCGGCGGTCGCGGCGGTTGCTCCCGTCGTGGTGCGTGTGGAAGAAGGAACGCCGTTGCTGCTTCCGGGAATGCGCGTGGATGAGGAAATCGCGGAGCGCTGGTTTGCGTATCGCTCGGCGCAGTCGGAGCATGAAACGCGGCGGCTCGGCGTGTCGATTTCGTTTTTGACGAATTTACTTTATGTTTTCTGCGTGGTCGTCATTGCGGTTATTTACCGGAGTTTGCTGATTCCGTCAGGCGGGAAACCTTTGCGCCGCCGTCTGCTTTTCACGGGCGTGATGTCGGTGATAAACATTTTGCTGATTCGCGTGGTTTTGGAAGTGACGGAATCCGAAACGGCGATTCAGGCGTTCGGCCCGATGGGCGATGCGTTGGTTTGGCTTTCGTCTCCGGCGATTGTGGCGATTTCGGTTTCGGCGATTGCGGGAGCGCCGTTGGGGATTCTTGCGTCGTTATTTGTCGGTGCGGTGGCATCGCTGATGCTTGGCGGGAACATCCAGATTCTGATGATGATTTCCGTGGCATCGTTGATTGCGGTGAAGATTTCCCGCAATGCGATGAAACGCTCGACGCTGGTGCGCGCGGGCTTCTACTCCGGGTTGGCAATGGCGATTACGGCGATTTTCATCGGCTACTACGCGGAAACATCGTGGCTTCAGGTTTTTGCCAACACGATTCTTGCGATTCTGATCGGACTTTTCTACGGCGTTGTTTCCGCAGGTGTGCTCGGTATGCTTGAAGGCGTTTTCCGCGCGCGAACGAATATCACGTTTATCGAACTTGCAGACTACAATCACCCGCTGTTGCGTAAGTTGCAACTCGTCGCTCCGGGAACGTTCCACCATTGCGTGATGGTTTCCAACTACGCGGAGCAGGCGGCGCACGAAGTCGGCGCAAATACCGCGCTTTGCAAATGTGCGGCGCTGTTTCACGATATCGGAAAAACGTTCAAACCCGAATATTTTACGGAAAATCAAGGCAACGACCGCAATCCGCACGACGATATCACGCCGCAGATGTCGGCTCTGATTATCAAAAGCCATGTGCGCGACGGTGCTGAACTCGCGGCGGAATATCACTTGCCGGAACGCGTGCGCGACGTTATCGAGCAACACCACGGGACGAGCCTTGTCGGATACTTTTTCAAAAAAGCAAAAGATCTTGCCGTTGCCGAAGAGGGCGAGGGCGCCGTCGTTGACGAAAAACATTTCCGTTACGACGGACCGAAGCCGCGCTCGCTCGAAGCCGCCATCATTATGATGTGCGACATCGTCGAAGCCGCCTCTCGCTCACTGAAAAAAATCACGCCGCAAGCCGTGGAAGAACTTGTAAGTTCGCTTATCCGCGCGCGCATTTACGACGGCGAATTTGACGAATGCTCCATCACGATGTCGCAAATTTCCGTGATTCGCGCAAGCCTCGTCAAATCCGTCCTGCACACGTTCCATCACCGCGTGGAATACCCGAAAGATGCGGGCGGCGTAGCGCCTTCGGACAGCGTTCCCGTAGACAAACGCACGAAGGTGCGCGTCGTCAGAAAGGACATTTGAGCACGATGAGCGAGGCAGACGTTTTTTGCGGACGGGAAAATTTTTCCGTCGACGAAACGGAAATTTCCGCCGTTGTCGCTTGCCTGCGGGAACACGCGCCGTGGGATTTTCCGGCGGGAACGCTTTCCGTCGCTTTTCTCGGCGACGAAGAAATCTGCCGTATGCACGAGGAATTTCTTTCCGATCCGTCAAAAACCGACGTGATTACGTTTCCGGGAGACGAGGTTTTTTCCTCGCCGCGGGAACGCGCTACGCACGCGGGAACGGATACGGCGAATCCGGTGTCGGACGAAGCCGCATTTGCGGGTGAAATCTGCGTTTGCGTGGATCAGGCTGTGCGCGTGGCGAAAGAACTGAACGTTGCTCCCGCCGACGAACTTTTGCTCTACCTCGTTCACGGCTGGTTGCACCTCGCCGGGCTCGACGATATTGAGGAATCCGACCGTCAAGCAATGCGTGCGGCGGAAGCACTCGCGCTGGATTTGCTTCGCGAAAAAAATCTCGCACCGCTCAAAACTGCCGTGTTTCCGCAGTAAAATTTTCTTTCGGGCAAAAAAAATGCACGATTTTTCAAAATATTTGGGCGAAGCCGCACTTCGCGATGCCGAGCTGAAAAAAGGCGGTGGGACGCGGCGCTTTTTTCGGGAGGATTTTCGCGGCGTTCCCGCCGTGTTTTGCTTTTACGACGACGCGAAGGAGGAAAACCGCTACTACGCCGCTCTCGCGGTGTTTTTGAAGAAAATCGGCGTTCCCGCACCGGCGGTTTTGCTCGATGTGCCCGAAGAAAAACTGCTCGTGATGGAAGATCTCGGAGCGACGGATCTTTGGACGCTCCGCCGGGAAAACGCGCCGGATTGCACCCGCGCGTATCGCTCCGCGCTCAACGGACTTGCGCGCCTGCACACGTGCGGTTTGGAAAATCTCGGTGCGGAAACACCGATTATGCGCGACGGGTTCAATCGTGCTTACTACAAGTGGGAACGCGATTATTTCTTGAAAAACGCACTCGACGAAGGCTTGCAAATTCCGCTTTCCGCGCGGGAACGCATCGCACTTGAAACCGAACTTGCCGCACTTGCCGAGGATTTACTCACGCTCCCGCCGCAACTTGTTCACCGCGATTGTCAGTCGCAGAATATTTTGTGGAAAAACGGCGCGGCGCATTTCATTGATTTTCAGGGAATGCGCGTCGGAACGGGTTGGTATGATGTCGCCTCGCTCCTGTTTGATCCGTATGTCGAAATTTCCGCGCGGGAACGACGCGTGCTGTTTGAATTTTACTGCGAAAAAATCGGCGTTCCCGCCGACGAGTCCGCCGAGCAAAAATTTTCCCGAGCTGCCGCGCAACGCCTGATGCAGGCTCTCGGAGCATACTTTTTCCTTTCCGCAAAAATGGGCAAACCGCATTTTCGCGCGCACGCGCTTCCGGCGCTGGAAAATCTTGTTTCCGTTTCGGCGGGAACGCTTCCGCTTCTTCATACGCTTGCCGAAAAAATGTTGGCGCGGGAACGTATTCTCCACGCCTCTTCATCGCATCCTGATTTCTAATTTTTCATTCATAATTTATAATTCCAAATTTCTTTTATTATGATTATTCGACCCGACAACAGAGAAGCTGACCAGCTTCGCCCGATTTCCTTCCAGCCCGGCATCGCCCCGCACGCCGCCGGTTCCGTGCTCGCTTGCTTCGGCAATACGCGCGTTATTTGCGCCGCGACGCTCGAAGAAAAAGTCCCCACATGGATGCGTGTGCAGGGCGTGAAGGGCGGCTGGCTTACCGCCGAGTATTCGTTGCTCCCGTATTCGACGCTCGACCGCAAGGCGCGTGATATTTCCCGGGGAAAACTCGACGGGCGGACGGTGGAAATTCAGCGTCTCATCGGGCGCGCGCTTCGTGCCGTTATCGATCTTGAAAAACTCGAAGGCATGACGCTTTGGATAGATTGTGATGTTTTGCAGGCGGACGGCGGCACGCGCACTGCCTCTATCTCCGGCGCTTACGTTGCCGCGAAACTCGCAATTAAAAAATTTATCGAAGCGGGAAAACTCGCCGAAGATCCGTTCACGGATTCCGTTGCCGCCATCAGCGTCGGTATGTATCAGGAAACGCCGATTCTCGACTTGTGCTATGTGGAGGACAAAGATGCGGCGGTCGACGCGAACGTCGTCATGACGGGAACGGGGCGTTTCGTCGAACTTCAATCTTCGGGAGAAGAGGCGACGTTTTCTCCCGAAGAGCTCGCGGCGATGATTGCGCTCGGAAAAAAAGGCATCGCCGAAATTTTCGCTATCCAGAAAAAACTTCTTTGATTAGGAGTCAAGCATCACGCTTCAATTCTTTCATCCTCTCCATGTCTTCAGAAAAAAACATAGTTTCTGCTGTGGACGCGCTGGTTTCCGGCATGAATTGCCGTCCGAGTTGGGACGAATATTTCATGGCGGCGGCGGTGCTGATCAGTATGCGCTCCGCGTGCGACCGTCTGCATGTCGGCTGTCTCGTCGTTTCTGCGGGCGAACACCCGAACCGCATTATTGCGGCGGGCTACAACGGATTTTTGCCGGGAACGCCGCATTGTTCCTGCGTGCGCGACGGGCACGAGCAGGCAACCGTCCACGCCGAGCAAAATGCCGTTGCCGACGCCGCCAAGCGCGGCGTGAGCCTTATGGGCGCAACGGTTTACATCACTCACTTCCCGTGCATTAATTGTGCGAAAATCCTCGCCGCTGCCGGGGTCGGCTCCGTGAAATATCTCCACGATTACCACAACGACGAACTTGTCCGCCCGCTCCTCGAAACCGCCGGTATCACCATCGAGCGTCTTGCGTTTTGACGCATTGCGGGGTGTTTTTACTCTCCGTTCCCGTGCGGCGAAATTGGTCTTGTATTTTAGAAATATTGTTCAATAATTGGGGCGATTCGCAGAGATCCCGTTTGGGATTTTTGTGAGTTGCCCTTATTTTTTACGAAGAACAAAACTCGATTGCTTATGAAACCCAATTTGGATTCCGACGAAATTTATACCCCGCAGGCGGACGCTCCCGCCGAGGCGTGCGAAGATATTTCCGTGCCTGAAGAAAACGGGGAAGATCCGCTGAAGCGCCGCGAGAAGTTTTCGTGGAAGAGTTTCGGTGGCGACGGCTTTATCGTTTCCGTGATAATTCATGCCGCTCTGATTCTCTTTGCCTTTTTCTATGTCATGGCAACTGTGAAACCGGAACCGGATCCGGAGCCGACTTTTGTGTCCGGCACCGGCGGAGGCGGGAACGGGGAAAATCCTTCCAAAACGCGCCCAATGCGCCCGAAACCGCGTGAAATGGCGACGCAGAACAAAATTGTTTCTAAAAACGCGTCGTCGTCGCTCACGCTTCCGGAAATGCCGAAGATGGACACATCGGGCTCGATGGGCGGAATGAAAGCGGGCGGACCTTCGTCCGGATTCGGAGACGGCGTCAACGGCGGCGGAATCGGTCCCGGGCAGGGTGTCGGCATCGGCGGCGGGCGCAATTTTGTTTCCGCTTTCGGCGCAACTTTTTCCGGACGTCCGAGCCTCAAAGGGACGCTGTTTGACCTGAAGCGTTCCCGTGACGGAAAAATCACCTACTGCACGACCGAGGCAAACAATGCCGGCAAGCGCAAGGACGAGCTTCACAAAGCGATCGGCATACTCGACAACAATTTCGACGTGAAAAAACTCGCACAACGCTACTTTGAGGCGGGAACGAAACTTAACACTAACCAAGTTTATATTTACAAAGATTTAAAAACGAAAAATGCGATTCGTGCGGAAGCGGCGACTTCTGCGTTTGCTGACACCGAAGGTAAGCCGCCGTTCGATGCTCCGGGTTGGCTCGTCGTTTACACCGGAGATATCACGCCGCCGGAAACAGGCGAATATCGCTTCGTCGGCATGGGCGACGATGTGCTCATTGTCGGACTTGACAGAAAAACCGTATTCTACGCTTACTGGCCGGGTGAAGGCCACGGGAATGCCGTGCGAGAACCCGCCGGCTCGAATTGGGAACCGGAAAACCACACGAAAACCGACGGCAAAGGCTCCGGAAGCGGAGGCACTATCCAAAACCACCTTTTTAAAGGTTCTTGGATGAAGCTCCAAAAGGGCAGAAAGTATAAAATCTGCATCGCGTTTGGCGAAGGCGCGGGCGGCTACGCGGGAGCAATTTTGGGTATCGAAAAGAAGGGTGATCGTGATGAAAAAAATCCGGATGCTCCGTATTCGATTTTCAAGCTCGGGGTCGTCGATCCTGAAATTCTGGATATGCTTTTCATCGAAGGTCGTTACAAGCAGGAAGGTCCGAATTTTGGAACGAAAACCGGCAAGGGTCGCTCGGACTCGAAGTCGGGCGACCGTCGATTTCTTTAATTCCAATGGATCGCTCGAAAATTTACACGGAAATTGAAGGGCATTTTCTGCTCGCGCGTTTGAACGTGAAGGGGATTTTTGCCCGTTCCGTCGTTTGGATTGTGGAATTTTCCAAGGAAAAGGGCGCGCGCGGTTTTATCCTGAATCGTCCGACGGGAAAAACGCTCGGCGTGTGCTCGCCGCATTTCGCGGGAACGCCGATAGGCGACGTTCCCGTGCTGGAAGGTGGTCCCGTCGGTTCGGGACAACTCTGCTTCGTTTTACGTTCCTGCGTTGCCGCCGACGGGAAACATCATGTGCGTGTCGGCGTGCGGACGGAGGAAATTCGCGATGTGATTTTCAATCCCGGCGTGCGTGCGTATGGTTTTGTCGGTCGCGCCGAATGGGCACCCGGGCAACTTGAGGACGAGATTTCGCGCAATACGTGGATGCGTGCGCGCATGGATTCTGCCGCGTGGGATGCGGGCGGAGCGGAGGATTTTTGGCGGCGGCTCGTTGCGAAAATCCGTAAGCCGGAAGCCGAGCTGATGTTGCGCGCCCCGTCGGATTTGTCCGCGAATTAAGCCGATAATTTTTCGACAATCGGGAGGTCCGCAGGTGCCCAATCGAGCGCGAAGAGCTCACTCGCCGCGAGCCAGCGGGCTTCGACGTGTTCCCGCAAAACGAATTTTGCATCGGCAGTTTCGGGAACGCAGAGAAACGCGTCCATTTCGATTTCGCAACTCGGATAGGCGTGGAGAACTTCTGCGATTTTTTCTTCCACGATTACCGGAAAATCCATTTCTTCGCGGAGTTCCCGTGCGAGCGCGATTTCCGGGGTTTCGCCGGATTCGATTTTTCCGCCGGGGAATTCCCACTTCCACGCGACACACGGATTTTTGGCGTTCCCGCGCCGTGCGCAGAGAATTTTCCCGTCTTTGCGAACAACGACGGCGGCAACCACGCGGATTTTCGGAATTTCAGTCATCTTCGATTAGTTAAAGAAAAAAAACTTTGCGTTTTTAATCCCGGTTTTTACTCCGCCAAGCCTTCGCGCTTGAGGAGAGCAGCGGGGTCGGGCGCGCGTCCCATAAAATCGCGGAAGAGCGTTTCGGCGGGAGCGGCGTTCCCGCGCGCGAGGATTTTTTCGCGAAATTCGCGTCCCGTTTTTTCGTTCAAAATTCCCTCGTTCAAAAAGCGCGTGAAGCAGTCGGCTTCGAGCATTTCCGCCCATTTGTAGGAATAATAACCTGCCGCGTAGCCGGTGGATTCGGAAAACAGGTGCAGGAATTTTCGTGCCATGGAAATCTGCGGGAACGCCGTCGGCACGAGGTAATCGGCGAGCGTTTCGTTCCAGTAATTTTCCAAGTCGCAATCCTTGTATTTCGCGGTTTCGATGTGGAAATCCAAGTCCATTTTCCCGAAGGAAAGCTGGCGCACGCAGGCGCTTGCGGCGCGGAAATTTTGCGCACGCAGGAGTTTTTCCAAAAGTTCCTGCGGGAGCGGCTCGCCGGTTTCAAAATGCTTGGCAAAAAGGCTCAGCGACTCCGCGTGCTTGCACCAGTTTTCCATGATTTGCGAGGGAAGTTCGACGAAATCCCACGCGACGTTCGTTCCCGCGAGTTCAGGAATTTCGACTTCGCTCAAAACGTGGTGAAGCAAGTGACCGAATTCGTGGAAAATCGTCAGCACTTCATCGAACGAAAGCAACGCAGGTTTGCCGTCCACAGCGGGCGACATATTGCCGCAAATCAGCCCGAGGTGCGCGGGAACGCCTTCGCCGCGCGTTGCGAGAAAATTCATCCATGCGCCGGCGCGCTTAGTTTCGCGCGGATGCCAATCCGTGTAAAATGCGCCGAGCATTTTTTCGCCGTCAAAAACTTCATAGGTTTTCACTTCCGGATGCCATGCGGGAACGCCCGTTTTTTCGACAATTTTTACGCCGAAAAGTTTTTCCGCAATCGCGAAAGCTCCGGCGATGACCGCGTTGACTTCAAAATACGGGCGCAGGCTTTCCGCATCAAAATCGTAGCGTTCGCGTCGCAGTTTTTCCGCCCAAAATCCGAGTGCCCACGGAGCGAGTTTTCCCGCTTCCGTCGCCGTCGCGTCGCCGTGTTCCCGCGCGAATTTCGCAAGGTCGTCCGTTTCTTTTTTGAAAAAAGAATCCACGCGGGAGCGCAAATTTTCGACAAAATCGCGCGCGTTTTTCCCGCTTTTCGCCATGCGGCGCGAAGTCGTGTAATCGGCAAAATCGGCGAAACCGAGGAGCTTCGCTTTTTCGTCGCGCAGGGCGAGGATTTCGCGGATGAGCGGCGCATTGTCAAACTTCGCGTCGTCGCGGGCAACGGCGTTGGAGGCTTCCCAAAACTCGCGGCGCAGAGCATCGTTTTCCGCATATTGCATCACGGGAACGAGCGACGGCGCTTGGAGCGTGAAGCGGAATTCGCCGTCGCGGTTTTTCGCTTTGGCGGACGCGGCGGCGGCGGTTTTCGCGCTCGCGGGAATGCCGACGAGAAGCGTTTCGTCGGCGACGAATTTTTCCCATGCGTTGGTGGAATCGAGCACGTTTTCGCCGAATTTTGTCATGAGTTCGGCGAGTTTGGCGTTGATGGCGGCGAGGCGGGATTTTTTGTCGTCGGGCAAATCCGCGCCGTTTTCGCGGAAGTCGGCGAGCGTTTCGTTGAGAAAACGCTGTTGCACGGCACCGAGCGTTCCCGCGGGAATGCGTTCTGCGGCGGCTTTGATTTTTTCCCAAAGGCGCGCGTTGAGCGTGAGCGAGCTGAAAAATTCCGTTACTTTCGGCAAAACGGTGTTGTAGGCTTCGCGGAGCGCGGGTGTGTTTTCCACGCTTTCGAGGTGGCAGACGCGTCCCCACGCGCGACCGAGTTCCCGCGTGGCGCGGGCAAAGCCGAGAATTGTGGCGTCGAAGGAAATTTCGTCCGGAGTTTGTGCGCAGATTTTTTCGATATTTGCGCGTGCGCGTTCAAGCGCGAATTCGATGTCGGGAACGATGCGCTCCGGCGTCAGTTGCGCCCAATCGACATAAAAATCTTCCGAAAGAAAAGGATGTTCTGCGTTCATATTTATTTTTTTTCGGAAAAATCTAATCCCGAGCTTCCGCCGAAACAAAACAAATTTCGGCAGCGGGAATCGCGATTTCATGCGGCATATTTATTTAATAGGCGTTGAATTAATGCCCGTTCTCCGTAAAATTCTGCGCTTTCAAACTTTTTTACGCTATGACACCTGAAAAAATTTCCGTGAATGCGGACGGCACGCTTGCCGTTCCCGCGAACCCGATTATTCCGTTTATCCGCGGCGACGGGAGCGGTCCGGACATTTGGTCCGCCGCCGTACGCGTGCTCGATGCCGCCGTTGAAAAAGCTTACGCGGGAACGCGAAAAATCGAATGGTGCGAAGTTTTTGCCGGAGAAAACGCGTTTAAAAAACTCGGCACGTGGTTGCCCGACGAAACGGTCGAGATTTTCCGCGAATACCTTGTCGGCATCAAAGGTCCGCTGACAACGCCGGTCGGTAAAGGCGTGCGCTCGATTAACGTGACGCTCCGCCAGACGTTGGACCTGTTTGTTTGTTTGCGTCCGGTGAAATATTTTCGCGGAATCGAAACGCCGGTGAAAGATCCGTCGCAGGTCGACATGGTCGTTTTCCGCGAAAACACGGAAGATATTTATGCGGGAATTGACTGGACGGCGGGAACGCCGAAAGCGCGCCGCATGATTGAATTTCTCAAAACCGAATTCCCCGACGATTTCAAAAAAATCCGTTTCGGTGCGGAAACGCCGGACGAAATCGGTTTCGGCGTGAAGCCTGTTTCCAAAGCGGGAACGCAGCGCCTTGTGCGCGCCGCGCTCGAATACGCAATCGCACAGAACCGCAAATCCGTGACGATTGTCCACAAGGGCAATATCATGAAATTTACCGAAGGCGCGTTTCGCGATTGGGGTTACGCCGTGGCGAAGGAAGAATTCGGCGCGGAACCCATTGACGGCGGTCCGTGGCTCAAAATTCCGGCGGGGAAACCCGGCGCGGGCATCGTCATCAAGGACTGTATTTGCGACGCGTTTTTGCAGGAAATTTTGCTCCACCCGCAGGATTTCGACGTGATTGCAACGCTGAACCTGAACGGCGACTACGTTTCCGATGCGCTCGCGGCGCAGGTCGGCGGAATCGGAATTTCTCCCGGCGGGAACATCAACACGAAAAGCGGGCACGCGATTTTTGAAGCGACGCACGGGACGGCGCCGAAACTTGCGGGACTCGACAAGGCGAATCCGTCGTCGCTTCTGCTTTCGGCAGAAATGATGTTCCGCCACATGAGCTGGAATGAGGCGGCGGATTTGATTGTCAAAGGCGTTGAAGGCGCGATTTCCGCGAAAACGGTAACCTTTGATTTGGCGGCGATGATTTCGGGCGCGACCGAGTTGAAATGCTCCGAATTTGCCGACGCCGTCATCGCAAACTTTTAATACGGAAAACATTATGGAATTGAAAATTGCCGTTTTGCCGGGCGATTACATCGGGCCGGAAGTCATGGATGCCACGTTGCCGATTCTCGAAAAGGCACTTAAAAAACACGGGCACACGCTTGAATATTCCGTGCATCCCGTCGGCGGCGCCGGGATTGATGCCTGCGGGAAAGCGCTTCCCGACGAAACGCTTGCGGCGTGCCGTGAGGCGGACGCGATTTTGTTCGGCTCGGTCGGCGGACCGAAATGGAAAGATGTGCCGCGCAACGAGCAGCCGGAACGCGGCGCGCTTTTGCCGCTTCGCAAAAATTTCGAGCTTTTTGCCAACGTGCGTCCGGGCTTGTTGCTTCCCGCGCTGATGCAGTCTTCGCCGATCGCTCCTGCGCGTATACCGAACGGAATCGACATGGTTTGCATTCGCGAACTCACGGGCGGAATTTATTTCGGACAACCGAAACAGACGACGACGTTCCCGAACGGCGAACTCGAAGCCGTCGATACCATGCGTTACCGCACGAGCGAAATCGAGCGTATCACCGATGTCGCCATCGCGACGGCGCGCGGACGGGAACGCAAAACCATTTGCCTCGTCGATAAATCCAACGTGCTCGAAACCTCTGTTTTGTGGAACAAAATCGTCACGGAACGTGTCGCCGCACTCGCGCCTGATGTCACGCTGACGCATTTGCTCGTGGACAACGCCGCGATGCAACTCGTCGCCAATCCGGGGCAATTTGATGTTTTGCTCACGGAAAATATGTTCGGCGATATTTTGTCGGACGAAATGGCGGTCGTTTGCGGCTCGCTCGGCATGCTTTCTTCGGCTTCGCTCGGTGCGCAGAAAAACCGCTACGGTTTCCCGTTCGGGCTTTACGAGCCGTCCGGCGGGAGCGCGCCCGACATTGCCGGGCAGGACAAAGCGAATCCCTGCGCTCAGATTCTTTCTGCGGCTCTGATGTTGCGCCACAGCTTCGGCTTGCACGACGTTGCCGCCGAAATCGAAGCGGCTGTGCGCGCGACGATTGACGCGGGAACGCGCACGGCGGACATCGCCTTCGGCGGGAACGCCGTCGGAACCAAAGCAATGGCAAGCGCGATTTTGGAACGCATCTAAGGAAGAATCGTAAACAAAAAAAACAAGGAGCGGACATTTTCGGTCCGCTCCTTGTTTTTTTTCGGGCGCTCAATTTTCGACGGGAATTTCCGGAGTGAGCGGTGTGCCGTCTCCTTTGAAAGTTTTGTTCGGTAACCATGTTTGGTTGCGTCCGAAGAAGGCGATTTTCCCGCGAACGATGAGGTTTTCTCCGTCGCGCCAAATTGCACAGCCGTAAACTTTGCCTTTTTGCGGGTCGAGGATTTTTCCGCCGCTGTATTCGTCGCCGTCTTTCTTCAGGTTCCAGATAATGTCTAAGCCGATGATTTTCGGGGCGCCGGGCAGTTTTGCCGTTGCGTCTTTATTTTTCAAAACATCGACGACACGACCGTAAATTTTGCCATTGTATTCGTAGATTTGAACGACGCTTTTCGCTTCTTTGGTTTCGTCGTCAATCGTTGTCCAGAAACCGACAACGCCGTCGGCGGCGAAGGCGAATGTTGCGCTCAGCGCGAAGAGGAGGGCAGTGATCAGAGTTTTCATTTTTCTTAGGGGAATTGAGGTGATTACAGTTTTTTGAAAAGAGCTTTGGAATTGCGTCCGTTTTCGCAAAGTTCCTCCCGGCGCGACGGCGGAAGGTTTTCCGGACGTGCGTCTTCAAAGCCGCAAACGCTTTTGAAAAATCCGTAGGTTTGCGTCGTGCAGGTAATCAGCGTTTTGATGCCGCGTTCCCGCGCCTGAAGTTCGGCGTAGGCGACGAGTTTTTTCCCGACGCCGCGATCCTGATAAAACGGCTGAACGTAAACGCTGCAAAGCTCTGCCGTGTGCGGTGCGTCGTCAAAGTGGCGCAGGCACGCGCAACCGATGATGCTCTCGTCGATTTCGTAGACGAAGTAATCTTCCGTGTGCGATTCGATGAGTTGACGGGAACGCTTTGCGAGACTTTTGTTTTTTACGGCGTTTTTCGTGATGTTGTAAATGAATTGCGCGTCTTTTTTCTTCGCGGGACGAATGCTGTCGTAATCGTTCGCGTGAATCATGGAACCGGTGCCGACTTTGTCGAAAATTTCCGCGAGCAGTCCGCCGTTGGTGCGTCCGTCGAGAATGTGTGCACGCTGAGTGCCGTTGTTGAGCGCGCGAACGGCAAATTGCGCTTTCCCGCGCAGGCGTTCCTCGATTTCCACGGATTTTTTTTGCAGGGCTTTCTCGAGTGCGGAAAGGCTAAGGTTGACCTGAATTTTTCCGTCGAGAATCAATCCCGCAAACGGCGTGAGGTAAATGAGCTTGGACGCGCCGAGCTCGACGGCGAGGTCTGCAGCAACGGAATCGCTGTTTACGCGGAGCGAGTTCCCGTCGCGATCACACAAAATCGGAGTGATGAGCGGAATAATTCCCTGGGAAAGCAGGGATTTCAAAAGCGGAGTATCGATTTTTTCGACTTTCCCGGTAAGTAGCTGGTCCACGCCGCCGATAACACCGACCTGCGTTGCGCGAATCGCGTTGGTGATTGCACATTTCAGGTTCGCGTGTGTCAGCCCTTCGATGATGGTTTGCGAAACGATTCCGGAGGCTTCGCACGCGATTTCCATTGTGTCTTTATCCGTCACGCCTTCGCCGTAAACGTCGGAGAGCTTTACGCGCTGGCGCGATGCCATGTCGCGGAGTTGCTTGCCGATGCCGTGCACGATAACGACGTTGATGTTCAGACTACGCAGAACGGCGATGTCCGTGACGAGATTTTGAAAATTTTCGTGTTCGACGATACTTCCGTCGAGCGCAATCACGAAGATGTGATCGCGAAACATCGGGACGTATTTGAGAATCCCGCGGAGATCCGTGGGTTTGAGCGGACGTTCGGAACTGCGTGAGGTTGCCATTTTTCTTGCGCGTATTTATGTAACTTTTTGGGCGTTCCTGCAAGCGCGCATCAACCTTGCGCGGGAACGGGTTCGATTTGTTTTCCCCCGCGTAAACGGGTATCGCTTTTTCTTTTACAAAGAAACGCGGCGCGGGCATAATCGTCCACGATTATGACTATCCGAAAATCTTGTATCGCCTCCTTGGTTGCAACAACGTGTGTTGCGCTCGCATTCTCCGCTTTTACCGCAAGTGCTGCGGTAACACAAAGCGATGTCGATCTTAAATCCGGCGTTTGGCCGGTAATGGTTCGCATGGAATACAATCCGATTTTGCAAATCAAGGTTTCGCCCTCGAAATCCGCAAAGCCGGACAAGCTCGAAGCCGTCAAAATTGATTTTTCAAAAACGACGAATTTGAACGAAGTCGAAGCCGTCGAAGTTTATGTCGGCGGGACTGACGTTAAGGCGGGCGAACTTTTCGGAACCGCGAAACTCTCCAAAGCAAACTCGATTGTTACGGTGCGCGGAAAAAAAGCCGTTACGCTCCAACAAGGGAAGCAAAATGACATTTGGGTCAGCGTGCGTATGAAGAAAAAAGCGGATATTTCCGGGAAAATCGCCGCTGTGGGCTCGCAAATGATCATCAACGGCAAACCGTATGTCATCAATTCCGTTCCCGTGACGCAGCGCATCGGCTATGCGATTACAAAGCGCGGCGACCTCGGCTCGAAGAATTACCGCATTCCCGCACTCGTCCGCAATCCCAAGACGGGAACGCTCATCGCCACTTTTGACATTCGTTACAACCATGCGGGCGACCTTCCCGCGAATATCGATGTTGGCGTGTGTCGCTCGACTGACGGCGGGAATACTTGGACGCCGGTCGAATCCGTTTTGTCCTCCAAGGAAATGGAAGTGCAAAAAGGTATCGGTGACCCGGGTATCCTCGTTGATGAAAAGACGGGAACGGTTTGGATCGCCGCGCTTTGGGCGCCGCAGAGCGGACACCCGATTTGGTCAAGCTCCACGGGAACGGATTCCTGTCAGGAATGCGGACAAATGGTGCTCATCGCTTCCAAAAATGACGGAAAAACGTGGGGAAAACCGATCAACATCACGCCGGACGTGAAACGCCTCAGCGACAGCGACACCAAGGACTGGGGCTTGCTCTTCCAGGGACCGGGTGCCGGGATTTGCACGAAGGACGGAACGCTGATTTTCCCCGCACAGATTTGGGGCCACAAAGGCAAGGGCACTTGGGGCGTTCTTGTGTATTCTAAAGACGGAGGAAAAACTTGGACCTCCTCCAAGAAAATGCCGTGGGGCGGTTCGGAATCCACCTGCGTGGAACTCAAGGACGGTTCTATTATGCTCAACGTCCGTCAGGGATCGCCGGGCGCACGCGTTGTCGCAACGACCAAGGATTTGGGCGAAACATGGAAAAAATTTGACGGCGAAAATCTGCGCCAGCCGGGAAATCTTTGCCAAGCGGCATTGCTGACTGCGGACGGGAAAAATCTCTATTTTTCCAACCCGAACTCCGGCGCGCGCAACAACATGACGCTGAAATATTCCAAGGACGGCGGGAAAACCTGGACCGACGGTTTGCTTTACGACGAACGCCGCTGTGCCGGTTATTCCACCACGGCGTTTAATGACGACAAAAACAAAACCATCGGAGTCCTTTACGAAGGCACTCCGGACTCGGAAACGCTCTTCTTCCTGAGCATCCCGACCGAAGAGATTAGAAAAGCGAAATAATTTTCGTTCCCGTAAAAGAAAACTCCCGTTTCCACACGGGAGTTTTTTGTGCGTGCGAATTTCCGTGTTTCGGGTGCATTGAAGATTTATATCTTACATTCCAATACAAAAAATTTTTACTTTTACTACTCGACTCCGATGCCGCATGAGAAAGAGAATAAAACGTATTTTTCGTCACTTTCTTGTAATGGCTACAAGTTTGGTAGTGATTTTTTGCTTGCTTTAATTTCCTACTTTTGAGATGCTCTCGAACAGAAATTGATAACGAACACAAACGCGGTTTGCAGGCGTGTCAATTTCTCTACTAAACAAAAACTCAGTTGAAAGTGTTCCTTGTCAGCTTTTGTAAATCTACAAGAGCGAACCTTTGAGGGGTGCCGGATTTTTGAGGTGTTCGGCATCCCTTATCATTGATGTATTAAGTAATAGTTATGGTTACCTTCCCGCAGGATTATCCTGCGGGAAGGGTTTTTTACGGGAACGCGTTCTTACGGGAAGCGGAGAAAGGGGCGGTTTATTGTTGCAAAATGTAAATCAGAGAAGCGGCAGAGATGATAACCCAGAGCGCGATGCCAAGTGCAAGCGGTTTGAGTCCCACTTGGCGTAGCGTTTTTCCGGAAAGCGATGCCCCAATGAAAAACATGGTCAGCGTCAGCCCCTTGCGTGCCGCGTCGGAGACGGTTTGCCCGATTTGCGGAAAATTTCCGAGCAGGTAGGTGTTGGCGATGACGGCGAGAATGAAAAACAGAATAAACCAAGGAACCGTGATTTTTTTACCTTCGGTTTTGAAAATGAGCGCGGTGGCAAGCGCGAGCGGAATAATCCAGAGTGCGCGTGTGAGTTTGACAGTGGTGGCTACTTGGAGTGCTTCTTCTCCGTAAGCGACTCCGGCTCCGACGACGGAGCTTGTGTCGTGAATCGCAATTGCCGCCCACATTCCGAATTGTTGCTGTGTCAGCTCAAGAAGGCGTCCGAGCGGCGGGAACACGAAAAGGGCAATTGCATTGAGCACAAAAACGGTGGCGAGTGCGACGGACATTGAGGAATCCTTTGCCTTAATGACCGGTCCGACGGCGGCGATTGCGCTCCCGCCGCAAATCGCCGTCCCTGCGCTGATGAGGTAAGATGTTTCCGTGTCGGCACGTAACAGTTTTTTTCCGAAAAAAACACCGATAAGCATTGCTCCCGCGACGGAAATCGCTGTAAACGCCATGCCTTCTTTGCCGGATGCCAGCGAAGCGTGCAGGTTCATGCCAAAGCCGAGTCCGACAACGGAATATTGCAACAGAATTTTCGACATTTTCTTGTTAAACGCCGGACAGGGTTGTCCGAAAACAAGCGCAAAGACCAATCCGATAAAGAGGACGGCGGGCGGTGTTGTCAGAGAGGAAACACCGTCGAGCCGGGGAAAATAGCCGGAAACTAACATCGCAACTAATACCACGAGCACTGCGACATAAAGTTTTTTCGCGTGTTTTTGAAGGATTGTCGTAAAGGTCATGACAGACAAAAATCAAAGTTTTAAGTCCCTGAAAAATACTCTGTGCCCGTGTTATAGGAAACTTCTAAATAATGTTTCGAGACAGGGTTAGAGTGAAAATGTTGGTTTGAGGTTGATTTTTCCGGCGGCGATTGAGATATTCGCCGCGTTTCTTTTAAAAACTACTAATAAGACAGACAATAATGAGAAATACATATACTTCCCTATACAAAACGTTAATTGCGGCAGGAACACTTGCCGCTTTCGGTTTGGAGCTTTCCGCCGCCGCAAATCCCTCTTTGACCTACACGAATGCGGCAGGGGAACGAAAAACGGAGGAAAGTTCATTAGGGTATTTTCTTGTGGATGAAAATGTTTCAAATGTCGTTTTTGATTCGGGAACAAATTATTCGTGGAGCAAAGATGTTTACTTTAACGCGGGAACGGTTAACGGATTGAGCATCACTGCAACCGGAAATGAAGATTCTGTTTATATTTGGAACAAGGCGATAATTTCAGGAAATATTTCAATTTCCGGATCAACCGCTCATTTTTACGAAAATGCCGGAGGGCAAATAGCTGCGGGGACAAAGTTTACCCTTGAAAATAATGCGACATTTGATTTCGGAAATTCCGCAACGCACATTTGGAACATTTCTTCGGCAGAAACAGCAGCATCATTTGCTCTGATTTCCGGGACGGGAACGGTGATGATTCGTCAAACTACGCTTTATAACCAACCCTATACGTCCTTCCTTCAGTTGAACTTTGAGAATGATGAAATTTTAAAGAACACGAAGAATCTTACGCTCGTGGATTCGACAAATATTTCAACATCGAGTCTCGGGTTTATGGGAATTGAGGTTACGGTCAATGGTTGGAGTCGACCTGACTACACCGCTACACTTGATTGGAATCCGGACAGCGTAAATTTCGGGAAAATTACGATAATAAATCCGTATATTCCCGAGCCGTCGGCATTCGGTTTGCTTGCGGGAACGTTTGCGCTCGGGTTTGCGGTATCTCGCCGCCGTCGCAAAGCCTAACGTTCTTCAAACGGCGGAATCGCATCTCGGAAGTTTTCCGCCGTAAAAACGCAATATTCGGTGTGCGGGAGCGCGGCGATGAAACGTTTTCCGTAAGTTTTGTTGAGCATACGGGAATCGAGAATGACGACGCGCCCGCGGTCGCCGGATTTGCGAATCAGCCGCCCGATGCCTTGCCTGAACTGTAACACGGCGTCTGGAACGGACATTTCGAAAAACGGTTTCCCTCCGTTTTCGGCAATCCACTCGCTACGCGCCTCCACGAGCGGTTCTCTCGGGTTCGCGAAAGGCAGCCGCGTGAGGATGACCTGCGAGAGTGCGGCGCCGGGAACATCGATTCCTGTCCAAAAGCTGGAGGTGCCGATGAGAACGGCGTTCCCGCGGGCGACAAATCGTGCCATGAGTTCCTGTCGGGAAAAATCTTCGCCCTGAACGAGAATTTCGCGCGTGCCGGTATCGAGTCGTTCCCGCAGCCCAAGGGCGAGCGCGCGGCAAATTTCGTAGCTTGTGCAAAGAATCAGCGTTCCTCCGGAGGGCAAATTTTCCGTGCAGTGAGCGCAAATCTCAGCGAGGTGTTCGGTCGCGAGCGCGCCGTTTTCTTTGTCGGGCTCGGGCAAATTTTTCCCGAGGAAAATTTCCATGTTCGCTTTGTAGTCGAAGGGCGAATTTTCCTTGAGTGAAAGAATTTTCCCCGAGGCAAGTTCTGCTCCGCAGCGTTTGCGGAAACGAGCCATTGATGTGCCGTCGGAAAGTGTCGCCGAGGAAAGGACGATTCCGGTTTTTCGTGAAAAAAGTGTTTCGGCGAGTTGCGGAGCGACATCAACGGGCTTTCCGCAGAGTGTCACGGTGCGGAATTTTCCGGTGCTGACGGTTGCCCAGTAAACGTTCTGCGGAGCGTTGCGCAGTTCGAGGCATTCGCGGATCGCGAGGCGGTGAGCCTCAATGCGTTTGGCGAAATCGTTAATTTCGTCTTTTGCGTGCGAGCGCGTTTCCACTTGGGCGATTTGCTTCAGCTTGTTTTCGAGTTTACCGAGAGGAATTTCGCAAACGTTTTGCGCCCAGTCGCGTTCCCGGAAGCGGAAAGTCCGGTTTTTTTCGAGAAAGCGGAATCGCAAATCCGAGAAAAAATCTTCCGTCGCGGCGCGGGCTTCGGAAATCAGTCCCATGCCTTCGGATTTTCCGTATTCGCGGAGCACGCCGCCGCGTTTATAGGCGTTGGCGATGCGCGAAAGCAGGCGAAGCAAGCCGGTCGATGAAATTTCTACGCCGAAGTAATCCGTCGCGACATCGGGAACGCGGTGCGCTTCGTCGATGACGACAAAATCGTTCGGATAAAGCACGCCGATTTCTTCACCCTGCGGTGCCGCTCCCGCGCCGATGAGCGAAAAGAGCAGGTGGTGGTTGACTACGACGAGGTTTGCCGCGTCGAGCGCCGCGCGGGCGCGTTGGTAAAAGCAGTTTTCGTGCGAACAGTTTTTGCGGGAACACGCGGAGGAATCGGCGTTGACCATTTCCCAGACTTCGTCGCTCACGCGTTGCGGGAGGTGTTCCCGAAGTCCGGTGCAGTCGGGTTGCGCCGCCCAATCGCGAATGATGAGCAGTTCGCGTGCGGTGTCGGATCCGTCGTTCCCGTCGAAAAGTCCTTCGTGGCGTTTGAGCGCTTGCGCGAGGCGTGTTCCGCAAAGGTAGTTGGCTTTACCGACCATGAGCACAACCTTGAAACTTTCGTATTTATTCAGCTCGGGAACGCGAGCGAAAAGTTTACGGCAGATCGGCAAATCCTTTTTCAGAATTTGTTCCTGAAGCGGAATCGTATTGGTGGAAACGACAAATTTTTTTCCGGAAAGCAGGGAGAAAATGATTCCGGGAAGCAGGTAGGCGAGGCTTTTCCCGACGCCCGTTCCCGCCTCAAAAAGGAGGGCGGAAGAATCCGCAAATGCGCGTGCGGCGGCGAGTGCCATGTTGGTTTGCTGCGGGCGGGATTCCATGTGGAGGCATTTTTTCAGCCACGCTGTTTCGCCGGAAAAAATCCGCTCCGTGAGCGCGATTGCTTCCGTTCCGCCCACGGGAACGCCCGCTTCAAAACTTTCGCTGAAATCAAACACCGTTAAAAACCCGACACTATAAAAAACGTTCCCGCACGGCGAAAGCCGTTTTTTTGTGTTGGTTTATGCGAGGTCTTTACGGACGCGCCAACCGAGAATGAGGGCAATGCTCGCCAAGCCCGCCGCGAGCCCGATCCAAACACCGACTCCATCCATGCCGAGCCCGAACGCAAGTCCGATCGCTGTCGGACAGCCGATAATCCAGTAGCTCACGAATGCTGCGACAGCGATGATTTTTACGTCGCCGATCCCGCGCAACGTGCCCGCTGCAACGGTTTGAAAGCCGTCAAAAAGCATATACGCGCAGGCGACAAACAGGAATGACGACGCGAGCAATGAGGCTTCTTCTCCAAGATTGAAGAGAGCCGGAACCTCGTGGCGGAAAAGAATCAGCGCGGCGGAGATAATGCACATTGCCGCGAGAATAAAAATCGTTGCTCCCGCAAAAATCACGCGAATACGTGGGATGTTGCCCCTGCCGTAGGCTTCGCCGACACGAATGGAAAGCGCCTGCGAAATGCCGAGCGGAAGCATATAAACAAGCGAGGAAATCGTAATAACGACCTGATTTGCCGCGATGGATGCTTCGCTGATCCAACCCATGAAAAACGGTGCGATGATAAAAAGTCCCGCTTCAAACAGAATGTGAAGCGAACTGGGAAGGGCAATGCGGAGATTTTTCCGGATTTCCGAAAACGAAAAACCCTTGCGGAACTCGCAGACCAATTTTTGGTGGAACGTAATCCCGACGAGTGAAATGAGCCGCGAAAAAAGCGTTCCCGCCGCCGCGCCTTCGAGTCCCCAATTCGGAAATCCGAGCGCACCTTTCATCAGCACCCAATTCAGAAAAATGTTGGAGAGTAACCCGACAACCGTCCAAAAAAGTGAAATCCATTGCCCGCCGCTGGCATCGCGAAACGATTTTATCGTTTGAAAACCTGCCGCCGCAGGAATCGAGAGCGCGATAATGCAGGAAAAATTTTTTGCATATTCGGAAACGCTTTCCGGCTGGTCGAGCCATAAAAGCCCGTCGGCGAGAATGAATGCGCAGACCGCCGCCGCACCGATTAAGGAAACGCAAAGACTGACGAGTAAGCCGTGACGGAGAATACCCGGAATTTCCGCCGCCGTTCCCGCGCCGCGTGCTTGCGCCGTTAGCACGGGAACGGCAACCGTAATTCCGATGACAAGCAGAAGCGGCACCCAGTTGATATTGTTTCCGAGTGTCGCCGCGGCGAGAGCGTGTTCACCGAGCATATTGCCGATCATGACGGTGTCGATTACACCGAAAAGCCCCTGCCCGAGAAGCCCGATGGTAATCGGGACGGAAAGGCGAAATGTGCGCTTAAATTCTTTCCGGACGGCGGAAAACATTTGAAAAACGAAAAATTAGGAATTTTGCGGGCAAAAAAAAAGCGCGGCGAAACACCGCGCTTGGTTTTCGTAAATTTTATTCGGAGTGGGAAAGTTCTCCCTTATCGCTGAACGTGTAGGAACCGCCTTTGGCGTGTTTGAGCGTGAAGGAGGATTTATTGTCGAACGTGATTTTCAGTTCATTCCCGGGAATGATGTAGCCGGGCGTGACTTTGTTCCCGTCTTGGAGGCGGAAAGTGTCCGGACCGGTAATCGCTCCCGTAACCGGATTGTATTGCACGACGACGGAGCGTTCCAGCGTTTCCGCGAAGTGCGCTTGCGCGGCGTTCCCGATACGCGCACCGTCGTTAATCGCTTCCGTGAGCGCCGATGACGCCTGATACTGCGGGAACACCCAAACGGCGATAGCGACAACGACACCGATGAGCACGGCGGCGATTAGCGTTTCAATCAGGGTGAATGCTTTGCGGACGGAAAGGGGAAAAATCTTCTTCATTGTTCGGGTAAAGTGCTTTTCGTAGGGAGGTTGATCTTGTAACTTGCTCGGAGATTTTATGGAGTTCCCGAAGAATGTCAAAACTTACTCCTCGGAATTTCCGCGTTTGAGCTTGAAATAGGCTTGGAGAATGGTGCGGCATTCGTCTTCCATGATTCCGGAAACGACGTTGACGCGGTGATTGAGTTTCGGCAACTCATGCACGGGAAACGCGCCGCCGAGGCAACCCATTTTCGGGTCTCCCCACGCAAAAACCACGCGCCCGAGCCGCGCCATAATGCTTGCACCGGAACACATAGGGCAAGGTTCCTTGGTGACGTAGAGTGTGCAGTCGTTGAGGCGCCAGTCCCCGACGGCGTTCGCCGCCTGTGTGATAGCGAGGATTTCCGCGTGAGCCGTCGGGTCCTTGGTCGTGACGGTGCGATTGTGCGCGGCGGCGATGATTTCTCCTTCGCGAACGATGACGGCACCGATCGGGACTTCGTCTTCTTTCCACGCCTCAATCGCCTGATTAAACGCGTGCGTCATGAAGTAGCGGTCGTCGCGAACGAGTTCGGACGGGAAAATTTTTTGAAAAGGGCAAAGCATTTTCGGAGAAATTAGGAAGCCTGCGGCTTTAATTAGAGAATGAAAAATTAGAAGGAAGAAATTAGGAATGAGAAACGAAGCATCTTTTCTAAGTTCTAATTCCTCATTTCTAATTCTTCTTTATCATCATTAAATCTCCTCGGGAACGCCGGGTTCGAGGTTGACGGTTTTGGTTTTCGGGAGCTCGATGGCAAATTCTTCCTCAAACCATTCCCGCGCTTCGGGATCGCCGTGCGTGAGCACCGCAACGCGCGGCTCGACGCTGTAAACAAATTCCATCATGCGTTCCCGCGTGGTGTGTCCGCTGAGATCGTATTTGGAAACCGTCGCCAAGACGCGGGAGATGAAATTCAAGTCGGCGAAACGCAGTTCGTCGATATTGGTGCGGGTGAGGAGTCGCCCGCCCGGCGTGTCGGGATCGCAGTAGCCGACGAATGCGACGAGGTTGTGCGCGTGCCCGAGCATATTGGCTGCGATGTGCCATGCAGGCGTGTGTTCGACGAGCATTCCGCTCGAAAGCAGGTAAATGCCTTGCACGGGAACGTCCGTTCCGGGTTCTTCCCAAGTGCGCAACGCCTGCACGCCGAGGTCTTTCATCAGCGTGCGGTGGAATTTTACGTCTCCGGTTTTTCTCGCCATCGTGTCGAAATAATCGGCTAAATCCAAGCCCAGTCCCGTGCAGAAAACCGGAATTTCTTTCGGAATACGGCCGTCGTTTTTGGCTTGGTTGAAAATGTGGACGAGTTCCTGCATTCGCCCGAAGGCAAACGCGGGAACGAGCACGCTTCCTCCGCCGGAGAGCGTTCCCGCGACATCGTTGACGAGGCGTTCGACTTCTTCGTCGCGCGTATCGTCTTCCGCTTCCGCCGCGCCGCGCGTCGTTTCCAAAATCAGCGTATCGATTTTTTCGGCGGGAAAATCCGCACCTTCCACGGTTTCCTGATCGTGAAAACAAACATCTCCCGTGAAGAAAATTTTGCGGTGGCGGTATTCGACCATGCAACCGACCGCGCCGGCGACGTGTCCCGACGGATAGAGCGTGAACGTGATTTCGTCGTCGTTTTCGTGAAATGTCTTCGGGACACCGAGCGGGAGCGCAGTCAGAGCCGCGTCCACGCGGTCGAGTTCGCTGTAAGTATAAAGCGGATATTCGTTGATGTGTTTTTCTTCGCGCTGGCGGAGCATTACGCCGATGCAGTTGCGCAGAATGCGCGTGGCGACGACGCGGCTTGCCGGAGAGCAAAGCACACGCGTTTGCGGGTGTTCCCGCAAAAGAACGGGCAGGGCGCCGACGTGGTCGAGGTGGCAGTGCGAGAGAATGACGAAGTCAATGGACAAATCGCGTATGAGATTGAGTTGCGGCAACGCGTCCCGCCCCAATTTTTTCGGGTGAAGCCCGCAATCAAAAAGAATACGGAACGGACCGATTTCGGCGAGAAGGCAGTTTGCCCCGATGTCTTTTTCGCAATTTAAATCCGTGATGTGCATTTAGCTAAAAACTATGTGTTCCCGCGAGTTCCCGCAAATTGAAATTTGTGTTTACGAGGCGGCGACACCGAGAAGAGTGTTCGCGTTAAAAAGCGCGTGAACGCAAATCGGCGCGGCGAGACGCCCCGTTTTTTCGTAAGACCAGCAAAAAACGCAACCGAGCACCACGAGCGGCAAGTGTGAGGCGGGCGCATCGTGCATCAGCGCAAAAATTACACTCGAAAGCAGGGCGGCGGGAACGGCTCTCATTTTACTTTTCAGAAAACGATACAGCCCGGCGCGGAAGATGATTTCCTCGATAATCGGCGTGAGAATCGCAATTGCGGGAACGCAAACCGCGATGAGCAACGGATTGTCCGCCTGTCTCAGCGCTGTCACAAGCATCTGATCGTCCTGAAAATTTTCCGGTAAAAACGGAATCAGGAGTTGCGTCAAAAGCATGAGCACCAGCGTCGCGCAAAATCCCATTGCAAACATCGCGGGAACGCCGAAGCGGTTGTTCGGAGCAAGCCAAACGCGCGCCGGTTCGCGAAGTTCGGCGGAATCCGCGTCAAAATTCTTCGGAAACGCTTCCGGAAAAATTTTGACGGCAAGAAGTAAAACCGCGAGCGAGAACGTTTGCATCACGGGAATGAGATACAAAATCCCGCGTTCCGAGGAAAGTAAATCGGGGAAAAACGCGCGCGCCGTCGCCGAGCAAATCAGCCCGACAGCAAGCAAGCAAAAGACCGCAACGCCCGCAAATGCGCAAAACTGCGCCGCCGACGCGCGCCACGGCGCAAGCCGTTCCCGCCGCAAAGCAGGCTCGCGTTTCAGCGCACGAAACTGCGCGACGGCAACGCCTGCGCCGACCAGCGCGAGTAGCACCCAACCGAGTAAAACACCTATTGAGACTTCGTTTGTTCCATTCATTTTTTCGCGCCGGGTTCCGTGGCGATTTTCAGCGTTTCGCCTTCCTTGAGCTCAAGCCCGCGGAAAATCACGAAGTTTTCCGTCAGAATATCGGGCGCGACGGCGGTTTTCCCGTTCCCGCCGGTAATGTTTGCGGCGAAAGAGTTTGCCTCGGACTGAATGCGTTCCGGGAACCACAGGCAAAAGTCGCCCTTGTAGGTGTTCCCGCGGGTTGTTTTGACGGTGAACAGCCGCGCGTTCCCGTTGAGACGGGTGCGGCAATCCCAAGGTTGCGTGCTCGGCGCGTCCGGATTGAAACGGGTGCGGAAAAGCGGATCGCCGTAAAAGGCGACCGTGTCCCGATCGTGCAGGCGTCCGATAAGTTCGCGGTTGATACGCACGCCTTTTTGCGCAAGCTTGGAGGCGAAGCCGTCCACGTAAATGCCTTCCATGCCTTCGGCGGAAAGCGGAACGGGGTATCTCGTCAACGCCTCCGGAAGATTTTTTAGCAGAATTTGGTTATTGAAAAACCACGCCTGCCCGACGCTTGTCGCCTGATGCCCGCCGAAGAATTGCCCGGAGGTTCCCCAGCCGCCTTCGCCGAACCATGTCGGCACCGTGTAGCCGACGAGCTGCTTTACGTTGGCGGCGGAAATTGCCGTAACCGCCATCGAGAACGGCGTGCGCAGGCAATCGCCGAAAAGACAGTTGCCCGCCGCGATCCAAACTTTTTCGTTCTGCGTGCGGGGAAGTTTTTTCAGCTTTTGCGTTTTGAAAAATTTTTCCGACGTTCCCGCGTTGCCCATGGCTCGGCGGAAGTCCGGCATTTTTTCTTTGGGAACGAGGTAAAAATCCGTTCCCGCCGAGGCAATGAGCCCTTCGCCGAAAGGCATTTCCAGGTTAAATTCCGTGGCGTGCGATGCGGACATGAGGAATTGCGGGCGGATTTTTTCCCATTGCTCCGCAAAAATATCGACCATTTCCTCGTCGGGCTTGGCGTTTGTTTTTTCCTTCGAAACATAGTTTTCGGTTTCGACAAATTCGCGCCGTCCCCAGTCGGTGATGAAGAAGCTTTGTTTAAAGCGTTGCCGGTCAAAATTCGTTGTGCCGAGCGCGCGGTCAAGAATCAGCGGTTCGTCTTTTGCCAAAAGTTCCGCCGCCGTTTTTCCGTCGCGTCCCGTAATGATGCCCCAGATAAAATCGCCGTAAATATCAGCGTTCATTTCGCGCGAGAGCGTGTGGAGCTTGGCGACGAAGACGCGGTCGATTTCCTGCGGGCGGGCGATAACGGCGACGTAGCGCGGCGCGGCTTTTTTCAGCGCGTTTTTGGCTTTGGCGATGTCGTTCCCGCGCCAAACGATGATTTTTGCGCGATGGTGTTTGGCAAATTTTGCCGCCGCTTTTTTCCAATCTTTTTGTTTGAGCGTTTTTTCGGAAACGAGAACGACGTATTCGCCCTGTGCGGCGGCGGGTTCTGCGTCTGTCGTCGCCGCTTGCGGTTCCGGCTCGGCATCGGCAACGGCGGAAAATGCGGGAACGCAGAGTGCGGTCGCCGCCAAAAAATAATTCGGGAAAAATGCGCTCATAGGTTTAATCCGTGTGTTTTTTTTGAATGAAAATTTTCAACTTCGCGAATGAGGGATTTTCCGATTTCGGTTTTTGGAGCGGGACCCAAAACCTTGCGGAAACCGTCGTGTCCGAGCAGGAAAATCGTGTTGTCGTTCGCGCCGAAGGCGCCGACGTTCCCGCGTCCGACGAGGTTGGCGGCGATCAAATCCAGATTTTTTTCGACGAGTTTTTTCTGTGCGTAGGCTTCGATGTCCCGCGTTTCGGCGGCGAAGCCGACCACCGTTTGACGCAGTGTTTTTTCTGCGGCGACGGTTTTCAAAATATCGGCAACGGGCTCAAATTCCACGACCATGCCGCTACCGTCTTTTTTGCGCTTGTGCGGCTCGTAGTTTTTTGGGCGAAAATCGCAGACGGCGGCGGTTTTTATCAAAATGTCGCATTGCGGGAACGCGGTGCGGACGGCGCGGAGCATTTCTTCCCCCGTCGTAACGGGAACGCAATCGACACCCGCCGGAACCGGCAACGAAACATTCGCGCTGACGAGCACGACTTCCATGCCGCGTTCCCGCGCGGCGGCGGCGATCGCGTAGCCCATTTTTCCGCTCGAAGGATTGGAAATGAAGCGCACAGGATCGAAAAATTCCCGGGTTGCGCCCGCAGTAATAAGCACGGTTTTCATCGTTTATCGAATTGGGCGAAATTCAAAGCGGAATTTTTCTTCGACTCAATTGTAAATTGAAATTTAGCGAAGCGTTTGCTTCTCCAAATTTCAATTTGGTGAACGGGGACCGGAGACGAGTGACTGGTTAAGTGCTAAGGTTTTTGCTTTCAGCAAATACAGACGAAGGAGCCACTTTGAAGTATTAACCGGCCTCCTGTCGCTGCGTCGAACAAAGTCGGCGCGGCAAATTCGTGGTCCCGATTTTCTTAAACATTTTTCAAAAACGCGAAAAGTTCCTCGGCGAATTTTTCACCGATGCCTTCGACGGTGCGGAGTTCTTCGAGCGTCGCGGCTTTGAGGCGCGGGATCGTGCGGAAGCGCGCGAGTAGCGCTTCCTTGCGGCGCTCGCCCAAGCCGGGCATTTCGTCGAGCACGGACTCGCGGATTTTTTTCGAACGTAAATCCGCATTGTAGGAGTTGGCGAAACGGTGCGCTTCGTCGCGCAGGCGTTGCACGAGGCGGAGCGCGGGGCAATCGTCCGGCATTTTCAGCGGGTCGCGCCCGTCGTGGAAAATTATATACTCCTCGCGTTTTGCCATGCCGACCATCATCGGCGGCTCGATGCCGATTTCGGAAAACGCCTCGAGCGCGGAATGCACTTGCCCGATGCCGCCGTCGATGACGATTAAATCCGGGAACGCGCGGTTTTCGCGGTGCAGGCGCGAGTAGCGGCGGAAAATCGTTTCGCGCATGGAGCGGAAGTCGTCGTTCCCGACGTAGCCTTTGATGCGGAAGCGGCGGTATTCGTTTTTGTCGGGAACGCCGTCGCGAAAATGCACGCAGGAGGAAACGACGAAAGTGCCCGAAATGTGCGAAATATCGAAGCACTCCATCGTGCGCGGCGGCGTTTTCATGGCGAGAATTTCGCCGAGTTGTTCAACGGCGGCAAGCGGAGAAGTCGGGTCGGGAAGCGGGTTGCCGCGGGCGAAACGGCGGGATTTTTCCAGCGTCGCTTCAATCGCGGAGATTTGGTCGCGGAGCATGGCGGCGCGCTCGTAATCGCGGATTTCGGCGGCATCCGCCATTGCGGCTCGGAGGCGTTCGACTTCCTCGCGGTCGCGCCCTTCGAGAAAATCACAGGCGGCATCGACGCGGGAACGGTATTCTTCGGCGGAAACTTCGTTGGCGTGGCCGTAAATTTCGGCGCGCACGTCGTTGTAAAGCCGCCAGCGTCCGTCGGGCAATTTTTGCGGATGCGTATCGCCGAGAATAATGCCGAATTTTTTGCGGAGCTGCGCGAGCGTGCGGCGCACGCCGGTGGAATGCGGGAACGGGCCGAAGTAGCGCGCTTTGTCGGTAGTGCGCACGCGCACGAGGCGAAACGCGGGAAGCTCGGCGTTTAAATCGACGCGGATTTGAATGAACTGTTTGTCGTCGGTAAAAAGCGTGTTGTATTTCGGTTTCAGCTCTTTGATGAGGCGACCTTCGAGCAAAAGCGCCTCCGTTTCCGAGCGCACGACGTGATATTCGAAATCGGCAATGAGTTCGACGAGCATGCGGATTTTCGGTCCGAGCATCGGGCGGCGACCGGGCTGAAAATACGTGGAAACGCGGTTTTTGAGGTTTTTGGCTTTGCCGACATAAATAATCGAGCCGAGGCGGTCTTTCATCAGATAAACGCCCGGTTTGCGCGGGAGCGCGCGCACTTTCGCCTTCAGCGGTTCCTCGTATTTTTCCTGCATTCGGGAAAAGATTAAAGGCGCTTTGAATTTTCTACAAAAATAAAAACCTTTTTTATTCCTTTGCGGTTAAACAAAAAAATCTCTGTGTTAGGAAAATCAGCGAGAATCGAGAGATGAAGAAAATAATCCACATCGACATGGACGCGTTTTTCGCGTCGGTGGAACAACGCGACAATCCGGAGTTGCGCGGAAAGCCGATTGCTGTCGCGCGCGACACGGTGCGCAATGTCGTTTCGACGGCGAGCTACGAGGCGCGTCGCTACGGCGTGCGGTCGGCATTGTCGGTCGCAAAGGCAAAACGGCTTTGTCCGCGCCTGATTCTCGTACCGCCTCGCCACGATGTTTACAAAAAAGTTTCGGCGCAAATCCGGGAAATTTTTCTGCGTTATACGGATTTGGTGGAACCGCTCTCGCTGGACGAAGCGTATTTGGACGTAACGCATTCTCCAAGCGGGAAAACCGCGACGCAAATCGCGCGGGAAATTCGCGCGGCAATTCGCAAGGAGCTCGGGCTGACGGCTTCGGCGGGCGTTTCGTTTAACAAATTTCTGGCAAAAATCGCTTCGGATTTGAGAAAACCGGACGGGCTTTCGCGGATTTTACCGAAAGACGCTCCCGCATTTTTGGATTCGCTGAGCGTGGAAAACTTCTTCGGAGTCGGTCCCGCGACGGCGAAAAAAATGCACGCACTCGGGATTTTCACGGGGAAAGATTTGCGGGAACGCACGCGGGAGGAACTGACGGAGCACTTCGGAAAAACAGGCGCATGGTTTTACGAAATCGTGCGCGGGAACGATTTGCGCGAGGTCGAGCCGAACCGCGAACGCATTTCGCTGGGCGTGGAAGATACGTTCCCGCACGATTTGACCGGGGCGGACGCGTGCGCGGAGGAACTGAAAATCATCGCCAAGGAATTGGAGCGGCGACTCTCGCGGGCGAATTTTTCCGGATACACGCTGACGCTGAAAATTAAATTTTCGGATTTTACGCAAATGACGCGTTCGCGGACGCGGGATTACGTTTTTTCCGACACGGAAGACTTGTGGCGCACGGCAAAAATGCTGCTCGAAGAACATTTGCCCTCGAAAAAGCCCGTGCGCCTGCTCGGAATTACGATTTCCAACGCCGCGCCGCTCGTTCCCGCACCCGTCGCAAAAAAGGCGAATTCCCGTTCCCGCACCGACGACCGTCAACTGACACTCCCGATCTGACCGCAGCGAACGCGGGAACCACGGAACTTACGGAATTATTTTTTTTTTGGTTTATCCACGAATTCACACAAATTTCACGGATTTTGTCATGGAGGACAGCCGTCCCGGCTGTCCTTTTTCATTCTTTTCTTCCGACTATTACCCTGTGATATGCCCCGCAATCCCTTTGTGCATAAAGAACTTATACACAAAAGCTACCTGCATGGTAGTAAATAAGGCAAAATGTCTCAAAAACGACTTGATTTGGGTGAAAAAAAAAAAAGTAGAATCATTGAAGTTTTGTTTTTTTGCGCATTTCCGCCCATTAACAAAACGGCAATTTTTTTTTTTCAATCTGATCAAAAACATAGATATGAACAAAATGAATAAATTCGTTCTCTCAACTCTCGTCGCGGCAGCCGCGATGACCTCAACCGCGTGGGCAGAAGGCACGGAAGAAACAACGCCGGTTTTGTCGACTCTTACTGTCAATAGTTCCGCCAAGGAAGGCGACGAAGGCTTCGGCGTGACGACATTCGCCACGGTCGATGCAGCTGTAAAAGTAGCACAAAGTGCGGCCGGGGCAATCATTGATCTCGGAACACTTTCCCGCCCTGCTGATTTCCCCTTGCGAAATGACGATTCGACTCTTTGGCGCACTAATGGGTGCTATACGTTCACGGGCGGCAATTATGGCGATTTGTTTTCTTGGATTCAAACACCGAAACCCAGCGAGGCTTCCGGTGTTGATATTGACATTACTTTCGATGAGGCAAAGATTGTCGTCGGAAAATTCCGCCTTGACAACGGAGCTTCACTGACGATTGCGGATTCTCATTTGGATTCGCGTGGCTATCTTTCGGATAATCGTGGTTGGACAACTTTTTATGGGGATTCGACAATTAATATTAAAAACTCGGTTGTTGGTTATCATGCAAAGGACAACGCTACTGATGGGCGCGATGCTGATTCCCGCAATATTGTCGCAGGCGATAAGACCAAGGACTATTCCTCTTATGATGCAGGTATGGTTTTCGGCGGTTCCGGTGTGATGACAGTCGAAAATTCCACCATCTTTGCATTTACGGAGGGGATCAATGGATATGGAGCCTTAGGGGTTATGGACCGAGGTCTTATGGAATTTAAAGATTCCGCTGTATATGCTCATTCGTTTACGGTCGGAAAGAGTAATAGCAATGCTACTGTTGGACGTGACGGCGAGGTTGCGACGATGATTTTGAATAATTCCGTGTTGAAAAGTATCAACGGAGACGCTCCTTACTCTCTTACGGTTGGAGGCGAGGTTGCCGGAGCTCTTATTCTCGAAAACAATGCAGAAATCGATCATGGCGCGGCGATGACCGTTAATTCCAACGGATCTGTTTCCGTCTCGGATTCCTCATTGAAAGTCGGTTCTATCACCAACAACGGCACGATTAACATCACTGATTCGACCTTTGTCGCCAACACGGTAAAAGGGAATAGCTACACAACAGGTGATGCTTCTGACGGAATCTACATCAACGGAAAATCCTCGATTAAGGGAACTTTTGATGACGCCAATCTCAAATTCCGTGTCGGCCAAACATGGAATGGAACGACTAATACTTCTCCCGTGGCAGACGGGAAGCTCCACCATGATGTCACCATTGATTCTTCGAAAATTTCCGTTGCGTTTGCACAGTTTTACGATGCGAAAGTTACGTTTACGTCTGACACGGAGCTTACGATGAATAAAGGCTATCTGATGACAAGTTTTGCGGAACTGAACGTTGCAGAGGGGAAAACGCTTACCGTTAACGGAAAAGCGGTTATCGACGGCGCAACTGTTTTTGGGACCGGAAACTATTGCTTCACAGGTGCGCAATTCAATACACAGGACAATAACTGGAAGAACAGCGTGGTGACGGTCGCAAAAGGCGCAACTCTTGAACATACTGGGGCTTCAGGGTTTGGTGTCTATGAAAATATGACGGTTGAAGGAACGGTTAATGTTAGCAAATCGACGGTTTTGGTTGGGTATTCCCAGCGTGGATTTAGTGATGGGGCGATCTTAAAAATCGACGGAGGAACTTTCACCGCGTCCGCGAATGCTGTAATTTACGGAGAGAAATATGATGATGCCGCTAATGAGGACGGGGAAGTGGGATATGGACCTGTCGAGGATCATGTCGGGCAGATTTATGAATCTACTCTCGAGGTCATCAATGGTGCGACAGCAACGTTCGGCGGCACGATTACTAATAACGGCACGATCGAGGTCGGAGAAGGTTCGACACTTACGGCGAGCGTGATCACGGGAACGGGCGATATTGTTCTCGCGGGAACGCTCAACGTCGGTTCTCTCAAGGCGGATGAATTGACGATTGTTGTTGGAGATGCCGGGGCTCTTGTGACGCAGGCGGCTGTGATGCTTTTGGCTGAAGGAGAATCTGAATCCTCCGTTTCGGTCAACAAACTGACGGTTGTCGCAGACAATGCGGAAGGGCTTGATCTTTCCACGATTCTTTCGTCGAAAGTTGGAGCAGATATGGCGGGCGTGATTGAAAATTCTATCGCGAACGAGTCTTCTCCTGTTGAGTTCGTGCTTCAAGACTCCAAGGGCTTGGAATACACGGTGACGACGGATGCAAACGGAAACGTTAAGGTCGGCGCGTTGACGCCCGAGCCGTCTGCGTTCGGCTTGTTGGCGGGATTGGGAGCGATTGCGCTCGCGGTTTCGCGTCGCCGTCGTAACCGTCGCTAACCCGACGCCTATCGCAAATAGTGAATTTCTAATTCCGAATTATTTGCGATTAAAAAAAACGTTCCCGTGGGGATTTTTTCCTCGCGGGAACGTTTTTTTTCTTCGTTCTTAAGAAACTTTGCGTTCTTTGCGCTAAAAAAAAATAAATCCGTGGGAATCTGTGTTTTCCGCGGGGCAAAAACTTCGCGTGTTTTTTGTCATCCCATACGAAGAAAATTCAATTGATTCTGTTTTTGTTTTTGATATGACTTTTCAGGTAGCAATTAACCCCAAGTCATCATCTTTTTATTGAACCTGTTATGAAACTGACCGGAAATTCCTCTCGGAAGTTTTTTGTTCTGGCGACGGTGCTCGCGTCGTCGGTGTTTTGCGGATGCGCTTCTGATCCCGCTTCAAAAAATGTTGCGCTTGCCTCGGCGGTTCGCGGTGTAGCGCCGAATTGCGAGCTTCATTCCGTGGTTTTGCAGCGTGTTTCGGGAGAAAAGATTTCTGCGAATTTGCTCGTTTCGAGTCCCGGGAAAAGGGCGGAGGAAGTTTCCGTGGATATGGTCGCGGGAACGCTGACTCCGGCTTCGCAAAGCAAACTTCGTCCCTTTTCCTCCGATCCCGCGAAACCGCGCGTCGGTCCCGCTTCGCCGAGCGAGGATGAATTGCTGGACAAACAGCTTTTCCGTGCCGTGCGCTCCGGAAATATTTCCGCCGCTCAGAAACTGATCAGCGCGGGAGCGAGCCCGAATGCGCCGGAACGCGGTAAAGAAACGCTCTTGAATCCGCTCGCCATTGCCGTGCTGCGCAACGATTATTCCACGGTTCGTATGCTTTTGCAAAATGGTGCCGATCCTAATATGCGCTTGCGCTTTGAAAGTATCCAATTCGCGGGAACGTTTGACGAAGGAACGGTAATTCATCTTGCCGCCTGCAACGGAAGTGAGGCGATGGTGCGCCTGCTCGCCCGCTACGGTGCGGATCTCGACGCGATTTGCGAGTCCGACGAAAAATTTTCCGTCCGCGTCAACGCGCTTGGCTTAGCGCTTAAAATCAAGCGTTACAATGTGGTGCGCACGCTTTTGGCAAACGGTGCAAATGCCGACATTCCCTGTCAGATTCGAGCGGATGGCGGTGTTCCCGGTGACCGCAATTTGCCTGTTTTCATGAGTGCGTTTGATAATTTTATGCTGAATATTTTCGTGGACGCGGGAGCGAATCTGAACGTGGGCGAAGATATTGCACCGCCGATTATTTTTGCCGTCGACACCGGCAACGCTGCGCTCGTCGAAAAAATGTTGCGCTTGGGGGCAAATCCGAATTTTGAGCACGCGGACACGCATTTGCGTCTGCGTAACGGGAAGAAGATTTCGGCGGATTGCACGCCAATTTTCCACGTCAAAAATCCGGTGATTGCGGAATTGCTCGTGCGCTCCGGTGCCGATTTGAACCACGAAATCTCGGAGGGAATTTTTTCACCGAATTATCGTGTGCTCGATGTCGTCGGCGATCCCGTTACGCGGAAATATCTGATTTCCGCAGGCGCGAAAGAGGCTCCGAAAGATTGATTCGGCGGCGGAATGTGCGGGCGTGCGTTCCCGCAGAATTTTTCCTGAAAAACCGTTCCCGTGTTGTGTGCGGGAACGGTTTTTTTGTGTGCCGGAGAAATGCAAAAATCGGAAAAAAATGTAAAATTTTATGAAGTTTTTGATTGTGTAGAAAATTTTTGTTCTGAATACTTTGCGCTCGCTTTCGATCCGAAAGATTTTTTTCCAAAACAAACATCAATAATTACATCAAAAAATGAGCGATACGATTATCGATTCCGTTCTGAAAACCGTCGTTGCGCGCGACCCGAACCAGCCGGAATTTCATCAGGCAGTTGAAGAAGTGCTTCATAGCCTCCGCGGATTTCTTGCAGAGAATCCGAAATACGCCAAGGCGGGACTTCTTGAGCGCATTGTTGAGCCCGAACGCGTGATTATGTTCCGCGTGCCGTGGGTGGACGATGCCGGGAACGTCCGCGTGAATCGCGGTTTCCGCATCCAGATGAATAGTGCGATCGGTCCGTATAAGGGAGGCCTCCGTTTCCACCCGTCCGTGAATTTGAGCATTCTCAAATTCCTCGCGTTTGAACAGGTCTTTAAAAATTCCCTCACGACGCTTCCGATGGGCGGCGGCAAGGGCGGTTCGGACTTTGACCCGAAGGGCAAGAGCGACGGCGAAGTAATGCGTTTCTGCCAATCCTTTATGGCGGAACTCTTCCGCCACATCGGGGCGAACGAGGACGTTCCCGCGGGCGATATTGGTGTCGGCGCCCGCGAAGTCGGCTATCTCTTCGGTATGTATAAAAAACTTACGAAGCAGTTTGAAGGCGTTCTTACCGGGAAGCCGCTTGCTTACGGCGGTTCTCTGATTCGCCCGGAAGCGACCGGTTACGGCACGGTTTACTTTGCGCGCGAAATGCTCGCGACGCGCAACGATTCGTTTGAAGGCAAAAAGGTTGCCATTTCCGGCTCCGGAAACGTTGCCCAATATGCAGCGGAAAAATGCCTCCAGCTCGGTGCGAAGGTGCTCACGCTTTCCGATTCCAACGGCACGATTGTTGCCAAGGACGGCATCACGAAGGAACAGCTTGCATGGATTATGGAGCTGAAAAACGTGACGCGCGGTCGCATCAAAGAAGCGGCGGCGAAGTTCGGTTTCGATTACCTCGAAGGTCAGCGCCCGTGGTCGGTCAAGTGCGATATTGCGCTCCCGTGTGCGACGCAGAACGAGCTCAACGGCGACGAAGCCAAAACGCTCCTCGCAAACGGCGTAATGTGTGTCGCGGAAGGCGCGAATATGCCGTCTACGCCGGAAGCGATTGAAGCATTCCAGAGCGCGGGCATTCTCTATGCTCCGGGTAAAGCCTCGAACGCCGGCGGTGTTGCCACGTCCGGTCTTGAAATGTCGCAAAACTCGTTGCGCCTCTCGTGGACGCGCGAAGAAGTTGACGCTCGCTTGCTCCAAATCATGAAGAGCATTCACGAGGCTTGCGTGAAATACGGCAAGAATGCAGACGGCTCGATTAACTACGTCCAAGGCGCAAACGTTGCCGGCTTCGTCAAGGTTGCCGACGCAATGCTTTCGCAGGGCGTTTGCTAAGAGCAAGTTTAGAGATTAGGGCTTAACGCTGAAAGAGGTGTTAAGTCCGAAAAGAATAAGGGCGTTCCCGCGCGGGAACGCCTTTGTTTTTTAGGGAGACAGGTGAATCGTGACATGACAGGTGTCGTGTTCAGTTTTTGCCTTTAGCAAAAACCTTGATACGGAACTATCAACTATCCGTTATCAATTATTCGCTAACTTTTGATGTCTGAAAGCCGTTTCGCCTGATTGTGGGCAATCGGTTTCCATTCCACTTTTTTGAAAATCGCCGTGATGGCAATCGGCAAATAAGTGAGCATGAAAACCGGGAACGTAAACGTGTAGAAAGTTTTCTTAAATCCGCCGCAGTGAATTTTTTTCCATTGCGTCGCCGTCGTGATGGCACCGATAACCCACAGCGTGGCGTAAATTCCCGCGAACGTGAAAACGAGGCTCAGCAGAATCTTATTGATTTCCCAACCGAAAATAAGTCCGGCGACCGTTCCGATAGCGCAGTTAATCAGCGTGAGAATGCTCAGAACGAGCGCCGGCATAATCGTCATCGTCATGTCGTAGCATGAGGCGAATTTTTCGGAAAAAATATTTTTGAGCAGGTCGTTCCCGTATTTTCCCCAAACCTGAATGTAGCCTTTTGCCCAGCGCAGACGTTGGCGCCACGATTGGGCGAACGTAACGGGCTGTTCGTCGTAGAGCTCCGCGTTTTTCGCGTAGCCGATTTTTCGTCCGCGGACGACGTTGTAAACCGTGAACTCGATGTCTTCCGTGAGCAGGAAAAACTTCCATCCGCCGACTTCGCGCATAATCGCCGACGAGAACGTGAAGCCCGTTCCCGAAACCGCACAACTTGCGTTCATCAGCATACGCGAGTGGTTCAGGTATTCGCTTTCGCGCAAAAACCAAAGCGCGTAGCCGGCAGTAATCCAGTTGTCGCCGTAGTTTTTGGAATTGCGGTAGCTGGTAATGACTTCGTAGCCGTCGGAAAAGGTTTTGTTGACTTCTTCGAGGTAGTGCGGGTCGAGCACGTTGTCCGCGTCAAAAATCGTGTAGGCGTCGAAATGCGCATCGCCGTAATCGGCGACGATTTTTTCGTAGAGAAAATCCAGCGCGTAGCCTTTGCCGACTTGTTCTTTGTTGAAACGTTCGTAAACGACGGCGCCGTTTTCTCGGGCGATTTCCGCCGTTTTATCCGTGCAATTATCCGCAATGACAAACACCGTAAAGTGTTCCCGCGCGTAGGTTTGCTTGTTCAGGCTTTCCAGCAAAAGCGGCAAAACCGTTTCTTCGTTGCGCGCGGAAATGAGAACGGCAAAGCGGTGCGGCGTTGTCGGCTTGTGTGCTTTGTCTTTGAGAAAAAACGGAACCGCAATATAAAAAAACTGATACAAATAGCAGACCAAAAACGTTGCGCTGAGCAACATATTGATGGTTACGAAGATTTCTCCGGAAGAGAGAAATTCAGACTGAATTTCCTGCGTCATAGTTTGGAATGAAAGAAAAACAGGCGGGAATGCCGTTCCTGCGTGCGTCGCGATTATCCCCGTTTTCCCCGGGCGATGTCAATTTTACTCTCCGCAAAAAAATGAATGCGCGGTCGCTTTCGCTTCATGCAAGGCAACTTTGTTTTTCTCGTTTTTTTGGTTTCGCGCGCCGCGCGGGAACGTTAGTATCCGAACACTAATTTTTTGTTCCCGAATTTTTATCCATATGAATTTTTTTGCAGTATCCCGAAACACGCTGTCGCTGATGACCCTTTTCGCGGCGGGAACGCTGTCGGTTTCGACTCTTTTTGCGGCGGAAACAAACGCGCGCGAGCAAATCTCCGTTGATTCCGAAGCCGCATTGCGCGCAGCACTTTCGGAAACCTATCAGCCCGACGGAACAACCGAGGAGAGCGACCGCAAATTCCACGATAACGCGGACGTTACGCTCGCGGGAAATATCACCGTTACAACAACGCGCACCGAGGAAATCAAAGACGCCGACGGCAATGTTACGGGAACGACGATTTTCGCCGGCAACGTTATCAACGTTCTTGCCGAAAACGTAAAAATTTTCGGCGGCGGCTTTACAATCGCTTCAAGAGAAATTGCGACCGATATCAACGGTTCGGGCGACATTTTCTTCCTCAACGGAGTTAAATTATCCGTCGAAAACATTACGTTTACGGGAACGACCGACACCGCGAAAAAAACCGGACGCGTTTTCACCACGGGAAATTCTCTGCAAACGAAAATCAATATCGGCGCGGGAACGGTTTTTGAAAATCGTCGCCTTGTCGCCGACGAAAAAACGAACTACCGCGCCCAAGGCGGCGCAATCGTTTCGGCGTGTATTTCCGACGAAATTGCGCTCGCGAGCTCCGCCTCCGGCGACATCGTTTTCAAGGGAAATTTCGCCCACGGGAAAGTGCTTTCTTCGACCGATTCGAGCGGCGAAACCGTAACGGAAACCCTCAACGCCGCAGGCGGCGCGGTTTTCGCTTCCGGGCTTCTTTCCGTTTCCGGCACGGGAACGACACTTTTTGAAAGCAACTCTGCGGTTTCCGACGCGGGAACGGCGTTCGGCGGCGCGGTTTTCATCGTTAACGCAACGCTGAACGGAGACGGCACGTTGAATTCCGGCTTCGTTTATCCCGATAATGTCATCGACCAAACGGGAACGAAAAAATTCGGTTTGCAGGTTGCAGAAACGACGCTGACTTTTTCCGAAAATTCCGCGCAGGGCGCAAATGCGCAGGGCGGCGCGCTCGCCGTTTCCGGCGGTTATTTTGACGCGGCGGGAGCAGCAATCTCGTTCTCCCAAAATTCTGCGAAAAATACTGTTGCCGGCGGAAAGGTTTTCGGCGGCGCAGTCCAAGTCGGCGAGGACGCGCGAGCAACTTTTAACGCGGGAACGACGCTTGCGTTCTCCCAAAATTCCGCTGTCGCCGGAGCCGAACAAACCACCGCAGGCGGCGGCGCACTCGCCGTTTCGGACTCGACGCTTTCGGCCGCGGGAACAACGACGTTTTCCGGAAACAGCGTAACTTCCGCGTTCGGCGGTTCCGCGCTTTTCGGCGGCGCGCTCTATGTTTCGGGAACGCTCGAAGACGTAAAAAATCCCGACGGCACGACAACCAAAGAACACACGACCAACGTTGCGCTTGCGGGAACACTGAATTTCTCCCAAAACGCAGTTTCCGCGACTGCGCTTTCTTCCGAAAAAGACACGGGAACGGCCGAAAATCCCAAGACTGAAATTATCGAATCTTCGGCACAAGGCGGAGCAATTGCGCTTTTCGGTGGGAAAGTCATTTCCGGCGAAAATTTGACCTCAATCGCGTTTTCCGAAAATTCCGTTTCCGGAAAAACTTTTGCCCAAGGCGGCGCGCTCGCCTCGCTTTCCGATAAAACGGAATTGGCGTTAGCCGCTTCTTCGGAGATTAAATTCGAGCAAAATTCCGCAAATATTCTCGCGCTCGGCTCCGGCGAGGCGCAAACCGCCGGAATCGTTCCCGTCGCGCAGGGCGGCGCAATTTACGTTTCTGCGGGAACGCTGAATTTGGGAGTAGCCGTGACGCTTTCCGGGAATTTCGCCGATGCTTCCGCGCAAGATGATGCGCTTGCCCAAGGCGGCGCGATTTTCCAGAGCGCCGGCAAACTGACGCTCGGCGCGGCGAATTTTTCCGGAAACAAGGTGTTTGCGCGCATTGCCCAAGGCGGCGCAATTTACGCGGCGGGCGGTGAACAAAATTTTGCGAAAACGACATTCGCGCAAAATCAGGTGCTTGCGGGAACGAATACTTCCGCTCCGGGAACGACTTTCGCTCGCGGCGGCGCAATTTTCGTCGAAAGTTCCGCTACGCTGAATTTTTCCGGAACGGCCGAATTTTCCTTAAATTCCGTTCGCGCGGAATCCGCTTCCGGAAATGATGTTGCTGGAATGCGCTCCGGCGCGGCGGGCGGCGCAATTTATTCTGCGGGAACGCTGAGTTTCGGCGAAGTTTCTTTCGTCAACGGTTCGGCGGTCGTTTCCGGCGATACGAGCGGCGCGGCATTCGGCGGTGCGGTTTACGTCGCGGGCGGAAAGTTTTCGGCAAATACGTTTACGGCGCGCGAAGTTTCCGCCGCCGCGCTCGGCGATGCTCAGGGCGGCGCGGTTTATGCGGACGCCGCAGGATTGTTCGACGTTTCCGGTGATTTTACGGTGAGCGGAAGTTCCGCTCGCGGGATTTCCGGCGCGACTCCGAAAAATGCATCCGGCGGTGCGATTTACGCGGCGGGAACGCTTCGCGTCGGCGGAGATTTTTCGGCGACGGGAAGTTCGGTCTCGGGCGAAAAAGCATCGGGCGGCGCAATCGCCGTCGCTTCCGGAAATGTTGTCATTTCCGGCACGGGAACGCATGAAATTTCGTTAAATAAAGTAACATCCGCTGCGGGAGACGCGCGCGGCGGCGCGATTTCCGTTGACGGCGGAACATTCCGCCAAACGGCGGGAACGCTGACGCTTTCCGGCAATACGGCGACCGCGACGGGCGGAAATGCGTTCGGCGGTGCGCTTTATATGCGCGGCGGAGACGTGACGCTCTCGAACGCGACTCTCTCCGGCAATTCCGCAACGGGCGGAAATGCCCACGGCGGCGCAATTTACATCGATTCGGGCCTCGCGGGAACGCTTAAACTCGCGGGCAACACGACACTTTCCGGCAATACGGCGGGCGGCGCAGACGACGGAATTTATGTCGGTGCGGGAACGGGCGCAGTCGGGATTATTTTTGAAACGGCGGCAAAAATTACGGAAAACGAAGACGGAAGCGTTACGCGTTCGGACATCGAAACGGCGACGATTTCCGACAAAATCACGGCGGACGGCGCAACGCTTTCGCTCACGAAATCGGGTGCGGGAGATTTGACGCTCGGCGAAATTTCCGCGCTCAACGCTGCGAAAATTTCGATGAATTTTAACGGCGGCGTTTCGACGCTTGGCGGAGAAGTTGCTTCGCTCGAAAAACTTTTCGTCGCAAGCGGAGCGGAAGTTGTGTTGCAAAAAACGCTCGGCGGCTACGAGTCGGCGGAAATCGCGGGAACGGTCAATGCGACAAGCGGCGCGCGCTGGACGTTTACAAACGGGTCCGAAACCAAACTTTCCGGCGCGCTTGCGCTTGACGGCGCGTCGGCTCAAATTTCCGGCACGGCCGCAATTTCCGGCGCGGGAACATTTTCCGTGAAAAACGCGACGAATTTTGAATTTGCCGACGCAAACGCGAGCCTTTCCGTTCAAACGCTTTCCGTCGGTGCGGGAACGCTTACGCTCGACGGTGCGGGAACGCTCAACGTTACGGAAAAACTGATTTTCACGGAAACAGGTGCGGAGATTGCGCTCAACGGTGCGACACTCGGAATTGTCGAAGTCGCACGCACGGCGAAAAACGACGGTTTTTCCGCAGAAATTTCCGGCACGGGAACGCTCGTGCTCTACACGGAGGCAAATGCGGAAAATCCGCCGAAAAACTTTGAGTTTTCCGATTTTTCGGAAAAAGTGAAAAATGACGCGACGGGCGAGGAAACGACGACGGTTTACAAAGGCGCGTTTGAAATCGGAAGCGGAATTTCCGTCAAAGCGGGCGTTTCCGTCGGCAACGGCGTTTCCGTAAAACTTTCTCAAAGCTCGTTGGTCGACGGCTCGAAAAATGTTTTGCTCAACGGCGGAACTTTGCTTACGGACGCGGGCGCGACCTTGGAATTGGAATCGCTCACGATTTCCGGAGACGCGGTTTCGACGCTCGGCGCCGCCGGGCAAAACCAGATTTTTAAGACGGTTGAATCCGACACGGGCAAAACCGATGCGAACGGGAATCCGATTTCGGAAACGAAAACACTTTCCCTCACGGGCAAACTCAATATTACGGGAACGACGAAATTTGTCGGCTCGGTTGTGCTCGGAAACTCGGGTGAGCTTTCCGGCGCGGGAACGGTTCAGGGAAATGTTTCCGGAAGGGGGACGGTTTCGCTGTCGAATATTGACGGCAATCTGAATGTGGCAAACGGGAACACGATGAACGTTTCCGATGCGGTTTCCGTTTCGGGAAATGTCGAAGTTTATTCCGACCGCACGGCGGGAACGACGGTGAATGCACAGCTACACCTTGCGCAAGGCGCTTCGCTCAATGCGGCGAATTTTAACAACTTCGGTGTGGTTTCCGCAGAATCGGCAACGCTTTCCGGAAATTTGGTCAACGCGGGAACGCTTTCCGTTGCGAAGGATTCCACGCTGACTTTTGCCGCAGGATCGAAATTCTCCAACGGCTATTCCGACGCGACGGAAACGCTTGCGGGGACGCTCGATCTTACCGCCGCAAACAGCGCGATTGATTTTTCCCAAATCGCCGACGAGAACAATATCGTTCTCAACAACGGTGTCGTTCGCATTAATTCCGTGAATCTGCAAAAAGGCGAAGCGCTTCCGATTCTCGGGATTGACGATGAAACGATTTTTGACGGTCTCAAAATCGAAGATGTCAATCGCTACTCGCTTGAAAACCGTTTCGTGTGGGACGCTACGGCGGGTGAGCTGATTTTCCTCGGGCTTAACGGAGAACGTTTTCGCGGCACGCTCTACGGCGATTTGCAGCGGGAGTCTATCAACGCAACTTATGATTTTATGCGTGCTGCACAGTTTCGTAGCGGCACGCGAATCCTCACGCCGGAACTCTACGGCGCTTACAAGTTGCAGTCGCCGTATATGCGCGGCTACATCGAAAAAGTGCGCCAGCGCGGCGGAGAAGTTTCCGCGCAGCTAGAGGCGAAGCGCAAACGCGAGTTGGAAATGGCGGAAAAACTCAATTCGCGCCTGGTCAATTTCTGGGCACAGGCGGATTTTTCCGACGGGAATCAGCGTTCCCGCAAAGGGTTTGACGGCTACGATTCAACGCGCATGAACGTCTTGGTCGGCGCGTCCATGCCGCTGAAAAATTGGGAGCTCGGAATCGCACTCTCCGGCGGTGACGAAAATTACGAAATGAATTCCGCGGGAACGCGTCACGAAGTGGACACGACGGCGACCGGTCTCACCGGATACGCGCAATACAAAAACGATTGGTTCGATTGCTCGTTCGGCGTGGCGGGAATGATGACTTCTTCCGATACCGATCGCGGCGAATATTCAGGCGATTTTAACGGTTGGCGCGCGGGCGCGATGACGGAACTCGGCGCAACTTTGCGTGCGCAGAGCTGGTTCGCCTTGCGCACGTTTGTCGGGCTTTCGGCGGCGTATTCGCATGTCGGTTCGTTCAGCGAAAGCGGAGGTGAGGGCGCACTTTCCGTCGATTCCGACGGTGCGGCGAGCGTGCGTGCAACCGTCGGGACTTCGGCGGCATTCCTGCTTACCGATACGCTGCAGCTGAAAGTTCACGCGGCGTGGCTGACCGATTTCGGGAACGATACCTGTTCGCTTGATGCATATATGCCGTCGACGCACACGGATTACGTGATTGATTCCCGCGAAAACGAATCTTCTTTGCTCGAAGCGGGAGCTACATTGAATTGGGCGTTCAGCGAAAGCATGGAAGTTTTCCTCGGCTACACGGGAACGATCGGCGCGGGCGAACGCGTCAACGCGGCATCTCTCGGGTTAAATTACTTTTTCTAATCGAAAAATTGCGCGGGAAACGGTAAAAAATCGCCTCGCGCAATTTCTTTTTCCTCGCGATTTTTAATTTCCTCCAAAAATTTAACCTCAATATGAACGAGCTAAAAAAAGTTGTTTTTTTCGGATCGGATGCGATCGCGCTTCCGGTTTTGGAAACGTTGATTAGCGCGCCGTTGCGTGCGCTCGTCCGCATTGAGGCGATTTACACGCAACCGGACCGACCGTCCGGGCGCGGTCAGAAAATCCAGCCGAACGCGATTGCGCAATGGGCGCGCGATTTTAACATCCCGCTTTATCAGCCGGAAAAACTCGGTGCGGAAGACGTGGAGCGACTCAAAGAAATCGGGTGCGATATCGGGCTGGTCATGGCTTACGGGCATATTTTGAAGCAGGATATGCTCGATGCGCCGAAACTCGGTTTTTTCAATTACCATGCGTCGCTTCTGCCGCATTTTCGCGGTCCCGCACCGATCGAAGCCGCCATCGCGAGCGGCGACACGGGAACGGGAGTAACGCTTCAGCGCATCGTTCCCGCGCTCGATCAGGGAGATGTTATCGGGAGCGCGGTTATTCCGCTCGACAACGATTCCACGCGCGCCTCTCTGCGCGAGCGCATTTCCGAGGCGTGCACGTTTATCACAATCGACACGCTTCCGCGCATCATTCGCGGGGACGCCGAGCGTATCGTTCAGCCGGAAAAACACGCCTCCTACACGCGTAAAATTTCGCGTGCGGATTCCGCAATCGATTTTTCCGCTCCGGCGAAAATGATTGCCGCGCGCACGCGAGCGCTTTCGCCGTGGCCGGGTTGCACGTTCCCGTTCAACGGAATGGAAATTAAGCTCGGACACGTGGAAGCCGTGCGGATTCCGGAGCTTCCGGAGAGCGCACCGGGAACGGTAATGGCTTGGAAAAAGGGCGAATTGCTTATCGCCACGGGAAAAGATTTTCTGCAAATTCACTCTCTGCAACGTCCGGGCGGGCGCATGCTCCCGGCTCGGGATTTTCTCATCGGAATGAAAATTCCCACGGGAACGGTTTTGGAAAGCCGGGAAATGTTTCCGTTGGCGAAGAAAACACCGTGGAAAAAATCCGAGCTTCCGACGAAATAAGTCCGGAGTTCGCTTCATCTTTTCCGGAGTCTCGTATCGTGGGTAAGCCGCCTCCGAAAAAATATTTACCGCGCGGAATCAAAATTTTGTTTGAGGATGCGGATTTGCTCGTCATCGAAAAACCTGCGGGAATGTTGAGCGTTCCCGCGCGCTACGAGCCGGACAAAAATGCTCTTTCTCTAATGACGCATTTCGTGCGCAAAGGAAATCCGAAATCGAAAAAAGAACTCTTTGCCGTAAATCGCCTCGATCGCGAAACTTCCGGGATTTTGGTTTTCGCAAAATCGTTTACGTTTCGCGAAAAACTTCACGAGGCGTGGGATAAAGTCGAAAAGATTTATCTCGCCGTTGCAGACGGCGCGGTCGAACCCGATTCGGGCGTAATCGAATCATGGCTTGTCGAAGATGAAAACTATCGCGTCCGCAGCGTTCCCGCGCCGGAAGCGGAGGCACAGACAGGCAGGGCGCGCTTTGCCGCCACGCGCTACGAAGTTTTGCGCCGGACTCCCCGTTACACGGTGCTCAATGCGTATTTGCTCACGGGGCGGAAAAACCAGATTCGCGTGCATTTTTCGGAAAAAGGGTATCCCTTGCTCGGCGATAAAATGTATGGTCGCGGGAACGCTCCGCGCCTTGCGCTTCATGCACAAAAATTCTGTTTCACGCACCCGCGCACACGGGAACGCATCGAAATCGAGTCTTTGCCGCCGGAATTTTTCCGTAAATTTCTCGGATGAAAGAGGCTTCTTTTTCCGAAAAGATGAGACATTTTGTTTGCCTGATTCGATTTTGGAACGGAACTTGCAAAAACAAGTGAGGCAGGTCTGTTCTCTGTCCCTTTTTAGCCTTGCGAATACAGGCCAGAAAGAAGATTCTTACCACTCATTTTTTACATAAAAACGTCAGTCATGGGCATTACTTCCATTTTTAAGATTTTCGCCGGTCGGCACCACCGCCAGTTCGTTCGCAAATGTAAACCGATTGTCAGAAAAATCAATGCGTTGGAAAGCGAGTTTCAAAAACTTTCTGATGACGAACTGAAAGCGAAAACGCCCGAGCTGATGGAGCGCTTCCGAAAGGGCGAAACGCTGGACAAACTTTTGCCGGAAGCATTTGCCGTCGTAAAAAATGCCGCGCGCCGCCTTTGCGGAACGACTGCGGTGGTTTGTGACCACGAACTGACGTGGGATATGGTTCATTTCGACGTGCAACTTATCGGCGGGATCGCACTTCACCGCAACAAAATCGCGGAAATGGCGACCGGGGAAGGAAAAACGCTTGTCGCGACGTTGCCGCTTTACCTGAACGCGCTTTCCGGCCGCAACTGCCAGCTCGTAACCGTCAACGATTACCTTGCGCGCCGCGACTCCGAATGGATGGGACATCTTTTCAAATTTCTCGGGTTGACCGTCGGATGTATCCAAAATTCTATGCCGCCGCATCTGCGCCGCGAAGCCTACAAGTGCAATATTACTTATGGGACCGCTTCAGAATTCGGGTTTGACTATCTGCGCGACAACGGCATGGCGACTTCGCTCGGTGAGCAGGTTCAAAGCGATCATTACTACTGCATCGTCGACGAAATCGACTCGATTCTGATCGACGAAGCGCGGACTCCGCTCATCATTTCCGGTCCCGTGCAGGAAGACCGCGCGGCTCCGTTTGAGCAATTTAAGCCGGGAGTTCAGGGCTTGGTTGAAAAACAGACACGCCTTTGCAATTCTCTCGTGGATTCTGCCCGCAAACTTTTGGAGCGTGCCGCAAAAGAAAAGGACGTTCGTGCGGAACAGGCGGGTTTGGTCAAACTTTTGCAGGTTAAACTCGGCGCGCCGCGCAACAAGCAGTTTCTCAAAATGATGGAAAACGGCGAATGGCGCAAAAAGCTCGACCTGTTTGACGCGGAAATGATGAACGCGTTCAATCGCGAACGCCGTTTCTCCATCAAGGAAGAACTTTACTACGCAATCGACGAAAAACGCCGCGAATCCGACTTGACGCAACTCGGGCGCGACACGCTTCGCCCGGACAATCCGGACGCGTTCGTGCTTCCGGACATTCCGACGGAATTTGTCGCCATCGACACGCAGGAAAATCTTACTGCCGAAGAGCGCGCGAAGCTCAAACAGCAAGCTGAAGAACGCTTCGTCAAAGCCAGCGAAGACATTCACTGTATTTCGCAGTTGCTCCGTGCCTATGCGCTTTTTGAAAAAGATGTCCACTACGTTATCAAAGACAACAAAGTCATGATTGTGGACGAAAACACCGGGCGCATCATGCCGGGTCGCCGATGGAGCGACGGTTTGCACCAAGCAATCGAAGCGAAGGAAAGCGTCGATATCGAAAAAGAATCGAAAACCTACGCAACGATTACGATTCAGAATTATTTCCGCATGTATGAAAAACTCGCGGGAATGACGGGAACGGCGGAAACCGAAGCCGGAGAATTTTTCGATATTTACCGCTTGGGCGTGGTCGCGATTCCGACCAACAAGCCCTGCATTCGTATTGATGAAGACGATACGATTTTCAAAACACGACGCGAAAAATACGCGGAAGCGGTTAAGGAAATCAAAGCGGCGCACGAGCGCGGACAGCCGGTTCTCGTCGGCACGGCGAGCGTCGAAGCCTCCGAAATGCTTTCGCGCAGCTTGAAGTATGCGGGCGTTCCGCACAATGTCCTAAACGCGAAAAACCACGAAATCGAAGCCCAAATCGTGGCGCAGGCAGGGCAACGCGGAGCCGTCACCATCGCTACGAACATGGCGGGGCGCGGGACCGACATTAAGCTCGGCGAAGGCGTGCGGGAACTCGGCGGTCTTTTCGTGCTCGGAACTGAGCGCCACGAATCTCGCCGCGTTGACCGCCAGTTGCGCGGGCGCTGTTCCCGTCAGGGCGACCCGGGGCGCTCGAAGTTCCTCGTTTCGCTGGAAGACGATCTGATGCGCCTTTTCTCGAATGCGGGCGTGATTTCGCGCGTTCTGCAAAAATCTTTTGTCGAAGGACAGCCGCTCCAACACTCGCTTTTGAACCGTTCCATCGAAACGGCGCAGCGCCGCGTAGAGGCCGTTCACTACACATATCGCAAAAACACGTTGCAGTATGACGACGTGTTCAACAAACAGCGCGAAATCATTTACGGAATCCGCAACGAAGCGCTGAAAACGGAAAATCCGCGTGATCTGCTCTTTGCGCTCGTGGACGAAGAATTGAACGAACGCGTGGATTCCGCAATTCCCGCCGACGAAAAATCGGACATCAACCAAGTCGTTCTCGAAGATTTCGTGCGGTGGCTGAACACGACATTCCCGATTCGCTTCACGTCGGAAGAACTGCTCGCGGCGCGCGATGAAGGCGCGGCAAATCTCGTGGTCGAGCGCGTGCGCAAAGCCTATTCCGAGCGCGATTCCTTTGAAGGCGCGGATGCGCTCAAAGGCATGGAACGCTACATTATTTTGCGTGCAATCGACAAAAACTGGCAGGATCACCTCGCAGAAATGGCGGATTTGCGTCAGAGCATCGGTTTGCGCGGCTACGGTCAGCGCAATCCGCTCGTCGAGTACAAAAACGAAGCGTTCTCCTGCTTCAAAACGATGCTCGGGCGTGTTCGCACGGATGTTTGTACGGGACTTTTCCGTTCCGCCACAAGCTACGAAGCCTTTGAACAGCTGATTCGCCGTCTGCGCGGAATCGAAATTCCGGAAGAAGCTCCGGAAGCCTCCGGCGTTCCCGTAAAACCCGCTTCCGCGATTGAAAAATCGCCTGCGGCGGCGGCGCTTTTCGGCTCGGTCGCTTCGTCGGAACCGACTTCGGCGGCGGGAACAGAAAGCGGCGTTCCCGCGGAGCTTCCGGAAGAAATCGGGCGCAATGATCTCGTCGAAATTTCCCTTAACGGCGAAACGCGTGTCGCCAAGTGGAAAAAGGCGCAGGCGCTCATCGCCAACGACGGTTGGACCTTTGTCAAACGAGTTTAATATTTTATAAGAAGAAATTAGAAATGAGAAATTGGGAAGCAAAGCTAAAAACTAATTCCTAATTTCTCATTCCTCATTTAATAAAAAATGTCTTTCCCGCCGCAGATTACGGATTCGGAGTGGCTTGAAACGGTTTCTCCGACAACGCTCCGCGAAGGGAAAATACTGGCGGAAACGGCAAGCGAGGTCGTGTGGAACGCACCCGTTTTTCGCGGAAAAGTTACCGATGGCGCCCGCCATTTTCTCGCTTCTTTGGATTTGCGCTCCCGCACGTTCCCGCGTGCGGAATGCCTTTGTGAAATCGGCAAAACGGGGCGCGTTTGCCGCCACGCGATAGCGATTTACTTTGCGTATTTCGCACCGCTTTTAAAGGCGGCGGAAGCGGCACGCTTAGCGGCGGGAATTACTCCCCAAAAGCCTTCCGTGCCGGCATCGCAGAATCGCACGTCCCGAAGTCCGGAACATTCTGCCGCGCAAAAGTTTTTTTCAACCGAGGGAAAAACTGCCGAAAATCAGGGTGAATCCAAAACGCGTTTCCGGGCGCAAATTGACGGCGGAGCGGAAGGCATTTCGCTGGTGCTTCCTTCGCGGGAAAATCCGCATTACGAGACGGCGCGAAAAATCGTGCAAACGGGCGGCTTTGTCCTGGACGCGCGTTCCCGCCGCTGGTTTTTGCGCGGAGAGCACAAGGTTTTGAATTTTATCGCCTTGTATCGGGATTTCTTTGAAAGCGAGTGTCGCGTGGATTATGCGATGAAATTCCGGCGTTTTCTGCGCGGCTTGAAAACGGCAAAAATTCTTTGTGAGGCGGAATCTCAGGGCGAAAATTTTGATTTTTCGGCGCGCTTGGAAACTTACGGCGTTTCGGAAAAGGAAATGGCGGCGGCGCTTGCCCGCGGGCAACGTTATGTACGCAGAGAAAACGGGAAAATCGTTCTTCTTTCGGAGGACAAATTGCAAAAGATTTCCGCTCTGCGTGCGCGGCTCGGGCAGGGCGGACTCACGGGAACGGAAAATGTTTTCCGGCGCCGTTTTTCCCGTGCGGAATTGCCTTCGGCGGAAGCGGCGTTGGAAGAAATCGGAATCGGATTTGTGCCTCCGGAAACGTGGCGGGAACGTTCTTCCGCACTCCGTGATTTGAGTCGCTTGGCGCGTCCGCCCGTTCCGGAAAAACTTTTTTCGCAACTGCGTATTTATCAGCAAATCGGCGCGGCGTGGCTTTGGCATTTGCACAAAAACGGACTCGGCGGCTTGCTTGCGGATGAAATGGGCTTGGGAAAAACCGTGCAGGCGATTGCGTATCTTGCGGCAGTTTTTTCCGAAAATGCGAATCGCGATTGGCTCGCTTTACTCGTCGTTCCCGCCGGATTGATAGAAAATTGGCGTCGCGAACTTGCGCGCTTCGCGCCGGAAATTCCCGTGCGCGTGCATCACGGACAACGTCGCGCCGCCGATGCGAAAATGCCGTTCCCGCGCGGGGTCGTGCTTACGTCGTATTCGACGCTGGCGATTGATTTGCCTTTTTTCCAAGCTCAGGAATGGCACACGATTTTTGCGGATGAAGCTCAGCAAATCAAAAATCGCCGTTCCCGCAATGCGCGTTCGCTGAAAGAGCTTTTTTCCGGAACGCGCTTTGTTTTGACGGGAACGCCGATTGAAAATTCGCACGATGATTTGCGTTCGCTGTTCGAGTTTTTGATGCCCGGATTTTTGCCTTCCGGAGCGTCCGCTTCGCTCTCTGCAAAGCGAGAATGGGAGCGTGCAAATTTGAAAAACCTCGTCGCGCCGTATATTTTGCGGCGCACGAAATCTGCCGTTGCTCCGGAGTTGCCGCCGCGCATCGAGCAGACGGTGTGGTGTCGCTTCGGCGATGCGCAAGCGCGTCTTTACGAGGATTGGAAAACGCGTTCCCGTGAGGAGATTTTCAAACTCGAAATGGCGGGAGCGTCAGATGCTCATTTGCGTATCGCGGCGTTTTCTCAGCTTTTGCGCTTGCGGCAAATTTGCACCGAGCCGCGCGTCGTTTCGGAGGATTTTCCCGAGGCGGAATCTGCCAAACTGCGGGCATTTCGAGAATTGCTCGATCAGGCACAGGCTGCGGGCTCGCGGATGCTGGTCTTTTCGCAGTTCGTTTCCGTGCTTGATTTTTTGGCGGACGCGCTGCGGAGCGACGGAATTCCGTTTTGCCGGATCGACGGTTCGACGCGGGAACGCACGCGCGAGTGCGATCGCTTCAACGCGGCGCCGGAGATTCCCGTCTTCCTGATTTCTCTGAAAGCCGGCGGGCTTGGGCTCAACATTACGGGAGCAGACACCGTCGTTCATTACGACCCGTGGTGGAATCCCGCCGCCGAAGCTCAAGCGACCGACCGCGCCCACCGCATCGGGCAAACGAAGACCGTTACGGCGATTAAACTCGTCGTTGCCGATTCTGTAGAAGAACGCGTGCTTTCCCTACAACGCGAAAAGAGGAGGCTTCTTGAGGAACTTTTTGAAGCGAGCGATCCCGCAAACGCGAAGATTTCCCTCGCTGAAATTAAAGAGTTGCTGAGTTAAATCGGATTTCGGCAAATAAAAAGCGGGCAATCGGAGGGAATTTTCCGATTGCCCGCTTTTTCTCTACGTTATCTGCGTGAGACTTAGTAAACGTCCTTCTGATAGCGTCCGGCGGCTTTGAGCTCTTTGAGTTTTGCGGCGGCGCCGGCATCGTCAAGTCCGCCTTGGGTTTTGAAAATGTCAATCAAGGCTGCTTCAACGTCTTTTGCCATACGCTTGGCATCTCCGCAAATGTAGAAATAGGCGCCTTCGTCGTTGAGCCATTTCCAAACTTCGGCTCCGGCTTCGCGGATTTTGTCCTGAACGTAGATTTTATAATCCTGGTCGCGGGACCATGCACAATCGAGGCGCGTGAGCAAACCGTCTGCGAGCGCTTTTTCCCATTCCGCCTGATAGAGGAAATCCGTTTTGACGCGCTGGTCGCCGAAAAAGAGCCAGTTTTTACCTTTGGCTCCGCGTGCGGCACGATCCTGAACGAAGCTGCGGAAAGGAGCGATACCCGTTCCCGGACCAACCATGATAACGGGCGCATCGAGATCTGCCGGTGGTCCGAAGTGAGAGTTGGAAACGAAGACGGGAAGTGTGGTTTCGCCGACCTGTGCGTATTCGCCGAGGAAGGTAGAGCAAACGCCGTCGCGCTTGCGTCCGTTGGTTTCGTAGCGAACAACGGCAACGGTGAGGTGGACGCTGTCTTTGCCGACGAATTCCGGGCTGGAGGAAATTGAATACAGGCGCGGCATCAGCTTGCGAAGTTGTTCGATAAACGCTTGTGCTTCGCATTTGACCGACGGGAATTCTTCACCAAGGTCGAGAACGTGACGCGCGTCAATCCACGCTTTTTGGGCAACGGGATCGGTGTTCCCGAGGACTTCTGCGAGCTTTGCTTTGTCGCAATCGCAAGCCGCGTTGTCGTGAACGAACTGAACAAATTTTTTCGTAATAGCTCCGAGAGCGAACTGCGTCGTGAGTGCGTCGCGGAGGCTGAGCGTCGTTTCCGTTTTCGGAAGGGTGACGGATTCTTCGCCGGAAAATTTGTAGGCTTTGAGGACGGCGTCGACGAGTTGGGGCGTATTACGCGGGAACACGCCGAGAGAGTCGCCGGACTTGTAAACGAGACCGCTACCCGTGAGGTCAATTTCCAAGTGAACCGTTTCTTTCTGAGATTCGGGGGCGTTCGCGCGGGAGCGCACTTTCAGTTTTGCCGGAAACGGATTGTTTTTGTCGTAAGCGCAGGGAGTAGGTTCTGACATAGTTTTATTTTTTCGGGTTAAATGAAATGGGAATAAACTTTCGAGAATTTATGCCAAAAAAACGGTTCGGAGAAAATGAAAAAAAAGATATTTTCAGGTTTGTCGGAGCAGAACGAATTCCGCTTTCCGGCGGTGTTTTGGTGTTTTATTTGGCGATGAGGTCATAGGCTTTGTAGCCGGTGACGGTGACTTCGGCAAATTCCCCGACGGGTAGCGTTTTCGGAACGTAAACGACACCGTCGACTTCAAAGCCGTCTCCCGCCGTGCGGGCGATTCCGGGTTCGTCGACGAGGACGCGGATTTTTTCTCCGACGCGGGAACGCATCCGCTCCCGCGAGATTTTTTGCAAAAGCACCATTGATGCGTTCCAGCGGCGCACTTTTTCTGCGGGAACGACTTGGTTTTGCATGAGCGCGGCACTCGTATTTTCTTCTTTGGAATACTGAAAAACGCCGACACGGTCAAATTTCTGTTCGTCGAGAAATTCCGTGAGTTCTTCAAAATCCGCTTTCGTTTCCCCGGGGAAACCGACAATGAATGTGGAGCGAATCGTTACGTTCGGAATGCCTTTGCGGATTTTCGCAATCAGATCGCGAATGTATTTTCCGTCGGTTTCCCGATTCATTGCCGAGAGCATAGCATCGGAAATGTGCTGCAACGGAATGTCGACGTAGGGTACGACTTTTTTGCACTTCGCAAAAACGGAGATGAGCTCGTCGCTCCAGTGTGCCGGGTGTGTGTAAAACACGCGAATCCAAAAATCCCCGCGAATACGGTTCAGCGCGCGCAGGAGCGTGGCGAGTGAGTCGCCTTCTTCGGAGCTTACTTTTGTGGTTTTGCCGACGCGCGTTTTCTTCCACGTATCCATGCCGAAGTAGGTCGTGTCCTGCGAGATAAGATTGATTTCCTTGACTCCGTTGGCTTGGACGAGCGTTTTTACCTCGGCGACAATGTCGTCGATTGCGCGGGAACGGTGTTTGCCGCGAATGCCCGGAATCGCACAAAACGCGCATCCGTGGTTGCAGCCTTCGGCGATTTTTACGTTGGCGATATGCGGGAGCGTGAGGCGCGCGCGCGGCGTGGCGTAGTCGGGAATGTAGCGCGGACGCTTGGTGACGGAAACGGGCACGGGAGCGTTCTCGCCGGCGGTTTTCGTCGCGTTCCCGCAGAGTTTTGCGATGAGCTTGTCGATTTTTTCAAGTTCGTCGATGCCGATGAAGGCGTCCGCCTGCGGAATCATTTCGCGGACTTTTTCGCCGTAGCGTTGCGGCATACAGCCTGCGACGACGATTTTGAGCGGTTTTTGATTTTTGCGGCGGCGTTTGGCCTCACGCGCCATTTCCTTTACGGCATCCAAACTTTCCTTGCGAGCGTCGAGAATAAACGAACAAGTGTTGATGACGACGGCGTCCGCTTCGCGCGGATCTGCCGTAAGTTGCATTCCCGATTCGAGAATACGCCCGATTAACACTTCGCTGTCCGATTGATTTTTCGGACAACCCAAAGAAATGATTCCGACGGTAAGCATTTTTCTAAAATTTTAAGATTCGGTTGGCGGAAAATAAAAATCTTCAACTTCTAACTTTCAATTTGCAATTATTCAAAGATTCCCCACGCCCAAAAACTTTCGTAGAGAATCCATAGAAAAAAGAAATACAGTCCGCTGAGCACGAAACGCTGAACCCAGCGCCAAAAAACGGCACCCGGCGAGCCTTCGCCCGTGAACGGCGCACCGAAAAACCAGCGGACAAAGCGTTCCCACGCGGGCGGGCGAATTTCCTCCCAAATGTCCGGTCGCTCGAAAAGGGCGCTGCGCTCGTAACGACGCGCGATTTTTCGGTAAATCCAGGCAAGGGGAGAAAACATTGCTTTTTTTTATTCGTGCTTCCCGCAAGTGCAGTGCCCGCAGGAGCCGTCGCCGCGGCAATGCGGCTCTTCAATCACGGGCAAGCCGCGTTCGAGAATTTCCGCGAGCGTTCCCGCAAGGTTTTCACGCGGGAATGCGATTTCGCGGCGTTCCTGTGTGTCGCGCACTTTGACGACGCCGAGCGCGAGTTCGTTGGTTCCGTAAATGAGCGCGTAGCGGGCACCGGTTTGTTCCGCAGTTTGAATCAGTTTGCCGAATTTCCCGTCCTTGAAGGCATATTCCACGCGGAATCCGCAGTCGCGCAGAACGGCAACGTCGGAAAGCGCTTCCGCGCGATTTTCTTCGCCGAGAATAATTGCGTAAAAGTCCGGAGCGTCGACGATTTGCGGGAGCAGTGTTTGTTGTTCGAGCAAGTTGCGCAGCGTGACGTCGCCCATGCCGAAGCCGACCGCCGGCATTTCCGGGCCGCCGAGTTTTTTGACGAGCTTGTCGTAGCGCCCGCCGCCGGCGAGAGCACGCCCTTCGCCGACGAGTTGGAACGCTTCGAAAACAAATCCCGTGTAGTAGGCGAGTCCGCGCACAATCGTCAAGTCCGTGCGGACAAACGCACCGACTCCGAGCGCTTCGAGCAAACCGAGAAGTTTTTTCCATTCCTCCAAGCGGGCGAGCGCTTTTTCCGCGCCGGAACGGTCAGAGAAAAATGCGTTCAGCGCGTCGAGCGATTTGAGCGCGACAAATTCGCGCACTGTCGCGAGCGTTTCCGCGGGATCGAGCGGCGTTCCCGCGAGTGCGGCGGTCATCATTTCGACCAAGCCCTCGTGAGCCACGCGCTCGAGTTTGTCGACCACGGAAAGCACTTTGACGGCGGTCGCTTCGTCGGGAACGCCGATGTTTTCGAGAAAAAGGAACCACAGCGTGCGGTCGCTGAGGCGGATGCAAAAATCGTTTTCGCTCAAACCGAACGCGTGCAGTGATTCCACGCAGAGCGCAATAATTTCCGCATCTGCGGCGCAACCGGGTTCGCCGAGAATATCTGCATTGTATTGGTAGAACGCGCGCAGACGTCCGCGCTGTTGCTTTTCGTAGCGGTAGTTTTCGCCGATGCCGAACCACTTAATCGGGTGGCGGAGCGATCCCGCGCGCGCCGCAACGAGGCGGGCGAGAGAGGGCGTCATTTCCGGGCGAAGTGAAACTTTGCGTCCGCCTTTGTCTTCAAAATTGAAAAGTTGGGAAACAATTTCTTCGCCGGATTTTTCCGTGAAAAGTTCGAGCGGTTCAAGCGCGGGAGCGTCCCATTCCTGAAAACCGAAGCGACGGGCGGATTCGCGCCAGCGTGCGAAGATGAAATTACGGACGGCACAATCTTCCGGATAAAATTCGCGGAAACCGGGAAGTGATTTGAATTGCATGGAATTTAATAAAATAAGAGCCCGTAACGGGCGTGATTTTTATTCGGGAAAAATATTAAAAAAGATCCAGCCAGAAAAGCGCGACAAATTCCCCGATGAGGAGGACCCAAATGCACGCGTAAACAAACGTCGTAAAGGAATCGGCGGCGAGCGGCTGCATACGCAGAGGCACACGCGTTGTTTTCGGCGCGGGAGCGGAGATTTCGGCGGGAGTTGTCTGTTTTTCGTTCACGCCGGAGATTAAATGCGTTCCCGCGTTCCCGTGCAAATTGAAATTTGCCGCAGTCAAATTTCAATTTGCGGGAACAGCCGTTTGTCTGAAAAATCAGAGTCATGAAAAATATTTCGCAAAACAAAAAAGGCGGTTTCGGTGAAAGTTTGCGCAAGGCTTTCGTTACGGGGCTTTTGTTCTGCCTGCCGGTTTCGCTGACGATTTACATCATTGTTTGGCTGGTCAACTTTTTGGCCTCACCTGCGCGTGGCGGACTGAAATATTTCCTGCATTTTTTCGGCGTGGATTTGCCGGCGACTCCGCTGTTTAACGCTGCCGTAACGATTGTCGCGGCGTTTATCGTCGCCGTGGCGATTGCGTTTATCGGATTTGTTTCCCGCAATCTTTTCGGTCGTTTTTTTATCGGTTTGCTTGAAAAATTGCTTCACCGCCTGCCGATGGTGCGCTCGATTTATTCGGCGATAAAGCAAATCATTGATACGTTCTCCGTCGGCGGGAAGGAAGAAACTTTCAGTCGTGCCGTGATGGTAGAATTTCCCCGACGCGACTGCTGGACCATCGGATTTCTCACCCATGAGGGCGAAACGGAGTTTTCACGCCTTGCGGGAACGGATCTGGTTCACATTTTCGTTCCGACGACGCCGAATCCGACCGGAGGTTACATGATTTTCGTTCCCGCAAGCACAATTAAACCGCTGGATGTTTCCGTTGCCGACGCGATGAAAATGATTGTTTCCGGCGGAGCTTTGATTCCCGAAGAAATGGCGGAGAAAAAAGTTTCATGAACCTCGTGCTTCTCGACAACCCGAAGGTCGTAGATTTTGACGCGGGAACTCCGGCGGCAGAGCATCTTTCCCGTGTTTTGAAAATCGCCGTCGGAGATACATTTTGGTGCGGCGTGAAAAACGGCGCGCGCGGTTTGGCGACGGTGACGGACATTTCTCCCTCTGGAAGAATTTCGTTTTCCGTGGCTTGGGAAAAAGATTCTCCTGACGTAAAATTGCCGCCCGTGCGTTTGTTGGTCGGACTTTCCCGCCCGCAAACCATGAAAAAAATCTTCGCGGCGGCATCGGAAATCGGATGTGCGCGGATTGATGTTTTCCGGAGCGAAAAGGGCGATCCCGCCTACGCGGAAAGTTCGCTTTGGAAAGTCGGCGACGAAACGCTTCCCGGTATTTTGAAAAAATCCGCCGAGCAAACCTGCATTCCCGCATTCCCCGAATTTCGCCTGTATCGTTCTCTCGAACATTTTTTGGAGGAAAATTCGGACGAAATCCAAAAATCGGCATGCGTTGCGTTCGACGTTTACGCGCCGGAAAAATCGTTCGGAAATATCGCGCTCCCGCCGCAGAAAAACGTGCTTTTGGCAATCGGTTCCGAGCGCGGTTGGACGAATGCCGAGCGCGCGGGGCTTCGCGGGAACGGCTTTGCGTTCGCGCACCTCGGCGGACGCGTTTTGCGCGTGGAAACAGCGGTCGCCGTCGCGCTCTCCGTCGCACTTTCCAAAATTGATTTTTGGACACCGCACAAAAGGCTTTCTTAAAAAAACGAAATAAACAAAAAAACTCCTCCGAAAACCGGAGGAGTTTTTTGTTCGCGGGAACGGTTTAGAAACGATAACTGCCGCGCAGATAGATACGATGTTCTTTCGCATCGGAGCCGTCGGCGTAAGCATATCCGGCTCCAATCGAAATGTTTTCCGTTAGGTCCGTTCCGGCATCGATATTTGCTTCGACAAAATCCCGTTCTCCGCGATTTCCGAGCACGCTTGCCGTCGTGTTTCCTCGGGAAACTTCGACGTCGAGGCGATCATCGATGCACAAATGTGCCCACGCCGCGCCGAGCGAAACGAATGTCGGCAAATCCGCGAGGGAAAAATCTGCGCGCACACGCAATCCCGGTTTGATTTCAACGTCATACGCATCCGTCCCCGAATAAGTATTTGCCCTGTCGGAAAAGCGCTCCGAATCCGTGAAAGCATAGGCGATCGACGTATAGGGGTTGAGGCGGAGCCAATTCGTCAGCTCGAAATTCGTCCCGATTTCGCCCTGCACGGAATACGTCCACGAGGAAAATTCGCCGAGATAACGCGTTCCCGCAAAAGACCGGGAGAAGTCGTTGTCCGATTTAGCGAATCGTGTCTGCAAAAATGCATACGTTCCCGCGTCGGTAATCGGAACGAAGAAAAATGCGGAAACGCCGATTTCCTGTGCATCAATTTCGGAAGAATCCGATTCCGTCGACGTGTTTCCGGATTCGAGCATTGCTCCCGCCGTGCCGCATCGGAATGCTTTTTTCAAACCGAGCCAAATTGTGTTGCTTGAGTAATCGTAGGCGTCAAAACCGTCTGTAGAGGAAACTTCGCCGGACATTCCGGAATAGGCGATGGCAAATTCCCAAGACTTTTCGGAAAGAGGTGCGTTTTGCGCTCCTCCGGGAATTTCCCCTGTCGCTGCTTGCGAGACTTCTCCTCGGGAAACCGCGGTTCCGCCGATTGCGGGTTTGCGGAAATTCGTTCCCGCGATTTCGTTTGCCAAAAATTGCTCGGCGCGGTCAAGCGCAACGAATGTGCGGCGAAGGCGGGCGTAAGCGTCGGAAGCGATAATTTCGCCCGTCGCTGCACTCACGTTGTGGCGTGCTTGGTCGTAGTCCGCAACGTCAAGAATCGTGTTTTCATCGTAGAGCGCAACTGCGGCTTCTGCGTTCCCGCCGACGGCTGCCGTCGCTTCCGCCGTGCTTTTTCGGACCGTTTTCAGAAGAAGTTGCCCGTTAGCATCAGCCTCCGTGACGGTTTTATAAAGAACGGCGTCCGCCACATATTGTCCGGAAAGCGTGGAAAGCAGCGCGCTTGTCGCTCCCGTGACGATGGCATATTCCTTATTCATGAGCGATTTCGCCGAAACGTTTCCGGAAATAGCGAGCTGTGTTCCCGCGAGCAAAGTTACGCTGTCTGCACCGGAGAAATCGAGTTCGGTAAATTTGTCGGTCGCAGAATCGTAGGATAGAACAATTCGTCCGCCGATTGTCGTATTCCCGCCGAGAGAGAGCTTGGCACCGTTTCCGACAAGGTGAAGCCCGCCGGCAAACGTGTTGACGGAACCGGATTCAAAAGTAACGGTCGCTCCCGCTTCAATGGTCGTATTTCCGCCGATGGTGGTGACGGAAGTCGCGCCGAAGGTTACGTTTGCGCCGGTGCCGATTTTGAGAGAACTTCCGCGCGAAGCGTCAATCCCGCCGCCGAAGGTGTATGTTCCCGCATCGCGAATGACCATGATGTCGTCGTTATCCGCAAGAAATATATCGTTAGAAACTCCTCCCGCCTTGTTCCCGCTGAACGAAATGGTCGTTCCCGCGCCGATAAAAAACACGTTGTCGTCGGCAAAAATCGCGCCGCCTTTTCCTCCGGCAGTGTTATTGGTGAAAGTGAAATTTCCGGAAATGGTGAGATTGCCGTCGGAGAAAATTGCACCGCCGTGGCGCGTTGCGGACTTGTTTTCGACCGTGACGGGAGCGGTTCCGCCCATGACGCAGTCTTCATGAAGAAGTTCCCAGCCGCCGTCGAGACCGTAAATGCCGTCAGCAAAAGCAAACGAGGCACCGAAGAGAAGTGTTACGGGCAATGCCCCGAGTAGTTTTGTAGCTTTCATATAAAACGTGATTGAATTTGATTGAGACCAGGAACGAGACGATAGTGCTACACTATATTTGTGTAAAGGAAATAACACTAAAATGGTAGACTTGAAGAGTCTTCACGTCGGAACGCTTTGTTTTCGGAAAGAAAAGAAAATTTGTTCTTTTTTTTAGAAACGAAATCCGGCTTGGAGGAAAAATTCGAGTGTAGGATCCGTGGAGAATTTTTCCCGGGTTTTGTGTCCGTCACGGTAGAGACGGAATTCCGACCATGTGTTTAGAACAATTCCGGCGCTTAGGAAAAGGTTTTCCGAAAGATTCCACGTTCCCGCGACGCTCACGGGAGCGCTTTGGCGGCGGTAGGCGCCGTCTTTCCCGAAATAAGGCGACGTGATTTTGTCTTCCGCCGCAACGGCGAAGGCGGATGATTCGTAGGAAACGGAAAAGTCGACGAGAAATTCGTTGTCGCCGTTGATGTCCCAAGTCAGCGTAAGTCCGTTGAAGGAGCGCAAATTCCAGTTTGGCGCGATACGCCAATCAAACGAAAACACGGGAACGAGATACCAGCGTTCGCGATCCGGTCTGTATAGCGTTGCCGCGCCGAACATAACGGAAGTGGTTTCGGAAAAATATTGTTTGCAGGCGAGGGCAAGCATTCCGCCTGCGCCGTCGGAAAGCGCCGTTGCGTCTTCCGCCGCGAGCGAGCCGGACAAAATCGCGACTGCCGCCAAGCCGTTGTCCGGATTGATAAATTCCTGATACGTCGTCGCGCGAAGCGAATCCGTGTGGGAAAACGGCGTTTCGGCACCGCCGGAAAAACGGAAATCCGTGCGTCGGTAGTCGAACGAGGTGAGGGCGATACGCGTTTTTTCCGGATGAACGTAGCGCCATGCAAAGCCCGTGCCGTAGGTCGAGTAAGCCATTTTTCCGCCCGTTGAAAGCGCGGCGGGCAAGCCCTGTGCGTAGTAGGTGTAAAGCGGCGTAATAAGATGTTCCCGCACGCGAAGTTGTGTGCGTGCCGGAGTGTAAACTTCTTTGAGTTCCGTTTCCGCCTCCGTAAAATCCTCACCGCCGTTCGCAAAAAGCGTCAGCGCGGGAACGCAACAGGAAATCGCCGTAAAAATTTTTTGAAATAACTTCATTTTCCAAATATGGCGCGCAATAAAAATGGAAATTTTACACTCCTGCAACAATAATTAGAACGTATGTTTTAGCCTGCGGAATCGGAATTTTGAAATTCCGGGAGTCGAAGGGAATTTCGTGCAGTTAAAAAACTTTCGCACCTCGCGCGGGAACGTGATAAAAAAGAATCTTCTTTGCTTTTCTCAAAAAAAATGACGACGATGCGGAAAATAGTTTTGTTGGGCGCGACGGGATCTATCGGCGAAAACACGCTGAAAGTTTTGGACGGGCACCGCGACAAGGCGCAACTCGTCGGTATCGCCGCGAATACCCGCTGGCGCGAACTCGCCGCCATCGCAAAAAAATACGGAGTGCGGCACGTTGCGATTTTTGACGAAAAATGTGCCGCAGAAGCGGAAAAATCCGGCGAATTTCCTGCGGGAACGCGTTTTTACACGGGTGAAAACGGGCTGTGCGAGTTGTCGACGCTGCCGGAAGCGAATCTCGTCGTAACCGCCGTGGTCGGCACACTCGGACTGCGCCCGACGCTTGCGGCGATTCGTTCCCGCAAGGATGTCGCCGTCGCCAGCAAGGAAATTCTCGTTCTTGCCGGGCGCTTTGTGATGAATGCCGTGCGGGAACACAATGTGAAAATTTTGCCCGTGGACAGCGAACACAACGCGATTTTCCAATGCATCGGCGCGGAGCCGCAACGCCACCTCGATCGCATTATTTTGACGGCTTCCGGCGGAATTTTTCGCGACGCGACGCTCGAAGAAATGGCGCGAGCACGTCCGGCAGATGCACTCAAAAACCCGAATTGGGCAATGGGACCGAAAGTGACGGTCGATTCTTCCACGATGGCGAACAAAGGCTTGGAGCTGATTGAGGCAACGTGGCTTTTCGGGCTACCGCAGGAAAAAATCGATATCGTCGTTCACCCGCAAAGTATTGTGCATTCGATGGTGCAGTTTACTGACGGCTCCGTGCTGGCGCACCTTGCGCCGCCGTCAATGACGTTCCCGATTCAGAATTGTATTTTCCACCCGCAGCGTTTCGCGGGAGTGGTGCCGGCATTGGATTTTTCACAAACGCTGAATTTGGAATTTCGTGCACCCGATTACGCGAAATACAAATGCTTGCGCCTCGCGCGCGAGTGTTCCCGCGACGGCGGAATTTTGCCCGCCGTGTTCAACGCGGCAAACGAAGTTGCCGTCGACGCATTTTTGCGGGAACGCGTTCCCTATCTCGCCATTCCCGAAATTACGGAAAAAACGCTTGCGGCGTTCCCGTGCCGAGAACCGGTTTCGCTTGCGGACGTGCTCGCCGTCGACACTGAGGCGCGGCGCATCGCCCGAATTGCAACGGAGGAAATCCGTTAGTCCAATTTTCTTTTGAAAAAAAAACTACTCGGCAGTCCGCTCGGAGAGGAGTTCGGCGGCGGTGGCGACGCAGGTCGGACAGGGCGTGCGGGAATCTTTTTTCAAATTGAGGCAACGGCGGTAGCCGAGGCGTTTTTCAAAAGCGTCGGCGAGTTCCGGAGCGGAGGCTTCTCCGGCGATTTTCATGGCGGCGAAAAGGGCGCCGCAGAGCCCGTCGGGAGCGCGTCCGCCGCCGGCGGTTTGGAGTTCGGCGAGGAGGTCTTCGCGATCGAATCCGTGCGCGATTGCCTGTGCGCAGTTCAGGCACAGCGGCGGTTGGCGGAAACTTTGAAGCGCTTTTTCTTTCGGAGTCATGCGGCATGACGCTACGCACTTGAGCGTTTTTTTCCAAGCGGAAATTTGGGAATAATTCTCTATTGAACCGGTGCGTTCCCGCAGGCATAGTTCACGGCGGATAAAACAGGAGAAGGAATGTTTAAATTCGTTTTGATTTTGTGCGTATTGCTGGTCCCCGTCGGCGCGTTGTTTTTCGGAACTCACGGTTGCGGGAGCGTGTTCCCGCAAGATGTAGCCTATGTGGAAACGGAAGATCCGGAGTTCAGAACCGGACAGGAGCTTGTCGCCGGCGGGCGCGACGCGGAAGCCTTGGCGGTGTTTCAGGAAATTATTCGCCGCCACCCGAACGATTCCCCGGAATCCAATATGGAAGCGGGGTTGATTTCCTTTCGCCGGAACAATTTTCCGTTGGCGATTTATCATTTTTCCCAAGTGCTTTCGTTGCGCCCGGATGCCGGCGCTATCTCCCAAAAACGCGTGCATGAACTCATTGATTCGGCAAAAAAACGCTATTTTCAGGATATGTTGCCTGCGAGCGTAAATGCTTCGAGTGTTTCCGAAAATTTTTCCGTTGATCTGCAACAGAAGTATCGGGAAGTCATGCTTCAAAACGAGCAGTTGAAACGCGAAATCGCGCTTCTGCGGGAACGCCTCGCTTCTGCGGGAACGCCGCGGGCGGGCGGCGCGACTTCCGGTCCCGCGTCCGCCGTTCCGGAAGCCGTTGCTCCCGCCGAAGAAACGTCGCCGGTTGCCGTTACTCCGCCGCCACCCGAACGCCCGACCGTTCCCGCGACGCATACCGTGGTCGCAGGCGACACGCTTTCTTCCATCAGCAAAAAATACTACGGCACGGTCGCTCGCTGGCGTGATATTTACAATGCGAACCGCGTGACGATGAGTTCTCCCAGCGCGCTGAAAATCGGCATGGTGCTGAAACTTCCGCGCCCGTAAAGCCGCCGAGCCGAGTTGTCCCGAAAATGCGTGTTGCGCGACTCAGAGTTGCGGATTTTCGCAATATTGAATTCGCCGATTTGGATTTCGGGGAAACCCGCAGGATTTTCCTTGTCGGGAAAAACGGACAAGGAAAAACGAATTTTCTCGAAACGCTGAGCCTGCTTACGGCGTTGCGTTCGTTTCGCACGCGCGACACGCGCTTGCTCGTAAAATCCGGGAAAAAACTTGCTCAGATTTTTGTTGCGCTCGACCACGAAAACGAGGGCGAAACCGAACTTATGTTGGCGCTTGCCTCGGGCGGAACCAAAACCGTGGAAACAGGCACGGGAACGCAGATAAAGCGGCTGAGCGAATTTGTCGGGCGCTTTCCCTCCGTTGTGTTTTCGTCCGACGATATTGCGCTTCTGCGCGGTTCTCCGTCCGGGCGCCGGCGTTGGTTGGATTTGACGCTTTCGACGATCAATGCGGATTATTTTCTGCAATTGCAGCGTTATCACCGGGCGCTGGAAGCGCGGAATCGGCTTTTGAAAATGCCGAATTCGACGGACGCACAATTGGAGGCTTTTGAAAAAATTCTCGCGGAAAGCGGATGCCGCATCGTAGAAATCCGTTCCCGTGAAATGGAAAAAATTTCGGCTCTGTTTGCCGGATTTGCGGCAAAAATTGCTCGCATCGAGGAGGAAGCGCGGCTGGTTTATTCCGCGTCGCTTTCAGAGGCGGAATTTGCCGCATGGAGCGACGTTTTTCGCCGTTCCCGCGCGCAGGATCGCCTGTTGCGTTCGACGCAAAAAGGACCGCATCGCGACGATTTCGGGTTCCGGATTTTGGGGCATGCGGCGGAGGATTTCGCTTCCGAAGGGCAACAGCGCGGTATGACGCTGAGTCTCGGCTTGGCGCAACTTTCGCTGTTTCGCGAGCGGCTCGGAGTCGCTCCCGTCGTTTTGGCGGACGATGTGCTCGGCGAACTCGATGCGGAGCGCAAGGCGGGATTTTGGAATACCGTCGGCGAAGATTTGCAAATTATTGCCACGGGAACGCTTTTGCCGGAAAATGCGGAAGCGTGGAAAGTTTTTTCCGTAGAAAACGGCGTTTACACGATGCAGACAAGTTAGCGTTTTCCCGCCGCTTTCGGGGCGGTGAGGCTCGCACTTCGTTTGAAAATCACATTTCATCAGCAAAGGAAAAATAATGAACATCACAAAAAAACTCTCGAAAATATTCCGTATTTCCGCCGTTGCGGCGGCGATTTGTCCGTTCGTCGGTGCGGCGGAAGTTGCGTCCGCAGAAGACGTTCCCGCGTCGTATTCGCTTTCGTTGGAAGCGGTTTACGCGAACGCGTTTAAAAAAGCGGCTCGCGGCGGTGTGGATATGGGCGGTGCGGATTTCCGCTGGAATTACAATATTGATTCGGAAAATCAGTTTTCGCTGGGCGTTTTGATGCTCGCGGGCAGCGAAAATATCGCTACGAATTGGGATTTGGACACGAGCAATCTCGGCCTGCTCGCCGGTTATCGTTTTTCGTTCCCGCTGGTGAAAGATAAGCTGAGTTTTCACGCCGGATTGCGCGTCGGGATGGCATTTGTCGATTATACGATTGATTCCGGGCGCGTCGGCGGCTGGGACCATTATCGTTCCGATTCGGATTTTTGCGCAATTTATGCGGGAGAACTCGGACTTTCGTTCGTGCTCAACGAGCAATGGTCGATTCGCGGTGGCTACGAACTTTACGGGAATACGGCGGAAATAGGCGGTTCGGACGCGAAATTTAACGAGCAGCAATACCATCTTTTCCAACTCGGCGCGGAATATAAATTCTGATTTGTTTCCGAGGCGGTATTCTTTTTCTCTCATTTTCAATTTTTCCAAATTATGAAATTTGACAAGGCAACCCTTCTTTCGTCGCTCGGATTGAGCGTTATTCACTTCGTTCTCGTGCTCGCGGGAACGCAATTTCGTCCGGATTTTCTCAAATCCGGAAACGCGGGAACGATTACGGATAAAATCGAAAGCGTTTTGACCCAGCCCGGCATGTGGGTAACGGATTTTATGGGCTGTATTCCGGAAAAACCGATGTGGTGGATTTTCCTCGTGCTCAATTCCGTGCTTTGGGGCAACGTTATCGCGTATTTGCTTCGCACGTTTTTCAAGGGTGCCGGAGCGAAATAAAGCGCTGCCGGAGGTTGGTCCCGCGAATGAACACGGATTATTTTTGTTCGTTTAAGACGAATATCATCGTGTTCGTTCGCGAGGCTTTTTTTTGACTTAGGGAGAAAAAAAAAGCATTTTGCGGAGAGGCGCGCTTTTCTTTTTCCTTGTGCGTATGTCTCCTTTTCTACGCTTTTCGTTTTACGGCGTTGCCGTTTCGTTTTACTTTTTCTCCGCATTTATTTCAATGAGCACGCCTTCCCCGGAAAAACGTATTGAGCAACTTCGCAAGGAAATAGCCGAGCACGACGAACGCTATTATCGCAACGCCGCGCCGACTATCTCGGACTTTGAATACGATTTGCTCAAATCCGAATTGCAAGCGCTCGAATCCGCGCATCCGGAATTTTCCCGGGAAAATTCGCCCACGAAAATCGTCGGCGACGACCGTTCCCGCGGCTTTGAAAAATTTTCGCATCGCGTGCCGATGCAAAGCCTCGACAACACATATTCCGAGGGCGAATTTCTCGATTTTTGCGCGCGTCTTGCGAAAGAAATTCCGGCGGATAAAATGCGCTTTCTCGTCGAGCCGAAAATCGACGGTGTCTCCGTTTCCTACACTTACGAAAACGGAAAATTCGTGCGCGCACTCACGCGCGGGAACGGAGTTGAGGGCGACGATATTTCTCGCCACGTCGTCAACATCGCGGGCGTTCCCGCAGAACTGAAACCGATCGACGGAAAACCGCTTCCGAAAATTGTCGAAATTCGCGGCGAAATTTATATGCGGACAGACGAATTTCTGCGCATCAACGCCGAACGCGAGGCGGAAGGGTTGGAGCCGTTCGCCAATCCGCGCAACCTTACGGCGGGAACGATTAAATCGCAAAATCCCGAGGAATCCGCACGCCGCCGCCTCGACACTTTCGTCTACGGACTCGGTGCGTGCGAGCCTGCGGGGACATTTGCCACGCTTTCCGAACTTCGCGAAATGCTTCACGCGTGGGGATTTCCGCTCACGGATTTTTGCGGGAACGCGCTCGGCGGAGATGTCGCGATGGCAAAAATCCGAGAGCTCGGCGAACTTCGCAAAAATTATCCGTTCCCGACGGACGGAGCCGTCGTCAAGCTCGACAGCCTTGCACTCCAGCGGAAACTCGGAGAAAAATCCAACGCGCCCCGCTGGGCAATCGCTTTTAAATACGCGCCGGAACAGGCGGAAACAACGCTCCGCGCGATTACGCTTCAAATCGGGCGCACGGGGAAAATCACGCCTGTAGCCGAGCTTGAACCCGTCGAAGTCGCGGGAACGACGGTTTCCCGCGCTACGCTCCACAACGAAGACGAAATTGCCCGCAAGGATTTGCGTGTCGGCGACCGCGTCATCGTGGAAAAAGCCGGCGAAATCATTCCGCAAGTCGTCCGTTTCGTTCCCGAAAAGCGCAAGCCCGACGCGGAGATTTTTTCCTTTGAAAAAGAATTGAAGAAACTTGGCATCGATGCGGAGCGCCCCCTGCGTCTCATCGATCCCGCGAAGCCGGAAAAGGGCACGGAGCGCGCCGTGGCGTGGTATTTAAAAGAAAAAGACACGCCGGAACTGCGCGTGCGGCGGCTGATTTATTTTTCGGGAAAATCCTGCATGGATATTCCGAATCTCGGCGAGTCCGTCGCGACGCAACTCGTTGAACGCGGCTTTGTCAAAACGCCTGCGGATCTTTACGCGCTGACTTTTGAACAGGCGCTTTCACTCGAAAAATTTAAGGAAAAATCCGCCAAAAATCTGCTCGACGGCATTGAGGCTTCGCGTTCCCGTGAACTCTGGCGCCTGATTAACGGATTGGGCATTCCCGGCATCGGCGAAGAATACGCCAAAATTTTGGCAAAAAAATTCCGTTCGCTCACGGCATTGAAAAACGCGACGGAAGAACAGGTTTTTGATGCGCTCATAAAAGGGGAAAATTCCAAGGGCTCGGTGCTTGTCGCCAATATTTTGGCATTTTTTGAAAAAGAGCAAAACCGTGCGCTTTGCGACGCATTTGTATCTGCCGGATTGAATACGGAAATTACCTCCACGGGAACGGACGAACCCGCCGGGACGGAGCAGATTTTTGAAGGAAAAATTTTTGTGCTCACGGGAACGCTTCCCACACTCAAACGTGATGATGCCAAAAAAATGATCGAAGCCCGCGGCGGAAAGGTTTCCGGTTCCGTCAGCAAAAAAACGAGTTGCGTGCTTGCCGGAGAAGAAGCCGGAAGCAAGCTCGACAAAGCGCGGGAACTCGGTGTGGAAGTGATTGACGAAGCGGAATTTCTTCGCCGAATCGGCGAAAGTGCTTCCGCACCCGCCGCAACCGAAAATTCTGATTCCGGCGAGCTGTTGCTCTTTTAGCAAACTGTAAAAATCGGCTTGCAATTGCGCCGTCTTTGGTAGAGAGTTCCCGTGTTTTCAGGGAATCCGGCAGTTGCCGTTCCCGCCGCCTTTTTCCGCGTGAGCGCGGAGAGAGCGCTTTTCAGGAAATCCTTTTTCCACAAAAAGAATATTCCCCCCTGTATCGTTTTTCGACAGGCGATGCGTCCTCGCGGAAAGGCAAAAACATTTTTTCTGTTTAATTTTTTTAGCTAAACAAGCCATGAGCGAAAATAATTCGCAGGCGCTGCAACCGCCTAAGTTTCGTCCGAAATTCAACAAATTCGGGAAGAACAAAAACAACAAGAAACCGTTTCACGGGAACGCGAACGGCGGATTTTCCAATCCGAACAAGAAGAAAACCTTCGGGAAAAACGGAGGAAAGGGACCGCGTCCGCCGCAACCGCCGAAAGCGAAGAAACCGCAGGGGTCTGCCGGAAATCCGCCGGCGCCGAAGCCGAAAATCATCAATCCGGATTTGCCGATCGAAGAATTTGAAACGGCAGGCGTGCTTGTCGTTGACGAACACAGCAACGGAATGTTGCGCTCGCCGGCGCGTTGCGGAAAATCGTATCCGACGGATGTTTTTGTCGGAAAAGATTTGGTCAAACGCTTCAAGATGAAGACCGGAAGCTGGATTGCCGGAAAAGCGCAACGCAACGTCGGCGCGATGGAATCCAAGCTCGCCTATGTGGACGGAATCGACGGAGCCAATCCGAACGAACGCCACCGCCGCCCGCAGTTCCAGCAGTTGACGAGTATCGCTCCGGACAAGCAATTGCGCCTCGAAACAAAGGACGGACGCATGACGACGCGTGTCATTGACCTGTTTTGTCCGGTCGGGAAAGGGCAACGCGGACTGATTGTTGCTCCGCCGCGCACGGGAAAAACGACCTTGCTCAAAGACATCGCCGCCGGAGTGATTGAAAATTATCCGGAATGTAAGGTGATTGTTTTGCTCGTGGACGAACGCCCGGAAGAAGTGACGGACTTTAAGCGCGATTTGCCCGCCGCAGAGCTTTACGCTTCGTCCAATGACGAAGAAGCGAAAAATCACGTTGCCGTTGCAGAGCTTTGCATCGAGCGTTCCCGCCGCCTGGTGGAAACGGGACACGATGTTGTCTTGCTCATTGATTCGATTACGCGCCTCACGCGTGCGTATAACAACGCGAAAACCGGTTCCGGTCGCACGATGACGGGCGGTTTGGATTCCCGCGCAATGGAAAAACCGCGCCAGATTTTTTCTTCCGCCCGCAATACGGAGGAAGCGGGAAGCCTTACGATTATCGCTTCCGCGTTGATTCAAACGGGCTCGAAGATGGACGATTTGATTTTTGAAGAGTTCAAAGGCACGGGAAATATGGAAATGGTGCTGGACCGCAAAGTTGCCGAATTGCGCATTTGGCCGGCATTCAATCTCGCCGCCTCGGGAACGCGAAAAGAAGAATTGATTCTTGCTCCGGACGCTCTCGAAGCCGCGTCGTTCCTGCGCCGGGCGATGGTCGGCGGAAAAATCGAAGATGTCGCCGAGGCAATGATTGAACGTCTGAAAAAAACCAAAACTAACGCGGAATTTATTCGACTAATCCGTTCCAATTAGAGATAATTTCAGAACCTCTTTTTTATAGAACCCTGATTCAGATGCATAATTTTGCAGATCAATGTTTGGACATGGCTCGTGTGATTTTGAGCCATAATATCGGTGCCATCAATGCGGACGGCTCCATTGAACCGACCCCGGGAGAACTCGGGCGCTCCGACGAATCGGGGCATGCGGCGCTCGCGCTCGGCGAGTTTTATCGCGCCACACAGGAAACTCGCATCGGGCAGGCGGATATCGTCGAACTCGTTGCCCGCTGTGTTTCCGCCCAGCTCGTTCAGGAAACCAAGTGCGAAAACGGTCTCGCCTACGCGGCGCTTGGACTGCTTTCGTTCGGTCCGTCAAAAGAACGCAATGCGCCGTGGTCTTTGCTCAGCGAAGCGAACCGTGAATTGTTGGACAATCGCTTGCTTGTTCGCACGGACTACAACGACCACCGCCAAGCCTTTAACATCGGCAAAGCCGTTACGCGTTATTCTCTCGGGCTTTCCAAAAAAGACGAAACGGGACGCCTCATCGAGCGCTTCATTGATCGGATCAAGAGCAACAGCACGGGCGGGTTCTGCGACGATTTGCCGCGCACTCCGGAAAATTTAGACGTTCTCGGAGGTTGCTACGACTTGCATGGCGTCATGCAATACGTCTTTATTCGCCAGTCGCTCCAACTGCACTCCAATATTCACTTGCGGGAACGCAAGTTGCCGACGCTTCGCACATACGCCGAAAAATATTTGAAAATGTTGCCGGACATCGTCCGTGCGGACGGTCTTGGTTGGTGCACGGGCACGGGAACGGGCGCTTACGGACAGATGCACCTGATCAGCCTCATTTTGCAGTCCATGCGCGACGGCTGGATCACATCCGACAAAATGCCGCTTTACAAGGATTTGCTCCGCAAACTTTTCCTGTTCTTCTTCATGACGTTCATCGATCAGGAGCAGGGCGTGTTGGTGATTCGCGACGGCGAACGCGACACGGACGCAATCCACACGACGCGCGTCGCCAACTTCGATGCCGCCCGCTATCTTTGCCAGTGGTCCCGCCTCGCGAAAACCGTCGGCGGTGCGCTCGACGACGGCAAGCCCGTTCCGGCGAACGGCAAAGCGACCTGCCGCGTCATTACGCTCGACCGCAGCGGACGCAAGGAACAGGGTATTTGCGTCTACCGCAATCCGGAAAACGGTTTGCATGTGCAGATTCCGCTCGTTTCCGGCGGCGCTCGCGGCGATTCAGATTCGCTCGCGTTCCCGCATATGCCGGGCGTTTTTGATACACCGGTGGCGCGCTACGTTCCCGCGTTCATTCCGGAATGGACGATTGGCGAAAACACGTTTACGCCGTCTTTCTACGGAAAAAATATTGCCGTAGGATTGGGCATGAAAAACGCCTTCCGCTTCACCTACGAACAACCGGAGTTGATCACGAAGGATGAGAAAATCGTTCCCGGTATAGGTTCTTGCCGCGTGGAATGGGAATTCCTCGGCGGGAAAATGACGGCACGCTACACGCTCCAAGTCAAACAGCGTGTTCAACTGAGCTCGATGCGTTTCGTGATGCCGATTGCTGCAGCACACAGCCGCTACCACCTGACATCGTCTTTCCGCCTCGGAGAAAAGAGCTACGGTTGCACCGTTCCGAAAGATGATTTCCAAGGCGCGTGGCTCGATTACGAAAACGTTTCCGAAGATCCGGAGCAGCGCACGCGTTACGGCAAGGTTTACTATTATCAAACCTTTGTCCGCTCAACACCGATGCATCTCCGCCCGGGAACGCCTTACCGTATCGAAATCTCTTTTGAGCCGGATATCGCAACCATCGGATAAAATTACGCATTTCTGCACAAAAAAGAGCCGCCGAAGTTCGACGGCTCTTTTTTTTTTACAATTTCGGAACGGAGGAAGGACCGAGACGTCCCTGTGCACTTGCGTCAGTCGTATTTGCGTTTGACGAAGGGAGAAAGGCCGGTCGGAAGCACGGGAACGGGTTCTTTGATTTTTGTGATGAGCGAGGAGGCTATCAGTCCGAAATAATGCCAATGTTCCGGCTTCGCGGAAAAAAGCCAGCGCAATGCCGACCAGAAAAACGAAATTTCGCTCCGTAGTGTTTCTGCTTGAAGGCGGAATCGGCGGAAGCCGAGCGCGTAAATTGCGGAAAGTTCTTCACGGGAAAGAAGTGCGGCGCAGGGCGCGCCGGGACCGGATTGCACGGAAACGTCTTCGCATTTGGCTTCGGCAAGAATTTGGTGTCGTTCCCGCAAGGGTTCGGCATTCCACGGTGCTTGACGGATTTTTGCGAGCGCGTCGAGGTGGCGTTCCCGCACGGGGCAGTTGCGCAGGCAGGAATCGTTGACCGTGATTTCAAATTTTTCCGGAGAGGAGGTTTCTGCAAGTTTTTTCAAAAGTTCGAGGTTTGAAATATCGTCCGGATGGAGCGAAACAACGGAAAAGCGTTTCGCCGCCTCAACGTAGTAGTCGGCGTTCCCGCGAGCGTTTTCGACAATCGCTTTATTCGCGCCCGCGCGCACGGAAAGCGTGGGAAATTTCCTGCGAATGTAATCTGCGAGGCGGTCGGACGCGACGGAAACGGACGCACGCGGCATTTGTGCGGCGTAGCTCAGAAGCGTATTCCCGATGGCATCGCTCAGCATTTCTTCGGAAATATACGGATTGTCGAATTGCAAAACAAAGTGCGCGGGCTTGGCAGAGATTTTTTTGAGTGTGGCGGCAATGTCGCCGGGCGGTGTCAGAGGGCGCGATTGAAACCATTCGAGCGTCCAGATGCAGGGCGGCGCGCCGTGGGTTTCGGCGATGAAATTTGCGCGGTCAAAATTTTCCTGAATGAAATCGCAGAGAATTGTTCGCGCCTGTTCGTAGAGGAAAACACCGCCGACGTTCCAGCGGGCTTCGGGAAAATCCGTGTCGGCGAGGACGGCGAGTTTTTTCTCCTGCGGAGCGGCGGGCGAAAGCAACGTGAACGGAACGCGCGTTCCCGTGCCGGTCGCATTCGGTGTGAGGGAAATAAAATTGCTCGGGGTGGAAATATTGCTCATGACGTTGAGTTTTTTTGAAAAAATGTTTCCGGGAACGGCATCAGACCGCGGGCGTGAGCGTAGACGTGGCTTCGAGGAATTGAAGTTTAAGTCTCTGAACGTAGTTTTCGCCCGGCGAATCTTCCCGCAGTGCGAGGCGGAGCAGGTCGTAGAGCACGCCGGCGCCGTTGAGCATTCCGCGTCCCTGCACCTTGAATTTGCGGAATCCGAGGTCGTAGAGGCGTTTAATTTCGTCCTGCGTGAGCGCGGCGCAGTTGCGTTCGGGGTCGCCGACAAGCACGTTCAGGTCGGAGCAACCGTTGTTTTTCCAGCGTTCGTCAAATTTCTGGTCAACGTGTCCGAAGTAATTCATCGCGAGGCTGGAAAGGTATTTGTAGTGCCACGGACGGATTTTGCACCCGCGAATGCAGTATTCGTTGACGAGGATTTCGTAGCGGTCCTTGTCTTCGAGTTGGGAGAGCATTTCAAAATTGGTCGAATCGTCCGGATGCACCATCACTTTGTCAAAACGCTCGGCGAGTTTCCGGTAGTAATCGGCGTTCCCGCGACCGTTTTCGACGGTGACTTTGAGAATGGAAGAAACACGTTTGAGCTTCGGATAATTTTTCCCGACGTGCTCGAAAAGTGCGTCCGACGCGCAAATGACGGCGTTGTTCCCCGTCGGGTTTTGCTTTTCAAAAAAATTTAAAAGCGCGTTCCCGGTCGGGTCGGAAACGTGTTCTTCCTTGAGCAGGTGGTTTGTGAACGTGAGGTCGACGGCGATTCCGCGGCGTGCGTAGGCAAGACCGGCGTCGCGCATTTGCTCGGCGGTGCAGGCGGCGCGAGGCAAAACGCGTCCGCTGTTCCAGAGAAAAAGCGGTGAGCCGTGCACGAGTTTCAGAATTTTGATGCCTGTTGTTTGCAGGAAAAAATCATGAAACAAAAGCAACTCGCGGTCGTTGACGAATGCGCCGGATACGTCCCAAAACGCGTCGGGCCAGAGCGGATTGACGAAGGAAGAAATCGGGGAAGTCATTTTGTGGAAGGATAACGTGTTCCCGTGAGTTCCCGCAAATTGAAATTTAGCGAAGAATGCTCTGATAAAAAAAACAAATTTGCATCACGGGAACGCTGAGTTTTTGAGAAAATGCGTTGCCGCATACTTGGAGAGCTCGCATAATCACAACCAAAAAAGTAAAACGAAACGATGCAAACATTATCCCACATCGAAATTTTGGCGGCGGTAACGCCGACGACCATTATCATTGTTTTGGTGCTGATTCTGCTGATTTTCGGCGGAAAAAAGTTGCCGGAACTTGCTCGAGGGCTCGGGAAAGCCCGTCGCGAATTTAAGCGTGCGAGCGAAGAAATCGACGATGAAGTGAAATCAGCGATTGAAGCCGACGAGCGAGCCGACGTGCGCCGCAAACTCATCGAAGAAGAGGAGCGCAAAAAAATCCGCGAACGCATCGAAGCGGAAGAGCGGGAAAAATTGGAGAATAAATAAAATGCAACCGGCAAAAACGGTGTGCATCGTATTTTTAATGATTTTTCCAAGTCAAAATCCTTCTTTTTCTTCTGTTCCTTTCCGGTAAAAATAAAAATCTTATGAAAAAAATTCTTTCTCTTCTCCTTGCCTTTGCGGCGGCGTGCACGGGAACGACCGTGGCGGCACAAGAATCCGAATTTTCCTTTGCGGATACGCCGTTTGCAGCGTTTGCCGCTCCCGCGCAATCGGCGCGGACGACCAATGTCGAAGTGGTCGGTGTTAACGAGTGGGCGAGCGACTCCGACGTGCGCTGTTTCTCGATTCTTCTCAAAATGACGATGCAACCCGGCTGGCATCTTTACTGGAAAAATCCGGGCGAAGCCGGAATGCCGCTCAGCGTTGAATGGAAAGGCGTTCCCGCAGACGTGACTTTTATCGGATGGGATTGGAGCACGCCGAAATATTACGAGCTTCAAGGCCTTGCGAGCTACGTTTATGAAAACATCGCCTACGTCGAAATCAATTTCTGCGTCCCTAAAAATATTCCTGCGGCGAAAATTGCACTCACGGGAACGGCTTCTTGGCTTGCTTGCGACGACAACGGCTGTTTCCCGCAGGACAAGGAAATTTCCGTCGAGATTGATTTGGCAAAAGATTTGAGCAGTGTCGAACCCACGCCGGAATTTCGCGAAGCGGAAAAAGCGTTCCCGTTTCCCTTGGGACCCGAGCACCTTACCTCGACGTTTTCAGAAAAGTCCGGCGCGGTTGAAATTTCTTTGAAGAGAATCGACGGAGTGGCGTTTCCCGCCAATTCCCGTTTTTTCCCGGAAAGCGAAAAATTTGAGGCTTCTGCGGCAACGGTTGTTCCCGTAGCAAAAAACGGCGCATTGGTTTTTGAGCTACCTCTTCGTAGCGGTGAAAAAATTGCCGGCGTGGAAGATCTTGCCGGCGTGCTTGTTGCACCGGACGGAAGCGCAATCGGTGTTTCCGGCGAAACGTTTTCTTCCGAAAACGCAACGGATATCGCAGCGGCGGGAACGCTTGCAACGCAAGGTGACGCTACTTTCGCCGAGGCGCCTGCCGAATTCTCGCTTGATTTCGCGTTCCTCGGCTTGCTCCTGCTCGCTTTTGCAGGCGGACTGATTTTGAACCTGATGCCCTGTGTTTTCCCGGTGCTTGGTCTGAAAATCATGCACTTCGTCGGCAAGGCGGGTTCGGATAAAAAGAAAATTGCGCGCCACGGCTTTGTTTTCGGAGCAGGCGTGCTGATTTCGTTCTGGATTCTTGCGGGAGCGCTGGCAGTTTTGCGCAGCGGCGGCGAACAACTCGGCTGGGGCTTCCAATTGCAGGAACCGGGCTTTGTCTACGGCATGATTTTGCTGATGCTTGTGTTCGGGCTTTCGATGTCGGGAGTGTTTGAATTTGGCGTCGGTGCGACGAGTGTCGGCGGATCGCTCACGGAAAAATCCGGCTACGCGGGGTCGTTTTTCTCCGGCGTTTTGGCAGTCATTATCGCTACGCCGTGTGCGGCGCCGTTTCTCGCACCCGCGCTCGGAAGTGCGCTGACTTTGCCGCTCGTGCCGTCGTTCGCGCTGTTTACGGCGATTGCGATCGGGCTTGCCGCTCCGTATGTGATTTTATCCTGCGTTCCCGCGTTGCTGAAATTTTTGCCGAAACCCGGAGCGTGGATGGAAACGTTCAAGCAAGCGATGGCGTTTTTGCTCTACGCGCCTGCGTTGTATTTCGTCTGGGTGCTGATGGGGCAGGTGGAAGATGCGTTTACGCAACGCGATTTGCTGCTCTCGCTCTCCGTTGTCGCGCTCGCGTGCTGGATTTACGGAAAGTGGGCAACGCCGTGGCGTTCCCGTTTTGCGCGTATCGCGGGAACGCTCGTCGCGCTTGTTCTTTTTGCGGGAACGGTGTTTTATGCGCTGAATCTGCTTTACGGGAAAAAGTCCGAAGACTGGATTACATGGTCTCCCGAAGCACAGGCGGAAGCCTTGGAAGACGGGAAAATCGTTTATATTGATTTTACGGCGCGTTGGTGTGCGACTTGCCAAGTTAATAAACGCGTTTACGATGATCCCGCGCTGAAAAAAGAACTCGATGATGCCAATGTCGTAAAAATGCGGGCGGATTGGACGAACAAAAATGCGACTATCGCCGCCGAGCTTGAAAAATACGGTCGCGCCGCCGTTCCCGTGAACGTTTTCCTCAAAGAGGACAAAGAACCCGTTATTCTTGGCGAACTCTTTTCCGGTCCCGGAACCGTTTCCGCCGGATTGCAGGAAATCACGGCGGACGAGTAAGGAGAAAAGTCTTCTCTTTACTCGGAATCTCGCTTATTCCCTTGAACGAAAAGGGGATTTTTGTGAAAATCCCCGTTATTCCCCAGATATTTTTCTATGAGCCCTAATTTTTTTGAAAAACGTTCCCGTCGCGGGTTTTCATTGGTCGTGTCGCTGGTGATGATGGCACTGATGCTGATGATTGCCATTACGCTCGTTTCGTTTGTCTATGTGCAAGCGCGCCTGACGGAAAGCAAGCTGAAGCGTTCTCAGGCGCAGATTAATGCTATCAGCGGGATGCGCGTCGCCTTGGGACAGCTTCAACTTTTAACGGGGGATGACCAGCGCGTTACCGCGACGGCGGATCTTTTCGGGGAGGCGGAAAACAGTTCTCTGCCTGCCGGCGAAGCATTTAACGGAAAACGTTTTTGGACCGGCGTTTGGGCAACGGGCGGTTTGGACAAGACGAAAATTCGCGATTGGAGCATTTACTCTCCGGATAAGAAACCGTTTCTCGGCTGGCTTGTTTCCGATTACGACGAGAACAAGGAAGTTTACGCTCCGAACGAAAGCCCGGTGAATCGGAATTCCGCTTCGCAGTCGAACGCGACGTTACTCAAGGTCGCGCAGAGCGAATTTCGCGTGGACGATGAAAAAATCGATGTCGTTACGCTTGTCGGGAAAGGAACGCTGGGAGCTAATCGCGATGCGGCGGACGAACTTTCTTTTAACGAACGCGAAGTTAAAGTGCGCCGCGTGCCGCTGATGAAATATTCTGCGGCGTCGAACGAAGAAATTCGCCCGATTACGGGCTCGTTTGCTTATTGGGTCGGCGACGAAGGCGTGAAAGCCCGCGTGAACATTCCGGACGCGACGGACGAAAAATTTCTCCAACAGCCGGATTGGAATCGCCGTTATAACATTGTCGCCCAGCGCAACGGTGTTTCGCTTGTCGAAGGGCTGGAACGCTTTGAATCGTGGTGGGAAAAAGATGTGGAAGCTGCAAACACGGCATCTGCAACCCGCTTGGGCTATGTTTCCAACGCGGGAACGCTTCCCGTCTACGTCGAAGCTCTCGGCGGCGGGAACGCCGCCGAAATCAAGGAAAGCGCACGCAAACTTTTCCACGATGTTTCCTTCGTTTCCCAAGGGATTTTTACCGACACTTATAACGGCGGCTTGAAAACCGACCTTTCTCTGGCGTTTGAAATGCCGTGGTTCAGTGAAGGCTCGTGGAGAAAAGGTTTTCGCGATATCAAACAGTTTCACGGGAGCGGCGAAAAGAATGACTTGAATCTGCTGAGCAAATTTAAAGTTCCCGCCGATGAAAAATGGTGGACGACGCAGCCGGAGGACGGTCTTGGGTATCTTTACGAAATCACGACCGGGGAAACGACGCGTAACGGGAACAATAACGTTGATTACCTGCGCGGACCGACTTGGGACGTCGTGCGCAATTATTACCGCCTCTACAAGCGAGAAGACGAACAAAAAGGTTTTCGCGGGCTTAAACCGCGGGAAAAAGATTCTTGGATCGCGGTTGGTAGCAAGCCGTATTCCTACATCGTCGGTGCGGAAAACGACCAAGGGCACGGTGTTAACCTCGGCGGTTATTTCGGTCCGAAAGGAAATTACGCACTCATTTCAGCCCGCCATACGCTGAAATACTGGAAAAGCCGTGGAGCGCTCCTCCCGGAATTTCACGGAAAAGACCGGAAAATGACCAGTGACGGGCGCAGCTATGATTTCCCGCTGATTATTCCGCAGGCGATGCGCATTGCACCGATTGTGCGGCGTATGGTTATCCGCTGTTCGATTATCATGAATCAGGATACGGCGGCGCTTTGCTTTGACCCGATTTTTACAATTCACAATCCGTATAACGTGCCGATGGAGTTTTACGGCTTCGGTGCGTATTGGACAAAGTTTTATCCCTTCCATTTCCGTTTGAGGCGAACCGATACGGACGATGCCGGAAAGGCAAAAAACTGGCCGGGAACGAACAGCCCCATTTTGGATTGCAACTTCCTCAGTATCATGGGGCAAAACTCCGGCGACATCGTTTGCACGGCTCGTGTTTTCGCGGGAACGGACGACGTCAACAAAGCGTCGAGCGGAACGATTCGTTTGGAACCGGGCGAAGTTAAAGTCGTGTTCCCGACATCTTCTGCGCTCACCAATTCCGGGCTCACCAACAGCAACATGGTCATTTCCATCGGAGATTTTGACTACGAAGAAAAGGGCGCGGCGGCGATTCGCCTGCCGGGGATTAATCTGAGCCTGCTTCAACAGGGCGGAACGCAAGAAGCATTGAATTTTGAAATCGATTACGGTCCGTTTGAAAACGTTGCGAGCACGAATTCGCTCTACAACGACTTGGATCAGGTTGCGTTCAATCTTTACTATCCGATTGCATCGACGGGGGAAAATCTGGAAACGCGAAACGGTGTCCAGCGCATTTGGCGCCGCGTGATGGACCTTGTCGATATTTCCGACGAAAATCTTACCCAGGTGATCGCATTCCGCCGATTCCTGCAGCCGGACGGCGGTTGGCGTAACAACGTCGCGACCGGGCAGCAGACGGGCGGAACCGGCGTTCTTAATTCCGAAAAAACGTTTTTTGCCTATATCGACGTTTACAATCAGACGTCAAAGGATTCTCCGTTGGTCGGTCCGCTCGTCACGAATCCTCGCGCGTGGGTGATGGATCCTCGCGCGTGGGATGCGAATATGAAGGATCGCAATGTCGCACTCGGTTGGAAAAAAACAATCGAAACGGATTCCGGCATCGGACCTGTGCAGTATTCTTCCAAAAAAGGATTCTGGGGCGACGGTCTCGGGCAGGGCGAAGGACAGACGAACATTGTTCTATTTGAAATTCCGACTGCACCGTTGCTTTCGCTCGGACAGCTTCAGCATGTGGAATGTTCCGTCCTTGATACGGAGCCGGGCTACGTTATCGGAAATTCCTATCCCAACATCGGAATCGAAGACTTGAGCGAAATCTTTTTCTGGCCGGAAGAAGGTTATATGCGTGACGGCGTTCCCGAACGCGTTGCCAATCTGCATTCTCCTCAACCGCGCGCCGATACGCCGTTTGCCGCAAACATAAATCTGTTCGATCGCTACTTCTTTTCCGGAATCAACTTCGGAAAGACGGATTCTGCGCAGGAGGACGACATTGACGCTTTTGTCGAAAAAGTTTTTTCGGCAGACGAAAAAGTTTCTCCGTTCCCGAACAAACGTGTCGGTCTGATTCGCGATTTCGGTAACCGCAAAGAAGCGAATGTGCGAAAAGATTTTTACGACCCCGAAAAAGTTGCGCGCAATCTGCTTCTCAACGGCTCGTTTAACATCAATTCGACAAGCGTTGAGGCTTGGGTCGCCGTGCTTTCCGGCTTGCAGGGAAAAATGTTGTTCGTCGACGGCAAATTCAAAGAAATTTCGGAAACGCCGTTCGCACGCTTCATCTCCCTTATCGGAAAATCCGTCGGCGGGTTCGGCTCTGCTGCCGATAATTCCGGTGACGACGGGAACGGCTGGCGCTGGTATGTGGAGGCAGGTGAAGATGAAATTCGCAAACTCGCCGAATCCATGGTCGAACAGGTCAAAAAACGCGGTCCGTTTATGTCGATGGGCGATTTTGTCAATCGTCGCCTTGCCAAAGGAGACAACGGGCAAGCCGGTGCGCTTCAGGCTGCGATCGACGATTCAAAAATCAATAAGAATCGCGCCGGAAGTTTCGGCGACACCGGAGCAAGCAATCCGGACACGTCACGCTATCCGAATCTTTTCTCCACGGGAGAAAAAACTGATAAGAAGGGCGTTCCCGGATATGTTACGCAGGGAGATATTCTTGCAAACGTCGGTTCCGCATTCTCGGCGCGTTCGGATACTTTCACAATTCGTGCCTACGGAGATATTTCCGGAGTGACGGGAACGCCGGAAGCACGTGCATGGTGCGAAGCCGTTGTTCAGCGCGTTCCCGAGTTTTTTGTTCCGCAGGAAGATGAGAACGAGGAAATGATCGACAGCGTAAAGTTCTTGGAAAACTACCGCGATCGTCAACCCGACGGACAGCCGAAAAACCACGTTCTCGAAAAATGGGAACGTAACGAAAAACTTTCCGCCGTGAACGCGCTTTTCGGTCGACGCTACAAGATTATTTCGTTCCGTTGGCTCTCGCAGGACGAAATCTAAGTCCATGAGTGTTAGACTTCGGGTAGTGAAAAATTCTCATTACCCGATGAATTCATCAACGTCTTTTCTGATTTTTTATGAAATACTTCAAATACTTATTTATCGGATTACTCGGGCTGCTTTCTGCGGTAACGGCAGAAGCGCAGGCGCGTCGCGGCGGCGTTCCCGCAGCGGAAACAGATACGGTTACGTTCCGTTGTGCGTATTGGGAAAAACCGGCAAATGCCCCGCAACTCTTTGTTAAGGAAGGACGAGATTACGTCTATCTCAATGTCCTGAAAATGGCGTTTGCGCGTCCTTACAAGTATCGCGGAGTGTTGCCGATTCCGGTTTTCCGCAAAGCGACACCGGAAGAAGTGGCTCAACGCAAAGCGGAAGGCGTAAAGGCGGCGGACTTGGAGTATGTGCCGCTGCTCGCCATCAATCCGCGCGGCATGAAAGACATCGGTGTCATTTTCCTGCCCGGCGCCTTGGAACGAAAAACGGAAGACTCCCAGCTTGTTTTCGACTACAGCGAAAAGACGTTCCCGTATGGAGCCATTCGCGTTCTTAATTTTTCCGGACGCGCGTTGCTGGGACGCCTGATTCCTCAAGACGAGGAGAAAAAGGGGGAAAATTTCCGTCTGAAAAATCGTGAAGCGTTTCTTTCCAAGCCTTTCGACGACGAACGCCAAATTTACGAAATTCAGCTCGCGACCGTCGTGAACAAAAAACCGACGAAGGTGTTTTCTTCCGCTGCTGCATTTTACAAAACCAACCGCGTTCTGCTTTTCATCGTTCCCGCGGATAGCAAATCGGCAAAGGACCAAAACGGCATTCCGCAGTTGGACTTCCGCATGATTAAGGATCAGCGTCCGCTCACTCCGCCGAAGCCCGAAAATGCTCCCGCGCCCAAACCCGCCGCGCGTTAATTCTTTTTTTCAACCACTGAGATTTCTCCCGTTAAAACTTCAACGCCAAAGCTCCCATGAATAAACGCCTCCAACTTGCGATCGCTCTTTGTTGTTCCGTCATTTTGTCTGTAGCGTGCTCGACAAAGCCCGCCACGCCCGAAAAGCCCGTTCCCGTGGTAACGGTTACTTCCGTTCAGGCGAAACCGGCTCCCGCACCGAAAACGGAAACGCCGAAACCGACGCAGACACCGGAAGCGCCGAATACTTCCGCTTTGGAAAAGAAGCCGGATAAGGCGAAAAAGGAACCGTCCGCGCCGCCGCCTGCTCCGAAGAAAGATGACGCAACTCCGCAGAAAAAGGCGGAAACGCCGAAACCCGCTCCCGCGCCGGAAAAGGTAAAGCAAGAACCGCTTCCTCCACCTGCAAAAACAATTAAGTTCCGTTGTGCGTATTGGGAAAAACCGAAAAATGCTTATGATATTTACGTTCGCCAAAACGGAAAATTCCAACGTTGCCAGCTTTTCGAGCTCGTTTTCTCTCAGACGATGACTCCGGAAATCGACTCGAACGGAACCGTTACAATCTATCGAAAAGCGAACGGCGACTATCTCCCGATTTTTTCCGTCGATCCGTGCGGAATGGATAATCTCGCCGCCGTGATCTTGCCGAAATTCAATCCTGATAGCCCTGACGGCGCTTATGTCCAGCTTCTCGATCTTGACGAGCAGGAATTTCCGAAAGGCACAATTAAAGTTGTAAATTGGTCCGGAAAAGACATTAAAGGAGACCTCGTTTTCCGTGAAACCGAACAGAAGCAACATTTTTCTCTGCGTTGCGGCGAGTTCTACGTTTCGGATGAACTTTCCCGCAATCGCGACATCTGCAACATCCGCTTCTTTGATGTGAAGCGACCGGAACTCGCCGTATACGAATCCGCATTTAGTCTCTTTCGGGTTAATCAAACTTTGCTTTTCGTTTTGTCAGACGATTCCGAGGACGGCTTCAACTTTAAAATGAGCAAAATCCGCTAAGTTTTCTTCTTCGTGGATTCATTTGAAAAAATAACGTCGCAGCAAAATCCCCGCGTGTTGCGGAATCGCGAAAAACAGGTAGAATGTTTCCATGAAAATGAGCGATGACGCAGAGATTCTTGAACCTACAGACGCGCAGTTGCGAGAGCTAATGGCTGCGGTTTCGCGACGGATTTTTGAGAAAAAAGTTCGTCGTGAAGCGCGCTTTCGGGAAAACCTGAGAAATGCAATCATGGCTTCCGCACAAGGACGAACCGCTTCTAAATGAAACCCAGGCTTGTTGTCATCGCCGGTCCCAACGGTTCCGGAAAGACCTCAATAACGGAGCAACTTCGGGATCTTCGCCACAAATGGATGTGCGGTTGCATCTATGTAAATCCGGATGATATCGCACTCGAAAAATTCGGGGACTGGAACAATCCCTCATCAGTCCTTGAGGCTGCAAATTACGCAACAAATTTACGGGAGCAATTACTACGGGAACGAAAGGATTTTGCGTTTGAAACCGTGCTTTCTACGAGGGAGAAGGTCAACTTTATAAAAAAGGCAAAAGATGCCGGATATTTTATCCGTGTGTTCTTTGTCGGAACGGATCACCCTAAAATTAATGCAGCTAGGATTCTTTCCCGCCTCGAAGACGGTGGGCATGGAGTTCCGATAGAAAAAATTTTGAGCCGCTATACAAAATCGATGGCGAACTCCGTTTCTGTCGCTCAGCTTGCGGATCGTATGTATTTTTACGATAATTCTGAGGAAATCGAAAGCGGAGAAAACAAAGAATGGCTTCCGATTTTCCGGACGGAATCAGGTAAAATTGTTGAAAAATATACTCATCCTCAAAATCATCCGTGGGCGGCAGATATTTTTGATGCGTTAAAATCGTTAAGTGCAAAAGAATGAATTTTGAAAAAATAACGTCGCGGCAAAATCCCCGCGTGTTGCGACTCGTGAAGCTACGGGAACGCGCTGCGCGGGTTGCCGAAGGCGTTTTTTTATTGGAAGGCTTACGTGAGCTCGAACGCGCGCTGGTAAGCGGAATCATTTTTAGGGAATTTTATTTTTGTCCGGAACTTATCCGGAATCCGCTCGCGGAAAAGGTTTTTTCGGAAGTGAAAAACGTTCTTCCTCCGGCGGCAATTGTGGAGCTTTCGCGTCCGGCGTTTGAAAAAGTTTCTTACCGGGAAAAACCGGAAGGCGTGCTCGCTGTTGCAGAAATGAGGCAGCACGGACTGGATTCGCTAACCGTTCCCGTGGGGAAAGCTCCGCTGTTTCTCGTCGCGGAATCTATCGAAAAGCCCGGGAATCTCGGCGCGCTTTTGCGCACGGCGGATTCCGCCGGTTGTTCCGCACTGATTTGTTGCGGTGACGCGGGAACGGATGTTTACAATCCGAATGCCGTGCGCGCTTCTCAGGGAACGCTTTTTTCCGTGCCGCTTGCCGTCGCGGATGCGGCATCCGTTTATGCTTGGCTCGCCGAGCGCGGCGTGACGATTTTTGCGACATCACCGGCGGCGGAAAAAACTTATTGGGATTGCGATTTTCGCGTTCCCGCGGCGATTTTGATGGGAACGGAAGCGACCGGATTGACGGATTTTTGGCTTGGAAAAAATGAAGGCGAGGGCGTTGTTCCCGTTTCGATTCCGCAGGGAGGCTTGGCGGATTCTCTCAACGTTTCCACCGCTGCCGCGATTTGCCTTTTTGAAGCCGTGCGGCAACGAAGCGTTTCGTAAAAAAGTCGAAGCAAAACGACAAAAAAAACGTTCCCGCCGATTTGACGGGAACGTTTTTTGTGAGAAGAACCTTAGCGTTCTTCTCCGCCTTCAAAAGAGCGGGTTCCGTTGCGACGCGGACCGCCGAAGTTACGGCGCGGACCACGATTAAACCCGCCGCGATTTCCGCCGCCGAAGCCGCCGCGTTGCGAGTTCCCGCCGAAACGAGGACGAAAACCGCCGTTCCCGCGACGCGCCGGAGGCTGGTCCTCGCGCGGACGCGCAACATTGACTTTGAGCGGACGCCCTTGAAATTCACGTCCTTCGGTGTTTTCGATCGCTTTTTGCGCATCTTCCGCCGTTGCCATAACGACAAACGCAAATCCGCGCGCACGTCCCGTGAATTTATCGCGAAGAACTTCCACGGATTCGACCGTGCCGAACTGCCCGAAGTAGGCATTGAGGTCACCTTCCGTGGTCGCCCAGGCAAGATTTCCTACGAATAACTTATTATCCATTTAATTGATTTCTATCTATCGTCTTCAATCGCTTTGCGCCCGTTCCCGACCGTCGGGTTTCAAAATCGACGATTTCAAATTCCATCGATTTTCCGGCTCGCACCGCGAAATTCCCGTAAGGGAAAGACGGCGCATAATAATCTGCTTTCGCCGAAATTTATCAAGCCGCAAATGTGCAAAACTTCGGCGAAAACGGCTACTTCATCGCCAACGCCATTTTGTTGGCGGTGATGACTCCGTAGTTAATCGTGCCGAGCCAGCCCGACATAATGATGCCGACCGACCCCGCGTGATAAAGTCCGCGGACTTTTTCCGGCAATTCCATCGAAATTTTTAAGCCCTCGAACTTTGTGCCGAAAGACGTTCCGTCGCGGTGTCGAACATAGCGTTTGACGGTGCGCGGCGTGGCGGCTTCGACCCAGTCGACTTTGGCGCGAATGTCCGGAATATATTTTTCAAGCCCGGCAAAAGATTCTTCAATAATGCGATTTTTCTCCGCTTCGTAGGCTTCGTCGGAAAGATTTTCCCAGCTCGAAAACTTCTGGTTGATCGACGTCACGATCGCGTAGTGCGGGATTTTGCGTTGCGGGCGCGTGTCCGGATAGTAAACGGAGTAGGTGCGGGAAGTCGTGTGCAGGTCGACGAGGTCGTCGCTGTCGAACTTCGGCGCTTCCGAGGTGAAAACGAGATCGCCGATGTTCGGGATCGTTTCGCCTTCGCGAATCCCCATGTAAACCTGACAGGACGACGTGTTCACGCGAACGGTTTCGGATTCCGCAAGGAATTCGGCGGGAACGGTTCCGGGTTCGAGCATTTCCTCCACGGTGTTGCGAATGTTTGCGTTGGAAAGAACGGAGCGGCAGGAAATTTCCGCAATTTCTCCGAAACGCATATCGCGAACGCGCACGCCGCGCACGACGGGAACGCCGTCGGGACCGGCTTCGGTCAGAATCTTTTCCGCGAGGCAGTTGCGGCGGATGTCGACCCCGTTTTTCTTGAGCTCTTCGGTCATTTTCTGAATGAGCAAATCCGTGCCGCCTTGGAAAATGTAAACGCCTTTGCTCATGAAGTTGGAGAAAACAATCCCGTAAGTGATCGCGGGTTCGTTGAGCGTGGATCCGTTTGCGTAGGCGATCGGCTCGAGCAACAAGCGCCAAACGTCGGTGCGTCCGGGGAAAAATTCTTCAAAGAGTTCCCGCGTCGTGCGTTTGTCGTTGTCGTAATAATTCATCTGCGCGAGGTGCTCGAAAAATCCGTGCACGCGTTCTGCGGGAACGCCGAACTTTTCGATGAGAATGCGCGTGAAGTCTTCGCGGTCAAACGTGGTTTGGATATTGAACTCGGGATTGATAAAGCGAATGTCTTTGAGCTGGCGGATCGAATCGGCGATTTCCTTGCTCCAATATTTGCGGCAGGATTTGATCATGCCGTGCGGGAACCCGTGAAGCGAAATATCGAAAATGTGCCCGCCCGGGCGCTTAAAATACGTTGCCAAGCCGCCGAGCTGGTAATGATGCTCAAGAAGCAAAACCGAGTGTCCCGCCTTGGCGAGGTAGTTTGCGCCGGTGAGCCCGGCGAGGCCGCTACCGATGACGATCGCGTCGTAAGATTTCTGAATGCCGAAAAGCGGATTTTTTGCGTCCATTTGCGTCATGAGGAATGAAAAATGTGAGAAAAGTTCCAAACTCTGACACATATTCAAAACCGCCGCAAATTGAAATTTGTCAAATACGCTTTGCCGTGCTGCCTTATTTTAAAAAGCGTCGAAAGTTTTTTTTCTAATTTTTTATTCCTGATCTTCAAAAAACTTTGTGGATCTGCGGTTCTGTAAGCGGCTTATTCGGAATTTGAGTAAAAGGAGATTTCGCATTCCTTTTTCGGCGGGAACGCGCTATCTTTCTTTAAAATTCTCCGATGGCGAAGAAAAAAACAGAGCAAAACGGATATGCGGACGATGCGCCGCGCAGTTATTTTGAAGACGCGCTTGCGCGCAAGGATTCGACGCTCGATCAGGCGTTGCGTCCGCCGAATTTCGATGATTTCACCGGGCAGCCGCGCACGATTGAGCGTCTGCGCGTGATGGTCGGCGCGGCGCGGCGGGAACGCCGGGCGCTCGATCACATTTTGCTTCACGGACCGCCGGGCTTGGGAAAAACTACGCTTGCGCTGATTCTCGCCGAGGAAATGGGCACGAAAGTGAAAATCACATCCGGTCCCGTTATCGAAAAACCTGCCGACCTCGCCGGCTTGCTTACCGCGCTCGAAGAAGGCGAAATTCTTTTCATTGACGAAATTCACCGCATTTCCAAAGTCGTGGAAGAATTTCTCTATTCGGCGATGGAAGATTTTCGCATCGATATCATGATTGACCAAGGTCCGAACGCGCGCAGCGTGCGCCTGTCGATCCCGCGCTTTACGCTGGTTGGTGCGACGACGCGCACGGGCTTGCTTACTGCTCCGATGCGTTCCCGCTTCACGCTCCAAACGCGCCTCGATTATTACACGCACGAAGATTTGTTCAAAATCGTCAAACGCAACTGCTCGAAGCTCGGTATCGCGGCGGACGACGGCGGCGCCATGGAAATCGCCCGCCGTGCGCGCGGCACGCCGCGTATCGTGAACAACCTTATCCGCTTTGCGCGCGACTACGCCCTGGAGCGCGGGAACGGCTCCATCGACCAAAAAACTGCCGCCGCCGCGCTCGAATTGCTTGAAATCGACCGCCACGGGCTGGACGATATGGACAAACGTATTTTGCGCACGCTCGCGCTCAATTACAACGGCGGTCCCGTCGGGCTCGGCACCATCGGTGTTGCCGTCGGCGAGGACGAACACACGCTCGAAGAAGTCCACGAACCCTACCTGATTCAGGAAGGCTACATCGCGCGCACTCCGCAAGGGCGCGTCCTTACGGAAAAAGGCTGGGGCGTTTGCGGCGTGGAGCGTGATTTCGGCAAGCAAAGCACGTTGTTTTAAGAAGATTTAGGAATTAGAAATGAGGAATTCCTAATTTTTCATTTTCCCTTCTTCATTCCCGATGAACGAAATATTTGAAACCAGAGAGCTTTTCGCGTGCGCCGCAGGCATTTTCCTTGCGGCTGCTGCGGTAGGATTATTTTCGGCGCGGCGTTCCGGCGGGAACGGCGCCGGACGCGGGTGGCGCTTTGCGGAACTGTTTTTGGCGGCGGCGGCTTGGACGCTTTTGAGTTGTGCGCTCGGGGAACGCGGTTCGCGTTGCGGGCATCTGCCGGTTTCTAATATTTTTGAAATTTTTCAGGCGCTTGGCTGGTGCGCGGTGTTTTCTATCGTGTTTTTGCGGGCGGTTTGGGATCTGCGCGTTCCCGTGTTTTTCGCGACGGGAACGGCGGGCGTGCTTTGCGCGCTCGGTTTTGCGAATGTGCGCGGCTGGGACATTTTGCCTGTTTCGGCAGAGGCGTTTACGGGAACGCCGTGGATTGGCGTTCACGCGTCGTTTGCCACAATCGGGTATGCGTGTTTTTCTGCGGCGGCGATGGTATGGTGGATTTTCCTTTTGCAAAATTCTGCTCTGCGAAAGCACCGCACGCATCGTTTTTTTTCAAGACTGCCGGATTTGTCGACATTAGACAGAATCTCGACGCGGCTTTGCTCGGCGGGATTGGTCTTTTTCGGAGTCGGCATCGCCGTCGGCGTTGCGCTTCTTGTCGGGAATTTTACGCTGAGTTCGACGCTCGCAATTTACAAAACCGGGCTTTCGGTGCTGATTTTCTTCGGGTTTGCAGGTGTGCGGATTTTGCGCGGACAAAATAAAATTTCCGCTCTGAAATTTGCGCGTGCGGGAACGGCAATTTTTGTCGCCGCGATTATTTTGCTCGGCGGAATGGCTTGTCTGCGCGATGACGCCGGAGCCTCCGGAGACATTTCTCCTCGTGGGGAAAACGCAGTTTCGGAGGTCGCAAAATGAAAATTTTTGCGCTCTCGTGTAACTTCCGGACGGCGGAGCTTTCCGTTTTGGAGCGTCTTTCGCTTTCGCGGGAACGCGTCGCGGAGCTTTATGCGGCGCAGACGTTTTCCGGATTTTCGGAGTGCGTTTTACTTTCAACCTGTAACCGCGTAGAGCTTTATGTTGCGGGAACGCAAACTTCTGCCGAAGCCGTTGCGGGAAAACTCGCCGAGATTTCCGGTGTTTCTGCCGAAGAAATTTTGACAAATGCCAAAATTTTTTCCGATTCCGACGCCGTGCGGCACCTGTTTGAAGTCGCTTCGGGGCTGGATTCCCGCATGGTCGGCGAAGCGGAAATTCTCGGACAGGTCAAGCAAGCCTACGAGGCGGCGTTTGCGGCGGGAACGACGGGCGTAGCACTGAATCGCATTTTTCAGAAAAGTTTTCAGGCGGCGAAGTGGGCGAGGGCGAACACGGGGATTTCTCAGGGACAAATCAGCGTGGGCAATGTCGCCGTGGAACTCGCCGGGCGTGTTTTCGGAGATTTGGCGCGTTGCGCCGTGCTCGTTGTCGGGACGGGCGATGCCGGGCGAAAAACGGCGCAGGCGTTCGTTTCGCGTGGAGCGGGAAACGTCTTAGTAGCAAGCCGCAATTTTGAACGCGCGCGCGCGCTTGCGGCGGAAATCGGCGCGGGCGCCGTCGAGTTGGATTCCGTGGCGGCGCGAGCCGTGCACGCGGATATCGTTGTCGGATGCGCAAGCGTTTCCGAACCGCTGATTTCCGAAAAAATGTTGAGGGACGTTTTGCGTTCTCGCGGCGACCGCCCGTTGTTTCTCATTGATTTGGGAATGCCGAGAAATTTCCCCGACGGTGTGGAGTCCGACGATTTATGGGTTTACGGACTGGCGGATTTGGCGGCGATTGCAAATGAAAATCTTTCCGCGCGGGAACGCGAAGCCGCGCTCTGCCGCGAAGAACTTTCCGCGCGCTCAATTCGCCTTTTTGAAAAACTTTAAGCGCTGACGCTCCGGCAATCCCGATTCGCTCTTCTCGCGCTCTCACTCCGCTTTCAGCTTGTCGTCAAAGCCTGCGGAGTAAATTAATTCTTTTCTCCGCAAATCTGCGGAGAAAATGTGTTTGCCGCTCCGTAAGGGAGCGTAATTGTGCGTTGTGTCTCATTTTTAATCTCTTGAATTGTAGCTTTTTTTTTTGGTTAAACTTCCCACCATTGAAAAGATTTTTTCGTGTCAGATTTCATCTGTCGGAGAATCTTCGCTTCTAACATTTTCACAATCTCAACCCCTATGTATCGTAGTCTGTTCAAAGCGACGATAGCCGTTTCGATTTTCTCTCTCTGCGGGAACGTTTTCGCCTGTGGCGGAGTTGCATGTTATCCGCAAGGCTTAGGAGTAATCTCTTACGAGCATTTTGAAAAATTGCTTGCCGAATCCGTAACCTGCAAATACTGCGGACGCTCCGCTTCCTCGGCAAAACAGCTCTCCGCCTTAGGTGTTTGCCCGAACTCTCCCTCGAAGAAACACGTCGCGCAACGCTGTCGCAAGACCCGCCAAATCTACGTTTGCCGCTACTGCGGCTTCCGCGCGAACAGCATCCGCACACTCACCGCGAGCCCTTGCCGTGCCAACCCCAACGGCTCCCGCCACGTCGCCGCAGATTAATTTCTTTTCTCGAAAAACCTCAAACCAAAGGAAAGCATGAACAAAAGCATTATAGCAGGAATTGTCGGTTGCATTGCCGGCGCCTCGATTATCGGAATTGCGGTGTGGAGCTACGGAAATTGGGGAACGGCAACTATGGGGACAACGGGACCGAAACCGGATGATGGAATTGGCAAAACGATTAAGCCGGAAAACCGCCGCAAGTCGGTTGAGCCGCTCGGTGTTCAGGAAGTCGAACGTTCTTCGATGCCGCAAGAAGCGCTTGAACGCTTGCCGGAAACGCAAAGCACCCGAACCAATAAGGGACGATTCATTATTTCCGGGCAAGGCGAAGATTCGGATTGGGGCTTCAGCAAGCAAGCCAACTTTCTGTACACGGCGGACGTTGTTGCCGACTCGAAAATTTTGGAAAAGAAGTCGCTCCCGCGCGGCGGAATCAAGGTCGTTGAACTGCGTACGTTTCGCGACGTTCGTGACTCCATGATTGTTTCGGAAGCAGACGTAAAACTTAGCTTGAAGACGGTCGACATTAAGCTGGTTTCAAAAGCGATTGACCTTGCCTGTGCGGCTTGGAGCACGTTTACAGGCGATGTTTCCGTTCCTGGAGGTGTTAAAGTCACAAAAGACTTGGCGGAACGAAAACTCAAAGAGGTGGACGGTAAAGGAATTCGCCATCTTTTGGGCGTTGCCGGCCTCGATATCGGGGATAAGTGGGAGAAAAAGATAAACGAACTTGCCTCGCGATATGCGACTAAGGCGCTCGGAAACATCCGCAGGATTTCCGGAAAGTCTTATTTGGTGACGTATTATCAGAGCAAAGACGCGGAACCGATGTATGCGACATTTAAGAACGAAGACGGCTCGGAAATTACGGACGAAGAGGAGCAACTCATCCTCCGCCGGGTAAATGCGTTCATGGACTATTGTCTTGTTCCCGACAAAAAATGCCGTCCGGGAGATACATGGAAAGTCCATTCCGAAGACCTTCAGGAAGTTTTCGACCCGTTTGTCGAGGGAGATTACATCGGAATGCTGACCTTGAAGCGGGAGGAAAATAACGATGAAGGCAACTGGGTGATTTCCGTTGGCGAGGCGGAAGTTAAAATCATCTCCTCTAACGGAAAAACGACGGGAACCCTGCAAGTCAAATCCGGGTGTGCGGAAGTGAATCCCAAAACCATTATGCTCGAATCGATGTCCGTAAACGGGGACGCAAACATGATGAAAAAGAGCAAGCATCACTGGCTGTTTACGGCGCACCTCGGCGGCGCTTGCGAGTTTGAAGGACAATTGTTTGTCGATTATGACAACAACGAGAGATAGCGATGTCGTTTGTTTGCCCCCATTGCCTTTCCGGATTACGCAACACGGCGGACACCTGTCCGCAGTGCGGGCGGGTTTTCAATGCTTCGGATTGGATTCCGGAAGCCTATTCTTCGAAATACCTGCGTTCCTGGATTTTGTTTGAACTTCCGGGCGGAGGCTACCGGAAGGTGGCGCGGGGCATCGATACGTTTTTTGTCGGAAGCAATCCGGGCGTTTCGGGGATTGAAATAAAAAATCCGGCTTGTTCGGAAAAACATATACGTATTTCCCGCAACGGAAACATATGGGAAATTTACGGAAATGAGGGCGAGTTTTTTGTGGACGGACGCAAGTATGTGCGCGGAGCAAACGTTTCGATTGAGTCCGGCTCTAAAATAAATATCGGCACTGCCGTAATCACGGTAAAAATAAGCTATGCGCTTCCGAAGTTTCAAGATGACGCGACGGAGAAAACGATTTCGAGTCCGGTCGTTTTGTCCGGCGGAGATGTTTCGCTCGGAAGCGCGTATGACAGCAGTCTCGTTGTCGCCGGCGCAGATTCGCTTCACGCCAAGATTTACAGGTGTCGGAAAGACGGAAAATGGTATTTGGTTAATTGCTCGCGGCGCGGAACTTTTTTGAACGGATCGCCGGTCCACAACGCGGAATTAAACAAAGGCGACAGGATTCGTGTCGCGGAAACGCGTTTCGTTTTTACAAATTCGGCGCTACACCCTTTTGTTGCTTCGGGTTTGCAAATCAGGGTTGAGAACGTGAGCGTCAGACGCAACGGGCGGGAGATTTTGCGCGATGTCAGTATGCTTGCCGCTACCGGCGAATTCGTCGGGGTGTTGGGTCCGAGCGGATGCGGGAAGAGTTCTTTAATTCAGCGCCTTGTCGGACTGGACTGTTTTGATTCCGGTCTCGTGAAAGTGAACGGACGCAATTTTTCGGAAGTGAAATCCGAATTTCTGAGCCGAACCTCCTATCTGCCGCAACAGATTGCCGTTCACGCGGATTTGACGGTTCGTGAGGAAATGACGATTTTTTGCGAGCTCCACGGGGAGGATCTTTCGCAAATTGGCGAAACCTTAGAGCTTGTCGGTTTGAGGGATGAAACCCAAAAGCGCATCGGCACTCTGAGCGGCGGGCAACAACGGCGCCTGGGAATCGCGCTCGAGCTTTTACGGAATCCGCAACTTCTGGTCTTGGACGAACCGACTTCCGGCTTGGATCCGAAGACGGAAACGGACGTAATGACGTATCTAAGGCGCGTTGCGTCGCAGGGGAAAACGGTGATTTGTTCGACCCATATTTTGGAGAACTTAAATCTCTTTGATAAAATTCTGGTTTTAGCTGACGGGCGTTCCGTATTTTTCGATTCTCCGAAAAATTTGTTCCATACCTTCGGAATCAGGCGTAGTTCCGAACTTTACGAAAAACTCGGGAACAGTAACTCGATTGAATATTTCGCTAAAAAAGTTTCGTCGGCGAAAATTCCCGCCGTTCCCGGAAATTTTGCGCGGTTAGAAGAGAAAGAGACTTTTTGGATAAATGAGACTTGTGGCTATTTGAAGCGGATGCTTTGCGAGTTTTTGGCTTTTCGCCATACGCCGAATAAATTCCTCGGTTTTCTGCAATCGACGTTTTTCATCCAGCTTATTGTTCAGCCGATACTGGTTGCCTTGGCGATTAAGGTCTCCTGCGCCTATAAAATGACGACCGACAGCGACTACAAAGACGTTCTGTTCTTCTGCGCGATTTCCGTTTTTTGGCTCGGGCTAAATAATACAATTCGGGAATTGGTGCGGGAACGCGTTCCGTGGCGTTGCCTTGAGCGCATGGCGCAAGTCAGCACAACGGGATATTTGCTTTCAAAACTTCTTTGGAACAGCTTTGTTTGCGTTTTGCAAATTGCGATTTTCGCTCTTTGCATTTACGGGATTGCAAGCGTTCCGCTCAAAAGCGGGGGAAGTCATGTCGTTAGTTTTACGGCGGGAACGTTTTTCATTTTGTCGGCAACCGGATTTCTGGGTGCGTTAATCGGCTTGGCGATTTCCGCATTTTTCAAGCGGGAAAATGCCGCAGTAAGCCTTTTGCCGATTGTGCTTATTCCCGTGCTCTTCTTTTCACAACCGATTGTTCGTGACGATGGAAACTCTCCGAAACTGGCGAGCGCGATTGTCGAAATCATGCCGTGCCACGCCCCGCAAGTGTTGATGGACAAAATTGACGATGCCGAACAACCCGATTCGGGAAAGCAAGTCGTTCCCGTCGACTGGTTCCGCGCTGCGCGTGTTCCCGGCTTATACGCGCTGTTCGCTCTCGGCGTAATGATTTATTTCCAAAACAAGCGGGAACACGAATGGAACGGAAGATAATTTAACAACTAAACAAAGATAACATGAAACAACTAAACAAAGCGACCTTACACGCATGCGAAGCGTTTTCCGACTATTCGCACAAAGCGGAATCCGACGGCAAATTTTACCTTCTGAAATTTGCTTCCGTCGAAAATGCGGAAGTTGCGGAAGGCATTGTTTCCAAACTACGCGAAAAACTTTCCTCCGAATTTGAAATTTACCGGGAAGGCGAAAAAGTTGTCGTCGCAAGAGAATTTATTGAAGGAACGTTGCCGGAGCCCAAAATTGATTCACCGAAGGAAGCACTCGAGCAAATTATTGAAATCGCGGAAGCACTCGGCGGAAGGCTTCACGGTAATTTGAAGCCGGAAAATATTCTCCGGAACGAAGACGGAAATTGGATTATTGTCGATTTCGGCATTCGCGCGTTTCACGAACTTGTTCGAAAGAACTCGGGAACGGGATTACAGTATCTGGCTCCAGAACAAATTTGCGGCGAGTACACCGAAAGAAGCGATGTTTACGCGCTTGGAATGTTTCTCGGAAAACAGCTCTGTGGGAAGACTCCGTTCGACGGGATGCCCGAAAATTTGTTGCTTCAGGAAAAACAGCAGGGAACTCCGGATTGGAGCATAATTGCCGATATTCGGGATGAACTGAAAAAGCTTGTAGAAAAAGCAACGGAAAACGATGCCAATTCCCGTCACCAAAGCATCACAGAGTTTTTGGAGGCTTGCCGTCGCACGGAAAAACTTTTAAGCGGAGGAAACGCAGACGTGCCGCAGCACACGCCTTCGCCGCTTCCCGGAGAGGACGAAGACAACGTTCCGCTGAATCCCAATAAGCGCTTCGTACTCGTTGGGCATACCGGTGCGGGAAAAACCGTTCTCGCCGCCGGACTTTATGCGACATTCAGCCGAAACAAAAATCTCTCCGTTGAAGCTGCCGACGAACCGACCAAGCAGTTGGCAAATAATTTTAAAAGCATTCTCGAAACGGGAACATGGCCTGCCGCAACAACCGGTGCCGCGCAAAAATTGTGCTTCCGCATTGCGCACAACTGCGACGCCGCCGAATTGGATTTTGACGAATATATGGGAGAACGTGTTAGTGACGTCGAATCCTATATTCGCGACATTTTAAAGGAGCCGAACGGCGTTCTGCTTTTGATGAATCCGGGCGGACTTCAGTTTCGGCTCAAAGCAGGTGCCGACGACACGCCGCAGAAACTCGCCATCCGGCGAAACAAGCTGTTGAGCGACTTGAAGTCCATCATCGACTATCTTTTCAAGCTTAAAACCCGCCCGGCAGTTGCTCTCGTCATTACGGCGTCGGATCGACTGAAAACCGACCTAAAAGATTTCGCGCCCGAGTTCAATCGCTATGTCGAGGAAATCGAAACCGCGTTAGATACGCGCGATAAGAATTGGTGGAAACGCTTCGAGGTTTCTGTTTGCGGCGAGCTTGCAGACCAAACGCACCCGAAACTTAATCCGCAAGGCATTGACGAACCTTTCCTTTGGCTGACGGAGCGCTACAACGCAGTCGTAAGAAAAAAACGCATTACGAAATTCCTCGCGCAAACGGCGTGCGGCTTGAGCGCGTTGGCGTTGTCGGCTGCCGTGTGGTGGGGCGTTGATTGGTATCGCGCGTCCGTTCCCGAAAGGGAAATGCGCGCTTGTATCGCCGAATTTTCCGGAAAAAACAAAATAGGCGAGTTGAGCGCGTGTGCGCAAAAACTTGTCGCAATTCGTCGCAGCTATTGCACCGAAAATCACATTACGGAAAATCACGGAAAGCGCGTTGCGGCTTGCGTAAAAACCTGTTCGCCGTTTTTCCTTTATCCGGATCGAAAGCAGGAATTTGAGAAAAACATCAAAAATCTCGAGCTTGCAATTGATGCTACTCGCGCAAACTACTACGAAGCCAAAGTGAATTTGGCGTTAGAAAAAGCAACGGAAGAAAACTGCAAAGTCACGGAAGACGTTGCGGGATGGATTCCGTTGCAAGCTTCCGAAATCGGAAAACGATTCGACGCACTAAAAACCGTCTGCAAAAATGAAATTCCCGTCGCGCGGGAACGCTACGTTTACAACGAGATTTTAGGGAAGTTAAACAAAATTATCGAAAAGCCGGAAAACGGTCTGATGCATGAACTTGTGGAAAAGGTCGAAGTTTTTCAATCTACGGATTCCGTTCTGACACAAGAAGAACACAAATCACACCTTGATAATTTGGCAAAAGCACTTTCGGGTGCTAGAGATAGCGTTTTCGAATATAATGCGCAACGTTTGTATTCTGAGTTAAACGGCCTACATTTAAAGAGAATTGACGAGTTGGTTCCGTTTGTGAAGCGGTGGAACGTATTTAAAGCACAAAAGAATGTTGGCGTTCGAAAAGACCTTGTTGATTCTTACTTGCCCAAAATCTCAGGAATGATGAGAGGAAAGGTGTTGGGATTATTGGAGCGTCTTCTTGATGCCCACACTCGCGTGCAGATGGAAAGCGAAAAGCAATTCGAGGCTAAATTTATCGATGAATGGAATGAAAAGATTGTTCCCATTGCGGATGATTTTAACGAGGAATGCAGGAATTTGGCTGAGAAGACGCTTGAGCAATTGGCGAAAGATTGGCGTACAAAAATGAAGCAACAAATTGATGACTTTATTGCATCTGTGAAAGGCCTCAGTGCAACGGAGCAACTTCAACGATTGAAGCAATATTATGCTGAGCGAGATTTCGATCCGCAAAACCCGTATGTCGAAAACGCGGAAATTGCGATTTTTGATTACGTTGACGATTCGATCGATGAAATTTTTAAAGAGTGGAAGCATTCTAAAGATGAGTATATCCGCTTGAAAGATCTTTGTGTCGCAATTAGGGCTACACCGAGTAGATTTATTCAGGAGAAAAAAGTGTATCAGTTTGCGAACAAGTATGTGTCGTGGTTGGATGGTTATCACCGTACGGTTACCATTCGAATAAACCAATTAAGGACTGTTAAGGTGGGAGCAATATATATTGATTCTATCTATTTTAAAGGTAGAAGCGTGTCTTTGGGGTATAATGGATCGTATCCTAAAGAAATTTCATTTTCATTGGATAAACCATGGGAGGTTGTGGATTTTACATGGCATGTGAAAGATAGAGGCGCTTTCTATGACGGAGGATTTGGCGGAGTGGAGGCTTCTAATGTTTTTTCAATACCTTGGTTTGGGCGACAAAAGCAAGGAGAAGTTAGATGTGTGTGGGATGAATCCGCTGAAGTTACTGGGTGGGATTTTCAGTCAACGGTTACAGGAAAAACTATAGTGGATATCGTAAACGAAGTTTGGCCGAGTGGCGAAAACGGGAAATAAATTCACATGAAACTGAATCAGATTTTTTACGGGAACGAAGGTTTCGGGTACAAAGTGCTCGGAGCCTCGGACATCTCGCTTTCCGAGAAAGCGGCAAAAATCTGCCGCGCCGTCGGAACGCCGGACGGAATTTCGGATACGGCTCCGTTTTTGCTTAGCGTTCCCGACGGAAACGAATTGTTTATGGTGTGCTGTTCTCCCGGAGACGCTGACGGCGTTGGGCGGAAAACACTGTTTTTCCACATTCTTGTGGGGAACAGGCAAGAAGCGACACAAGCCGGAATTAACGCGTTTTCGCTTTTGGAGGCTAAGCGTTTTTCCGACTCGCGTCCGGGCGGAAATATTGCGCCGGTTTCCGTTTTAAAGTTGTTCGGGGAATCCGGCGTTCCCGCGTGGGACGGATCTGCGCTTCGCATTCCGAGGAAATGTCCGGCGAATTCGGAAATCCGCAAGCTCGTGGGCTCTCGTGTGAACGATGTGGCGTGGGCAACGTTTTCGTTTTGCAATTTGGACGCGCCGTTTGCGCTTTACGCTGTTTCGGAGCACGTTCCGTTGCAGGCGGAAAAACCGATGCCTCCGCCGCAGGCGGGCGAAACGGGCGTAGCTCCTTCTCCCTCTAAGAAAAAGAGATCGGGAGTTTTGAAAACAGCCGCTTGGTTCGGACTTTTTACGGCTTCCGTTTTGCTGAATGTGGCTTTGCTTACGAAAGAATCACAGATGACTCATAAAGAAACTACCGAAGGAGTTGACCCTGGCGTGAACGAAGGGAATCCGGGCACTAACGCCTTTGCCGAGGGTATGCAAAAAGGCTACCAAAAAGCGCTTGCCGATCTGCGGGAAAAGTTTCCGGAGGAAATGAGGTTGTCGAAGTTACCGCCCTTTGCTCCCAAGCGAGTAGTTGCTTATGTGAATTTCGTTAACGACAATATCTTAAACGGTCCGAATCAAGGGGAATAAAGATGAAAAAATACTTTTGTTGTGTAGGGGTGTTATTGTTTGCGGGAACGTTATTGTGTGCGAACTCTCTAGAAAATTCATTCCCCTTTGAACTGGGTCAGCTGAAAGAAGAAGTAATCAAATGGAAAAGAAAATTCGATTCTTCTCAAAAGCGTTGTGACGAATTGGAGCGAGAAAACCGGAGTCTAAAAAAACGATTTGAGAATCTTAAAGACGACATCGCTTCCGTTGAAAAGGCGTTGGATTTAACCGTGCGCGACTCGGAAGAACCGGATTATCGCTTGCAGGATATATGCAGTCACGTGGAGAATTACTATGTTCCCACTTCGACGAAGAAGTTGAAGCCATTGAGCGAGGAAGATTGGGAGCTAATCAATTTTTCCCTCGAAGAAAGAGAAGAGACGCGGGAACGCATTCTCGCCTATGAAAAATTTGTAAAAAAGTATAGCGGCAAAAAAATCATTATTTTGGAGAATTGAGCGATGAAATTATTGAATCTGATTATTTGTATAGCAACGCTTTCGGGCGTAGTTCTTTTCTCCGCTTGTTGCGGAGAACGAATTGTCTATAAGGAAATAAAGCCGGATTTGAGCTACGAAGAAACCCAGCTTAGACGGCTTGCAACGAAGTTGGGAGCCTCCTCAACGAGCGTCGAAAGAATGGAGCTGTCGGAATTGGTCTCGGAAGTGCGTTCGCGAATTGAGAACAATGCACGTTCTGTGGCTCGAACGGAATCCCTGAGTCGCGATGACTGGGAGTTGATAAATTTCTCTCTCGAAGAACGGGAGGACACTATCCGTAAAATCGAAAAATACGAGAAGCTCGTAAAAAGTCTTCAAGGCAAGCGCATCATTATTCTTCCGAAAGAAGAGGAGCGCGAAGTGCCGCGTCGTTCCCGTTCCCGCTAAGTTTATGGAAACGACAAACGAAAGAGGTGGTTTCCGCTACGCGTCCGGATTGGTTTTATTCTGGGCGGCGCTTGCACTTTACGTCGGCGGTTTGATTGCGCCGCTGGCGACCATCTCAAAGCGTTTTACTTTGGAGATGGCGCTCGAGACGATGAAGGAACACAAGGAAGCGGTTGCGGGAAAAGTTTCCGAAGAGCTTTTCGTGACAATGATTGATTTTGCCGACGAGGCACTGAACGCATTGGAAGTGGATCCCGTGCTCGTTGACGAGAAAAACACCTATTCGGTGCTTTCGGGTGCGTGGGAATTGTTCGAAGCGAACGAAATTTTTCTTGCCGTCGTTGTCGTGCTGTTTTCTGTGGCGTTCCCGTGCGCGAAATTAGTTTCGTTGTTCATTCTTTGTCACGGCGGTGCGGAGTGTTCCCGTGAGCTTCATTTTAAAGCTCATGCATTTCTCGGAAAATGGTCGATGCTTGACGTTTTCGTCATCGCGCTTCTGGTGGTTTCGACGAAGCTCGGGGACATGGTGAACGTCAAGATTCACAGCGGAGTCTATTTCTTTGCCGCTTCCGTTATTCTGACGATGATTCTCACGCAGATTTTACACAAGTCGTTTCCGATTCCCTCGAAGTGATATTTAACAACCTTACAAATTCCAGCTATTACCTCTCATGAAAAACATTACTTCTATTCTATCTTTAATTGCCGTGTTTTCAGATATGATTCTCTCTAAAATTTCACAAATGTTTTGGTGCGGCGCGTTGGCACTTGCGGTTTGCGTTCCCGCAGTTCGGGCGCAGGAAAACTCGGGGACGGCGGAAAGCGTTCCCGCGTCGGAAACGGCTTCTTCGGAGCCAGAGGCGGGTATTGATTTAGACGCGGTGCTGAAGGCCGCAGAAGCCGGCGACGCGGAGGCGCAATTCCGACTTTATCTCCATTACGCTCTTTCGGGAACAGGAGACGAGGAAAAATCCTTAAAATGGCTCATTCGTGCGGCGGAAAGCGAACATGCAGACGCGCAAAATATTCTCGCCGCACGGTATATGCGGGAACACCGCATTGAAGATGCGTTGAAGTGGTGGGAAAAAGCAGCGGGAAACGGTCATCCGGTGGCTCAGTTTTGGTTCGGTCGCTATCTTGTTACGGGTATTGAGGGTTGTCTGGAAGCAGATGTCGCCAGGGCTTTAACTTTGATTTCAGATTCGGCGGTGTCCGGTTACGAATCTGCTCAGATCTGGCTCGGTAACGCGTATTGGAGCGGTGAATTTGTCGAACAAAACCATGCGCTTGCCGTGACGTGGTTTCGCTCCGCTGCCGAGCGCGGGAACGCCGAAGCGCAGTTTTGTCTTGCGCAGGCTTATTATACTGGACTTGGAGTGGACAAGAGTGCCGTCGAATACTCTGCGTGGCTTCGCAAAGCCGCCGAAAACGGTCATGCGGAAGCGCAGGGCTATTTGGCTTATGATTATTTCATCGGCAATATCGTCGAACAAAGCTACGAAAAGGCGGCGGAATGGTGGGCAAAGTCGGCGGAGCAGGGCGAACCGCGTGCGCAACACAGTTTGGCTCAATGCTATCGAGACGGCACCGGCGTTCCCGCAGATAAGGCGAAAGCCGTGGAATGGTTCAGAAAAGCCGCCGAGCAAAACCACGCGGGAGCGCAAATGGCACTTGCCGTTGCTTATCGTGACGGAGACGGCGTTCCCGCAGACATGACGGAAGGCTTGCGGTGGATGATTCGTGCCCATGTTCACGGCTATGAAAATGCGCGCGAGGAGTTTTGGGCACCGTTGCTAAACGACATGGAAGCGGCGTTTAAAAATTTGGAACGCGCCGCAGAATCCGGCGAAACGGCCGCACAGAAAGCCTTGGGCGAAATTTACTGTCTCGGCAGGGGCGTTCCCGCAGACGAAGAAAAAGCGATTGCGTGGTATCGCCGTGCGGCAGAACAGGGGGATGCAGAGGCGCAGAAAGAGCTTGCGATAATCTATTGGAATCGCGGAGATGTCGAAGATGCGCTCCCCTGGGCTCAAAAAGCGGCGGCTCAAGGCGACGGCGAGGGAGAATGCATCTTGGGTTTATACTACTTGAAAAAGGGGGACATACTCGGCATTGAGTATTTGAAAAAATCGGCGGAGCAGGGCGAGCCGTTCGCGCAGTGGCGCTTGGGCGTGTGTTACTACAACGGGGAGTGCGTTCCCGTTGACTCTGAAGAAGCCGTGCGCTGGTTTAGCCTTGCGGCAGAAAGCGGTTTTCCGGATGCATTTTTCAGTCTCGGAAGTGTCTACGAAGCGGGAAAAGGGGTTGAAAAAGATTTAGCACGCGCGGCAGAGATGTATGAAGAGGCGGCTTATCGCGGGAACGCCGAAGCGCAGTTTCGGCTGGGGCGGTGTTACGCGGACGGAATCGGCGTGGCTCCGGATCCGGAATGCTCGGCAAAATGGTATGAGAAATCTGCCGAAGGCGGGCATTTGCGAGGACAATTGCAAGCCGGGTTTATCTGCCTTAGCGGCGACGTCGGTCCCGTTCGCACGGAAGACGGGCTGGAATGGATTGAACGTTCCGCCAAGGGCGGTTGGTGGATGGCGCAAGGTGCGTTGTTTGATATTTATTATTTCGGACGCTACGGGGTCGAGATTGATAAAGAAAAAGGCATTTATTGGTTGCGTCAACTTGCCGAAACGGAGCCGGACGATAATGATTCCGAAAAACTTCCTGCGGAACGCGCCGGCGTGTATCGCTCGATGTATGGAACGTTTTGGGAAGACGAAGGCAAACCGGAAGAAGCCGCAAAATGGTTCGAAAAATCGGCGGCACTCGGGCATCCGTCCGGACAATATGACTTGGGGCGTCTTTATTTCCACGGGAACGGCGTTCCCGAAGATAAGGCGAAAGCGGTAGAGCTTTTCCGCTTGGCGGCGGAGCAGGGTTACGACCGAGCCCAATACAATCTCGGCATCTGCTATTTTAGGGGAATCGGCGTGCCTAAAAGCATAGACGAAGCTGTGCGTTGGATGCAAAAAGCGGCGGAACAAGGCGACGAAGAGGCTCAACAGTTTTTGAAAGACTTCGAGGCAGATTCAGCAAAAGGGAAGGAAAACGATAAAGAATGAGGAGAGAAAGAAATTAGGGTTTTTCTTTATTCCTAAGAATCTCAGCGTTAAACGCCTCTCGCGGAGCCACAGAGAGACCTTCATTCCCACAAAAACTCTGTGTTTATCTGTGTTAAAAAACTTGGCGGCGCTGCGAGAGTTTAAGAACTTCGCGGCTCTGTGTCTCCGTGAGAGCTTTTGTGTTCCCGCAAGGATAAACATCCCAGCGTTCCCGTCGGCTTCCCGGTGTTGCGTTTCGCGGGTTTTTGAGAGATAAATGAGTTTTCGTTTTTCAATTCATGGCAGAGGGAAAAATCATTTACACGATGTCGCGGCTCTCGAAGGGATTCGAGAAAAAGCCGATTCTGAAGGACATTTCGCTCTCGTATTTTTACGGCGCAAAAATCGGCGTGCTCGGGCTGAACGGCTCGGGCAAATCCACGCTTTTGCGCATCATGGCGGGCGTGGACAAGCAATACGAAGGCGATATTTCCTGCGTTCCCGGCTACACGATCGGCTACCTTGAGCAGGAACCGCAGCTCGATCCCGCGAAAACCGTGCGCGAATGCGTCGAAGAGGGCGTTGCGGAAACGCGCAAACTCCTCGACGATTACGACGAAACGTTTATTCAACTCGGCGAAACCGACGATCCCGCCGAGCAGGAAAAAATTCTCAATCGCCAAGGCGAAATTCAGGAAAAACTCGACTCCACGGGCGCGTGGGATCTCGATTCCCGCATCGAAATGGCGATGGACGCGCTCCGTTGTCCGGACGAAAATGCGCTCGCCGCGAACCTTTCCGGCGGGGAAAAACGCCGCGTCGCGCTCTGCCGCCTGCTCCTGAAAGAGCCGGATATTCTGCTTCTCGACGAACCGACCAATCACCTTGATGCAGAAACCATCGACTGGCTCGAACGCCACCTGCACCAATACAAGGGCACGGTGATCGCTATCACGCACGACCGCTACTTCCTCGACAATGTCGCCGGCTGGATTCTCGAAATCGACCGCGGCTACGGCATTCCGTGGAAGGGCAATTATTCTTCTTGGCTCGAACAAAAGGAAAAACGCCTCGCCGCCGAGGAAAAAGTAGCCTCCGCGCGCCGGAAAACCATGGAGCGGGAACGCCAGTGGGCGGCGACTTCGCCGAGCGGGCGTCTCGCGAAAAACAAAGCGCGCCTCCGCGCCTACGAAGCCATGCTTGCGCAGGACGAACGCGAGCAGGAAAAAACGATGGAAATTTTCATTCCCGCCGGGCCGCGCCTCGGCGAAAAGGTGCTCGTTGCGAAAAATCTCACGAAAGGCTTCGGCGACAGGCTTTTGCTCGACAACGTGAATTTCACGCTTCCCGCCGGCGGCATCGTCGGAATTATCGGTCCGAACGGCGCCGGAAAAACCACGCTTTTTAAAATGATTACGGGCGCGGAAAAACCGGACGCGGGAACGCTTACGCTCGGCGAAACCGTCAAGCTCGCCTACGTTGACCAATCGCGAGATGCGCTTGACAATTCCAAGCAGATCTGGGAAGTGATTTCCGACGGGAACGAAATCGTCGAGCTCGGCAAATTGCGCGTTCCCGCGCGGCAATACGCGGCGCGTTTCGGCTTTACGGGCGCGGAACAGCAAAAGCTCGTCGGCTCGCTTTCCGGCGGCGAGCGCAACCGCGTTCACCTTGCTCGCATGCTCAAAAGCGGCGCGAACGTTTTGCTTTTGGACGAACCGACGAACGACCTCGACGTGAACACGATTCGCGCGCTCGAAGACGCGCTCAACGCGTTCGCGGGTTGCGCCGTTGTCATCACGCACGACCGCTGGTTCCTCGACCGCGTTGCGACGCACATTCTCGCGTTTGAAGGCGATTCGCAGATTTACTGGCACGAAGGCAACTATTCGTCCTACGAAGCGGAACTGCGCAAACGCCTCGGGCACGATATCGACCACCCGCGCCGCATCAAATACCGCCAGTTTTCACGCTGATTGATACAAAAAAATCCGGCAAATTCCACGTTCCCGCTGACAAGGGGAAAAGCTAAGAATTTGCCGGATTTTTTCGTTCCCGAAAACCGGGCGTTTTCTCTGAAAATTTTAATTCTTATTCCGCTCCGGCTTGGAGTGTTTGGCGGATTTCGTCAAAGGGCGGCATGATGGCGGGATCGTCGCTCACCCACGCGTATTTGATTTTTCCGTCGATTCCGATGATAAATGCCGAACGCTTTGCCACGCCGCAAAAATCAAGCACACCGGGGCGAAAGCGCTTGTCTTCAACGCCGTAGGCGCGCATCGCTTCGCGGTTAAAATCGGAAAGCAGTGTCAGCGAAAAACCTTCCTTTTGCTTCCATGCTTCTTGCGCGAAGGGCTGGTCTACGGAAACGACAATCACGTCGGCGTTCAGCGAATCGTAAACGTGAAGTGTGTCCGAAAGCGTGCAAACTTCCGTGCTGCACGTTCCCGAAAATGCAAAGGGAACAAAAAGAAGCACCGTGCGGCGCGTGCCGACGGAGCGCGTGACAGGAACGGATTCAATCCCGTTTTCCGTTTTCGCTTTTAGCGTAACGGCGGGAGCCTGCATGCCGATTTCAAGTTTTTTCATCACTTGGGGAGCGTTCCCGCAGGCGGATTTTGTCTGTTGTGCGCATGTGTTCGGGCCGCTGCCGCAGATCTGCGTGCATGCTGTATTTGCCAAAAGGAGAAGCGTTCCCGCGATTGCGCCGAGTGTGTATTTTCCGATGGTTTTTGAGTGAGTTTTCATAAAATTACAATCATTCCAAATTTAAGTCTTAGTCAAACAAATTTTACCGGAATCGTAGTTTAAAAAAAAGAACACGCGTCCTCGTCGTTTTTTTTCTAAAAAACTTTGCGATTTGCGGCGGAGATGCGTTTACTTCGCAAGTTCGCGCCTGACGCTTTCCGAAAGGCAGGGCGGGAACGGGTTTTCTTTCTTTTTTTTTCTTCGAGAATATGGAGTGGCTCACAAATTTATTTTACAGTGATACCAACGGGGCGGCGCATACGGTGTTGCTTTTCGGTGCGATTACGAATACGCCGGGTTAGGGCTTTGGCACATTCCTTACCGCATCGGAAGTTGCTCCGAACTCGTCGTCATCGATGTCCTTTAAGAATTCTTCCTCATTCCTAATTCTTCATCTCCCATGCAAAACGATTTTTCACCGGAAATTCAGGAAAATGAATCCGCGTTCCCGCATACGCCGCGCCTAAGCGTGGTTGCCACGCCGATCGGTAATCTTTCCGATCTTTCCCCGCGTGCGAAGGAAACGCTTTCATCTGCGGATTTTATCGCCTGCGAAGATACGCGAACGACGGGAAATTTGCTCCGCAAATTTGATATTTCCCGCCCCTTGCTCGCTTATCACGAACACAACGAGCAGGCGTCCGCCGCCGGAATCGCGGCAAAAATCGCCGCAGGAGCGCACGTCGCGCTCGTTTGTGATGCGGGAACGCCGACGCTTTCGGATCCCGGTTTCCGCGTAGTGCGCGAGTGCCGCCGCCAAGGGCTTACCGTAGAAAGCGTTCCCGGACCGTGCGCGCTTGTTACGGCGCTTTCCGTGAGCGGTTTGCCGACCAATGCGTTTGCGTATCACGGATTTCTCGCTCCGAAAACGGCGGCGCGGCGGCGTTTTCTCGAAGAAAACCGTGCGTCGAAAATGACGCTCGCGGTTTACGAATCTTGCCACCGCATCCGTGCGTTTGCGGAAGAAATTGCGGAAATCCTCGGGGAAAATCGCGTGGTTTGCTTTGCTCGCGAGTTGACGAAACTCCACGAAACCGTGCTCACGGGAACGATCGGCGAGATTTTGCCGAAACTGGTCGGAAAAAACCTCAAGGGCGAATTTGTCGTTCTTATCGCGCCCGAAAATTTCGAGCTTTAATCCGGAATTTGAAATTCGCCTGCGGCAAATTTCAATTTGCGGGAACGCGGGTCTCGTGGTTGTATTTTTCGCATGGAATTGAGGGCGGTTTTTTTTGCGGATGTGTGGTTCGGCGGGCGCGTTCAAGGTGTCGGGTTTCGCTGGCACACGCTGAAAGTGGCGCGCGAATTTGATGTCGCGGGAACGGTGCGCAACCTTGCCGACGGGCGCGTTCATCTCCGCGCGGAAGGCTCCGAACGCGAAGTGCTTGCGTTTGTTGCCGCCGTTGAAGACGAAATGAAATCTTTTATTCGCGAAACCGAGAAAAAAACGGGAACGGGCGCCGCTTCCGTTTCCGGATTCTCCATTGCCGGGTGAGCTGTGAGAAGTTGAAAAGTGGAGCGTTTTTGAAGAAATGAAGCAGATTCCCGCGATTGAAATTGAAAATCTGACGAAGGATTTTCGCGTCGGAATACGCGGCGTGAAATTGCGTGCGGCGGACAACGTCTCGTTTCGCGTAGAGCAGGGCGAAGTTTTCGGTTTGCTCGGACCGAACGGTTCCGGAAAAAGCACGACACTGAAAATTATTCTCGGGCTCTTGCGCCCGACTTCCGGGAGCTGTCGCATTTTCGGAAAAAACAGCGGAGATGTCGCAGTGCGTTCCCGTATCGGATTTTTGCCGGAAGCGCCGTATTTTTACGGCTATCTTTCCGGCCGGGAACTCGTGAAATACTACGCACGCATGAGCGGCGTTCCCGCGGGGAAAATCGACGAACGTACGGCGGACGCGCTCGCGCTCACGGGTATGACGGATGCCGCTTCGCGCCGCGTCAAAACCTACTCCAAGGGAATGTTGCAACGCATCGGCGTGGCGCAGGCAATCGTGCACGACCCCGATTTGGTAATTTTGGACGAACCGACGGCGGGAATCGACCCCATCGGCTCGGCGGAAATCGGCGACGCGATTCGCGCCATGAAATCCCGCGGAAAAACCGTCGTTCTGTGCTCGCATTTGCTCGGACAAATCGAAGAGCTCTGCGACCGCGTGGCGATTATGAATCGCGGAAAACTTGTTGTGGCGGGAACGCTCGATGAGGTGTTGACGCAACGCGGGAAGCAACTCGCCGTCATTGGCGCGGGAACGCCGCTTACTCCGGACCTCGTCGAAAAGCTACGGGAACGCGACGGGCTCAACATCGAAAGCGTTTCGCATCCGCGCATTTCGCTCGAACGCTATTTTCTCGAAAATCTGAAAAACAAGTAGACCATGTTTTTTCTGAAAAAAATATTTTGGATTGCCCGCAACACGTTTACGGAAGCAGCCCGGCAGAAGTTTTTCAGTTTTTTGCTTCTGCTCGGTGCGGGGTTAACGGCGGTTTCGCTTTCGCTGACGCATTTTGACTTCGGCGATTCCGAACTGAAATTTATTGCGGACTTCGGCTTCGGCGGAATTTTCCTTTTCGGTTCCGTGCTTGCGGTAGTAACGACGGTGCAGCTTTTTTTCACGGAAATCGAAAACCGCACGGCGCTGACGATGCTCGCGAAGCCGGTGCGGCGCGGTGAATTTTTGTTCGGGAAATTTCTTGGCGTGTGGTGTTTGCTCGGCGTGTTTGTCGTGCTGATGTGCGGAGTGCTCGCGGCGGTTTTGGCGTTGCGCGCGGGAACGCTTGCGGAAATAGCCGAGGCTCGTAGCTTGCCGCCGCCGTTTGTCGATTTTGTCGGGTTGGCGATTTTCGGCGTTTTGCAATGGGTGCGGCTCGGAATTGTCGCGGCGATGACGATTGCGGTTTCGAGTTTTGCGCAAACGTATCTTTACGCGGTGGTGGTTTCGTTTGTTGCGCTGATTATTGCTCAGTTACAATACGTTTTTGCGGATTTTGCCTCGGGAGAAAAAGTTTCGTTCGGCGTAAAAGCGCTCACGGGAACGGCGACGAAGCTGATTCCGAATTTGCAATTGTTTAATACGGGTGAAGCGCTCGTGCTGGATCCCGCCGGGCTTTCCGCCGCCACAATCATGAGCGCCCTCGGCTACGGGACGATTTGGATTGCCGCGCTTGTTTTTGTCGGAATGTGGTTTTTCCGCTTTCGCGAAATTTAGAACCGACGGGGAACTTTTTTCGTGGAAAACAATCCGCACAGCGATTCGTTACTCGAAAAATTCCGACGCACAATGAAATATGCGGCGGCGTTTGCGGTAATTTTTGCCGCGGGAACGCTTTCCGCTCCGCTCGGAGATTTTGCCTGGACGGAAGCGCGGGAACGCATCGGAACTTTTTCGCCGAAAGCGCTTGAGCGTTCGGCGGGAACGGGAGTTGCGCTCGGGACGCTCGGCGGTTTTCGCACGGTTTTGGCGGATATTGCCTGGTTGCGCGGATTTCATTTTTGGAGTGAACGCGATGCGCCCGATTGCCTGAAATATTGCGAACTCGCGATGACGCTTGCGCCCGAACAGCTGTTTTTTCTCGAAAACACGGCAAATTACGTCGCCTTCGAGTTTCCGGTTTGGGAAATCCGCAAGCGCGGCGGATTTTTGCGCGTTCCCGAAAGCGTTCAGCGGGAAATTCAGAAAAAAGCGCTTGCCGACGCGCTGAAAATTTTGGACGACGCGGCGGAAAACAATCCCGACGAACCGAAAATTTTCGTGCTCGCCGCGCAACTTATCGCCATCAAAACCGACCGCATTTACGGTGCGCCCGACTACGCAAAATCCGCCGAATATTACCGCCGCGCCTGCGAGCTTCCCGGCGCTCCGTGGTTCGCCTTTGCGACGTATGCGAAATTCGTCGGAGAACACGTTCCCGCCGAACGCGCTTCCGCTCGCGCCTTTCTTGATAAACGCCTCGCCGCCGCAAAAACTCCGGGGCAAAAACGCTTTTTCTCCGAACTCCTCGAAGAATTTTTAGTTCCCGATTCTTAAAACATATCCGTTTCCGTATTCGGAACGGATGTCGGCGATGCCTTCGAGCTTTTTTCGAAGCCGTGAAATCAGAGGCGGAATGCGGCTTGTGTCGATGAAAATCGGATTTGAACGCCAGACATTGAGCAACAAATCATCGATGGTTACGATTTCTCCGCACCGCGAAAACAGGTAGCGCAGGACTCCCATTTCCTTGTGCGTGAGGCGGCAAATGCTTCCGTCGGGAAAGTGAATTTCGCGCCGAGGGGAAAAGACGTGGGCGCCGTTTCCGAGCGGGATTTTCTCCAACGGGTCGGGCGTTCCCGAAGCTCGCCGCAAAACAGCTTCAATACGTGCAATCAACGGACCTTGACGAACGGGTTTGGTGATAAAATCATCGGCGCCGGCTCTCAGGCATTGCACACAGTATTCGTCGTCGCCGAGAGCCGTTTGCATAATTACGGGAACGTTTCCTCGGGTTCTGCGAATACGCTTCAAAATATCGATTCCGCTACCGCCGCCGGGAAGAAGTATGTCGAGTAGCGCGAGAGAAAACGGCTCTTCGTCCACACATCGGCAGGCTTCGGGAAATGTCGCCGCCGAGCAAACTTCGTAGCGGTGAAGACGCAAAATTCCCGCAAGAAATTCAGAAAGTTCCGGTGCGTCTTCGACGATTAAAATTCTTGAAACGTAGGGTTTCATTTTACGGGCAAAGTGAGGATGAATGCCGTTCCCGTAGCGTCGGATTTTTCCAGACGCAAATCTCCGCCGAGCAGAAGCGCGAGTTTTTTGGAAAGCGCGAGTCCGATACCCAAACCGCGAACTCCGCTTTCCGTCGATTCCTGCGCCGAATGCGAAAATTCGCGGAACAGGTTTTTCCTCGCTTTTTCGGAAAGCCCGCCGCCGTTGTCGGCGGCGCGGATTTTCAGGATTTTTCCGCCGTTTGCGAGCTCGGCGCTCAGGCTGAACAGCGGCGCGTTTCCGCCCGAGGCGTATTTGGCGGCGTTGTCGGCGAGATTAAATAAAATGCGCTCCAACGCAGCGGGAGAAATGTGTAAAAGCGAGTTTTCCGCTTCGGAAGAGATTTCCGTATCAAAATCGCTTCCGGCCCGGTCGAGACGTTCCGTGATGCTTTCTGCAATCGTCGGGAAAATTTCGCCGAATCGTGCGTCACGGAAGTTCAGCACGTCGCGCTTTGCACCTGAAATGCGGGAAAAAAGCAGAGAGTTGTCGAGCAACGCGGACAAATCGCGCACGCGTCCGGCGAGTTGTCGAAGGTTGCGGGAACGCAACGGTTTTTCTTCCGGAGATTTGCTGATGTTTTCCGCGAGAGCATTGATTTCTGCGACGGGCGAACGCAGGTCGTGCACGACGGAGGCGACGAAAATGCGCCGCCGTTCTGCCGTTCGTTGCACGAAGCGGAGCGCGGCGAGCGTTCCCGCGCTGGCAACAACGCCGAGCAACCACGCACCCGCGAGCAGAATGCGGAAGTTGCGAAGTTCCGCGCGCAGGGCGATTTCCTCAGGGAGCGTTCCCGCAGAAAATTTCATCGGCAACCCGCAGGGTGAAATGTCCGCGTTTGCCGCATCCGCACAAAATTCAAGCGTTGCGTTCGGGAGTTCCCGTCGCACTTTCGTCAGCAACACGAAGAGCAGTTTTTCCTCATTCAGCAAAAAACCTTGGACAAATTTTTCGACGCTTGGAGCGTGGAGTTTTCGGACGAGAAAAAGGCGGTCTTGGAAAATCTCGAAGCGAAAACTTGAGGCAGAAGGATTTCCGATTTCGTCGATGCCGTAATCCCAACCCGAATACCAACTTTTCAATTCCCCCGGAGTATTCCATGTTGTTTGTTTGTAGAGATTACGGTTGTTGATGTAGCGCAGATAAGTGTCCATCCACGGAATCCGATTTGCACCGACGCGAAGCTCCGCATAAGTGAAAATTTTCTCGGCATCTTTTCCAAAGCGTTCGACGGCCCGGAAATAGCCGTTATCCAAGCCGTTTTGTGCGCAGATACCGTAGGATTTTTTTACGGGATTGGTGTGAACGAGAAACCAAAATGCCAACGTCGCGTAGTCTTGAACGTTTGCCAAAAATTCGGAGCTTAATTTTTTATATTCTTTTTCCGGAACGGGAATGGCGTCGGCGTTGCTTAAGAAATTTTGAAGCTCGGACGAGAGCATTACGACGCAGTCGCGGGAACGCTTTTCGCGAAGCGCGTTTGCAGACGAGACTGCGGCTTGTGTGCGGGAACGCTCCGTAAGCAGGCAAAGAAGTCCGGTTCCGAAGTTTAGAGCGACGGCAAGTGCAACAACCCCGAAGAAAACGCGCGTCGGGTATTTTAAAATGAATTCAACCATGGAAAGAGTAGAGGTTTACTTTTGGCGTTGTTCGTATTGGAGGATGGCTTCGTCGGAAAGAGTGGGTCGGCGGTATTTCGTGAGGTCTATTTTTCCGCGAATTCCGGCGCGGGAACACGCGCGGAGTTGGGCTTCGATGTCGTTCCCGTAAAGGTGTTCGAGGCAGGCAAGAAAAACGTCAATGAATCCGTTTTTGAGAAACTTTCCGATAGCCTTTTGTCTTTCGTGGTTAAATTTTGTCCGTAATAGAATGGTATTTTGGGCAAACGGAGAGAAATCTTCCGGGGCACTTTTTTCGATTTCAGTCTGAAGCTGTTCTTCCGATCCCGGTTGATATTCATCAAGTAGTTCTGAGAGTAAATCACAAGCAAGCTCACAGATGTCGTCGGCTTCTTGGCTATCGCTGATGCTTTTCAATGTTGTCGGACTCATGAGGACTTTTAAAACGGACTGTTTCAGTAAAATATCCCCTGTGGAAAAGTGGTAACGGATTACGGTTTTTCCGCAATAATCCTCAAAAGGCATTTTCCAATCGAGGAGAATGGGAACGAACGATTTTACTTGGGAGAGACGAGTTTGTTCAAATTCTTGTCTCGTTAAGTCCAGCCGGCAATCATTGAGAATTCTTTGAGCGGCGCGTTCCCAATTCTTCCCGAAAAAGTTTTGAACATCTGCCGTTCTTTTTGAAAGAGATTCATCAATTGGTCCTGCGTTGCCAGAGAGCACGAGGACATCGTCTCCGGAAACAAATGTACTTTGGGGCGAATGGGAGGAGTGCTTTTCCTGAAAGTTTGAAAGTATTTTTTGACTCAAATCCGGGCGGTTATATCTGGAAAGTTCCAACTTCCTAAAAATTCCGATACTCCCGCACAGTCGGACTTGCGCTTCGTAGTCGTTTTTTAACAAATGATTTAGTCCGGCAAGGAAAGAGTGTGTGATGTGTCCGAGTTTGAAGATTTTTTGAAGTTCTTTTTGTCGGTAATAATCAAAGCGGGCTCGTTCCAAAAAAACATTTTGCGTTTGTTTTTCAAATCCGTCTTTGGTTTTGTCGATTTCTGCTTCTAAAAATGCAGCGCGTCCCGGACGAAACTCGTTGAGTAGTTCGGAGAAAAGGCTAACTCCCATTTGCCAATATTCGCGCGAACGTTCGAGGGATGCGGGAACGGATTCTTCTATTAGAGCGACCGCAAGTTCGGATTTTAACCGAATGTCAAGAGCAGCGAAATGAGGACGATTGCCGTTTTTTCGGCAATAATCCTCAAAAGGCATCTTCCACCCAAAGAAATCTTCGTATGCGGAAAAAATCTGTTTTTCCCAAGAGGATAGGTTTTTGTAATTTTTTCGGGAAAAAGGGTAGGACGAATGCTGTTTCCATTTCGATTCAATTGTTTGGGTTTTGAGCGAAATTTCTCCTGCAAGAACCGGTTTGTTTACTCCCGAAGAACGTCCACCGGAAACGAAAGTTCGTTTTTCTTCAACCGGGACAACTAAGCTCCAATCCTGCCAATTATCGGTATTTTTCTCTGTGCCGAATAAATTCGCACAGAGAAAAATACCGAAGAACAAAAAACAAGCTCTAGGCATTGCAGGCACGCTTCGTCGTTATTGAGTCTACGCCCGTTGCAATTCCGTTTTCATTAGCGGATGAAACCGTAAGAGTCGTAGTGTGTATAAACGTCTGCGGAAACGTATTTTCCGGATTGGCATTCTCGGCGTTTGGTGCATATAGTTGCCATTTTACGGGAATCGTCCAAATAAATTTTCCTATTTCTGTGCCAACCGGAAGGTTTTCCCAGTCTTCCCTAACTAATGGAAATACCGTGCCGTGGTTCTCTGTTACACCAACTGTGTCTGTGGCTGAATTATATGAATCCAGGTTTACTGCTTCCGTTGGCGCGTGCGTTGTGATCGATGTAAAAATGTTTCCGGCGGCAATTCCGGTGCATTCGCGTTCGCCTACGAGTTCCCAAACCCAAACATTGTAAAACGCAACATCTGTAGGAAGAACACGTACAATGTATTGCAAGCGGTTTGCCCGAAAAGTGCCTTCGTCTCTCTCTTCTCCGTTTATATCTGTTGTTTTCACTTGCTCTGAGTATGTTGTGTTGGAGACTTCTTCAATAGATATTCCCGTCGGTTCTACTACCTCCACCGTATTTTCAAGTATTTCCCCGTCGGAACATACCGCCCGAACGGTAAAATTTCCGGGGGCCTCTGCTTGCAGGGTGTATGGTGCTACATCTGTTTTTTCGCCAACCGTTATCAATACTTCTTCGTCGAAGATGTTTTTCTCACTATCGCCGATGTAGATATTGGCTTCTTCTCCAATACCAAGCCTCCTCCATAACGTTTTTATGTTATCATTCAATGACTCATCATACGTTTCTGCAGCATTAAGAATTAACAGTCGTCGTGATTTTTTTAAATAAATGGAGCTATTTAGTGAAAACGGTCCTCCGACGTTCGTCAGTTTAACCGTTACTAACGTTTGCGTGGGTGCGATCTGCGTCCAGTCTGAACATGCAGGCAATGTGCTTGATGAGATTTCGTCTCCGACGGAAACAATGGCACTGTCATCCGCAACGACACTTGCTATTTCCGTCCAGTTGCCACCTTCGGGGATTATTAGTGTTTCCGTTGCAACAAAAGCGAAGGTGCCGTAAGGCGCGCTTCCGCTACAGGTAATAGCATATTCCGTAATTTCGTAAGGTCCTTCCGCGCGAGTTCCGACTTTGTTTACTTCGAAATCCACACCGTATACTTTTCCTTTAAGGGAGCGAACAACCATGACTGTTACGGTCAAATCGTAAGGTCCACCGATGGTTGCGAATGTGCCTGAAACTTGGGTTTCCGTTGTCGTCGGCGTTTGGCTCCAGTCCGTTCTCGACCACCCGTCCGTGTGTAGCGTAGAGCTTGCCGTTTTCCCTGCGGCGGTAACGCTTGCCGTATCGTCTGAGGAAACCTTTAAGTCGACCATGTTTCCGCCCTTGGGAACGGAGAAAGAGTAATCCAATGAAAAATCGTTTTGTCCGCTGGGTGCGGTTCCTGCAAATGAAAGCGTAACGGTTGTGATTTCAAAATTTTCATCGGTTGTGACCACTGCTGTCGGGGCAGAAACCGTAAAGCCGTCCGGCACGTTTCCGCTCGGCGTGTAAGTCCAGTTTTCGACGGATATTTCCGTTGTCGTTTGTGAGGTGTTTTCGCTCATGGCTATTTTCTCCTGTCGTTGACGTTATACTGCATGCTATTTTCTCCTGTCGTTGACGTTATACTGCATGTTTCTGCGAACCGTTCGCGGGAACGGCAACTATTTTAGCGGATTTTTCCGAACGAATTCTTGCAGAATGATTGCAAAACGCATTTTTCGCGATTTTTTACATGTTTTTCAAAGTTTTTTTTGAAATTTTGCAGGGCGAATCGAAATTTTCAAAAATCTTTTCCCGGAAAAATAAAAAAAAGCGTTCTTTCTTGGCGGGAGTGCTCTACGGGAACGGGAAGTTTGTCTGCGGAAAAATGGCTTTTCCCGCGCGGTATCGTGCTGTCGCTTGTTCCGTTTGGTCTTTGTTAGGTTTTTGTTTGGATGCCGATTTCGCTTGTCGCAGGAAAAGTTTTTTTTTGGAATTGATTTACCATGAACAGTTTAGGAGTGGTGAATTGTTTGGCACTCGCCGAACCGAGCAAATACGAAGCCGTGCAGCTTTGGATGTCCGTTCCGTTTGTCTTGCTCTTGGCGTTGATTGCGGTGATGCCGCTGACCGGCAAGAAACTGAAACATTGGTGGGAGCGTTTTTATCCGGTCGTGGCGATCGGACTCGGGCTTGTCGTTTCCGCGTATTACATCGGGTTGGTTCCGGGCGGCGCGGGCGATGTTTGGCATTCGCTGAAAGAATATATTTCGTTTATCGCACTCGTAGGTTCGCTGTTTGTGATTTCCGGCGGCATTGCGATAAAGCTGGCGGGAAATGCGACTCCGAAAACGAACACGATTTTTCTGCTCGTCGGGGCGGTGCTGGCGAATTTTATCGGAACGACGGGAGCGTCGATGGTGCTGATTCGTCCTTGGATGCAGATGAATCGGGGACGGCTTTCGGCATTTCACATCGTTTTCTTTATTTTTATCGTCTCCAACGTGGGCGGCGCGCTAACGCCGATCGGAGATCCGCCGCTTTACATCGGGTATTTGCGCGGGGTTGAGTTTTTCTGGATTTTTGAGCAGGCGAATTTGCCGTGGCTTTTTGTCGTCGGGGCTTTGCTCGCGGTGTTTTTCCTTATTGATTTGCGGAATTTCCGCAAAGCAGGACCGCAAGTTTCGGCAACGTTAAAACCGACGGAGAACGTGGCGTTTTCCCTGAGCGGCATTAAAAATATCGTCTACCTGTTAGTCGTGGTCGGTGCGGTGCTTTTGCCGGGGCAAGTTCCCGTTCCCGTGCGCGAGGTGCTGGAAACGTATTTCGTGCGGGAAATCGTGATGGCTTTGGCTGCGGTCGCGTCGTATTTCCAAACTCCGGAAAAGATTCACGCAGAAAACAATTTCAACTTCGAACCGATTCGAGAAGTCGGCTATTTGTTTATCGGGATTTTCCTGACGATGGTGCCCGCGCTTGCCTATTTGACGACGCACGGTCCGCAAATCGCCGAAGTGCTCACGAGCCCGGCGCACTATTACTACGCATCGGGCACGCTTTCCGGATTCCTCGACAACACGCCGACGTATGCAAATTTCTTTGACCTGATCCGCAGCATCGTTCCCGGGGACGTTCCCGCAGGCGAACAAGTGAGCTGGATGACGAATCCGAAAAATTCCGACTACAATTTGCTCGTCGTTGCGATCTCGCTCGGTTCGGTGTTTTTCGGCGCGCTGACGTATATCGGCAACGGTCCTAATTTTATGGTAAAATCCATAGCAGAGACCGAAAACGTCAAAATGCCGACATTTTTCGGTTACATTTTCCGGTTCAGTTTGCCGGTTCTCGTTCCCGTATTGGTGTTTTGCGGGTGGATTTTCCTCTCGTAAACGCTCGGAAACGGAGCGAGAATTTTTACTCCTCAAAATTCCCATCTAAACCCAGAATAATAATCACCTTATGAAAAAAACAATCCTTGCCGGCATCAGTTTTCTGCTCGCCTTGCTCGTTCCTGTAGCCGTTTTTGCCGCTCCGAAAAAGAAGGGCGGAAAGGGTGGCGATGCAGAAATCACCTGTGCCGATATGTGGGCTAAAAAAGCAAAAGATTTTAACGGGAAAAGCGTAAAAACATTTGTGCTCGATGTCGGGTCGACGGGAACGGTGATGTCCGATGCGCCCGCCGCTGTCGTTCCCGTAGAAACGGGCGACAAAAGTAAGCGTTCCGGCGGCGACATTTATGTGCTTGTTCCCGCGAAAGATTTTGAAGCATTTGCGCGGAAGTATTCTCCGGATGCCGATGAGGCATCGAGCTCTTTCGGCGGGAAAATGGAGTTCAAAAAACTTTCGGCGGTCTTTGCCGTAATCGGCGGGGAAAACGTTTTGCTTGTCAATCTCAAGGCAAGCGCATTAAAGGATTTTTCTCCGTCGCAAGCGCTGGAAAAACAACTTCTCGGAGATGAGGCGACAACGTCTTCCCGCGACGGGTTTAAGAAAAAGATTTTCAACGTTTCCAAAATGACGAAGAAATCTGCGGCGGAATTTAAACGCCTTATCGCGCTCTACAACCAAGGTCAAAAAAAGGCGGACAAAGTGAAGGAAAAAGACGTGCGCGAGATGTGCGAAGACGATGAAGAATATTCGCTGACCGTCTTCGATGAAAAAGCGAAAATCGAGTGGCTGATTCGCAAATAAATCACCACGGGAACACACTTCTTTCTTGCGCCGAAACCTAAGAAAGAAGAAACTCAAAACCGCGCGGGAACGCTTCGTTGCTCGCGCGGATTCTTTTTTTTAACAACTTACCCACGACTTATGTCCTCAGCAAAAGACACCAAATACAACATTCCCGCCATCGCGGCTCAATTTGCCATTTACGGCGATTTTGTCGATGCGTTCCCGTATGGAAGCGGACACATCAACGACACGTTCTGCGCCGTGTTCGACCAGGGCGCCTGCCGCGTGCGTTACATCCTCCAACGTGTCAACTCCTACATTTTCAAAAATCCGGAAGGATTGATGGAAAACGTCGCACGCATTTGCCGCCATTCGTTCGACAAACTCAAAGCGAGCAACGCGCCGGACGCTTCCCGCCGCACGCTCACGCTCATCCCGACGAAAACGGGCAAGGACTGGTTCGTCGACGCCGAAGGCAATGTTTGGCGTTGCTACATCTTCATCGAACGCGCACGCGGCTATGACGTTATCGAAACGACGGAACAGGCGTTTCAGGCGGCTCGCGCTTTCGGGAACTTCCAGAAACTTCTCGTCGACATTCCGGGCGGACGTCTCGTCGAAACGATCCCGGATTTCCACAATACGCGCAAACGCTTTGAAACGTTCCAGAAATCCCTTGCCGCAGACGTGAAAAACCGCGCAGCCGGTGTCAAAAAGGAAATCGACTTCATCCTCGCGCGTGAAGCGGATTGCTCGATCGTTCTTGATGCGATGGCGAACGGCGAAATTCCGGAACGTATTGCCCACCAGGATACAAAGCTGAATAACGTGCTCATCGACGACTACACGCTCGAAGGAATTTGCGTCATCGACCTCGACACTTCGATGCCGGGCTCGGCGCTTTACGACTTTGGCGACATGGTGCGCACCTCGACTTCTCCCGCAAAGGAAGACGAAGTCGATTTGTCCAAAGTTGCGATGCAGTTCCAATATTTTGAAGCGCTCGCGAAAGGCTATATCAGCTCCGCCGGCGACTTCCTCAATGCGAAGGAACGCGAACTGCTTCCGTTCTCTGGCAAGTTGCTTACGCTCGAATGCGGTATCCGCTTCCTCACCGACTACCTCGACGGCGACTTGTATTTCAAGACGGCGCGTCCGGATCACAATCTCGACCGTTGCCGCACGCAGTTCCGCCTCGTCGAATGCATCGAAGAACAGATGGACGCGATGAACGCGCTCGTCGCTTCGCTGTAAGAATAGTGAACAACGAATAATTCATTTTTCAGGATTTAGCTCCGGAGAGCAAAAATCTTGGCACTGCGTTATTCTCTGTAAATTATATTCATTATCCACTAAAACGCGTTCCCGTGATTCCCGTTGCGGGAACGCGTTTTTTCCCGCTCATTCCTCCGACAGCTCTTTCCCATGCTTCAAAAACTTTTTGGGTTTAATCCGAAAGAAATGTCCCTAAAAACGGAATATTTCCGAAGGAATCGTGATTGGGCACCTCAGCTACGTTTTCATTAATCTCTGTTGCGGGCGCATTAAAAAAGTTTCTGTCGGAATGTGCGCGTTGGCGGCATTTTTCATTTTACGCTTCTTCTTTTGAGGATTTCGGAAAACTTTCCGGCGTATTGTATTCGGTGTATAACAAAAAGAGCGTTCCCGCAACGGGAACGCTCTTTTTGTTTGTTAACGGACGAAGTTCGGCTTAATACCAGGTATCTTCGGTCTTATACATTTTGTAGCCCTGGATGTCGTTCCAGTGACCGCGCGTGAAGTCAGGAACTTCGACCGGAGCGCAGCCGTTGCTCATGGAGAGATAGCCGAGTTCAGCGAGGCAACTCCATTCCGCAAGGTCGTAAACGTCCATGTCCATCGGCAAACCGTTTTGGAGGCAGTAAACCATGCGGTAGTCCATCATGAAGTCCATACCGCCGTGACCGCCGACTTTCTTTGCCTTTTCTCCGATTTCGAGAATGAGCGGGTGAGTGTACTTCTGAACAAGAGCCTGCTGTGCATCTGCCGGGAGGAATCCGTGAGCATCGAGTTTTTCGTGATTCGGAACACCTTCAATCGTGGAGGTTTTGCCCTGAACGGCGTAGCCCTGAACCGGGTATTTGTTCGCGAAACCGCTCGTTCCCGTGACTTGGTATTTGCGGTTGTAAGGCTGGGGCGTCATGACATTGTGCTGAATTTCGATGACTTTACCTTTTGCCGTGCGCATAAGCGTCGTCGTGTGGTCGCCGTTTTCAAAGTGTTTGCACTTTTCTCCGGTGGCTTTTTCGACGAGCTGTTTGCCGATGAAGGAATCCGTATCCATCGCCACGAGCGTGGTGAGGCGGTCGCCGCGGTGGATGTCCATCACTTGGCAAACCGGACCGAGACCGTGCGTCGCGTAAACGTCGCCGCGGTGCGTGCGGTTGTATTCCAAACGCCAGCCGAGCTTGTCGTTCGCGTCTTTTTTCCAGTAATAATTCCAGAAGTCGCTCAAGTCGTGAATATAAGCGCCTTCGCCGCGGATAACTTCACCGAACACGCCTTTTTTCGCCATGTTGAGCGTGTTGAGTTCAAAGAAGTCGTAGCAGCAGTTTTCGAGCTGAACGCAATGTTTGCGCGTGCGTTCCGACGTGTTGATGAGGTCCCAGCATTCCTGGACGCTCATAGCGGACGGAACTTCGATAGCAGCGTGTTTGCCGTGTTCCATCGCGTAGAGAGCGACGGGAACGTGGTGATTCCAGTCGGTCGCAATGTAAACCAAATCGATATCGTCGCGTTCGCAAAGAGCTTTGTAGCCGTCTTCCCCGCTGTAAATTGCCGCCGGTTTGAGACCTTTATTGATAAGCTTATTGTTCTGCCCTTCCGCGCGTTCCTTCACATAATCGCAAAGCGCAACGATTTCGACATTCAAGCCGACATCTTTCATCGCCAAAAAGCGATCGACCGCACCGGGACCGCGCATCCCCAAGCCGACGAAACCGACGCGGACGACGTCCAATTTCGGGGTTTTGAGTTCGAGCACGTGTTTCTGTCCGGCAGGACGGGCGGGAACGACGGTGCGGATAACGCCGTCATCACCGCGGGTCCATTTCGCATTGAAATGGCAATTCATTCCGGAGTCGTTTTTCTTCTGCTCCGGCGTGGACTCGGGGCAACCGGTGAGCGTGAAAACAACGCACGCCGCTGCCAACAGGTAGTTTAGTTTTTTCATCTTGGCTATATTTTAGGAATAGAAACGGGTTCAATTCGAGTGTCGAATCTTAGCAAAAGTGAACAAGAGATTGAAAGAAAAAAAGTATTTGTCTGAAACGGAGAAAATCACACCCCAATTTTTCCTTCAAAAAGAAAGTCGTTCCCGTGGCGAGAAACCGCTGTGCGAGAAAGAATTTGCGATTCGGAGAGCTTTTCGAGAGGCGTTCCCGCAAAAACAGGACGAGCGTCAGGGTCGCCAAAGATTTTCGGGGCGATGTAGGCATAAAGATAATTCGCCTGCTTTTCGGAAAGCAACGCGCCGAGCAGTTTTGCTCCGGCTTCAAAAAGGACGCCGGCGAGTTTTTTTTCGGTGACGCGGGAACGAAAATCCGCCCAGAAATTTTCCGCCGAAATTTTCCAGATTTTTACCCCGCGCACAAAAAGTTTTTCAGAAAGAACGGAGGGAACCTCCGCTGTCGTAACAAGCACGGTTTTTTCCCGAAACTCGTCGTTGAAAACATTCAGCAAGTCGAGCTTTTCCAAAGTCCGCAAACTTCGGTCAAAAACGAAGCGGACAGGGCAGAAAACATTTTCTCCGGGAATGCGCGCCGTGAGTGACGGATTATCGGCGAGCACCGTTCCCGATCCGGTGGCGATCGCCGGAAAATAACGGCGCAGGCGCATGACATCGGAGCGGGCTTCCGCTCCCGTAATCCACTGAGATTCGCCGTGCCGCGTTGCCGTGCGCCCGTCGAGCGTCATCGCCGTTTTCATGGCAAAGAGCGGCATTCCCGTAGTGATTTGGTAATTAAAAATCGGATTAAGGCGGGAACATTCTTCTTCGAGAACGCCGGAAACGACTTCAATTCCGGCGTTGCGCAACGTTGTAAATCCGTTGCCCGCGTGCGCAGGATTGGGGTCGGTCGCGCCGACGACGACACGGGAAATTCCGGCGCTGATAAGCGCGTCGGTGCACGCACCGGTGCGTCCGCAAGTCGAGCAGGGCTCGAGCGTAACAAACATCGTTGCCCCGGGAGCGGGAGCGCGCCCGAGAGCAGCGAGGGCATTGCGCTCGGCGTGCGGCGTTCCCGCGCGGGCGTGAAATCCTTCGGCAACGATTTTCCCGTTTTCGACAATGAGCGCACCGACCATCGGGTTCGGGTGCGTATTGCCGTTCCCGCGCTTTGCCAGTTCAATGGCTCGGCGCATGAAAAATTCGGATTCAACCGTTGAAAGCACCATGGATTCCGGAAAAATCAGCAAAATTTATTTCTTCGCGGCGGATTCCTTCCAATCGTCCATTTTTTTACGCAAATCAACGTGCAGGCGGGAATCTTTTGATTCTTTCCGGTTGGCGCCGGAAATCGTCGTCAGAATTTTCCCGTCCGGAGTCAGCACATGCAGGCACGGATAACCGCCCGCGCGGGGCGCGCCGTTCTTTTCTCCGAGCGGAGCCGCGAGCCACGGCATTTTTGAGGATTTTGCGTAAGCGCGGCGCTGTTCTTCCGACTTGTCGCCGCTGACGAAGACCACTTCAAAGTCTTTTTTGTTTTTCTTGTAAAATGCAATCAGTTGCGGCGTAAAAAGGTGGCAGAAACCGCACCAATTTGCCGAGTGGTAAATGCCGACGAACTTGCCGTTGAGTTTTTTAAGAACGTCTTTCTTGGCGGATTCCGACTTTTGGTGCGCTTTCGCCAACAAACCGTTCGGAAACATCTTTTCCCACGGTGATTCTTTCTGCGCAGTCGCGGTCGCCGTTGTCGGTTTCGCCTGAGCAAACGCGGGAACGGCAAGCGAAAAATGGGTGAGGGCGAGGAGCCCGAAAAGCGGTAAAAGCAATAGTTTTTTCATACGGGCGGAATTTTTTCCCTCGAAGGGCGGATTTGCAAATAGAAATTTGGCGGAATCGAAGCGCTTTTCGGAATTTCAAAGGTTGAAAAGGGCGCGGAAAAGCTGTTTTATTTCATAAAATTTTTCCAAACATGACGATTACACCAGACATACCTGCTCTTTCTCGTGCGGCAAACGAAGCCCGCGGTCTCGCCTTGGACGCCATTGCCGGTTGCAAATCCGGGCACTTGGGACTTCCGCTCGGCACGGCAGAAATCGGCGCCGCGCTTTTCGGACACGCTCTGAAAATCGCACCGAAACACCCGAAATGGCCGAATCGCGACCGTTTTGTGCTTTCCGCCGGGCACGGCAGTATGTTTGTCTACGCGTGGCTTCACCTCGCAGGATTTGAGATTTCGCTTGATGATTTGAAAGCGTTTCGTTCCCGCGGGAGCCGGACACCCGGACACCCGGAATTCGGCGACACGCCCGGTGTGGAAGCGACAACGGGACCGCTCGGGCAAGGAATCGGAAATATTGTCGGTATGGCAATTTCCGAAAAAATGGCAGCGGCGCGCTTCAATACGGAAGAACATAAGATTTTCGACCACGTTGTCGTCGGTCTTTGCGGCGACGGATGTCTGCAGGAAGGCATTTCTTACGAAGCCGCTGCCGTTGCCGGGCGCCTCGGCTTGGACAACCTGATTCTTTTCTACGATTCCAACGCAATTACGCTCGATGCTCCGACCGAAAAAACACAGAACGAAAACACGGTCGATCGCTTCCAGGCGGCAAATTGGGACGTCTGGGAACTTGAAGACGGACACAATATCATCGAGGTGCTTTCATCCTTTGAGCGCGCGCGGGAACATCGCAACGGACGCCCGAAATTGATTATCTGCAAAACGCTCATCGGGCGCGGAGTTCCCGAAGTCGCGGGAACGACAAAGGCTCACGGCGAAGGCGGCGCAAAATTCGCTGCTGATGCGCACAAGCGCCTCGGACTTCCGGAAACGACGTTTTACGTCTCCTCGGAAACGCGCGAATACTTCGCCGGTCTTTGCAACCGCCGCGAAGCGGAATATGCCGCATGGGCGGAAACATTTGAAGCGTGGCAAAAAGCGAATCCGGAACTTGCCGCCTTGCTCGAAAAAGGATTTTCGTGCGACCACGGCTCGGCGGAAGAACTTTCCGCAAAAATTCCCGCATTCGGCGAAAACAAAAACGCAACCCGCGTTTCCGGCGAAATTTCTCTGAATGCGCTCGCGAAAAACGATTCGCTGATCCTCTCCGGTTGTGCAGACCTTTTCAGCTCCGTCAAAACCTACATCAAGGACGGCGGAGATTTTGACGTCGACAACTACGCAGGTCGCAACATTTGGTTCGGCATTCGCGAACACGCCATGGGCGCGATTTTGAACGGCATTGCGTATGCCGGAATTTTCAAGCCCGCGGGCTCGACATTCCTGACCTTTGAAGATTATATGCGTCCGTCTGTGCGCGTTGCCGCGCTCGCAAAGTTGCCGCTGTTTTACATCTTCACGCACGATTCCGTCGCTGTCGGCGAGGACGGACCGACACACCAGCCGGTGGAACTCGTTTCCTCGTTGCGTTGCATTCCGAATCTTGACGTCATCCGTCCGGGTGATTCCGAAGAAACCGCCGCCGCATACGCTTATGCCGTGGCGCGCAAAGACGGTCCGGTCGCGCTTTGCCTTTCCCGCCAAAATCTTGATTCGCAGGAAACGATTCCGGTCGAAACCCGCCGCGCGGGAACGCTTCGCGGCGCATATGTCGCGGTGAAAGAACAGGGTGCTCTGGAACGCATTATCATTGCGTCCGGAAGCGAACTCGGAATCGCGGTTGCGGCGGCGAAGGAACTCGGAGCGGGAACGCGTGTCGTTTCTATGCCGTCGATGGAAATCTTTGAAAAACAAAGCCCGGAATACCGGGAAAGCGTGCTTCCTGCGGCGTGCACAAAGCGTGTTGCGATCGAAGCCGGCATCACGGCAATGTGGTGGAAATACGTCGGCCTCGAAGGCAAAGTCGTCGGAACCGACAGCTTCGGTTTCTCGGCTCCCGGGAACGTGGTTCTTGACGCATTCGGTATTTCCGTCAAAAACCTTGTCGAAACGGCAAAGTCGTAAAAACGAAATTCCGCTACGGGAACGCTTACCGAGTATATGATTTTCGGATGCATGGCTTGTTTGAGTTTCGCCGGTATTTTTGCCGTCGTCGTTTCCGCACTTTTATTCGGACTTAAATGTTGGAGAAAAGTTTGCGGTAAACGGTGTTGCGATTGCGAAGACCGACGAAAAACCTCGCGAAATTGATCCACGAAAATCCGGAAATTTAAAACTCGGCGACGAACAACTGCTTGTTCCCGCCGAGTTTTAGTTTTGCGCATAAAGCCTTTATTCATCTTGTTTTTACGATATTTAAAATGTCGCACAATAAGTATTATGTCTAATTTTTATTGTATCGAAAAGATTGCTTTGCTCCCTGCTTTTTTGAGGACAAACAAAAAGACCGCAACGTCCCGTTGAGACATTGCGGTCTTTTGCTTTTAGATGGAACGTCTTGCCCTGTCTTACAAAATGGCGCCGGGCTTAATTTCCGCGGCAGCGGGGAATTTTTTCAGAAGCTCGTCCGCGGTAGAGACAAAGTTGTCGACCTGCATTCCCGCCGTTCCCGTTTCGGCGGCGGCGATTTTTGCAATGGCATCGAAGTCATCGCGGGAAAGTTGCAAACGCCCGTCTTCGGCAAGACGATCGAACAAATTGTTGTTTGAAATTTTTCCTTGGCGAATATCTCGAGCCGTGGCGACGGCGTGTTCCTTGATAACTTCGTGAGCGGTTTCGCGCCCTACTCCCCGTTTGACGGCTTCCATCATGATGGTTGTCGTAAGCAGGAACGGAAGATAATAATTCTTTTCACGCTCGATCACGGGAACGTTAATTTCCATTTGGTTCAAAATAACGAGGAACGTTTCGAGTAATGCATCGATTGCAAAGAAGGAATCCGGGAGCGCTACGCGGCGAACGACCGAGCAGGAAACGTCGCCTTCGTTCCATTGGTCTCCGGCGAGATCCGCCGCCATTGCCAAATAGCCTTTCAAAATGACGTGCAGACCGTTCAGGCGTTCGCAGCTACGGGAATTCATTTTGTGCGGCATTGCGGACGAACCGACCTGCCCCGGGAGGAAGCCTTCGCTGGCGAGTTCGTGCCCCGCCATGAGGCGCAACGTTTTCGCGAAGCTCGAAGCGCCGGATCCGATATGGACGAGCGTGGAGATCGTCGCGAAATCAAGCGAACGCGGATAAACCTGCCCCGTCGCGTTGAATGCGTGCGGAATGCCGAGGTGTTTGCGGACGCGGGAATCAAAATCCATCGCTTTTTCCACGTCGTGATCAAAGAGTGTGAGCAAATCGAGCTGCGTGCCGACGGCACCCTTCACACCGCGCGCCGGATAATTAGCGATGAGCGCATCGAGTTCCCGCAAAGCGACGAGCATATCTTCACCGAACATCGCAAAACGCTTTCCGAAAGTCGTCAACTGAGCGGCAACGTTGTGCGTGCGGGAAGTCATCGCGATGTCTCGCGTTTCCGCGGCACGTTCGGCAAGACGTTTGATTGCGGCAACGGTTTTGAGACGAATGTATTCGAGCGAGCGGAAAACCTGAAGCTGTTCGACAGATTCCGTGAGGTCGCGGGACGTCATTCCTTTGTGAATGTGCTCAAAGCCTGCGAGGTCGCAAAATTCCTCGATGCGAGCCTTGACGTCGTGACGCGTGATGCGTTCCCGCGCGTTGATGGAGTCGAGATTGACATCGTTTTTCACGCGTTCGTAAGCGTCGATGGCTTCGGCGGGAATATCGAGCCCGAGATCGCGCTGAGCGCGCATGACCGCGATCCAAAATTCGCGTTCGAGAATGATGCGTCCCGTTGCCGACCAAATTTTGCGAATCGGCTCCGTGGCGTAGCGTTGAGCGAGAACGTCTGCAATCTGTTCCATAGTCGTGTAAAAAAATTAAGTTTCGATTATCGCCCAATCTCCGCGTTCCCGCAAATTGAAATTTAGCAAGAGAACAGCAAAATAACCTTTTTGATTCATAATACGTTCCCGACAAATTTTTCTGGCACAAGTCCTGCATGGAAAATAGACTTTTAAGAATTTACTATGTGCGAAGAAAACGAAAAGAAAAACGATTCGGAAAATGCACCGATTGCAGCGCAAATTCAGAAAGAATTTCTCAAGCAACGCAAAATTTTCCTCTGGGGCGCAGTTGAGGACGCAAGCGCCCGCGACATCACGGAAAAACTGCTCTACCTGGAAGCGACGGCACCGGGCGAGCCGATCACATTCTACATCAACACGCCGGGCGGCTCCATTACGGCGGGAATGGCGATTTACGACACAATCAAACTCATTTCCTCTCCGGTAAAAGTTATTGTTACGGGCATGGCGGCATCGATGGGCTCCATTTTGCTGAGCGCTCCCGCGAAAGGAAATCGCCTGCTCTACCCGCACGCGCGCGTCATGATTCACCAGCCGCTGATCATGGGGCAATTCCAAGGCCCTGCGGTGGACATTCACATTCAGGCGCAGGAAATGGAACGCACGCGCGATGAGCTCAACCGTATCCTTTCCGACGCGTCCGGACAACCGCTCAAAAAAATCGAAGCGGACACCGATCGTGATTTTTACCTGACAGCGGAAGACGCCATCGCCTACGGTCTTGCCGACGCGATTGTTTCGCCGGAAGGAGCCACGCCGAATTCGACGGCGAAACCCGTTTCGCGTAAAAAGAAATAATTTTTTACACTAAAACGCGTTCCCGCCGTTCACTCCATGCAACGCTTCCCGACAGTTTCCGAGTTGCGCTTTCGCCTAAGTTCTTTTTGGGCAAAATCCGTGACGAACAAACTTCTCGTGGTTTGCGTCTGCGTATTTTTCGCCCAATCGCTGAATCTGTTCTTTTCTTCGGCGCTGACGCTGAACGCGGCGTGGATTCGTGAAGGTTTTTGGCTGAATTTTCTCAGCTACGGATTCCTGCACGGAGGAATTTGGCACATCGTGCTGAATATGCTGGCGCTGTATTTTGCCGGGAACGCAATCGAACGCTACAATTCCGGCGGGAACGTCCTTGCGCTGTTTTTGGGCGGAACACTTCTCGGCGGAATCGTTTGGTTCGCCTGTGTTGCGGCGTTTGCTGTGAATCCGGCGACGCAAACGCTAATAGGCGCTTCCGCCGGAATCGCCGCCCTTTTCGCTTATTTCTCCATCGCGTATCGTGATTCCGAAATCCGAGCGATGCTTTTCTTCGTGCTTCCCGTCAAAATGCGCGCGTGGCTGATTTTTGCCGTTTTTGCGGGAATTTCCGTTGTCGGATTTGTTTTTTCGGAACTTCCGTCCCTGCGCGAGGGTATTTCGGAATCGGTTTCCGTGGCTCATTCCGCACACCTCGGAGGTTTAATTTTCGGCGCACTTTTCGCGCTTGCCGAAGAACGCCTGCGGGAACGCGGCGGGAACGTCCGCTATTTTCGCCGTTAACCAACCATTACCAATTTTTCTCATGCTTAAACTAAAAAAACGAATTCTTTTCACACTCTCGGTTTCGGCAATCGCCGTAGCTCCGTTCATTTCCGCAACGCACGCGGATACGGAAAATGTCCCTGCGGTGGTTGCGCCCGCCAAAGAAAATCTGCGTTACACAACAACGCAGGACATGAAGGTCGAAACTGTTTTGACCGCATTTTTCCTCGAACGCGCGCACATTTTGCAGAAAAAAATTGCCGAATTGGATATGGGATCGCTCATCGAATCCGATTTCGCCGCGCTGGATTCCACTCATTCCATTTTCCTGCAGAGTGACCTCGATTCGATTAAAGCACGCTTTTCGCCGACACTTTCCGACCACATTTCCCGAGGCAATCTCCACGCGGCATTCACGATTTACAATCTGTTTCTCAAACGCCTCGACGAACGCATTGCGTGGATTGAAAAACGCCTTCAAAGCCCGGAAACCTTCAATTTGAACCGAGACGACGCATTGAGCCTCAACCGCAAGGAGGAAAAATGGCCGGAGAATGCCGCTGCCGCAGATGCGCTCTGGGAAAAACGCCTCACCAGCGAAATCATTACGGAATTGCTCGGTGAAGATAAGGACAAAAAAAATAGTGATGAAGCGGAAGAAGCCGTTGACGACGACGTTCCCGTGACAAAAGACGAAACGCATCCGTCCGCCGAAGCCGTCGCCGCTGCCTGCGAAAAACTACGGGAACGCTATTCCAAGTTGCGCGATAACCTGACGCTTGAACCGTGGGAAGTCGAAGAACTTTTTCTCAATGCGCTGACTACGCAGTATGACCCGCACACCTCATTTTTCTCCAAGCAATCCATGGAGGAATTTGAAATTATGATGCGCAACTCGCTTTGCGGAATCGGTGCCGTGCTTACGACCGAAGACGGCTATTGCACAATTCGTGAAATTATGCCCGGATCGCCGGTGGAACGCTCCGGAAAATTCTCCGTGGGCGACCGTATCGTCGCCGTCGCGCCGAACGGAAACGGCGAGCAGCTGACAGATGTCGTCGGAATGCGCCTCAACCGCATCGTCCGTATGCTTCGCGGGGAAAAAGGCGTTCCCGTGACGCTTCTCGTCGAGTCTGGAAACGACCATTCCCGCCAACTTATCACGCTGGCACGCGACGAAGTAAAACTCACGGAACAACTCGCTTCCGCAAAAATTTTTGACGTTCCGGAAGGCGATTCCACCGTTCCCGTCGGCGTCATCAGCCTGCCGTCTTTCTATGGAAAAGACCGCTCGGACAAAACGGCATTTTCCACCTCCGAAGACGTGAAGGAACTTTTGGGCAAACTCAAAAAGGCAAAAGTCAAAGCCATCGTCCTTGATTTGCGTCGCAACGGCGGCGGCTACCTGAACGAGGCGATTGATTTGCTCGAACTTTTTGTCGGTCCCGGCGTTCCCGCGGTGCTTACACAAGGTTCCGGCGGGCGCACGAGCAAACTTATCACGGGCGGAACGCTCGGTATGGCGAAAAGCCTTTTCTCGGATACGCCGGAATGGACGGGACCCGTCGTCGTGCTCGTTTCCAAGCTCAGTGCCTCCGCAAGCGAAATTGTCGCCGGAGCGCTTCAGGACAACCGCCGTGCGCTCATCGTGGGTGATCCGCAAACGCACGGAAAAGGCTCCGTGCAGGAAGTGATTCCGTTTAAGGCTTACGATTCCTCGCAAGAAGCGTCAATCAAACTGACGCGCAGTAAATGGTATGCGCCTTCCGGAAATTCTATCCAGATTAAAGGCGTTTCTTCGGATGTCGTCACGCCGTCAATTTATAGCGTTCTTCCCGTCGGAGAAGGCGATCTCGACCGACCGCTCCCGTGGGATCGTGTCCCGTCTGCGCTCAGCGAGGAAATTCCCGAATGGCTCAGCGCGCCGGTTTCACCGGAGCTCATCGAAATTCTTGCGGAAAACAGCCGGCGCCGCCAAGCCGAATTGCCGGAATTTCTTACACATCATCGCACCATCGCCTGGATGGACGAACGCGAAAAAGATAAATCGCTTCCGCTCAGCATCAGCGAGCGCCTTGCTCTGCGCGACAACGACAAGGCGTTTTACGAACTCGTCAAAAAAGAATACACGGATTTGAGTCATCAAACCGGCTACACCAAAACCGAAATCAAATTGGATTCCGCTATTGAGCAGGAAAAGGAATCCGAGGACAATGCCGCAAAGAAAAAATCTCTGCTGAAACCGAATCAGAGCGCCCTGCCCGGAATGTCCGGCGGGAACGACGACGAGTGGCCCGATTACGACGTGTTGCTCCGCGAAGCCGTCCGCATTGCCGCCGATTGGGTGGAGTTGGTTGAAACGAAAAAAGTGAAATCGCCCGTGCGGAAACGGGAAACACGCTCGTCCAAGGCACCCGCTCCGCGCAGCTAACTTTTCCGTTTTGTCGTTAAAATGTTGATACGCGTAGCGATTACCGGAGGCGGAGGATTTCTCGGAAAAACGATTTTGCGGCAATGCCGGGAACGCGGCTGGCACGTTCGCGCAATCGGGCGCACTCCGCGACCGGAGCTTACCGGAGACGGCGTTGAGTTTTTCCCGCTGGATATTTCCGATCCGAAAAACATTCCTGAGCTAGCAAAAATTTTTGCGGGAACGGATGTCGTTTTCCACACGGCGGCAAAAGCAGGCGTGTGGGGGAAATATCGCGATTTTGAGCGTGCAAACCTCACGGGAACGCAGAACGTGGTCGCTGCCTGCAAGCTCGCGGGAACGCGAAATCTCGTTTACACGAGCACGCCGAGTGTTACGTTTAACGGCGACGCCATTTGCGGCGGGAACGAATCCCTCCCCTACTATTCCGGAAAACTTTCTCCCTACGCGAAAACCAAGGCGGAAGCGGAAGCCTTTGTGCGAGCGGCACATTCTTCGGCGCTACGCACGGTCGCGCTTCGCCCTCACCTGATTTGGGGAATCGGCGATCCGCACCTGTTGCCGCGTGTCATTGCACAAGCCGCGCAAATGAAATTACGTATCGTCGGCGAAGGAAAAAACAAAGTGGACCTCACGCACGTCGAAAACGCCGCTCACGCGCATCTGCTGGCGGCGGAAGCCTTGCTCGCAAACGCAATAGCGCTGTGTGCAGACAACACTTACGGGAACGGGAAAGTTTACTTTGTTTCCGACGGGGCGCCTGTCTCGCTCTGGGGCTGGATTAACGCATTTTTGGAAGGTGTCGGCGTTCCCGCCGTCAGACAAAAAATTTCGTTCAAAGCCGCATATCGTGCCGGTGCACTTCTCGAATTTTTCTGGAAAATTTTCGGAGTCGCAGGCGAGCCGCCGATTACGCGCTTTGTAGCGACGGAGCTTTCTCATGACCATTGGTTCGATATTTCCGCGATCCGCAAGGATTTGGGCTACATGCCGATTGTCTCCAACGACGACGGCGTGCGCGAACTGACGGCGAACTTCCGCTGATTTTTTCCCGCAATGAATAACGAAACGGAGGAAAAATCCTTCAACAAAGGCTGGCTCGCCCTTGCGATAATCGGCTTTGTCGCCGCCTTTCTCTTTCAGTGGAAAAACAGCATTGATCAGGGCGCAATTGCCCAAACGGACAACGACGAAGTGGTTCGCGTAAAATTTGAAGACGGGAACTTCAAAATTTTCTCAACCGGGAAAACGCCATTTGCGGAAGCCTTGCTTTGCGATGAATACGGGAACGTCATCGGAGAACTTGCGCGCCACGCGGACGGAAGTGAGATTTTTGAGCTTCGGCGTGATGCGGGAACGCAGACATCGTTCCCGCAAAGCCGCTTTCTTCGCATCGTCATTCCCGCGCTGAAAAACGAGGGAAATCCGATTGTGCTTCTCGTGGAAAATCCGTTCCGCTAAAAAATTGTGCGGGAGCGTTCCCGCACGGAATTTATTGCTGTTCGGAGGATTTTGTAGTTTTTGCAGATCGAGCGGCACGCTTGGCCCGAAGTGTTGCGAGCTTTCGGGCGGCGAGAATCGAACGGGAACGGCTGATTGCCGTTTGCATATCCGGGCAAATATTTTCGATGCCGATTTCTTTATCGAGTCCGGCATGCTCAATTGCTTTTTTCGGCTGCGGGTGCAATCCGGCGATTACGAGTGCCGTTCCGTTTGCCTCCATGTCGATACGCGTTTCCGAAATTGCTCGAATCCCCGTAGCGTCGATGGAAATAAGGTTGCTCAAATCGAGGATAAACACCTTCGGTTTGCGCCCGACACGCTTAAAGTTTTCACGGAATTGGTCGACAGCCCCGAAAAAGAGGGAACCAAAAACTTCAAAGATTTCGACATCGTCAGGCAACTTTTCGCGCCAAACGGCGAGCGTTCCGTGCGGGTCATATTCGTCTTCTCCGAGTTGTTTACGCGAGAAAACGTGGAATTCCGCCGTTTCGGATTCGCGCTTGAGGAAGAGGAATGCCGAAAGCACCACGCCAACCTCAATTGCCACGGAAAGATCGACGAACACCGTCAGCAAAAACGTCAAAATCAAAACAATGATGTCGCTTTTCGGCGAGGTGCGAAGCAATCCGTAGAACGAGCGCCATCCGCTCATTGTGTAGGAGACGAGCACGAGCACAGCGCCCAGCGCACACATCGGGACAAAGACAATATATTCGCCAAGGCAAAGTAATATCGCAAGCAATACGCCGGCGTGAATCAGCGCCGCGATAGGCGTCCGCCCGCCGTTTTTAATATTTGCCGCAGTGCGGGCAATTGCTCCCGTCGCGGGAATTCCGCCGAAAATCGGAGAGAGAATATTACCCACGCCTTGTGCGACGAGCTCCGCATTCGGGCGGTGGCGGCGCCCCGTCATCCCGTCGGCAACAACGGCTGAAAGCAGGGACTCGATGGAGCCGAGAAGCGCAATCAGAAACGCGGGAGCAATCAGCTCGCGCATTTTTTCAAAACTCAAATCCGCAAAAATTCCGAAATCCGGCATCGGGAAACCGGACGGGAACGGCTTTTCCATAAAAAATTTACTGCCGATCGTTACCACGCCCTTCGGATTTTCCGTTCCCGCGCCCCAACCGAGGAAAAGCACGGCAAGCGTTGCCGCTACAATGACGAAAAGCGCACCCGGAATCTTAGAGGTCAGGCGCGGCCAAGTGAAAACGGCGATCGTTGCCAAAAGAGAAATCAGGCAAGTTTTCCAATTCGCTGTATCGAAATATTGGATATATAACGACCATTTTCCGATGAAATCTCCCGGGATTTTTTCGGGAATGGACAGACCGAATAAATCCGGAATTTGCGTCGAAAAAATCGTCACGGCAATCCCTGCCGTAAATCCGACGATAACCGGATACGAAATGAATTTGAGCAATGCGCCCATTTTTGCCAACCCCATCGCGACGAGAATGACGCCTGCCATGACCGTCGCAAACGCCAACCCGCTCAGTCCGTATTGCGCAACAATTGCGTAAATAATCGGAATAAACGCTCCCGTCGGACCGCAGACCTGCGTGCGGCTTCCGCCCAAAAGCGCAATGGCGAACCCGGCGACAATCGCCGTGTAGAGCCCTTTTTCAGGAGCGACACCGGACGCGACGGCAAAAGCAATCGCCAGCGGCAAGGCAATCACGCCGACGATAACACCGGCAATCAAATCGGACTTAAAATCCTTTTTCCCGTATCCGCTCTGCAACACGGAGAGCAATTTCGGTTTTAGATCTGGACGCATAGCTGAAAGAAAAATGGAAAGTCTGAAACCATACTCCCGCCCGGTTCGATTTTCCAACAAAAAACTAAAATTCTGCGGGAACAGAAGTGTAATTTATCCAGAGAAAAACCTCTCCCCACCTAAGGTGAGGAGAGGCGTGTCTCTTATCTCTACTAACTTAACTCTAACTTCTCTATTACCCGTTGATGTTTTCACATCCACAGGAAATTCAAACAACTGAAATGGTAAAAATTTTTATGCGGAAATCAACAGAAATTTAAAAAATATTTAAGAAATCGAAAACTCATTTTCATGTGCCAGCCAATATTCTATGCGCGAAACCATGCGCTCCACTTCCCGCACGGGAACGTCCAAGGCTTCAAGAGGCGTTTTTAAAACCCGGGAAACACAGGATTTGTCGTCAAACGGCAAACTTTCAAACCAATCTTCGCGCACCGGCAAGCCGCATTCCCGCGCTAAAAGCCAAAGGGATTTGAAATACGTCGCGTCCTTCCGCGGTTTTGACGAAAAGGCCGAGATTGCGTTTCGGCACAGCGAAAGAACGGATCTCCGCGCATCCGGTGGAAATGCGTTACGTGCGAGCACTGTCGCAAAGCGACTTGCGTAAACCAATCCGGCGTAGTCGCCGGAAATTCCCGTATGGCGCGCCAGCAACGTATATTCTTTCGCAAAGCGCGGACCTTCCGCTCCTGCTTTCTGCCGTTCCAAGCTCAGTTCCGCTTCATCGAACAAATCCGGCACAATCGTTCCCGTCTTTTTGGTCGACTGGCGAATCAGACAGGAAAGCACGCCCTCTTCTTCCGAAAGCGTGGTAATCAGCCAAAATTTTTCACCGTGAACGGCTCGTCCGAGGATAAAAACTTTCATCACGATCCCGTTCCCGCAAAGGCGTCGGCTTCCGGCGCGGCGGGTCGCCATGCGACGAGTTCCGCCTGCTGATATTTTCTTCCGTTGTAATTATTCCACGAGAGCCGCACCGCCAAATCGACGCGCGTTCCCGCCGCGGGAACTCCTTCCGCTTTGTGCCAAGCGACAACGCCGAGACGCGAAAAATTCGGCAAAAGAATTTGGAACCGGAAATTGTCTCCGCCAAAAACGATAGCCCCCGACGGCATGACGATGTTTCTGATACCGAAAACCGGTTCCGGATTCCCTTCGCCGAACGGAGAAAGTTGCTCAATCTGGTCAAAAAGTTCCGCCGTAATATCCGCCGGAGAAAGCCATGCCGCAATGTCTAACGTGCGCTCGTTCGCGCTATCGGCTCCGGCTTTTGCGAGGGCTTCGCCGACTGCGCGGTCGAGATATTCGCGAAATTCGGCAACTTTGCTCACGTCGACGGAAATCCCGACTGCCATCGGATGCCCGCCCCACGAGTCCAATTCGTCGCCATACGGGCGCAATACGTCGATAAGATTCAGCCCGGGAACGCCGCGACCGGAGCCCTTTGCCAAATTTCCTTCTATGCCGAGCACAACGCACGGACGGTTAAAATGGCGGGAAAGTTTGCCCGCGACGATTCCTACCACGCCCGGATGCCATTCCCCGCACGCCAGCAAGGCATTGCGGCGCGGGACATCAGCTTCAATTTGCGCCATTGCCTCATCGTAAATTCCTCGCTCGATTTCCTGTCGGTCACGATTCATGTCGGAGAGTTCCCGCGCGAGTTCGGCACAGCGTTTTTCGTTTTCGCAAAGGAACATTTCCACGGGAAGCGCCGCATCTGCAAGCCGTCCGCTGGCATTGATGCGCGGTCCGATGCGGTGGGAGATATCGACGGGAAGAATGTCTGCGGTATCGGCAATATTGCTTGCGGAAATTAGTGCGCGCAGACCTTTGCGCTTTGTGTTTTTCATTTGGCGAAGCCCGAACCAGACCATGGTTCGGTTTTCGCCGACAAGCGGAGAAATATCCGTAATCGTTCCGAGCGCCACCAAGTCGAGATATTCGCGCAAAATAATATCGAACGAACGCGGATCTCGGCGGGAACGCATGATTTTCAGCACGCCGTGCAAAACCTTAAACATCAGCCCTGCCGTGCACATCGGAGAAAAATCCGGCGCGGCGGAAAACGCGGAGTTCGGATTCACCATAATCGCGTCCGGCGCTTCGGCGGTTTTGCTGCGGTGGTGGTCCACGATGACAACATCTATTCCTCGGGAACGAAGCCGCTCGACCTGTTCGTTGGCGTTTGTTCCGCAATCGAGCGCAAAAAACAGCGTCGGTCGTTCCCGCGTCAATACGCGATCGACAATCGCGGTGCTCAATCCGTAGCCTTCGTCTTTGCGACGCGGCACGAAATAATGCGGACGCAGGCCGAAACGGCGCAAAAAACTCACCAGCAACGTTACCGCCGTTACGCCGTCCACGTCGTAATCTCCGACGATGGAAACGGTTTCCTGCGCATCAATTGCCCGCATGATGCGCTCCGCCGCCGGTTCAAGATTCGGAATTAGAAAAGGATCCGTAACGTGCGCGAGCTTCGGGGAAAGGAACTTCTCCGCACATTCTACACCAGTATAGCCCATTTTCACCAGAACGGACGCAATCGGCGGCAGCAACGCCAAAGCGTCCTGCAATTCGTGCGTGAGGCGCACGTCCGATTCTGTGTGGATCCATTTCATAAAAAGAGTTGCCGATTTTATAATCGGGGGCACCCGAAATCAAGCGCGGGAAGACGGAAAAAACAGCTTGCTTCTTATTTCGCAGGAAATAATAATGTAATCATTACAAAAGACAGCCAAATTACTTTTTGAAAGAAACCATGACCGATTACAATCCCGACTCCGTTCTTATCGAGCACGGCATTCGCCCCTCACGCCAGCGCCGTGCTATCCTAAAATTCATTGCCGAACATCCGACGCATCCGACGGCGGAAGATGTTTATCAGGCTCTTTATAAGAAAATCAAAACGCTTTCGCGCACCACGGTTTACAATACGCTTCGCCTGTTCTGCTCCCGCGGTGCCGCACAAATGGTTACGCTCGAAGAAAACGAAATGCGCTTCGATGCCACCACCTGCCCTCACGGACATTTTAAATGCAGTTGTTGCGGAAAAATTTTTGACTTTTTCTGCGACAAAACACTCGCCGCCGCATCGATGCAACTTCCTGAAGGCTTCAGCACAAACGAAACACAACTTTACCTTCGCGGCGTTTGCAAAGAATGCAACGAGCAACAGTCCGCCGTTGCCGACTGCGCGTAGTTCCCGCCGAATCCGACATTTGAGTCAAAGACAGGCATTGATTTGCCTGTCTTTTTTTTTCGTTTCTCGGGAACACGCGCCCGAGCGATTTAAAAATTTGAAATTTACCTGAGAGATTTTTCTGTGATTGAATAAGGGGAAAATTATGAATACCGCAACTACTCTCCAGCTCCGCATGAAAAAACTCGTTCCGGAAGCCGTCGTTCCCGCATACGCCAAACCGGGTGATGCCGGACTCGACCTCACGGCGACCTCTGTGGAATTTGACGAAGCAACACGCAAACTCAAGGTCGGATTCGGTTTGGCGATGGAAATTCCCTTCGGCTACGTCGGATTGCTGTTCCCGCGCAGTTCCGTGCACAAGAGCGGTCTGATTATGTCCAACTGCGTCGGCGTCATCGATTCCGGCTATCGCGGAGAAGTTTGCTCGATTTTCTACGTTCCCGCGGGCGCGAAACCCTACGCGGTCGGCGACCGTTGCGCGCAGCTCATCGTCATGCCCTACCCGCAGGTTCAAACGGTTGAAGCGGACGAGCTTTCGGAAACCGCTCGCGGCGCAGGAGGTTTCGGATCGACCGGAGCCTAATTTTGCTTTTTCTCAAAAAAAATCTAAAAACACATTTCTGTATGAATCTTGAAGCCAAATACAGCCGAGAATGGCGCGACCGCATGGGAATTATTCTGCTCATGATTGCGGGAAGCTCCGGATGGTTTTTCTACGACGGGCTTGTTGCCTACCCGAAATACAACGAAGGCGTTGCCGCATACGCGCAAATCGTGGAAATGGTGAAGGAAGAAGGCGTTGCCGAAGACGCGGTCGACACTGAAGCCGCAAGCCGCTGGGAAAAATGCGCCGCCGAATTTTCGGGCGATCCGAAAGAGCCGCCGAAACACCCGAAAAATATCGCTCAGCAGTTGCAATTCGGCGTCGGACTCGGAGTCCTCGCCGTCGCGTTTTTACTGTGGGTTTTGCGTGAAATGAAACGTGTTGTCCGAGCAAACGATGAAACGTTCGACGGTTTGACGCTGGCGTTCCCGCCCTTTAACGGAAAAACTTCTGTCCGCTTCGATTCGGTCTTCGGGCTCGATCGCCGCAAATGGAAAAACAAGGGAATCGCAATCGTGCACTACAAAGACGAAAAAGGCCGTCCCCGCCGCGTGGAAATCGACGATTACAAATACGCCGGGTCAGAGGCTATTCTGGAAAAATGCGAAGCCGTCATCGCTGACAAAAAAGCTAAAAAACAAGAAGCTGATGCCTGATTTTAACGGAATTTTATTAATCGATAAACCGACGGGCTGGACCTCGCACGACGTTGTCGCCAAACTTCGCGGAATTTTGCACACGCGACGCGTCGGACACGCGGGAACACTTGATCCGCTCGCCACCGGATTACTCGTTATCCTCGTCGGAACCGCGTGCAAAGCCTCGCAATACCTGATGAGCCAAGGGAAAATCTACGAAGGTTCGTTCCGTCTCGGCCGCGTGACCAACACGCAGGACTCCGACGGCGAAATTGTGGAAGAAAATCCCGTTCCCGCAGACCTCACCGTCGAAAAAATTTCGGAAGCGATGCGCTCTATGCTCGGCGACCAATACCAGACCCCACCGATGTTTTCCGCGATTAAAATCAACGGACAACCGCTTTACAAAATGGCGCGCAAAGGACAGGAAACCGAGCGCGAACCGCGATTTATTCGCATTTCCTCGTTTGATGTCATCGGAGCAGAGCTTCCCGAAGTTAATTTTCGAGTTGAGTGCACCAAGGGAACCTACGTGCGAACGCTTGCGCACGACTTGGGGCGCAAGCTCGGTCCCGGAGCTTCGCTTACGGCGTTGCGCCGCATTGCCTCCGGCGACCACAACGTGGCGGAAGCGGCAACTCTTGACGCGCTTCAAACCATGTCGCCTGCGGAAATTGAAGCCCGCCTGATTGATGTGCGCACCTGCGTACCGTCGCACGCACTTTGAGTTTTTTTTGAAAAAAAAATGGACGCAACCTCTGCAATCGGTCTCGGTTTGGCTTTGGCGGTTGATGCGTCCGTTGTCGCGTTTTCTTGCGGTCTAACCTCACGGGAACACCAATGGAAATGCCCGTTGAAACTCGCCGCTGTCACGGGAACGTTCCAAGGACTGATGCCGACAATAGGATTTTTCGCGGCGGGAACGTTTGTCGGGTATATCAGCACATGGGCGCATTGGCTCGCGTTTGCCGTTTTCCTGACACTCGGGGCGATGTTTGTCTACAACGCGTGGACGGAATCCCCGGACGGCGCTTGCCAAGGATGCCGGCGCTGTGCTTTGCGTTGCTGGAAAAGTATTTTTGCAATCGGAGTCGCGACGAGTATTGATGCGCTTGCCGTCGGTGCCGGAATCGCCTGCTCCGAACTCGGAGACACCGCTTCACGCTCGCTATCCGAAAAAATATTTGTTCCCGCCGCCGTCATCACGGGAACGACATTTTTCTGCGTTCTTGCCGCATTTTACGCAACGCGTATTTTCTGCCGACTTCCCGTGAAACTACTCGGGACCGTCGCCGGACTCATACTCATTGCTCTCGGCGTGCGTGCCCTCTTCTAAAGCGCCTCACAGTCAAATTTGAAATTGACGCTTACCTGTGTTTTTGAGATTTTTAAACTTTAATTTCTTTCAATCCTATGGCAAATACCACCGTCAACAATATCAAGCGTAAAAACATCATTCGCTACAACAACGACCTTTGCCTCGTGCTCGAGTGCCAAGTTCGCACTCCGCCGAACAATGCGTCCTACTGCCAAATGGAATTGCGTTCGCTGGCTTCCGGGCGCGTTATTCCCGTTCGCACCAACATCGGTGCTTCGTTCGACGTTCTCGAAAACAATGTTCGCCAGCTCGAACTGCTTTACCAAGCGGACGGAAATTACGTTTTCTCCGATGCGGAAACGTTTGAAGAATACCCGATTCCGGCAGCGACGCTGAAAGATTCCGAAGGCTTCCTCATTGAAGGTCAGTCTTATGACATTCTTTTCGTCGAAGAAAAGCCGGTATCCGTGAATCTTCCGGCATCCGTCAACGTGAAAGTCGTTGAAGCTCCGCCCGCGATCAAGGGCGATACGTCCGGCAACGCGCAGAAGGCAGTCAAAATAGAATCCGGTCTCACCGTCATGGTTCCGCTGTTCATCAAGGAAGGCGAAATCATCCGCGTCAGCACGGAAGACAAGAGCTACCTCGGTCGCGCTTAGTTCTTGAGCGTTCCCGCGAAAAAAAACTCCGCGTTCTACGGGAACGCGGAGTTTTTTTATCTGTAATAAAAGGAACCGCAAAAGGGCAAACTTCGCGGTTCCTTTTTTTACGCGAAATAGGCGACACCGGCGGCAAACAACGGCTGATTCTTGTTGCCGGGAATATTTTTCCCGATATTTGTTCCACGGCGCTCCGAGTGCCCCATTTTTCCGAGAACGCGACCGCCCGGAGAAATAATTCCCTCAATTGCCTGATAGGAACCGTTCGGATTGTAGGCGATGTCGTAGCTCGGCGTTCCCGCCGCGTCGCAATACTGGAAGGCGATTTGCCCGTTAGCGGCAAGCTGTGCGACCGTTTCGGGTGACGCCGTAAAGTTTCCTTCCCCGTGCGATGCGGGAACGGTAAACACGTCGCCGACGTTTACATTCGCAAGCCACGGCGATTTTACCGAAGCGACACGCGTGTGAACGTAGCGGGAAATGTGGCGTCCGATGCGGTTGTGGAAAAGCGTCGGGCAACTTGCGTCCATATCGCGAATTTCGCCGAACGGCACAAGACCGAGCTTAATCAACGCTTGGAAACCGTTGCAAATTCCGAGAATCAATCCGTCTCGTTCTTTGATGAGTGCATTTGTCGCGTCGCGAACTGCCGGATTTTTGAAAACGGAGGCGATGAATTTTCCGGATCCGTCCGGTTCGTCTCCGGCGGAAAATCCGCCCGGAATCATGAGAATTTGCGTTTGCGAAATCTTTTCCGCGAGCGCTCGAAGCGATTCATCGACCGCTACCGTCGTCAGGTTGCGAACGACAAAAATTTCCGGTTCCGCTCCGGCTTCCCGGAAAGCGCGCGCCGTATCGTATTCGCAGTTCGAGCCCGGGAACACGGGAATGAGAACACGCGGCTTGGCGACCTGAATTTTCGCATGCGCGGGAACAGTGCGTTTTGTATAGGAGAAAACTTGCGGAGCGGGAGCGGTGTCTGCGGGAGCGGCACGCGTCGGGAATACGTTTTCGAGCACGAATTCCCAGATTTTTCGCATTTCCGCGAGCGGAACGGATTCACCTTCCCAAGAAATGTCCGCTTTTTCCTGCGTCGCACCGAGCACGGCATGAGGCAAGCCGTCGAGCATTTCGTCCGCTTCTACTTCGAGCACCCAGCTTCCGTATTCCGGCGTGAAAAACTTTCCGTCAGGACGTGCGTTTAGCGCAACACCGATTTGGTTCCCGAGCGCCATTTCCGTAAGTGCAACAGCGATACCGCCTTCGCGCACCGTGCGGGCTGCGAGCACGCGACCTTCGGAAATCAGTTTTGCCAAAGCCGAAAGTTTAGAGCGCAAATCCGCCCAATCCGGCATGCGGTCGGCGGAAAGTTTCGCGGGAACGTGAACGATTTTCGTCCCTATTTTTTTCAGTTCGGGAGAAATAACTTTTGATGCCTTTGCGGGAACGATGGCAAAAGAGACCAGCGTCGGCGGGACATCGAGGTTCTTGAACGAACCGGACATAGAGTCCTTTCCGCCGATTGCGCCGTTTCCGAGTTCGAGTTGCGCCGTAAATGCACCGAGTAAAGCGGCGAGCGGCTTGCCCCAGCGTTTCGGATCGTTTCCGAGTTTTTCAAAATATTCCTGAAGCGTAAGACGCGCTTTGGCGGGATCTCCGCCGGCAGCTACGAGACGGGCAACGGAATCGACAACGGCAAACGCCGCGCCATGCGCCGGAGACCAACTCGAAACTTCCGGATCAAAGCCGAAGCTCATGAGTGTGCAATCGTCGGTTTCGCCTTCAAGCACAGGGATTTTCGCCGCCATAGCTTCAGTCGGTGTCGTTTGCGTCTTCCCGCCGAACGGGTGCAGAACCGTTCCCGCGCCGATAGACGCGTCGAAGCGTTCCACCAAACCGCGCTGACCGCAACAACGCAAATCGCCGAGAACGTTCATCCACGTCGCCTTTGCATCGTTGTTCAGAAGCGGTTTCGGATGCATCGGGTTTTTCGTCGGATCGGGAGCGCAAACGTGCGCGTCGGCTTCCTGCGTCGCACCGTTGGTGTCAAGAAATGCGCGAAGCAAGTCAACGATTGTGCTTCCTTGCCAGAACATACGCAGTCGACCGGTGTCGGTAACGTCGGCAACGTGCGTGGATTCCAAATTCTCGCGTTCGGCGGCGGCACGGAATTTTTCCAAATCTGCGGGATCGATAACGACTGCCATGCGTTCCTGCGATTCGGAAATCGCGAGCTCCGTTCCGTTCAAGCCTTCGTATTTGCGCGGAACGCGGTCGAGATGAATATCGAGCGACGGCGCGAGCTCGCCGATTGCCACGGAAACGCCGCCTGCACCGAAGTCATTGCAGCGTTTGATGAGGCGGGAAACTTCCGCGTCGCGGAAAAGGCGCTGGAGTTTTCGCTCGGTCGGAGCGTCGCCCTTTTGCACTTCGGCACTGTTTTCAAGCGCTTTTTCCGTGTGCTCCTTGGAGGAACCGGTTGCGCCGCCGATACCGTCGCGTCCCGTACGTCCGCCAACGAGAACGATGATGTCGCCGGGAGCGGGCGTTCCGCGCACAACGTTTTTCTTCAGCCCGGCGGCAACGACTGCGCCGATTTCCAAGCGCTTAGCGACGTAGCCCGGATGATAAATTTCGTGGACCATGCCCGTTGCGAGACCGATTTGGTTTCCGTAAGACGAGTAGCCCTGCGCCGCGCCGCGCACAATTTTGCGTTGCGGAAGTTTGCCCGGAATCGTTTTGGCAAAAGGAACACGCGGATCCGCCGCGCCGGTAACGCGCATCGCTTGATAAACGTAACTGCGCCCGGAAAGCGGATCTCGAATCGCACCACCGAGGCAGGTTGCCGCACCGCCGAAAGGTTCAATTTCTGTCGGGTGATTGTGCGTTTCGTTTTTAAACATCACGAGCCAATCTTCCGTCACGCCGTCAACAGTGACGGGAACGACAATAGAGGCGGCATTGATTTCTTCGGAAACTTCGAGGTCGTCAAGTTTGCCCTGTTTTTTGAGTTCCCGCATGGCGAGCAACGCGACGTCCATCAGGCAAACGGTTTTGTCACCGCGACCGAGGGCTTCGCGCAGTTCGAGGTAGTTTTTCCACGCTTTTTCAACGGGCGAAACGAGCGGCGATTTATCAAAGGTGACGTTATTCAGACGCGTAAGGAACGTCGTGTGGCGGCAGTGGTCAGACCAATACGTGTCGAGCACGCGAATTTCCGTCAGCGTCGGCTCACGGTGTTCTTCGTCGCGATAATATTTTTGAACGAACGCAAGGTCCGCATCACTCATCGCCAAGCCGAGTTCTTTGCGAAGCGCGGAAAGTTCCGCCGGCGTTTTTTGAGAAAAGTTTTCGATGCTCGGAATCGCGGCGGGAGCGGGGATTTCCTGCTTGAGCGTCGCGGGAACGGCAAGAGACGCCTCGCGCGAATCGACGGGATTGATGAGATACGCCTTTACGCGAGCAACGTCTTCTTCGGAAATTTCGCCGCTCAACACATACACGCGGGCGGAAGCGATCAACGGGCGTTCTTTGAGCGTAAGCATCTGCACGCACTGCGCGGCGGAGTCTGCGCGCTGGTCGAATTGACCGGGCAAATATTCCACGGCAAAAACCGTATCGGTTTCGCTGCACGGAAGCGTGTCTTCAAAAACGTCGTCGACCTGCGGTTCGGCAAAAATCGTCGGAAGCGTCTTGCGGAAGTCTTCATCGCCGAGACCGTCAATATCGTAGCGTTGCGCAATACGCAAGTCAGCTAACCCGGGCAAGCCGAGCGATTCGCGGAGGTCTTGGAGGACGTGTTTCGTTTGTTCGCGGAATGCCGCTTTTTTTTCGACAAAAATACGCTTCATGATGGAAAGAAAACTGGTTTTAAAATTCTCTCGAAAAGCGCCCTGCGAGGCAATGAGAAACTGACGGGCGAGAGAATCGGGAATTAAAAATCAGAAGTCGGGAACGAAACGGCGATTTTTTTCGTTCCCGACTCCTGATTTCTAATTTCTCATCTGCGATTTTTATCCGACTTCAAAATCGGCATCGGCATTCTTTGTCGGCTTTTTAATGAGTTTCCGTTTTGCCGGAGCCTTTTTTGCCGTTCCCGCAACTTTCGGCTTGACTTCGCGCGGCGGGAACTCCCAACCGAGTTTTCCGCTCGATTTCAGGACGAGAAACGCATCGAATTTTCGTTTCGTTTTGTTGGAAACAAAACCGCTGAGCAAATCCGTTTTCTTGTCGCGAAGCAGTTTTTCAATCTGTTCCCGCGGAATTTCCAGTCCGAGCAGTTTTTTCTTCATTGAAAAAGGCTGGAGCTTTTTCGCTTCTTTCGGCAATTCTGCGGGATTGACGGTGTAGCCCGTCGCCGTTTCGTAGACGTTGCATTTCGTGACGGGATCGACGCCGATGACAATCGCCGTTGAAAAATCCGTCGGCGCGGCGTCCTCTTCGTCTCCTTCGCGCGGCGGGAACACGAACGTCGTGCGCAACAACCCGCTGTCGTTCTTCTCAAGTTTGAGTGTTGCCGTAAACGCTTTTCCGAAACGCGATTTAAAATCCGAGAACGGACCGATTTCGCCCTTTTCAATCAACAGCGCCAACTCGTCCACGGTAACGTTATGTCCGCTGGCGTTCTTGTAAACGACCAACGCGGGAAATTCGCGACCGTTGCCGACTTTTACTTCGTCCTGCGAGCGGTAAAGGCGGTAGTTTTCAATCATCGGCGCGTTGTCTGTCGGCGAAATCACGGACGTTTCCGTCCATTGCTCATCGCTCCCGCCGCTGTTCACGCCGTCCACGATTTGTTGCGTAAGCGCGACGATTCCTTTCATGAATTCCGGACGGGAGAGCTTTCCTTCGGAAACCTGACGCAATTTGTATTCCCAATCGCCCGTCATTGCCGGGCTGGTGAGATACTCCACGCCAGCGACTTTGAGAAACGCGATGAGTTGCTCCGCTTTGACGGTCGGAATCATTTCGCGATTGGCGCGTTCGACATATTTTGTGCGGATAAGGTGATCGATAATTCCCGCGCGTGTCGCCGGAGTGCCGAGTCCGCGCTCTTTCATCGCTTCGGCAAGTTCTTCGTCTTCGACAAACTTTCCGGCACTTTCCATCGCCGCGAGCAAAGTCGCTTCCGTGTAGCGCGCAGGCGGCTTGGTTGCTTCTTCCTGCAATTGCAGTTCGTTGACGTTGGCGTTCCCGCCGTCTTCGGGGACAAGCGCCGGAAGCGCATCCTCGGCGGTCCCCTCTTCTTTCCCGTAAACTTCTTTCCAGCCCGGAGAAACGAGCACTTTGCCTTCGGTTTTAAACTGATGCGTTCCCGCGAGCGTGGAGATGCGCGTCGTTACGTCAAATTCTGCCGGCGGATAAAACACGGCGATGAAGCGGCGAACCACCATTTCGTAAATTTTCGCCTCGTCCGGGGGAAGCGGACTCGCGGGCGGTTGGTCGGTCGGAATAATCGCAAAGTGGTCGCTGACTTCCGCGTTGTTAAAAATGCGTCGATTCGGGCGCACCCATTTGTTTTCGACAACGCGGGCGGCAAATGCGCCGAAACGCGTGGAATCAAGGGCGTTCAGCGTGTTGTAGCAAGTCGGGATGTAGTCTTCCGGAAGCGCGCGGGAATCCGTTCGCGGGTAAGTCGTCGCCTTGTATTTTTCGTAAAGAGCCTGAGCGATTTGCAGTGTTTTCGTTGCGGGAAAGCCGAAGCGTTTGTTCGCTTCGCGCTGAAGCGTCGTCAAATCGTAAAGGCGTCCGCAAACTTCCGTCGTGCGCTTTTTTTCTTCGGAAACCGTTCCCGTGGCACAGGCTTGGCACTCGGCGAGAATTTTTTCTGCAAGGGATTTTTCCCAAATTCGATCGGCACGATCGTCCGGATTGGCGGGAGTTTCGCCCTTCGCCGGCTTTTTGTAATCCGGACGCTGATACAATCCTTCATACGTTCCCGCAGAAACGCCGAACTCCGCCGCCAAGCGCCAATAAACTTTCGGAACAAAATTGCGAATGTCGAGCTCGCGCTGCACGATGAGCGAGAGCGTCGGCGTTTGAACGCGCCCGACTGTGGCAACGTGCCCCGTTCCCGCAGGCGACGTGCGGAGCGTTACCGCACGAGTTCCGTTCATGCCGATAAGCCAGTCCGATTCCGAGCGGCAACGCGCTGCGGCGCACAAATCCTGCATTTCCGAGCCGTCACGCAGATTTTTTATGCCATCGCGAATCGCGGCGGGCGTCATACTCGTCAGCCAAAGGCGTTTCACGGGCAATTTGCTTCCCGCGAGGTCGTAAATGTAAGCAAAAATGAGTTCGCCTTCGCGTCCGGCGTCGCATCCGTTCACGACGATTCCGACATCCTTGCGCGCCATCAGTTTTTTCAGTTTCAAGAACTGCTCCTTCGCACCCTTGTCTTTGGAGGGTTTGATTTTAAAATCTGCGGGAACAATCGGAAGCGTCTTTCGCGACCAACGCTTAAACTTCGCATCATAGTCTTCCGGTTCACAGAGTTCGACCAAATGCCCGACTGCCGAGGAAATGACAAAATCGTCGTTTTCAAAAACATCTCCCTTCGCGGGGACTTTAATTACTTTTGCGATGTCTTTGGCTACGGACGGTTTCTCGGCAATGATAAGCGTCTTCATTCTGTTTTTATAAAATTCCGATAAATTCAAATAACTGCTTGGCTGTTCTATTTAAATGCGTTTTGGAGTTTTGACGCTCTCTTGGCAAGAAAAAATTGAAATTCGACGTGTGCCGGATTTACGGTTCGGGAAAAGCTTTTGCGACGCAAACACCGCCGCGCGCTATAAATTTCAATTTGCGCGGGAACGCGGGAACGCGTAAAATACGGCTTTCTTTAACGAATCCGTTTAACCCCAAAATCATCCCTCTGTATGAACATTCAGGATTTTTTCCAGTCTCAGTTTAATACGGCGCCCGACGCCGTCGCGCAAGCGCCCGGCCGCCTTGAATTCATCGGCAATCACGTTGACTACAACAAAGGTCTCGTTATGGGCGTTGCCATCGACAAACATATTTCCGTCGCCGTTTCGCTCCGCAACGATGACGAAATCCACATGGCAAGTGCCGGGCTAAACGCTAAGGGTTCGGTAAAACTCGACGACGTTCGCCTGCAAAAAGGCTCTCAATCGTTCATGAACTACCCGCTCGGCGTTTTTGAAATGCTTCGCAAAGCGGGCATGAAAGTCGACCGCGGCTTCAATCTTGCCGACGTGTCTACGGTTCCGACCGGCGCCGGGGTTAGCTCCTCCGCCGCAATCGAGCTCGCGACCGCTTACGCGCTTTGCAAGATTTACAATTTCCCGATGTCGAAAATCGAAATCGTCCGCACGGGGCAAAAAGCGGAAAACGTATTTGTCGGTATGCCCTGCGGAATCCTTGACCAAGGCGTTTCCGGCTTCGGAGAAAAAGACGCAATCGTGCGTATCGACTGCAAAACGGAAGAATTTTCCACGCTTCCGATTCCTGCGGGAACGGTTTTCTGGGTGTTCAATTCGATGGTCAAACACGCGCTCGTCGCGGGTGACTATGCCAAACGCCACGCGTCCTGCATGGCAGCCGCCGCTGAACTCGGCAAATACAACGACAAGATTCACTGCCTCGCCGACGCGACCCCGAGCGCCGTGGAAGCCTGCCGCAGCAAACTTTCCGCAGAAGACTACAAGCGCGCAATGCACGTTGTTTGCGAAAATGCGCGCGTGGTCGAAATGGAACACGCCCTCGCCGTCGGAGACCTTGCGGCTGTCGGCGATTTGCTGAAAGCCTCGCACGCGAGTTCCCGCGATTTGTTTGAAAATTCCTGTCCGGAAATTGATTTTCTCGTGGCGGAACTGAGCGCGCAACCGAACGTCTACGGAGCACGTTTGAGCGGCGGCGGTTTCGGCGGGATTTCAATCGCCCTCACCAACGGTGATTTTTCGGAAGCACAGGCGGAAAAAGTTGCCGCCGCATTTGAAGCAAAATTCGGAAAACGCCCGTCGTATTTCAAAACGACCATCGGAACCGGAGCCGCGCTTATCGGCTAAAATTCCGAAATCGAGATTTTGCAAAAATTGCCTTCGTTCTCATAAAAGAGCGAAGGCAATTTTCGTTCAAAACCCGGTCTGATTTTTACAATTTTTCCATATACGCGGCGGGAACGACCGGCGCAGGTTCGGCAAGCCCTTCCGGCGTAAAAACGGAATTCGGAAAACGCAGATTCAACGCCGCGGCGGTAACGACAAATTCATCTTTGTCGCGTGTTTTATCGTCGCGCAATTCAAGTTCTCGAATCGTGTATTGCTCCTGCACTTTTTGAACGCGGGAAAGAGAAAACGTCTTTTTGAGTTTTCCGTCGGCGCCAAAAACTTCTGCGGAAACGAGTGCGTTATACACGCGGTCAAAGCCGATGCGCACAAATCCGATGTCGGGATTTTCCGCAAGGAAACTTTCCGGCGGCGTCATTTTAAAAAAGTGAACCGGGCGTCCGCGGAAACGGCGCGTGCGCTCATACTGCGCATTTTCCCAGTAAACAAACGGAGTTTGCAGTTCAAACGGCGTAAAAATCAGATTTTCAAAAAACGGCTCCGTCGAATTTTTGTCCATGCGAACAGGGCGTTTTTCCGAATCCAAGGTCCAAAGCTCGGGTGCGTTCCCGCCAATCAGAAGGTAGGATTTTTCTCCGTTTCCGTTTGCGATTTCGATGCGCAAAATCGGCACTCCTTTTTCCCATGTTCCGTAAAGCGTTCCCGTGCAAGTTTCGGTCTCATCGCTTTTCCGCAGGTGGTGCGTGATTTCAAATTTCATGCAAAAATCCCCCGCCATGCGATACGCGCGAAATTCGGAAAGCACTTTTTGTGCGTCTTCCGGCGAAAGTCTGCGAAAATCGTCCTGCGCAACCGACGGGAGCGCCCAAAACACACAAATACAAAATAAGAAGAATCGAAGAATTTTCATTTTCTCAAAAGATTTCTGTAAAAATTTAAGGCAGTTCCGGCGTCGGTTCGTATTTGAGCGCATCAAGTTTTTTCAAGCCTTCAAACATCAGCTCTGCGGCGCGTTGGTTGCGTTCCCGCTGTGAGGTTTTTGCGTCCACGCTCCCCTTCTGTGCGCCGGGAACAATTCCGCCGAGAACGACTGCTATGACTCGGCGATTTCCGCGTGAAGCCGTGGTGACGATCGAAGCTCCGGCATTTGTCCAGCCGGTTTTCAGTCCGTCGCAACCCGGGAAAAGGCGCAAAAGCGTGTTATGGTTGCCCATCGGAAGCGGTTTCCGGTCAACGGAAAGTTCGCGAAACATCTTGGTTTTCGCCGCGCTGTAGCGAAATACGCTCGGATGTGTTTTTATCAGCGCACGGGAAAGTTCCGCCAAATCTGCTGCCGAGGTCATGTCCGGCAATTTTCCTGCTGCACGCTCTTTTTTAGAAACAGGCAAACCGTGCGGCGTAGAAAATTTCGTGTTGTTCAAGCCGAGTTCCCGCGCTTTTGCATTCATCGCGACGACGAAATCCTCCACGCTTCCGGAAACTTTTTCGGCGAGCGCGACCGCCGCATCATTTGCCGATTGCAACATGAGCGCATAGAGCAAATCGTCGACGGAATTGACTTCTCCGGCGGCAAGGTGGACTTGGGTCCCGCCCATATTCTGCGCTCTCCGGCTCGCCTTTACGGGAGTTGAAAGCTCGATTTTTCCCGCTTTCACGGCATCGAGAACGAGAAAAATCGTCATCAGCTTCGTAACGCTCGCCGGCGGGTGACGCACGTTAGCATTGCGCCCGGAAAGGATTTTTCCGGTTTCGGCATCAATGCAAATTTGCCCCGCGCAGGAAAAATTTTTCATCGCGGGGCGCGGAGCCTTTACGGGAACGACGGTAAGCGCCGGAGCCGGTTTCACCGAACTCGAAGCGGGAACGACAGGCTCTGCCGTCGGCACGGAAAGGTCAATCGCGGAAGGTTCCCCGGCGAGAGAAATTTCTGTTTTAAGCGAAAGTTCCGGAGGCAACTCTACCCCACCCGATTCGCCTTCACCGAAAACGCTCGCGGGAACGGCTTCCGCCGGAACAGATTTTTTTTCGACGAAATCGCTTCCCGCCGACGAGCCGTTGAAGGCAAAAACGAAAGCGAAGACGACTGCGGCAAGCGCGACGGCAAGCACAACGTATTCTTTTACCCGCAACTTCATGAGTTTTGTGAAGGAGGAGAGAAACGGGAAAGCGAAATTCCGCTTAGAACCAGGATTTGAGCGTCGTTTCGTCCGTCGGAAGAATTTGGTCGCTCTTTGTCTCGTCGAGCATTTCCGTGACGCTGTTAATCAGGCTTTCACGCTTGGCGACGAAGAGCATACGGTCGCTCCCGAGGAAGTTTTGCACTTTTTCCAAAATGGAACGCGGGGGACGACGCGTTTCCAAGAGCGGCGGCAGGTAACGCACCAACACGGAAACGTCTTCGTGGCGGAGCGCATAGCGAATCAGCTCAAGCAAAACCGGCTGATTGTTGTTTTCCAGCAAGTAGGCGTTTTCGTAAACATTGCGTGCTTCGTCTTCAAATCCGAACGCATCAAGGCGGCGCGCCAACACGATGAGGCGGGCGGCGGGAACGGACTGATTCTTCATCACGCGCTCGAGATTGATTTTCCCCAAATTCGCCTGATTATTGGAATAATAGGCAAGCGCACGGAGGCAATCGAGCACGCCCTGATAGTTCTTTACCCAGCCGTAATTGCCGTTGTTGAGTTCATCGAGCAACGCAATCGCCTGATCGGATTTTCCGCCGAGGACGAGCGATTCCAGATAAAGGAGTTCGAACTTCGGCAAATCAATGAGCGCATTTTTGCGGGCATGGTCGTAGATTTTCTGAACCAGCTCGTAATTCTGCCCGTCCGTAGCGTATTGCGCGAAAACGAGCAATGCGCCGGAATCGTTTTTATAACGGTCGAAAAAGTCTTTTTCCAAGCCTTCACGATAAAGGCGATTTTCGTCGCCCGGAAAAAGCGTGAGGATTTTCACGCGGATCGTCGGGTCATTCTTGAGCAAAGCAAGACGCGTCAGCACGTCGCGCGCTTCGGAAAGTTGTCCGTCTTCTTTCAGATAGAGGGCGTAAAGCAGGGAAATTTGGTCGTTCCCGGGAGCGAGACGCAGGGAATCTTTCAGCGTGGAAAGCGCTTTTTCCCGTCGACCGGATTCCCAGTCAATCTGTGCCGCGAGCACGCGCCCGGAAAGCGTGTTTTTCACACCGTAATCTTCGAGCACTTTTTCCGCGCGTTTAAAACGCCCGCGCAGGAGATTCGCCTGAGCCGCACCGACGGCAACGATCAGGCGATTATCGCGAAGCACTTCGGCATCGCCCGGCAGAATTTTTTCCACAAGCGGGAACTGCGGCAAAAGTGCGTCTGCGGCGGAAACGAGCACATCATCTTCCGCAAGATCCAAACTCTGCCGCACAAAAAACTGCACATAGCTACGATGGTTCAGCGTGTGCGGAAGCCCTTCTTTTAAAAACTCAAACGCTTCCTTGGTGCGTTTTTGATAAAAGAGTAACGATGCAAAATCGATTCGCGCCTCCGGATTATACGGAGAATAAATCAGCCCGGCACGGATTTTCTGAAAATATTTTCCGAAATCTTTATCTTCCGCAAATTCCGTCTTTGCCTCAGTGACGAATTGGTTCCCGAGGCGGCGGCGCACTTCCTTGCGCACTTCACGCGAAGCCGGATACGCGAGCGCTTCACCGTAACTCGCCTCGCCTTTCAAAAAATAATAGAAAAACAATCCGAGTCCCGCATAAGCAAGCGCGCCCAAAACGGCTAAAATGATAAAAATCCGCGGCCAATTAAAATGAAGACGCCATTTCCCGCTCTTACTGCGCGCATACGTCGCAAAACCAAAATATTCTTTGTTTGAGAATTCCATTGTTTTTTAAAGAAGTAATCTTGCCAAATTTGTAGAGTGATACGCGATTTTTATTTTCAAAAAAAAAAAATCCGGCTCAGGCGGACGCGTTCCCGCGCACCCGAAAGCGGTGCGTTCCCGCGGGCAATATTTCAAAATCGAGGTGAATGGTGTCGGGCGGAAGCGCATCGCCGATTTTCTCCGGCCATTCCACCACCCAAATCCACGGGCTACGCATAAATTCCTCCAACATCAGCGCGTCCACGGCGTCCGGCGAGGCCAACCTGTAAGCGTCCATGTGAATGAGTTGGCGGGAACGTCCTTCATAAACGGCGTAAATGTTGTAGCTCGGACTCGTTACCGGTTGCCGCACGCCAAGAGCACGCGCCAAGCCGCTCACGAATGTTGTTTTTCCCGCGCCGAGTGTTCCGTGCAGTGCGAGCGTGCAATCCGTTCCCGCCGGCAAAAGCTCCGCCAAGCGCGCCGCCGCCGCCGCCGTTTTTTCTACGGAATCGCACACCACCCAATCTCCGAACTCCGAAAATATCGCATCCATTTTCTTTTCCGGAAAAAATAATTACGCAACCGCACCGTCGACTTCACGCAGATGCTCGAGAATAACGGAGAAAATCTTTTCGCGGTCGAGATCCAAATCCGCACCGTCGAGATTAAATCCCGCCGCGCGGATGTGTCCGCCGCCGTTGAGTTTTTGCGCGAGCAAATCCACACGCAAATAATCTTCCGCGCCGCGCAAACTGCCCTTTACGCCCGTGTGCGATTGTTCGAGCTGACAGGCGATTTTCACGCCGGCGATGCTGCGCAGATAATTGACGAAATTTTCCGTGTCTTCCCGCGTCGTTCCCGTCGCTTCAAATGCGTCTTTCGGAATCCACGCAACGGCAACTTTTCCGCCGGCAAGCAGTTTTGCCGTAGCCAAATAACGCTGAAGCAATTCGAGGCGTTGAAACTTCTCCTGTTCGTAAAGCTCGTGAGAAATTTTCGCCGGAGACGCTCCCGCGCAAACCAGCTTTGCCGCGATTTCCATAACATCACAGGTCGTTGCGGAATATTGAAATTGCCCCGTGTCCGTCGCTATTCCGAGATAAAGCGCCTCGGCGAGAGCTTCGTCGATTTCAATCCCGAGATCTAAGCAAAACGCCGCGAGAATGTGGCAAGTTGCTGCCGCGCTCGTAATGACGATATTTTCCTCCGACGCGAAAAACTCGTTCGTTTCGTGATGATCCACGGCGGCAAAAATTCCCTGCGGGAACGCCTTCGCGAGCAAAGTTTTGCCGAGGCGGGCAAGATTTCCGCAGTCCACGGCAAACCCGACACGCCCGTCGTTTTCAAATTCGTCTTCGTGAAAAAACGGGGTGTCGCGCACAAAACCTTTCAGGTTATACGGCACGGAATGATGGTTCACGCAAACGGCATCGATTCCGCGGGAACGCAAAATCCGGCAAACCGCAAGTTGAGAACCGATGCAATCGCCGTCCGGCCTCACGTGCCCGAGCACCGCCACGCGCTTCCCTTCCAGCTTCCCCAACAGCGTCGCGAACCGCGCACTCTCTTTTTCAAAATACTTTTTCATAAAATTTTTGGTAAAAACGGGAGAAGCGACCGTAAAATCGCTTCCCCCTAAAAAACTCCGTGGCTTTGTGTCTCCGTGAGCGAATTTTTGGTTCGTACGCTCTACAAAAGCAACAGGAAAGTCGCTTTTGACGTTAGCGTTTTTTGCGCGGGAACGGAGATTTTTTCCCTCCGCTCTTGGCAGAAGGCGTTCCCGTGCGTTTTTTAGGCGGAACGATACGGGAATTTCCGCGCGTTTTTGCCGTAGAAGCTCCGCCGACCGTTTCTGTTTGTTGCGCCATGAAAAATGTGCGCTCCTGCTTAGGTTTTCCCACAAAGTCAAACTTTACGGGAACGCCGCCCAAATCAAATGCCGCGTAGAATTTCGAAAGCAAAAAGCGCTCGTAGGTTTCGTCAATTTTCTCCTCGGAATTACAAAACAGACGAATGCGCAACGGCTTGTTCCCGGTCTGCACCGCATAGTAGCACTTGAAACGCCGCCCGCTGACCATTTTCGGCGGGTTAGCTTCCATTACGCCGTGAATGACGCGATTGAGTTGCCCCGTCGGAATCTGCACGTTCATGCGTCCGTAAAGCGCACGCGCTTCCTTGAGCATCGTTTCCACGCGCAAGCCTTCGAGCGCGGAGGTGAAAAGGACCGTCGAGCCGGGTAAAAAGAACAGTTCCCGATTTACCGCTTTCGCAAAGGCGCGGCGAAACTCGTCTTCGCTTTCGTAGCCGGAAACCGTTCCCGTGCGGAAATGTTTCAACGCCAAATCCCATTTGTTGACGACGACAATCAGCCCCGTGCCCATTTCGATGATTTGCCCGGCGAGTTGCTTGTCCAAGCGCGTAACGCCGGTTACCGCATCAATAACAAGAAAACAAACGTCCGCACGTTGCATCGCTTCGTCCGTGCGCAAAGCGGAAAAATATTCCAAGGTGTCAAACTTGTTCTTAGCACGTTTCCCGGCGGTGTCTATCAATTCAAACGTCGAAGTTTCGCCCGTTTTTTTGTCCGTATAATCCAAGCGTTGCTTAATCGGATCTCGCGTCGTTCCCGCCACATCGCTGACAATCAGACGGGAATTTTTCGTCAAAGCGTTCCCGAGCGAACTTTTCCCGACGTTCGGGCGCCCCGCCAAGCAAATGCGAATCGGCTGCGGCGTTCCCGCGTCGGGATTTATAACGTTCCCGTCTTCGTCCTCCTCAACTTCGGCAAGCCCGATTTCATCTAAAATTTTACGCTTCAAAAATTCGATTCCGCGATTGTGTTCGGCGGAAATCAGAATCGGCGCGCCGAAGCCGAGAGAAAAGAAATCGCCCTGCTCCATGTGGCGCTCATCGTTGTCCACTTTGTTCACGACGAGCAAAACTTTTTTTCCGAAACTGCGCAACCGCGCGGCAACTTCATGATCAAGCGGCGTGCAGCCTTGCGAGACATCCGTCACCAATACGACGAGCTCCGCCGCCTGAATTGCAAACGAAACCTGCTCTTCCACCGCATCGGCAATGACTTTCGGCGTCGCCTCTTCCGTGAAAAGCCCGATCCCGCCCGTATCCATCAGCAGATAATCGTCCACGGGAACGCGTTCCGTAATCAAATCGCGCGTCACCCCCGGCATATCGTGCACGATCGAAACTCTCCGCCCGACAAGGCGGTTAAAAAGACGGCTTTTCCCGACATTCGGGCGCCCGACGATGGCGACGCTCCGCGGTATCTCATTCTGCTTTGCCATAAAAATTCTCTCGTTCCCGTCAATGTCTCAAATTCCGCGCCGCAAGTCGATTGCGAAAACGCGCAAAACCACACTGGTCTTGTCTCACATCTGGATTTGTCGGATACGCGAAAAAAAGAACAAACCTTTCCCCAGGCGGGAATTTCGCTTCTCTTGTGTCGCCGTCGGCTGAGCCGGATCCCAGGTTACGAGCCACAGCGCCGACCTTGGGAATCGTAAGCGCATTCCACGACGGTTTGCGTTCCCGCGTTTTCAAAGCGAATCGGCGGTCCGAGCCGTAACGTTGAGCGGCTATTCTCTTCTTTGAGCGTCATAATCCTTTAATTCTTTTTCAAATCTTTCTTCAAAACTTCGGATAGTGAAGTTTCGGTTTTTCCTGTAAGAAAGAACTTTCTCTCGGTCAATACTGCACCCGTTTCTTATTAATTCCCGAAGGACATAACGTTCTATTTCTGTCTTATATTTGAACGGAATATCCAAAGAAAGAAGATATGCCCCGTATGCCTTTGCCTCTTCAAACATTTTTGCACCAAGCAATTCGTTCAAAAACGTTTTCATTCGCATAACTTTCGAAGAGTCGGAACCTCCGTATCGGAGAAAGAATAATTCCATTTCCGGAATATTCATTGGGTTTCGCTGAGACAGATAATGGAAGTAGGCCGCCTCCTTATACTTAAATTTTCGCAGAAGAATTCTTTCGGCAAAGGGATATGACGGGACAAAAAAATCATCGGCCAAATTCAAAATTTCACGTTCCGAGACGTCAGGCGAATCTTCCAAGCCCCGCAACGCTTTTAACAGCCTGACCCCCGAATGCTTCTCTCCGAGAACATCAACATACTCATCGATTTCCTCTTGCTCGTCTCTTAAAAATTCAAATACATCAAATTCATAGGATAGTATTTGTCGAAAGATCTCAAATTCGATCCGCCATTGCACCTGTTCATCGGCAAGGAAAGGAAACAACCAAAATGATTTTTCGATATGTTTGAATTTTTCTTCCATTCCGAAAGAATATGCACCAAACCAATATCGGAGACTTATTCCTTGAGAAAATCCTATTTCTCCCCATCCCTCTCCGTCGGGAGAACCGGGAATAATTCCTATTTTATCTGCAAGCATTAAGGTCAAATAGGCGGACAGGCGAGAATCGAGCGGAGAAATGGCTCCCCATGAAGATTTTAATATATCATTTGGGGTGTTTAATTTCTCAATATTAAGCCCCGTCGTTTTTTTTATAAGTTTCGATCTTAAAAGCTCCTTGTCACCTGTATTCGCTACGTTTGCCCATATGGCACATAAAACAATAAGGTCTTCCGTGTTGTCTGTTGGCGAATCTATCGCGGCTTTCATCTTTAATTCAAAATCAGGAGAAGTATATTCCTCAATCAGACGAACGTTCGGATTACCTGGAAGCTCCTCGCCATTTTCGCTTCCGATAAGCGTTGGTTTTCCCCAAATATCACAATCAGAAACACAAAAATCAAAAACTCGTGCATATCCCTGCACGCAAAAAAATACGAAAAAGATAAGTATCAATTTTTTCATAATTTAAATTCCTCCTAGAACGTTGATGTGAAAACAAATGAAACACTTTGCTCAAGTTTTTCACTAAATGAGTCATATGAAGACTTTCCGTTATATGAAATGTTGATTTCGGCATTTTCAGTTATGGCCATTCCAAATTTAACTTCCCATCCGCAAACTTTAGGATTGTCAGAAATTTTTACAGATTTCTGGGAGGAAATTCCAGAATTCGAAACTCTCCATTCTTTTTTGCCTCGGACAGAGTAACGATTATCACCGATTCCTGTTTTAATTAAAGTCGGGGATGTAACATATCCGGAAAAAGATAAAAAGAAACCCTCGCTACTCAGTCCGCCATTTTTCTGAATGGGAAACAACGTCACATCCGAATAATCAATATTCGGTTCACCAAATTCTCGTAATGCTTTCCTAAAACTTCGATCGATTAATTTCTTTACTTCTTTTTCAAGCCGAGCTTCCCAATTTTGAGCAATTTTTTCGACCTCTTTTTTCAAAAGCTCTTCTATTTCTCCTAAAACAGAAGAGTTTAGCCCAAGAAGATCTGTCAAATAAGAGATTCTATTTCCGACGAACGCATAAAGATTCAAGCCGCCTTGTTCGGCGATTGGGTCGCGGGAGAGGAAGCGGCCGAGCGAGGGCGAGTAGTGGCGGTAGTTGTAGTAAACGAGGTCGAGTTCGGAGTCGTAAAACTCCGACGACCATTGGAAGTTTTGGACAACGCCGTTTTCGGAAGCAGAGACGGAGCCGAACGGAGTGTAGGAATACGCCGTGCGGATGTAGCCGGCCGGCCCGAAGACTTCGCAGATGTTTTTCGTGATGTCGTAGCCGTAGGTGAACCACGTGCCGTCTTTTTGGAGCGCGAGCGGACGCGTCGCCGTCGGTTGCGACGGATCCCAGGTAACCAGCCACAACGCCGGATGCGCCGCGCGCGTTAAATCCAACGCCGCAATTTGCAGGTATCCGCGATAAATGTATCGGTGATGCAGGGGCGTCGTTCCCGCAACCGTTACTTTCTTCTCAAACCGTCGCCCCTGCGAATCGTATCCACATTCCACAACGGTTTGCGTTTCCGCGTTTTCAAAGCGGATCGGACGATTTTCTCCGTTGTAGGTGATAATCCACGTTCCCGTGATGATCTGATTTAGAGGAGGCATAATAGTTACGTGTCAATTCCAAGCGAGCTCCCAAGAAGAGATTGTTAAGTCCTAGCATTTTTTGAAAAAAACTTTAGGATTAACGAAAAGCCTAAAACCAACACCCAATATCCCCATCCCCAAATAAGGTTTGTCTTAATTCTCGAATGAAAAAACATTTCGGGATTGGTTAATAAAGGGAGAGGACACGATGAAATCTCGCCTGTTTTCAAATCTAATACCTGGTTAACATATTTCCCTCCGTGAGATTTTCTCACACGAACATATAGAAGCCCCTGATGCTCTTCTATCCCCTTAATTAAGCCTTCAAAAACACCTGAAACATTGTCCAATCGTCTATCAAAAACATAGTAATAAGGAATACCATCCATATAATCTTTAGATTCTGAAAATTCATTTGTAAGATAATAATTTGGGCTAAAATAGTATCGAGAAGGATTTATCGAAAAAGGAAGAAATTGAAATACAAGCAAAGAAAGCGACAAAAAAGTAAACCCTATGGTTCGTTTAACACTTTTTACAAGCATATGTCTCCTCCCATGAATAAATTTGAGTCCAATTTGACCTGGGCAATCCAGCTTCTTCAATGTTTTCAATGAACCAAAGGTGATACATTAATGATTGCATACTCGTCACGTTCCTAATTGAAAAATATGCAGTTATAAGAGACTTTTCTTCGTCAACGGAGATGTAGACATCTCCATCCCCACTTCCAACAAAATGCGCTCGTCCATTGGGAATGTCCAAAATAAATCGAACAATACCAAAATCCATTCCAGCTCCGGTATAATCTTCCCAGTTGGAGCATTTCCGCCCCTGGTTCTTCTTCAGAAATTCAGTGCGAAGTTTTCTCGCAATTTCTGATTTTATCAAGTCCTGTGTTTCTGCAGAATCAGGACCGTAGTACGAAATTTGAGGATGGTTTCCATTTAACCATGTAATTAAATCTCCTAAGGCTGTATTCCAAGACGCGGGTATTAAGGAGTCAAGCGAAGCTGTAGGCTTTACTGGCTCCACATCCGGTCCTGCTCCAAGTTGGGGGATTGCGCTCCCAAACAAGTCCCATTTTAGAATAGGTTTATTCCCGACGAAGGTGTATAGGTTGAGGCCGCCTTGTTCGGCGATGGGATCGCGGGAGAGGAAGCGGCCGTGGGCGGGTGAGTAGTGGCGGTAGTTGTAGTAGACGAGGTCGAGTTCGGAGTCGTAGTATTCCGACGACCATTGGAAGTTTTGGACGACGCCGTTTTCGGAAGCGGAGACGGAGCCGAACGGAGTGTAAGAATACGCCGTGCGGATGTAGCCGTTCGGTCCGAAAAGTTCGCAAACGTTTTTCGTGATGTCGTAACCGTAGGTAAACCAGGTGCCGTCTTTTTGGAGCGCGAGCGGGCGCGTCGCCGTCGATTGCGACGGATCCCAGGTAACCAGCCACAACGCCGGATGCGCCGCGCGCGTTAAATCCAACGCCGCAATTTGCAGGTATCCGCGATAAATGTAGCGGTGATGCAGCGTCGTCGTTCCCGCGACCGTTACTTTCTTCTCAAACCGCCGCCCCTGCGAATCGTAGCCGCATTCCACAACGGTTTGCGTTCCCGCGTTTTCAAAACGCACCGGGCGGTTTTCCGCGTTGTAGGTGGTTTGCCATGTTCCCGGCACTCTCGTCACACTATTAAGAGTCATCATCTGGAAAATAAAATGGGTTCTAAAAACCAAAAAACGGCAGTAGCGAGGGTGTTTATGATCCCACCCCAGAAGAGTACTATCCAGAAGATTCTCTCGTTATATGTGATGCTGTTAGACTTAAACAGTTCAATGTGCACAGAAGAAGAACTCAAAAAATAGTCATAAAATTTTACAAGAATCCGAGAAAGCGGGACGGAAAAGACAATTATGACTAAATTTACAGCGATAAAAATAAGGCAAAATTTATCAATATTACGCACTATTAGAACCTCCCACGCTTTACTTCTCGTTCTCTTTTAGCTTCTTTCCAATCCCATGTATATGCATAGGTTCCAACGATTAGGTCTACTCTAATTGCTCCTTGAGAGGAGTAACCATAATAGAGGTAAGAAGTCCATTCTCTGTTTTGAAAGAACACTTCAACTCCCCCAAAAAATCGAATTCCAACATAGCCTCCAATGCCTACGCCTTTTCCTATATTTCCACTAAGTGAAACGTCCGCAGATATTTCTTTTCGGAAAAACCCATGCCCTTCTTTTCCGCAATCTTTTTCATATCCTCCAGACAAACCTACTAAATCGAATTGAGGTGCGAGAAAATCAAGCGACACGCTAAATCCTCCAATTTTCAAATGAGCACCTGCGCCGAACCCAATTCGCCCAGATATGGATACGACAACAGACCATGTGTCCTCGATGAGAACTGCTCCTGTGTTTTTGTTGCAACAATCACAAATTTCTCCGGAGATTTCTATACCTCCCGAAACTCCAACCCCCACATATGCGCCTAATTCAAAGCCTGTTGAAATTTTTTGACAGTGAATGCGTTTCCATTCAGAAAGGCCCAATAGGTCAAAAAGTAGTGCCACACGATTTCCAACAAAAGCATAGAGGTTGAGGCCGCCTTGTTCGGCGATGGGGTCGCGGGAGAGGAAGCGGCCGAGCGAGGGTGAGTAGTGGCGGTAGTTGTAGTAAACGAGGTCGAGTTCGGAGTCGTAAAACTCCGACGACCATTGGAAGTTTTGGACGACGCCGTTTTCGGAGGCAGAGACGGAGCCGAACGGAGTGTAGGAATACGCCGTGCGGATGTAGCCGTTCGGTCCGAAAAGTTCGCAAACGTTTTTCGTGATGTCGTAGCCGTAAGTGAACCAAGTGCCGTCTTTTTGGAGCGCGAGCGGACGCGTCGCCGTCGGCTGCGTCGGATC
>JAFSAO010000021.1 GCA_017440935.1 Opitutales bacterium
GGCGACGAATCAAAATGCGTTCCCGCGTCTCGGCGACATCAATATTTCGTGGCGCGGGCGGATGGATTCGTCGTTCCTTCCCGAGGAAGAAACAGCCGAATCGCTAATCATCTTCATTCGCGGGACGACGGTGGTCTGCGTCCGTTCCGAGCGCACAGATTCTTCCGCGCTCCCGCTCGCTCGTCTTTTGGACAAACAGCTCGTCGACGGCATCGCCCCAGAACCCGACGAATTTTACCTTCCGTCCACGTTTTAAAATCTCAAATCATACTTGCTCTTATGTTTTTTCACTTCTCAAAAATATTTTCGTTTATCGGGATTTTCCTGTCGGCTCATGTGTTTGTTTTGGCGTCCGTGTGGGAATCGGCATTTCCGGAGGCTTTGCAGAAGAAATTCCCGGCGCAATTCGTTTTGGCGCTTGAGCGCGGGAACGACGGCGAAATCTGGATTGCGACCGAGCGGCAAGGTCTTTTCCGCATGAAAAAAGAAAACGGAGAGTGGGCGTGGAAACGCGTTCCCGCCGCGCCGGGTTTTCCCGAAACGGAGCATTTCTACGCACTTTGCCGCGACAAGTTCGGTCGCATTTGGACGGGAACGGATCGTTGCGGTATCGCAATTTTTGACGGGAAACGTTGGCAAACATTTAATCGCGGGAACGGTTTTCCCGGCGCACGCATTTTCGAAATCGCATGCTCGAAGGTGCGCGGAGACATCGCCGTGGCGCATGATTCCGGGCTTTCCGTATGTTCCGGAAAAACAGGAAAGTGGAAGCACTTCTCCGTGCTTTCCGGGTTGCCGTCGAATCAACCGTCGAGTGTTTCTTTTGCGGCGGACGGCACGCTCTGGGCGGGCTTCCGGTGCGGCGGCCTCGCTTCGGCATCTCCGAAAAACTTTTACGCGAAATGGGAAACGGTTTCCGCACCGTGGAGTTTCGGCGGAAAAAATAACGTGCTGTTTCCTGTGTCCGCCACGGGAACGGGAATTCCGTCCAATTTCGTGAATCGGGTTTGTGCGTTCGGGGAAAATCGAGTGGCGTGCGCGACGGTTTTCGGTCTCGGATTTTCCGGCGGGAACGTCGAGGGCTGGCGTTTTTTACGCGGTGCGGATTTTCCGAAAAAAGCGGAATTGCTTATCAACGGAAAGCCGGAAAACCTTGAACTCCCCGATGCCGAAACGAAGAAAAAGCTTTTGCCGGAAGATTTTTTGACGTATCTGAAACCAACGGCGGACGGGCTGTGGGCGGGAACGCGGCGTTGCGGTTTGGTCTTGCTCGATCCCGAAAACGGGTTTTCGCCGAAGCCGCGCGACGGGCTCGACGCACGGCAACTCGACGGCGTTTGGGTGCGCTCCGTTTTGCCTATCGGCGGGGAAACTCTGCTTGTCGCAACCTACGGGAACGGGTTGAAAGCCATTCGCGGAAAGGGCGACGGCGTTCCCGAAATTTTGAAAAACGAAAGTGAAAAAGCCCCGCCGTTGGATTTTTCCCCGATTTCGGAAGATGAGGTTGAAGCCATCCGGGCGCGTTTGGAAAAAGAACCGAAACTGCCGACAGACAAGCCGTGGGCGGTTTTTCTCGGAGATGATTGGGAAACGCGCGGCAACTGGTGCGAGCGCTACGGACAACGCAGCGCAAAACTCTGTGCGGTTTATGTGCCTTCGCCGGAATGTACGCACACGTTCGATTTTGAGTATTTCGTGAAAGGCGGTATCGGGAAAAGTGCACGTCCGGACGCGCTGAGGCATTGGATTCATTGGATTAATAAATTGGACAACGAAAACGTGCTGTTCGACCCGGAAAGCTATATGCGCGAAGAAGCGGAATGGGATGATCACGGCGAGGTTTACGCCTACGAGCAGGAAGGCCCGGACGTTTGGGCGTATGTAAAACTTCCTGCGGGATCACAGCTCGTTTCACTGTATTTTTATTGCCCGAATCCGGAAGCGCCGCGTTCGAAATATCGGGATTTCCCGATAGAGGTGCGTTTTCAGGAAGACAATAATACCGACGGCGAAGTGCTTGCGCGGGCGCGGGTTTCGGACTTTGCCGGGAGCGGTGTTTACAAAAATTTTGCGGTGCATAGTAGCGCCGGCGGATTTTTCGCGTTTCGTGTTTGCCGGAACCATTCGTTCAATACGATTTTGAACGGCGTTTTTACGAGTCGCCTGCGGGAACCGCTTCTCGATGACCTGAGGCTTCTAATGGCATACAGTGCTTATGCGGATAAATCGCTTGTGCCGCGCCCGCCGCCGCTCGACGGTATTTCCCTCGATGAAATTCCTCCGACGGCTCTTTCCCTTTGGCGAACGGCGGCGCAGTTTGAGGATTGCGCTCTCGGGTTGAAAGTCCGGCAGGTTTTGCGAAATCATGCCTATATCCGGGCAAAAAAAGAGAATGCGCCGGAGGTCCTTTTAGAGAATTGGCGTTGGGCTATCGGGCATTGGACAAAATCCGACAAAGAAAAATTCATGGCGCGGATGAAAGAATGTTGGGATACGCGACAGGAAAAAGAGATAATCGCGAACAGCGCGGATTGGTATCCGTATAGCCCGAACGTTCTTCCGTTTACGAAAGACGAGCTTATTCAAATGAACATTCTTAAAATTGACTGGAAGCAGTATCGCCCGGGCGGAAAACCGGAAATTTCAGTCGAGGCAATGAAGGAAAAACTCAAAAAGCTCCGGGAGGAAAAAACGTGAGCGGACGACGATCGGTAATGCGTGTTCAAAGGTTTTGAATTGCGTTCCCGCGCGGGAACGCGTTCAATTGCCGAACATTTTCAACGAAAGACAAAACTATGGTATCCTATAAAGAACTCGGTTTGGTGAACACGAAGGAATTGTTCAAGAAGGCTCACGAAGGCCACTACGCGATTCCGGCGTTTAACTTCAACAACATGGAACAGATGCAGGCGATCATTCAGGCTTGCGTCGAAACCAAGTCCCCGGTGATCCTTCAGGTCTCCAGCGGCGCGCGCAAATACGCGAATCAGACGCTTCTTCGCTACATGGCGCAGGGCGCTTGCGAATACGCGAAGGAACTCGGCTTCGATGTTCCCGTCGTCCTCCACCTCGACCACGGCGATTCTTTTGAACTTTGCAAATCCTGCATCGAATACGGCTTCTCCTCCGTCATGATCGACGGTTCTTCGCTCCCGTTTGAAAAGAACGTGGAACTCGCCGCTAAGGTCGTTGAATACGCGCACAAATACGACGTTACGGTCGAAGGCGAACTCGGAGTTCTCGCGGGTATCGAAGACGAAGTTCAGCACGAACACTCCAACTACACGCAACCGGAAGAAGTTGAATCTTTCGTGAAGCAGACGGGTGTTGACTCTCTCGCAATTTCCATCGGCACCTCGCACGGCGCTTACAAGTTCACGCCGGAACAGTGCACGGTTGATCCGGCAACGGGTCTCCTCGTTCCGCCGCCGCTGCGCTTCGACATTCTCGAAGAAGTCGAAAAACGCATTCCGGGCTTCCCGATCGTTCTCCACGGTTCTTCTTCCGTTCCGCAGGAATATGTCAAGATCATCAACGAAAACGGCGGCGCGCTCAAGGCGGCGGTCGGTATTCCGGAAGAACAGCTCCGCAAGGCGGCTTCTCTCGGCGTTGACAAGATCAACATCGACTCCGACGGACGTCTCGCGATGACGGCGGCTGTTCGCCAGGTCTTCACGCAGAAGCCGGCTGAATTCGACCCGCGCAAGTATCTCGGTCCGGCTCGCGACGAGCTCAAGAAGCTCTATATGCACAAGATCAACAACGTTCTCGGCTCCGCCGGAAAAGCGTAATCTTGAAAAAGAGCTTAAAGATTAAGGCTTAAAGCTTAAAAAAAAGCGTTCCCGTGGAATCATCACGGGAACGCTTTTTTTTTGTAGCCGGAAAAGTCTTCTGTCGGTTCGCCGGCTTAGTAGCTGTGTTCGTCGATTTCGGTTTTCTTGGAAAATGCGCGATAGACGAGCACGTGATAGAGAGCGACGAGCGGAATTCCGAGGCAGGCGATGATGAGCATCGTGATGAGCGTTTTCTTCGATGCGGAATCGTAAATCGTCAGCGAATTTCCGGCTTCGGCAAACGTTTTTGTATCGGTGCAGAAATCGCCGATCGCGGGAACGAGGTTCGGGAACATCCCGACGCCGACCGTAAGAATCAGAAGCGCAATCGTCGCCGTCGTCCCGCAAAACGCGAGCTTGAAAGTGCGGCAACGCAGGAAAATTCCCGTCGCCACCAGCGCGAGGGCGGCGAGCACGGGAACGATGCCGAGTGCTTCGTATTTTTCAAAATTCCACGTTCCCGGGAGCGGACCGGAAAGCACGACCCACGCCGTGAGCGCGATATAAAAAATCACCGTTGCCGCAAAAATCGCGGGAAGAATCATGTCCGTGCGGAACTGCATCAGACCTTGCGTTTTCATACGCAGGAAAAGCGCACCGTGAAGCGAAAGCAGGCAAACGGAAAGCACGCCGGTAAACAACGGGATCGGCTCGAGCAAATTGAACAAGCCGAGGAAGCCCGCATCAATGTCGCCCGCCGCGTTCACGTGCATTCCCGTGACGAGATTTCCGCATGCCACGCCGAGCAAGAGCGCAATGAGAAAACTGCAAACGGAAAACACGAGATCCCAAATTTTTCTCCACGCCGCGCCCTCGCATTTACTGCGCACCTCGAGCGAAACCGCGCGGAAAATCAACGCACCGAGCAAGAGAATCAGCGCGGAATAAAGTCCGCTGAAGACGCCGGCGTAAACGTGCGGGAACGCCGCAAAAAGCGCGCCGCCCGCCGTGAGTAGCCAAACTTCGTTCCCGTCCCAAACCGGACCGATGGAATTGAGCGCGAGGCGGCGTTCTTCGTCGCTTTTGAAAAAGGGGAGAATAATTCCGACGCCGAGGTCAAAACCGTCGAGCACCGCATAAGCGATGAAAAGCACGCCGAGCAAACCGAACCAAACTGTATTTAAGTCCATAGGGAAAATTGATAATAAACGGTTAATAATTGATAGCTGATGATGAGCTTTTTAATGAATAACGAACAGTGAATAGTGAATAACGCAGAGCTAAGGTTTTTGCCTTCAGCAAAAACTTTGAACAATGAATTATTCTCTATTCATTATTCACTGTCAGTTGTTCTGTTTTCGGTCCTGCGGAGATTTTTTTGGTCAGCAGGAAAATGAAGAGGGCAAACATTACGGCGTAAATGAAGCTGAAGAAAATCAGCGAAAACCAAAGCTGGTCGGCGGTAACGTTGGTAGAAAACGCATCTTTGGTTTTGAGAAGTCCTTGGACAATCCACGGCTGGCGACCGACTTCCGTGGCGATCCAGCCCATTTGGTTGGCGAATTGCGGCAAGAGCACGGCGGGAACGCAAATCCACAGCCACCAGCGCGTTTCAAAAAGTTTTCCGCGAAACCAAAGCAGCATTCCGATTGCGGAAATCGCGCTCATTACGATGCCGCAGTAAACCATCCAGTGAAAACCTTGGAACGTGAGTTGAAGCGGCGGATGAAGCTCTTCGGGAACGTCGTTTAGCCCGAGCACCTTCGTTTCCGGCGTTACTTCCAAGCCCTTTCCGAGCATGATGCTAACGGCACCGGGAACGGTCAGTCCGCGCACGGTTTTGGCTTCTTCGTCAACATAGCCGATAATGTGGAATCCGGCGGGTTTGTTTGAATCAAAAATTCCTTCCATTGCCGCGAATTTCACCGGTTGCATTTTTTCAACCAGCATCGCGCTGGCGTGCCCGGACGCAAATTGCAGGACAATCGCCACCGCAGTAATCGAAAGCGCAACCTTCAGCCCGCGTTGCGCCACGGGAACGAAGCGGTTTTTCAGCAAATGCCACGCGCTGACGGAAAGCACGAGAAACGCCCCCGTGAGCCATGCCGCGACAAGCACGTGCCAAAGACGGTCGATCGTGGACGGATTGAAAACCATCGCCCAAAAATCCGTGATTTCCGCGCGCGTGCCGTTTTCCGTTTCGACAATGTGAAAACCCGCCGGCGTTTGCATCCACGAATTGGCAACCAAAATCCACAGCGAGCTCAAATGCGCGCCGAGGCAAACCATAATGACGGAAAAATAGTGAAAACCTTCCGAAACTTTATTTTTTCCGAAAAGCACAATCCCGAGGAAGCACGATTCCATGAAGAATGCGAAAATCGCTTCCGCCGCGAGCGGACTCCCGAAAATATCGCCGACGTAGCGCGAGTAGCGCGCCCAGTTCGTGCCGAACTCAAATTCAAGCACGATGCCCGTGGCGACGCCGAAGGCGAAAATCAGCGCAAAAATTTTTGTCCAGTAATCGGCGAGCGCACGCCATTCCGGAGTTTTAAGTTTGTAGGCGAAGCCTTGAACAACGACCAGAAACACACCCAAGCCGATAGAAAGCGGCGGGAACAAAAAGTGAAATCCGGCGGTAAAAGCGAATTGAATTCGAGCAAGCAGTTCGGGGTCCATAACGGCAACAGTATTGAAATCATTTCAAATTCGCGCGCAAGCGAAAAAACGAATCGAAATTTGCCGTTCCCGTGAGCGTTTTTGTGTTCCCGTGAAATATAAGCTATCCTCGTGCAGAAATTCTCTCACAGAGCCACCAAGCCACGGAGCTTTTAACGGGAGAAGCGGCACTCCTGCCGCTTCCGTGAGGCGCACGAAGTTTTTAGGAAGCACGGAAAACACCGAAAACGCGGAATTGTTTTTTTTTTGTTTATCCACAAATTTACACAAATTTCACGAATTTTATCACGGAGGACAGCCGTCTCGGCTGTCCCCTTTGTATATATTTCCTTTTTTTAATTTTAAAAAGGATCACCCTCTTAAATAAGCACCAACTATCAGGCATCATACTCCAAGCTAAATGCTTTTTGGGGGGATTGATACTTTAAGTTTTGCGCTAAAAAGAGGGCGCACTCGCGGCGCAATGGAACGGCGGCTCGCTTCGCTCTCCAATGTCAAATAGCGAATTTCGAGTATTGAATAAAATCCCGGGGACAGGCGAGACGCCTGTCCTCCCATTTTTTTTCGTTCCCGCGAAAAAAAAGTGCTTGCAGAGCCACTTTTTTTTTTGCGAGAATCGGCAACATGAATTGAGCCAGATTGTGATAGAAGTTTTCTCTCTCTGATTTGTCCCGGTTCTGCAACATTCATCTTTCACTGAAAAATTAACAACTACATCATCATGAAAAAATATATCACCATCGCGGCTCTCCTCGCCGCTGGAACAACATTCGCTAACGCGGGAAGTGTTGATACGTCCTCATGGAAAAGTGTGGATTTCACGCTTCTCGGTAATAACGCTGCTGGTTTCGATACCGACGGGACGGCTTTTACCAACGGACGTGGAGGGTTCGCATCGCTCTCCATTAACGGGGTTTCTTTAACAGAGATTGAGGCTGCTGATTATAGCTGGAGTCTTTCGTTCAGCCTCTCAAATTCGCCGACAACTTCCGATAAGCTTCTTTTCTCAACTCTTGGGGGAGGGAATGGCTCCGGGTATTGCATCGGGTTAGAAGAAGTTACTGATGGCGTTTACACCTATGGATTGTCCTTGGGAACGGGAACTTGGTCGAATAAAACGCCTATTATGACTTTGACTGGTGGAGCCTCCGATGTGATTTCGTTGACTTGGGATGCCCTTAACGAGGAACTTTACTTCTCTGTTGGGGCCGAAGAGAAAAAAGTTGATGAGCCAGATAAAGATTCTGCATGTGTCGTAGTTACGACTAACCCGGGTGGAACTAATCCGGATGGATCTATTTTTTGGACTAATGGTGGTAGTGAACAAATAGCGAACATTTCACTTAAGGCCTCCGCTGTTCCCGAGCCTTCCGCGTTTGGAATGTTGGCTGGCTTGGGTGCGTTGGCGTTGGTTGCCGCGCGTCGCCGCCGCAAATAATTTCTGTAATATATTGATTCATAGATTATGGTCGGCGTTCCCGCGCTTTGTCGCGGGAACGCTTTTTTTTTTGAACCACGGAATGCACGGAAATACACGGAATTTTTAATTCGGGATTTGCGATTCGGAATTTGAGATTGGCGAGCGTAGCGAGTCCGCCCGTTCCATTGCGCCGCGATTGCGTCGGGGAGCGAATGTGTTCCCGTCGCGGCGCGTGTCGGTTTTGGCTCTGTCCCCCAAGCTCCGCTCACGTTGTTCGCTTCGCATGGGGTTACGGAAGTGGCACTCCTCCGGAGCTTTTTTCCAAGCGGCTTTACCGGATAATCAAATGTTGCGAAAGCAATGTGCCTTTGGCGCTTTGGGATTTTCCCGTTCCCAAAAAAAACTGTGCGTTCTTTGCGTTAAAAAATTCCGTGTTCTTCCGTGAGTTCCGTGGTTCTAAAAACTTTGTGCGCCTCACGGAAGCGGCAGGAGTGCCGCTTCTCCCGTTAAAAGCTCCGTGAGAGAATTTGTGTTCCCGCAAAAAAAAACTGCGGGACGGATTTTCCGCAAATCAGGCTCTTCGTTATTCCCGTGTGGCGCGTAGGCGGTCGGGTTCACTCATGGCGGCGAGCGCTTTGACGCGCTCCAAATCGAGATTCAGGGCGTCGGCGAGGCGCGTTCCGTAATCTTTATCCGCCAAAAAACAATGTGCGGCGTGGCGGTATTTGATGTTTTCCGTGACGGGAGCGATGTCTGCCGCAGTGTTGGAAATGAGCGCGCGTTTTTTGTCTTCCGGCATGAGCCGATAGAGCGCTCCCGGCTGGTAAAAGCAGTTGTCCGTCGCGTCGTCATACGGGCTGTGGTGGTCGATGAATCCGTCGGCTTCGGAGCGTGGCGGGCGCACGCGGGCGTTGCCTTCCCACTCGCCGAAGCTGTTGGGGAAATAGCCTTTTGTCGCTCCGGCGTTCCCGTCGACGCGCATTTGTCCGTCGCGATGGAATGAATGCATGGGGCAACGTGCGCGGTTGACGGGAATCTGGTCGTGATTTACGCCGAGGCGGTAACGCTGGGCGTCTCCGTAGGAAAAGAGGCGTCCCTGCAAAAGTTTGTCCGGAGAAAAACCGATTCCGGGAACGACGTGTGCGGGAGCGAACGCGGCTTGTTCGACATCGGCGAAGTAGTTTTCCGGATTGCGATTGAGTTCGAGCACGCCGACTTCGATGAGCGGGAATTCCTTGTGGCTCCACGTTTTGGTGATGTCGAAAGGATTTTCTTTGTAATTTTTCGCCTGTTCTTCCGTCATGATTTGGAAAAACAGTTTCCAGCGCGGAAAGTCTTTTCGTTCGATCGCCTCGAACAAATCCCGCTGGTGGCTTTCGCGATCCCGCGCAATGATTGCCGCCGCTTCCTCGTTGGTCAGATTTTTGATTCCCTGTTGCGTGATGAAATGAAATTTTACCCAGGAGCGCGTTCCCGCGGCGTTTACGAGGCTGAACGTGTGGCTGCCGAAACCGTGCATATGGCGATAACTTGCGGGAATGCCGCGATCCGACATCACAATCGTTACCTGATGAAGCGCCTCGGGAAGCATTGTCCAAAAATCCCAGTTGTTTTGCGGCGAGCGAAGGTTGGTTTTCGGGTCGCGTTTGACGGCGTGATTTAAATCGGGAAATTGCAACGGATCGCGAATGAAAAACACCGGCGTGTTGTTCCCGACCAAGTCCCAGTTGCCTTCTTCGGTGTAAAATTTTATCGCGAAGCCGCGAATGTCGCGCTCGGCATCTGCCGCGCCGCGTTCGCCTGCGACGGTGGAAAAGCGCACGAAAACGTCGGTTTGCTTTCCGATTTCGGAAAAAAGTTTGGCGCAGGTGTAGCGCGTAACGTCGTGTGTCGTCGTAAACGTGCCGAATGCGCCGCTTCCTTTGGCGTGCATACGGCGCTCGGGAATGACTTCGCGGTCGAAGTGCGCGAGTTTTTCCATGAGCCAGACGTCTTGCATCATGACGGGACCGCGCGGGCCGGCGGTTTGCGAGTTGCGATTGTCGGAGACGGGAGCGCCTACTTCGTTCGTGAGTTTTTCGGGGGAGTTTTCCTTTTTCATCATCATCGTAAAAAGCGTCGCGATTGCGGGAAATTTTTCAGCGGCAAATTTCTGTTTATTTATCGCGGGAACGTGATTATTCTTTTCCCCTTTCATGCTATGAGCGAAGAAACCATTTCTCCTGAAACGCCGGCGGTCAATCGCCACTTCATTCGTCAAATCATCGACAACGACCTCGCCGCGGGAACGGTCAAAAGCATCGTTACGCGTTTCCCGCCCGAGCCGAACGGCTACCTGCACATCGGGCACGCGAAGGCGATTTGCCTCGACTTCGGCATGGCGAAGGAATACGGCGGGAAATGCCATTTGCGCATGGACGACACGAACCCGACGCGCGAAGACGTCGAATACGTCGAATCCATTCAGGAGGACGTGCGTTGGCTCGGTTTCGATTGGGGCGAAAATTATTTTCACGCCTCGGATTATTTCGACAAAATTTACGATTACGCGATTCAGCTGATCAAGCTCGGCAAAGCCTACGTTTGTCACCTTTCCGCCGAGGAATGGAAGGATTATCGCGGCGTTCCCGACAAGCCCGGAAAAGCTTCGCCGTGGCGGGAACGCTCCATCGAGGAAAACCTCGAAGAATTTGCCAAAATGACGCGCGGCGAATACGACGAAGGCGCGGCAACGCTACGCGCGAAAGTCGATATGTTTTCGCCGAACATGCACATGCGCGATCCCGTGATTTACCGCGTGCGCAAAGTCTCCCATCACAACACGGGCGACAAATGGTGCGTTTATCCGATGTATGATTTTGCGCACCCGCTCGAAGACGCGATTGAAGGCGTGACGCACTCAATTTGCACGCTCGAATTTGAAGTGCATCGCCCGTTTTACGATTGGGTAATCAACACGCTGAACACGCCTGCGAAGCCGCATCAATACGAATTTGCACGCCTGAACCTGACTTACACGATGATGAGCAAGCGCCGCCTGCTCGAACTCGTGCAGGAAAATCTCGTCAACGGCTGGGACGACCCGCGCATGCCCACGGTTTGCGGGCTGCGCCGCCGCGGCTACACGCCGGAATCCATTCGCAATTTCTGCGAAATTATCGGTGTGACGAAATACAATTCGCTCACGGATGTCGCCTTGCTCGAACACACCGTGCGCGCTGATTTGAACAAAACCTCGCCGCGCGCGATGGCGGTGATGAATCCGGTCAAAGTCGTCATCGACAATTATCCGGAAAACCAAGTCGAAGAACTCGTCGCCGTGAACAATCCCGAAGACGAAGCGGCGGGAACGCGCATCGTGCCGTTTTCGCGCGAAATTTTCATCGAACGCGAAGACTTTATGGAAGACGCGCCGAAGAAATTTTTCCGCCTCACGCCGGGGCGCGAAGTGCGTCTGCGCTGGGCTTACGTCGTCAAATGCGTTTCCTGCGAAAAGGACGCGGACGGGAACGTCTCCGTCATTCACTGCACTTACGACCCGGAAACGCGCGGCGGGAACACGCCCGACGGACGCAAAATCAAGGCGACGATTCACTGGGTTTCCGCAACGCACGCCAAGCCCGTCGAAGTGCGCCTCTACGATCGCCTTTTCACGAAAGAAGAGCCGGCGGACGTTCCCGAAGGCGGCGACTGGCGCGACAATCTGAACCCGAACTCGCTCACCGTGGCGACCGCGCTCGTTGAACCCTCGCTCTTGGATGTTCCCGCCGGCGCGCGTTTCCAGTTTGAGCGCATCGGCTATTTCTGCGCCGACCCGGATTCCAAGCCCGGCGCGCCCGTCTTTAATCGCACCGTAACGCTCAAGGATTCCAAAAAATTTTAGAAAATTGAAGTAACCTGAGACCGGAAATCGGCATCGTGCTTTTGAATAATTAGGAAGAAAACGAATTTCTCATTACTCATTTCTAATTAAAGCCGAAGGGTTCCAGTTTAATTTTAACCTCAACAAAACTATAGCTATTATGAATACAAAAAAAATTCTCTTCCTCACCTCGGCGGCTCTGATTTCCGTTGCGGCGTTCGCGGATGTCGTCAAATGCAAAGACGGTTCCGTCTATGTCGGAAAGATCGAAAGCATTTCCGGCGGCGTGATTACCGTGGCGACCGACAGCGCGGGAACGGCAAGCGTTTCGCAGAGCGAAGTCGTTTCGATTTCGACGGAAAATCCGCTTTTCGTGCGGACACCCGATAAAAACACCGTGCGCGGAAAAATCGTTCCCGCAGAAGACGGGCGCGTGAAACTCGACGGCGGAAGCCTCACTGCGGACCTCGAGATTTCCCAGCTTCAAATGTCCTGGCAGGACGGCGAACTTTCCCCCGAAGAAAAACAGCTTGCCAGCAAATGGTCCTACTCGGTCGGAGCATCACTCCTCGGAAAAACCGGAAACACGGAAAGCCTGACCGCCGGCGTTTCCGCCGAAGCCGTTCGCACGACGTCCGACGATACGTTGAAGTTCTACGCCAACTATAACTACGGCAAAACAAAAGACACCACGGGAGCGAAAGATTGGTCGAAATCCGCTGACGATTTGCACTGCGGATTGGACTACGAACACAACATTTCCGTGAGAGCGTTCTGGTATGCGCGTGAGGATCTCGGTTTTGACCGCGTGAAAAATATCCGCTTCCTTTCGACCTCCGCCGCAGGTTTGGGCTACAAATTCATTGACGAGGACGACTGGCATTTCTCGCTTCGTTCCGGTCTTTCTTACCGCTACGAAACCTACAAGGATTACATGCACGACGGCAACTGGGACAATCCCGACGACACGTCCGCGCTCGGTATGGACTTCGGGCTTCACCACGATTACGCGTGGAGCTGGGGCAAAATCGTGACGGATATTTCCTACACGCCGGCGTTTGAAGATTTCTTCGGCGATTACGTCGCCACGCACGAAACTTACCTCGATTTCAAAGTCGACGGAATCGACAACATGGACATTCGCATCGGTATGAAAAACGAATACCGCTCCGAAACCACCGCCGCCGACCACCTCGATACGACCTACTACGCGAAAGTCGTTTTCAACTGGTAAGAACCGCTTCGCCGGTTATCAAAGCGTTCCCGCGGAATTTCCCTGCGGGAACGCTCTTTTTGAGGGGAAGGTTACAGACGTGATCGCGATTGTCGTTTCCGGAATCGTAGGATTTTCATAAAAAACTTGAAAGTTCGGGCAGGGTGTCTGATGTTTGTTTGAGCCTCTTTGAACCCATGCTTGATTTAGGATTACAGGAATTTAAAAAATTTTCTTTGCCCGAGGAAATCGCGGGCGAAAAAATCGTCGCCCGGCGGCGCACGCACGCACACGATGCCGAGCTTTTCGCGATGATAGATCGTTCCCGTGAGCATTTGCGCCGCTTTCTGTTTTGGATCGACGGCACGGGAACGCCGGATGACGTTCGCGTCGTTACCGATATTTTTTCGGAAAATTGGGACGCACAAAAATCCTTTGAATACGTTTTCTTCGATAAAATTTCCGGAAAAATGGTCGGAGCCGGCGGCGTGCACACGATCTCGCACATGAACCGCATGGCGGAGTTCGGCTACTATTTGGACAAAGATGCTTGCGGGAACGGCTACGCGACGGAATTTGTCCTTCTTTTGGAACGGGAACTTTTTTCTCACGGGATTCACCGCTGCGTCATAGAGTGCGATGCGGAAAATCTCGCTTCCGCCGCCGTCGCCAAGCGGCTCGGCTACACGTTTGAGGGGAAATTGCGCGATGCAAAACTCGCCTACGGTTCTTACCGCGACGGGCTTGTTTTCTCCAAACTCGAAAATGAATGAAACCCGATTTCTCCATGAAAAAAATTAACGAAATTCTCGCCGCCGCTTACACCGAACAGGATTTCCCGGCGGCATTCCACCAGACGAAACTTTGGGCAAAAACGCGTCCGCTCGAGGGTTTGACGGTCATTGAAGCCTCGCCGATTTTTCGCAACACCATGACGAAATACCGCGCGCTTGTCGCTGCGGGAGCGCGCCTCATTATCGGGATTCGCGACGGAATTATTTACGATGCCGCCGTCGTGGAACTCATGCGCGAGGCGGGTTTCCGGATTGTGCGCTGGGACGATACGCCGTTTGAAGTCGATTTGATTTTGGACAACGCCGGCGGATTTTCCGCATGGAAACCGCGACTCGGTTTTGCGGAACTGACACGCTCCGGTTACGAAAAATACAAAAATTCGGACAAACCCGTGTTTCTCGCCGACGGCGGCCGCATCAAGCGCATCGAAACGTTCCTCGGAACGGGCGAAAGTTTTTACCGCGCGATGGCTCAACGCGGCTACGCGGATTGGGCGGGCAAAAAACTCGTGATTTTCGGAAGCGGAAAAGTTGGTTCCGGATTGATTTTTTACGCGAAACAAAAGGGCGCTTACGTCGTTTCCGTGACCGACCCTGCGAGCGTTTCCGAAAAAACGCGGGAACGCATTGACGAGCTCGTCGATTTTCGCGACACCGCGAAAACAGCGCAAGTTGTCGCCGATGCGTTTGCCGCCGTTACCGCGACGGGAATTTGCGGCGCGCTCGACCGCGACGGCGTTCCCGAAGCACTCGTTGCTTCGTCCGCGCTTCTCGCGAACATGGGCGTGGAGGACGAATTCGGTCCGCGCGTTCCCGCAGAGCGTGTGCTCGGCGAAAAACGCTCGCTGAACTTTTTCCTCGAAGAACCGACACACCTGAAATACATCGACGCAACGTTAGCTCTGCACAGTGCGGGCGCGGTTTATTTGGCGCAAAACGCGGGGAAACTTCCGAGCGGAATTATTTTGCCGCCGGCGGACATCGAAGACGAAATTTTGCGCATCACACGGGAACGCGGTTGCATCGCCGAAGAAATGGATTTTCTGAATTAGCAGGAGGGAAAAAGAATCAGAAATGAGAAATTAGGAATTAGAAAATGAGGTAAAAACAGTTCCTTATTTCTAATTTCTCATTCCTAATTTTTCAAAAATCATGCCAAAAATACTTTTCAAAAATGTGCTTCTGGGCGGCTCGGAAACGGACATTTTCGTTGCCGGAAACCGTTTTGAGAAAATTGCGCCGGAGATTGTCGTTCCCGCGGCGGAAGCGGCGAGCGTTGAAATCGTTCCCGCGAAAAACCTTGCGGTTTTCCCGTCGTTTTGCAACGCGCATACGCACGCCGCGATGACGCTTTTGCGCGGCTACGCGGACGACATGGAGCTTTTCACTTGGTTGAACGGGCATATTTGGCCGTTTGAAGCCAAACTTTCCGCGCGCGATATTTACGAAGGTTCGCGTCTCGCAATTCTCGAAATGATTCGCTCGGGAACGACATTTTTCAACGATATGTATTTCGAGAGCGCCGAAACCGTGCGCGCGGCGCGGGAACTCGGCATTCGCACCTGTGTCGGCATGACCGTCACGAATTTTACGGGCGAAGAAAAAATCGAAAAAATGTTTGCACAGCTCAAAGCGTTGCCGCAGGGCGGGGCGGTCGGCGACGACGGGCTGGTGCGTTTCGCCGTTGCGCCGCACGCGGTTTACACCGTGAGCGAAAAACTTTGGTTGCGCTGTGCCGAGCTTGCGCGGGAACGCGGCGTGTTGCTTCACATTCATCTTTCGGAAACCAAGAAAGAAGTGGCGGATTGCATTGCCGAACACGGCGTTTCGCCCGTGCGCTGGCTGGATTCTCTCGGCGTGCTCGGCGAAAACGTCGTCGCGGCGCACGTCGTTCACGTTGACGACGAAGAAATTGAAATCTTGCGGGAACGCGGCGTGACGGTGGCGCATAATCCCGTTTCCAACATGAAACTTGCGTCGGGTATTTTCCGCGCGGAGGCGTTTTCGCGTATCGGTGCGAAAATTGCGCTCGGCACCGACGGCGCGGCGTCCAACAACAATCTCGATATGCGCGAGGAAATGAAATTTGCTGCGTTGTTGGCAAAAGTCGGCGGGAATCCGGAAGCCGTTCCCGCGAGCGAGGTGCTTTCGTGGGCGACGCGCGGCGGATTCCGCGCCTTCGGCATCGATGCCGGGGAAATCTCCGAGGGGAAACTTGCCGACGCGGTTTTTGTCGACTTGAACAACGAGCGGATGTTCCCGAGCCACAATCCGCTTTCCAACTGGGTTTATTCGGCGGATTCCCGCGCGGTGCGCCATGTGATATGCGACGGGAAATTCGTGATGCGCGACGGCATCGTTCCCGCCGAAGAAGAAATTCTCTCTGCCGTGCGCAGTTTACCTTTATTGAAAAAATGAAAAACGTTTCCGTTTCCGAGTCCGTTTTTGAAAATTGCCGTGTCGTTTCGGCTTTGCCGGAAAATCCCTGCGGCGTGCTGGTTTGGTTTCACGGCGGAGGTTGGACGGTGCCGCTCGGCGAAGATTCAATCGCGTGGGGACGCGAACTCGCCGCCGCGACAAACTTCGCCGTTTATATGCCGGATTATCCGCTCGCGAGAAAATTTTCCTGCGACGAAATCGATGCATGGAGCAGAGTGTATTGGAAAAATATTTACGAAAATTGCGCGGCGACGGGAACGTCGCTTTTTCTCGGCGGGGATTCTGCGGGCGCACAAATCGCACTTTCCGTTTTGCCGGCGGGAACGCCGAAAAAATCTGCATTCGTTTATGCCGTGACTACGCTCGTCCCAGACCGGGAAAGCGCTTCGTGGCGTTCGTATGAAAAATCGTGGACGCTTTCGCCGCGCCTCATGGAATATTTTTACAAAGCATATTGCCCCGATTCGGAAAAGCGCAGGGAACACTCGCCGCTCGAAGTTTTGAGCGAAATCCCGCCGACCCTGCTCGTTACGGCTGCGGACGATGTTCTCGCCGATCAGCAAACCGCATTTGCGAAAAAATTTAACGCCGAGCAGATCGTTTACGAAGGCGCAAAACACGTTTTTCTTTCGCGTCCGGACGGAGCGGAATTCCGCTCCCGTGCGCTGCACGACATCGCGGCTTTTTTCGCGGAGAGCTGACTTGCTGAATCAGAGCATTCCCGCGTCGGCAAAGGAAAAGTAGCCGTGCGTGTGCGGCGGAATGTTGCGCCGCCCGATAATGACGTGGTCGAGCAGGCGGATTTCAAAAATTTTGCAGGCTTCGGCGAGCGATTTCGTGATACGAATGTCGCTTGAAGAGGGCGAAGAATCGCCGCTCGGGTGATTGTGGACGAGGACGAGCGCGGAGGCGTTCGCGCGAATGGCGGGTCGCAGAAAATCGCGCGGGTGAAATGCGGACGCGCTTGCCGTTCCCGCAGTGATTTCCTCAAAACGAATTACGCGGTTTTTGGCATCCGCACAAAGCACCCAGCATTTTTCACGGTCGAGCGGGAGTGCTTTGCGTTCAAAAAATTTAAAAATATCTTCCGAGGAGGAGAGCGGCGCGGAAAACTCTTTGCGTTCTTCGATACGGCGCCCGATTTCAAATGCGGCAACAAGCGCGCAGGCGCGGCGCCACGAGAGACCGAGCGCAAGGAAATCGGAAAGTTCCCAGCGCGAAATTTGGAAGAGCGAGCCTGTGGCTGTGTTTAAAACTTTGCGGGCGGCTTCTTCCGGTCCGTTTTTTGCTGCCGTTCCCGTTTCGAGCAAAACGGCGAGAAGTTCATCGTCGCAGAGACAACGCGCCCCGCGGCGCTCGAGGCGCTCGCGGGGGCGGAGATCGTCGGTTGGACTTTGGGTGTCCAAAGGGCGGAGTTTTGGCGTTATTTTTTCGCGTCGCAGGCGCAATCGCAGGTGATTTTGCCGAGGACCGTTCCCGCGGGAACGACTGCGTCTTTTTTGACGATGAGCACGCCGTCGCGGACGCAAATCCCGTCATTTTCCCATCCGTCTTCAATGCCGTGCGGGGAAAGTTTGCAACCTTCGCCGATGCGGGCGTTTTTGTCGATGATGGTGTCTTCGATGATGCAGTTTTCGCCGACGCCGATGGAAATCTGACCGGATTCCTTGTTCGCGATGATTTCTTCAATCGTTTCGTAAACGTCTGCGCCCATCATGACAACGTTTTTAAGTTTTGCGTTGTTGACGACGGAGCGGATTCCGATGACGCAACGTTGGAGCTTGGCGTTGGAAAGGATTGCACCTTCGGCGCAGATGACGCGATCGAATACGCAGGAATTAACCTTCGCTGCCGGGAGCAGGCGGTCGTGCGTGTAAATCGGATCCTGCTCGTCGAAGAAATCAAACGGCGGAACGGGATCGGTGAGCGCAAGATTGGTTTCCCAGAATGCGCGGACGGTTCCGATGTCTTCCCAGTAATTGTCGAAAACGTGCGCGACGAGTTTGTGCGTGCCGAGAAGCCCCGGAATAACTTCCTTGCCGAAGTCTTTCATATCGTTGGCGAGGCATTCCTTGATGAACTTTGCGCTGAAAACGTAAATACCCATCGAGGCGAGGCAGTATTCCGTGTCGGTTTTGTCCGAAAGGTTTGCGCGGAGCTTGCCGCCGATGACGAGCGAGTCGATAACTTTCGGATCTTTCGGTTTTTCGACGAATTCGGAAATTTCGCTGTCTTCCGTGACGCGCATGACGCCGAGCCCGGTTACTTCGGATTTCGGCATTGCTTTAGCGGCGATGGTAACGGCTGCGTTTTGCTCCAGGTGCTGGAGAATCATCGGGCGGAAGTCCATGCGGAAGAGCTGGTCGCCGGAGAGAATGAGAACGAGGTCTTCGTCCTTCATTGCGAAGTGTTGGAGGTTGTGGCGCACGGCGTCTGCGGTGCCCTGATACCAGGATTCGCTTTCCATGCTTTGTTCCGCTGCGAGAATGTCTACGCAACCGCGACCGAAGACGTCGAGCTTGTATGTGCGCTGGATGTGGTGGTGAAGCGATGCGGTGTTGAACTGCGTGAGGATGTAAATATTGTTGAATCCGGAATTGAGACAGTTGCTGATCGGGATGTCGATGAGGCGATATTTGCCCGCGAGCGGAACCGCCGGCTTGCAACGTGCCGCCGTAAGCGGATAAAGACGGGTGCCGCGACCGCCGCCCATGATAACGCAGATAACTTTAGGGGATGCCATAATTGTATCGAGATTTGGTATGGTTTAGAGGGTTTATTGATTAAAATAGGGGAATTGCAATGCCCGATGTGTCGGTTTTTTTCTTCTTTTGCGACGAGACACACACGAGCGGACAATGAAAAAAAATTGTAAGCGGAAAGCGTTCCCGCGCAAGAAAAAACTCCGGCGCGGGGCGGTTGTTGACGCGTTTCGGAAAAACTTCATAATCGTTCGGCAATGAAAAATCGCAATCCTCTCTGTTCGGTGTTTTTCAAAATCTTTTTCCTCGTTGTGTTGAGTTTTTCCGTGTTCGCGGGAACGCTTGAGGCGAAGCCCGAGGCAAAATCCCGCTCCCGCGCGGGAACGGCGGAGCATACGATAATTCCGAAGCCGGAGAGCTACGTCGCCAAACGCGGAAAATTCGTTTTTCACCCGGAAACGCTGATCGTTTACGTCGGGAAAGACGCCAAGCGCGTGGCGCAATATTTTTCTAAGGAAATAGCAACGGCGACAGGGATGAAGCTAAAAGTGGCGGAAAAAGGTGTCGGGAAAACTACCGTGCGTTTGGAATTGAAAAAGACCGCGAAAACAGGGGACGAAGGCTACCTTCTCGATATTTCGACATCGCGTATCAGCATCGTCGCGAAAACGCCCGCGGGGCTCTTCTACGGTTTGCAGACCGTGCGTCAAATGATGCCGCCGCAGATTTATTCCCGCGTTCCCGTGAAGGAAAAAATTTCTTGGAGCCTGCCGTGCGCAAAAATTACGGACGAACCGCGTTTTGCGTGGCGCGGGGCAAACGTCGATTGCGCGCGGCATTTCTTCTCCAAAGAAGCCATCATGCGTTTTATCGATACGATTTCGTGGCACAAGTTGAATCGCTTCCACTGGCACCTGACGGAAGACCAGGGCTGGCGCATCGAAATCAAAAAATATCCGCGCCTTACCGAAGTCGGGGCGTGGCGTGCGAATTTGCTCGTTCGCGAAAATCCGGAATTTGTCAAAGAGGATTCTCCGCACTGGAACAAGGACGGGAAATACGGCGGATTTTATTCACAAAAAGACATTCGCGAAATCGTCAAATACGCGCGGGAACGCTTTGTGACCATTGTTCCCGAAATTGAAATTCCCGGGCACTCTTCGGCGGCGCTACTTGCGTATCCGGAGTTTTCCTGCGACGGGCGCCCGCCCGGAGGTTTGCCGCTCGGCGGAGGCGTTTTCGGCAAGGTTTATTGCCCCGGAAAAGAAAAGACGTTTACGTTCCTGACGGAAATTTTCGAGGAAGTGCTCGAGCTTTTCCCCGGCGAATACGTCCACATCGGCGGCGACGAATGTCCGAAGGGCGCGTGGGAAAAATGCGCCGATTGTCAAAAAAGGATTAAGGACGAAAATCTGCTCGCCGCAAACGGGCATTCCGCTGAGGAACGGTTGCAGAGCTACACGCTTTCGCGCATTCAGAAATTTCTCGAATCGAAAGGGAAAAAAGTCATCGGTTGGGACGAAATCGTCGAAGGCGGCATTCCCGAAGGTTGCACCGTGATGCACTGGCGCGAATACACCGACCCGAAAATCGCGCCGCGCGCCGGGCACGACCTCATCGTCGCTACGCGCCCGCGCTGTTACTACAACTGGGCATACAGTAAGGAGGACAAACCGTTCGTGCTTTCTCAGGGCGGCGTGATGCCGATGAAGCAGGCGTGGGATTTTGACCCGGTCCCGAAAGGGCTTACCGAAGAGGAGCAAAAACACGTGCTCGGCGTGCAGGCCTGTTTTTGGGGAGAAAAAACGCCGAACGAACAGGTTCTCGAATTTCACTACTTCCCGCGTTTGAGCGCGATGAGCGAAAACGCTTGGGGTAACCGTGAAAACAGAAGTTATGAAGACTTTTTGCGTCGCGTAAAAATTCAGCAAAAGCGCTACATCTTTGCCGGCGTAAACGCGCGTCCGTCAGCGGAAGATCCGCTCCCTTCCGGCTACAAAGTTTGGGAAAAATACAAACTCCCCGCCTCCGCCAAAAAACGCGGAAAGTAGTAAAAAAGACGTTCCCGCAGCAAGAGAAAGCAACACAGAGGTTCCGCTCCCGCGTCATGGCAAAAAATCAAATTAAGACAAAAAGTATCGAAGAAGCGCTTTGGGAATCTGCGAACAAGCTGCGCGGATCCGTCGAACCGTCCGAGTATAAGCACGTCGTGCTGAGTTTGATCTTTCTAAAATATGCCGACGACCGTTTTGTCGAACGACGGGAAGAACTGATCGCCGACGGCAAAGGCGCGTTTGTCGATCAGGCGGTCTTTTACAACGCGAAAAATGTCTTTTTTCTCGGCGAAACCTCGCGCTGGCGTTTCATTATGGAAAACGCCAAGCAGAACGACATCGCCGTCAAAATCGATGCCGCTCTCGCCGCGATCGAAAAAGAAAATCCCGCGCTCAAAGGTGCGCTCCCGAGCAATTATTACTCCGGGCTCGGACTCGATCGCACAAAGCTCGCAGCGCTTCTCGACGAAATCAACAAAATCGACACGCTCAAAGACCGGGAGAACGATCTCATCGGACGCGTTTACGAATATTTCCTTTCCAAATTTGCTATCGCGGAAGGCAAGGGCAAAGGCGAATTTTACACGCCGAAAAGCATCGTCAATCTCATCGCGGAAATGATTCAGCCTTATCGCGGGAAAATCTACGACCCGTGTTGCGGTTCCGGCGGAATGTTCGTCCAAAGTATGAAATTCATCGAGGCTCACCACGGGAACAAGCGCGATATTTCCGTTTACGGGCAGGAATACACCAACACAACTTACAAACTCGCCAAAATGAATCTCGCCATTCGCGGGATCGCCAACAATCTCGGAGAATCTGCCGCCGACACTTTCCACAACGACCGCCACAAATCCCTCAAAGCGGATTTCATCATGGCAAATCCGCCCTTTAATCAAAAGGCTTGGCGTGCCGATAACGAACTCCGCGACGACCCGCGCTGGACAGGCTACGATATCCCGCCTACAAGCAACGCCAACTACGCTTGGATTCTCAACATCGTTTCCAAACTTTCCGCCGACGGAACCGCCGGCTTCCTCCTCGCCAACGGAGCCCTCTCCGGAGACGGGACCGAGCTCGCCATTCGCCGACGCCTGCTCGAAAACCGCCTCGTCGAAGCCATCGTCATTCTTCCGCGCAACATGTTTTATTCGACGGACATCAGCGTTACGCTTTGGATTTTGGCGGGCAACCGCAAGGCGCGCACCGTCGTCCAAAACGGCGAAACCGTCAAATACCGTTCCCGCGAAAACGAGGTCCTCTTCGTGGATTTGCGCCAATGGGGCGAACCTTTTGAGAAAAAATATATCCGCTTCTCACCGGAAGACATTTCCCGCATCGCCGAAAATTTCCACAACTGGCAGCGCGAAGGACACGAAAAAACTTACAAAAACGTTCCCGAATATTGCTATTCCGCCACGCTCGAAGAAATCGAAGCCAAAGGCTGGTCGCTCGTGCCGAGCAAATACATCGAGTTCGTCAATCGCGATGAATCCGTGGATTTCGACACAAAAATGCGCGAGCTCCAAGCCGAGATGTCCGAATTGCTCGCCGAGGAAGCGCGTTCCCGCGAAGAAGTGCTCAGCCTCTTCAAAAACCTCGGCTACGAAATTAAGCTGCAGGCTATTTACGGAAAGTAAAATAAGGAGTCGTCTTATTTTAGTTTCAGCCCCAAAAGTAAAATAACGCGACGAAAATTGAAACTTTACTCACGGAAATGCCCGAAAACTCTCTGATGAATAAAATCCACTACAAACGCCTCGGCGATTACATCCGCGAAGTCGATTCCCGTAACCGCGATTTGACGGTAACGCGCTTGCTCGGCGTCAGTATTTCCAAAGAATTTATGCCGTCCATCGCCAACACGATCGGGACGGATATGTCGTCATACAAAATCGTTACGCGGGAACAATTTGCTTATGGTCCGGTTACTTCCCGTAATGGCGATAAGGTTTCAATTGCCTTACTTTCAGATGACGTTCCCGCGATTATTTCTCAGGCGTACACGGTTTTCGAGGTTGTCGATAAAACGAAACTTCTTCCCGAATATCTGATGATGTGGTTTCGTCGCCCGGAATTTGATCGTTACGCTCGCTACCACTCCCACGGGAGCGCGCGGGAAGTTTTTGGCTGGGAGGAAATGTGCGACGTTCGTCTGCCGATTCCGCCGATTTCCCGCCAACGCGAAATCGTTGCCGAATACGAAACACTTACGCGCCGCATCCGCCTCAACGAACGCCTCATCTCCACCCTCGAATCCGCCGCCCAAACCCTCTACCGCCGCACCTTCGTGGACAACATCGACCCCACCCACCTTCCCCCCGGCTGGCGCACAGGAAGCCTCTCCGAAATCGCGGAAATCAATCCAAAGCTTTCAATCAAGAAAGGCGAAGAAGTTTCCTTTGTTGAAATGGATGCTTTGCCGACAAAAGGATTTTTTATTCAAGAAATTCAACGAAGAGATTTTTCCGGCGGAGCGAAATTCCAAAATGGGGACGTTTTATTTGCTCGAATAACGCCCTGTATGGAAAACGGGAAAGTGGCAGTTGTTTCAGAAATTCCTCAAAACGAAGTGGCTTTTGGATCTACTGAATTCATCGTTTTGCGGGGACGTTCTTTTAGTCTGTCTTCTTTCCTCGCGACACTTGTCCGAAGTGAAGAATTTCGCAGCTATGCGAAATCCCACATGAAAGGAACGGACGGGCGGCAACGTGTTGACTCCTCTGCGCTGGAGGTTTACAAAATTACAATTCCGCCGGGCGATGAGTTGAAGCTTTTGGAACGCAAGCTTTCGTCTCTCGTTGGACTTTCCTTAACCTACATGCGCGAAAACAAAACTTTAACAAAAATCCAAAACCTACTTTTAGCAAAAATCGGGGAGTAAAAAGATGAAATTAAAATCACTATCAATTGAAAATTTTAGAAGTTATGCTGAAAAAATTACTGTTAATTTTTCAGATTTTACTGCACTCGTTGGAAGAAATGACGCAGGGAAATCGTCCATACTAGAAGCTCTTCACATATTCTTTTATGGCGGAGGCGCAAAGTCGTTAGTGCGGCTAGATAAGAGTGACCTTAATAAAAGCGTAGAAAATAATAAAATAATTATTTCTGCTATTTTTGATGATTTGCCCGAAGAGATAAGTATAGACGATAGCAATAAAACGACATTGAAAGGCGAGTATTTGTTAAATTCTCAAGGGGAACTAGAAGTAGTAAAGATTTTCGAGGTGGGCGCTTCTGTGAAAACTAGCGTACGAATTCGAGCTCTTCATCCGACGAATGACGCCTGTGGTAATTTGTTGCAGAAAAGGCAAACAGAACTTTTAAGCATTGTTGACCGTCTGAATATTCCGTGTGGGGATAAAAGAAAAAATGCAGAGATGCGAGCTGCTATTTGGAGTCACTTTAACGACAATTTGAATCTAGAAGAGGTTGAGGTGGATATTGCCTCAAAAGATGGAGATATTAAGTCCATTTGGGAAAAGTTGCAGTTGTATCTTCCCCAGTATTCGTTGTTTCAGTCAGATCGAAAAAATAGCGTTGAAGACAGTGAAGTGCAAGATCCTCTTAAAGATTCTGTACGGCGAATATTAAAGGCACCTGATATTCAAAAAGCATTGTCTGATATTGCGACAAGGGTTAAGTCTCAGTTGGAGAGTGTTGCAGAAAAAACGATGTTGAAGCTTGAAGAATTGAATCCAGACGTTGCAGCTTCATTGAAACCTGATGTTCCTGATGCAAAATGGGCAGACGCATTTAAAGGTATCTCAATAACAGGAGAGGATGAAATACCTGTGGATAAGCGTGGAAGTGGTGTTCGTCGCTTAGTCCTGTTGAGTTTTTTTCAAGCAGAAGCTGAGCGTCGGTTGTCGGAAAATGATAATTCGAATATAATTTATGCGATAGAGGAACCTGAAACATCTCAGCATAAGGATCATCAAGAACGCCTTATAAAGGCGTTAAAAGCATTGTCGGAGAATACAGGAACACAGGTGATCATAACAACTCATAGTGGTCATATCGTTAAACGACTACGGTTTGAGGATATTCGACTTATTTCCTATAAGGATGGAGTCAAAAAAGTGACAGATATAGGAGAGAAAGCTCTTTCGTATTTGTCATTAAACGAGGTAAATTACTTGGCCTTCGGGGATGTAACAGAGGAGTATCATAACGATCTCTATGGTTATATGCAGTCCAAAGCAATTGAAGAGGACGCTAAATATGGAGAGGAAAAATATTTCGAAGAGTGGCTTGCTCGGCAGGGGGTGAAGAAAGAAAAGTCGTGGACTCGTTGTAAAAATGGTGAAATAAAACAGCCGTACGCATGTTCATTGCAAACATACATAAGGAATTCTATTCATCATCCGGAAAATAGGTGTAATACTCAATATTCTACAGAAGAGCTTTTGAATTCTATAACGGAAATGCGAAGAATTATTCAGGAAAAGAAATTGTAGTGTTAAAATGACCTACCTTTGGAAATACACGCCGCGTGAGGTGGCGGATTTAGTGAGACTGCCGAAGCGTTCCCGCGAGGGATTGGTTTTGGGATTTAAGAAGAAGCGGGAGGCGACGCAGGAGATTTACACGAGTTTGGCGGGAACGGAGCAGACGTTGCCGCCGATGGATTACAGTGTTGGCGGGAATCCTCAGGAAACGGACTCTTTTCATGCTGCGTTGCTACTGGAAAAGAAGCGTGTGCGCGGAATTGATTTTTCTCCGATTGAGAAAAAGAAGTTTTACAAAACACGTATTCCCGAAGGGTGGCATGAAAATGTGATTGATTGGAAAAAGCCGACGGATGACGAGGAGCACAACAAGCACGTTCCGCTCCCGGGTTTTGAAAATGAGTTCGTCGATCTACAGGGATTTCACTATGCCTGTGCCCGACGTTGGAATATTGAACTTGAAACTGAAGATACGCTTCTCTGAAAATCATGGGCGCAAAAACTTTCAATTTGAATGAGACGGATTTGCGGGCGGGAATGTCCGCATTTTGGAATGAATCGCTGTCGGTAAAGCCGTATGGCGGCGGGCTTTGCTGGACGATGCCGGTGATGATGCCGGACGGCGTTCAAGTCGTGCTTCGCGCGAAGGAGATAACGCCGGGCAAGGTCATTTTGAGTGACGGCGGCGATACGTTGAGTTGGCTTACGATGCGCGGATTGCAGGCGGAAAATGGCGGCTTCATCGAAGAATTATTGCAGGAGCGTTGTGAATTTTTCGGATTTAGGATTCGTGGGGCATCTTTGGAGAAAGTGCTTTCGTTACCGCTTCCCCCGGAAGAGATTCAAATTTTCGCAGAAGGCTTGGCTTCTGTGGCGCATTTGATTTACCGTCAGGACCGCGTTGTACAGGAAGATTCCGTTGCTGTAGCGCAGATCGAGGGCGCTCTTTACGCAAATAAAGTGAAGTTTGTCCGCAGAAAGGAAATTCCCATTTCGCAAAAACGAAGGGTGAGTGTCGATTTTTATTTTGAGGCGGCGGAGCGGGAACGCATTATCAAAACGTTCGATCAGAAGAGTCGTCAGCTGGATGTTGTGGACTTGTGGGCACGGCGCTGGTCTCTGCTGAAAAAGTCACATGAGCGTATGGATATGGCGATGGTTTATGATGAGCGTGTTTTTCAGGCCGTGGGTGAGGTGAGGGAGCTTGCCGAGGAGCTTTCGGTTCCTTGTGTACCTGCCCAACGAGTGGAAGATTTGGGGGATTTTCTGCATGCAGCGTAGGGGGAGCGGAAAAAATGGGAGGAACGGGAAGATGGGATGAGGGCGGGGACGCGGGATGTTCCCGCGGTTTTTTTTGAGAAAGGTTTGTTTTTTTTCTACTCGCAAAGTGGGAAATCGGATTGAAGAATAGTTCTCATGTCCGAGCTCGAAAAATCGTCCCGTTCTTCTCGTTCTTCCCGCCCCGGAGTGAAACAAATCCTCAGTTACAAGCCCTATGAAAAACTTCTTTCCTATCAGCGATCGAATTCCGTGTATTTAGCGACGGTGAAATTTACGCAACGCTTCCTCAAGCGCGGCGACCGCACCATCGACCAAATGATTCAGGCGCGCGCAGCGGCAAGCAAAACATCGTAGAAGGCTCGATGGCGGGAGCGGGCAGTAAGCAATCCGAGCTTTTTCTGACGAATGTTGCCCGCGCGAGCCTTGCGGAGCTTCTCGAAGATTACAAAGATTTTCTCAACGTTCACGGGTACGCGGGGTGGGATATCGATTCCCGAGAATCGAGATTCGTGCGCGGACTTTGCCGCAAAAACAACGGCAGTTACGAAAACTATCGCGAATTTATCGAAACGCGTCCGGCGAACGTGGTCGCCAACATCATTATTGTGCTTATTCACGAAACAGGCTTTCTGCTGGATAAACAAGTGTCGGCACTCGAAGAAAAATTTCTCGAAGACGGCGGTTTGAAAGAAAAGATGTCGCGCATGCGTATTGAAGCACGAAAAATGGGAGGGAAGAGAGGAAAGTAATGGGAAGAGTGGGAAGGTGCGTAGATCGCAATGCCGGGTGCTTGGCGGGAGCGGGAAGCAAGATTTTAACGAATAATTAATAGTGAATGATTATTACTTTCGTTTTGTAGCGCAACACTCACAAAGCGTTATTTGTTATTCACTATTCATTGTTCACTAAAAATCCCCTTTATTCTCGCGTTCCCGCGGCTTTTCGGACACAATGGAAGCCGATGGATTTCGAAGAATATCTGCGGGAAGACGAGGCGAAATTTTCTAATTTCGACGAGTATCTTCGCGTGAGCGAACCGCATACGCGGGAACGTGCTTCCGCATGGAAAACGGCTATCGGCTTGCAAGCTGTGGACGGGCTTCACGTTTCCGAATACCTGAAGGAAACGGCGTTGCGCCACATCGAAGGCGAAATTTCTATCGACGACGCGCGGGACTTAGTGTGCGGCTACTACCAAACGCGAACAGCGCGGCTTCCCGACGAAGCGGAGGCGCAGGAGGCGGACAAAGTTGCCGTCAACATCACAAAACTGCTCAGCGAAAAATCGTTTTCGTTCAGCGTTCCCGGATTTATCGCGACGCATCGCCGCATTTTTGAAGGCGTGTTTGACCACGCGGGAACGCTTCGTCCGTTCGACATCACGAAAAAAGAATGGGTGCTACGCGGCGACACGGTGCTATATGTCAGTTGCGAGGAACTCGTGCGGACGCTGGAATACGACATCGTGCAGGAGCGGAAATTTTCCTATGCGGGGCTGAATATGAACGAAACGATTATCCACCTCGCGAAATTCGTTTCCGGCTTGTGGCAGATTCATCCTTTTTGCGAAGGAAACACGCGAACGACGGCGATTTTTATCATAAAATATTTGTGCTCTATCGGATTCGAGGCGGACAACACTTTGTTTGAACGGCATTCGTGGTATTTCCGCAACGCGCTCGTTCGCGCCAATTATCGCAACGTGAAAAAAGGCATCACGCCGAATTTTGAATTTTTAATCCGCTTCTTCCGGAACTTACTTGTGGGAGAGAAAAACGAACTGAGAAATCGCCACCTGCTCATCAACGCTCCCGTCGAATGGGGAACGCCCATAACTTCCCCCGCAAGTCCGGCAACAAGTTCCCCCTCAACTTGCCCCGCAAGTTTCGAGAGTTCCCCCACAAGTTGCGCCGTAACTCCCCCCGCAACATCCCCGGTAAGCTCTAAAAACGCCCCCGCAAGTTCGAGCGCCGCTTGGGGAGGGCTTAGCGAAAACGTCCGCCGCTTTGTTTTAGCGACGGGAACGAACGCGCTTTCCGTAAAAGAGGTGATGGCGGCAGTCGGCTTGAAAGATCGCAAAAACTTTATCGAATACACGTTAAGTCCGGCGCTCAAATCCGGTGTGGCGGTGCCGCTTTATCCGGACAAACCGCATCACCCCCGCCAAAAATACCGCCTGACGGTCAAGGGGCTGGCTCTCTTTAACGAAAATAAAACCTCCGAAAACTAATGGCGCACTTTGACGAACACACGCTTGAAATGGCGATAATGGAGCTTTTCCGTGCGGAAGGCTACGATTACGTTTGCGGGAACGAGATTGTGCGCGACGCAGGCGACGTCCTTTTGCGGGATGATTTTCGGGCGTATTTGCGGGAACGCTACGCATCGGACGGGATTACGCCGACGGAAATCGAGCGCGCTTTGGCACTACTTTCCGCAGATGTGGGAACGTCGCTTTACGAAAACAACGCCAAAACGTATCGTCTCATCACGGAGGGTTTTTCGCTGAAGCGGGACGATGCTTCGCGTCCGAATCTATATATTGAGCCGATTGATTTCAGCGGGAACGGTGTTTCGGGTAATTTATTCAAAATCGTCAACCAGTTTGAAATTAAAGGGACGGAAACGCGCGTTCCCGACGGGATCGTTTTTGTCAACGGCTTGCCGATGACGGTTTTGGAATTCAAGAGCGCCGTGCGGGAAGATGCGACGATCGCGGATGCATTTACGCAACTGACGGTGCGCTATCGGCGGGATATCCCGGAGTTGTTCAAGTATAACGCATTTGTCGTTATCAGCGACGGCGTGAACAGTAAATACGGCTCGCTTTTTACCCCATATGATTTTTTCTACGCATGGAATAAGGCAGAGCCCGGCGACCGGGCGGCGGACGGAATCGCCTCGCTGAAAACGATGGTGCGCGGGCTGTTTCGCAAGGAGCGTTTGCTCCGCGTGATAAAGGATTTTGTCTTCCTGCCGGATTCGTCGAAAAAAGAGCTGAAGGTCGTGTGCCGCTATCCGCAGTTTTTTGCGACGCACAAGCTTTTCGCAAATATTCTTGAGCATTCCAAAATGCGGCTTGGCGGCGACGGGAAGGGCGGTACCTATTTCGGCGCAACGGGTTGCGGGAAAAGCTACACAATGCTTTTTCTGACGCGGATGCTGATGCGTTCCCGCGAGTTTGCGAGTCCGACCGTTATTTTGATTACGGACCGAACGGATTTGGACGCACAACTTTCCGACCAGTTCGGTAACGCGAAACAATTCATCGGTGACGAATGTGTCGTTTCGGTGGAAAGCCGTGCGAAATTGCGGGAGCTCCTTGCCGGACGCACCAGCGGCGGAGTTTTTCTGACGACGATTCACAAATTCACCGAAGACACGCAGTTGCTTTCCGACCGGGCAAACATTATTTGCATTTCGGATGAAGCTCACCGTTCGCAAACCAATCTCGCACAGCAGGTGCGACGTGAGGCGGACGGCGTGCGGCGCAGTTACGGTTTTGCAAAATATTTGCACGATTCGTTCCCGAATGCGACTTATGTCGGCTTCACGGGAACGCCGATTGACGAGACAATACGCGTTTTCGGCGATGTCGTGGATGCGTACACGATGACGGAATCCGTTGCGGACGGTATTACACGCCGGATCGTTTATGAAGGACGCGCTGCGCGTGTGATACTCGATAATGCTAAGCTTCGCGAAATCGAGGAATACTATCGAACATGCGAGGAGGAAGGTGCCAATCCGTATCAGATTGAGTCCAGCAAACGAGCCGTAACGCAGATGGAGCGTATCTTGGGCGATCCCGACCGTTTGCGGGCGGTTGCGGAAGATTTTATTGGGCATTACGAAAACCGCCTCGCGGAAGGCGCGACGGTGAAGGGTAAGGCGATGATTGTTTGTGCCAATCGCACCATTGCGTATGATTTGTATAAGAAGATTGTTGCGTTGCGTCCCGAGTGGGCGGAAGTTTCCTCGGGCGGGAACGCGGAAAATACGCTATGCTTCGGGCGCGCACATCTGATGGCGGCTGAGTCTGAGGCACCTTATGGGAACGCGCCGAAACCGTGCGAGAAAATTAAGCTCGTTATGACGCGGAGCAAAGACGATGAGCCCGCTCTTTACAATTTGCTCGGAAACGACGAGGACCGCAAAAACCTTGATAAATTATTCAAGGAACCGGACTCCGATTTTAAAATCGCAATTGTCGTCGATATGTGGATAACGGGCTTTGACGCACCGTGCCTCGATACGATGTATATCGACAAACCGTTGCAAATGCACACGCTCGTGCAAACAATTTCCCGTGTAAATCGCGTTTTCCCCGGAAAAGAAAAGGGCTTGGTTGTCGATTATTTCGGCATTAAAAACAGCATGGACCAGGCGTTGAAAAAATACGCAACGGGAGAAATCACCGGGGATTCCGTCGAAACGGTGGAAAAATCCGTTGCGTTGGTAAAGGACGAACTCGATATCCTTCGCAGAATGTTTGCGAAATGTGATTATTCTTTGTTTACGACGGGAACGCCTTTGGAACAACTCGAATGTCTGAATCGCGGAGCTGAATTTGCACAAGAAACCAAGGAGCGCGAAACCCTTTTCATGGGGCACGTGAAAAAATTGAAGTCGGCATTCAACCTCTGTGGCGGGAACGAGGATTTTTCGGATGCCGACCGCGAAGATATTCATTATTTCTGCGGTGTGCGGGCGATTATCGCGAAACTTTCCCGCGGGAATGCGCCCGATACGGAGCAGATGAACCTGCGTGTGGCGGCGATGGTTGAAGAGGCAATCCGGTCCGAGGGCGTTGAAGAAATTATTCAGGTCGGAAGCGGTAATGAAACGCTCGACGTGTTGAGTGCGGATTACATGACTCGTTTGGCGAAATTGCCGTTCCCGAATACGAAAATCAAACTGATGGAACGTCTTTTAAAGACGGTAATTTCGGAGTTTCAAAAAGTGAACAAAATGAAAGGCGTCGATTTTTCAAAGCGACTCAATGATTTGGTCGCGCGGTATAATGATCGGAGCGACAACGCCGTTTTGGCGGAAGAAGTGCTTTCTGAAGTCGCTGACCAAATGGCGACACTTCTGCATGAAATCAACACCGAGAAAAAATCTTTTAAAGACTTGGGTATTTCTTATGAGGAAAAAGCTTTTTACGATATTTTGAAGGCCATCGCGAAGAAGTTCGGTTTCGATTATCCGGAGGAAAAACTCGTCGTGCTTTCTGCGGAAATTAAGAAAATTGTGGACGACAAAGCCCGCTACACCGACTGGGCTCAACGGGAAGATATGAAGGCCGCTCTGAAAATGGATTTGATTCTTGTTCTTGCCGAACACGGCTATCCGCCCGTCCCGCAAGACGAAGTTTTCAAAGAAATCTTCGAGCAAGCCGAAAATTTTAAGAAATATAACGGGTAATTTTAGAGATTATTTTTACAGGAGAAAAAACGATGTTTCCGAAAATTGAAATTGCGCACAGCGTTGCCGGCGGGAACGGCGACACCGTCAAAAAACATCTGCTTACGGCGGAGGAATTGAATGATAAGACTCGGATGTTTGCCGAAATTACGCTCGCTCCCGGGTGTTCCATCGGCTACCACGAGCATCGCGGCGAAAGCGAAACTTACTACATTCTCTCCGGCACGGGAACGTATAACGACAACGGAGAAATTCGTTCCGTTGCACCCGGCGACGTGACGTTTACGCCGAGCGGAAAAGGGCACGGGCTCGAAAATACGGGAACGGGCAATCTCGTTTTTATCGCTCTCATTCTCCGCGACTGAGAGCGGAGGTTCTCGGATTTTACAGCTTTGCCGCAAGCTGTTTTTTTACCGTATCCAAGTCCTGCATAGCGGCAATTTCTTCCGGCTCAAACGCGACATCGAATTCCGCTTCCAACGCGAGAATCAGATTCAGGTGATTTACGGAATCCCACGCTTCGCAATTTTTTTGCGAAAGCCCGGCGGGAACGGCGTCGATACCGAGCGTCGATTTAAAAACGGTTTCAAGACGTATTGAAATAGCGTTACTCATGAGACAAAAATTTGTAAGCGGGGGAAATCTCTAATTCGCCGCACGTTCGCAAGTCGAGCCGGAAACGCGTCCCCGCTACATCTTCACACACGAATCCGAACGAGGGAAGAAAATCTTTGCAGGGCGCATTTTTTGCTGTCGGCAAATATTCCGCAAAAACGGTTTCTACGCCGCGTTCCCGCAAAACACAAAGAATTCTTTGAGCGAATGCGGTTTCAATGCCGCGTCCGAGTGCCCGGCAACTCAGCATAAAATTTTCGATGCGGGCGATTTTTTTGTCTGCGGAAAATGAGATTTCCGATTCGCCGACAATGCCGAGATCTCCGATTTTATCCGCAACGGAAAGCGAGAAAACCGCGTTCCCGCAGGCAAGAAAATCGCGCAATTCCGTTTCCGTGCGCCGCCGTGTTGTCAAATTAAACTGGTTCGTCTTCTGCGTGAGTTGCGCCAGTCTCGGCAACGAAAAATCGTCGGCAGGCGCGACAAGAAGGCGGATTTCCAGCGAGGCAATGTAATCTTCGAGCGAAGAAAAATTCCTCGCGGCTTCGCTACGCGCGGCGGCATCGCGGTATTGTTGCGTTTTTGACAAATCCTCGGCGGTCAATTTTTCGCAACGGAAAAATTCATCGACGAGTTTTTCAAAAAACGCGGGAAGCTCGTAGGCGTGGCGCGGAAATTCCGGTGTCGCGACAATGCCTCCGAACGCCACTGCAACGCGCTCGCGTTCCCGCGCCTCATTGTCGACGAACACAAGCGAATCCAAGCCGATATTGAGCTCGGCGGCGATTTGGCGAATATTTTCCGCCTTATCATTCCAATTGACGCGCCACGCGGAAATGTGTTCCCGCCGCAAAATCATCGCGGGGTGTTTTTCAAAAACTTCACACACGTCCGCATCATTATTCTTGGAACAAATCGCGAGAATAATTCCGCTTTCGGCGAGCTCGACGCATTTTTTTTGAAAAAACGCAAAAGCGTTTCCGGGAAAATCCCCGCCGATTTTAAGCGCGGAAAATCCGTCTTCTCCGAGCGTTCCGCCCCAAAGCGTGTCGTCGCAATCAAGGACGATACATTTTTTTCGGACAGCGGGAACGCGCGGCGGAACTTTTTCTGCTCGTTTTTTGGCGGGAGAAAACGGCATTTGTGCGAGAAACCACATGCGCCAGTCGGTTGCGAAATCCGGAGCTTCGCGCAAGAGCGCATTTTCGCGTTCCCGAGCAATTTTTTCGAGTTCGGCGTTATAAAAATGAATCGCATCACGTAAGCGCGTGTCTGCCAGAACAAGAGGCGGATTTTGCGGGAACGCGAGGCGTGTCAGCTCAAGCCTTTTGTCTGCGGGGACGCGCGGCAAGACAAGGCGTAATTTTTGCAAAAAATCGTCAACGAGCGGCTGCCCGTCTTTCGGAGAAACATCCGGCGGAAGCGTGTAAAACCAGCAAATTTTTTCCTCATTTTCGGGAACGCGTGAAATGTCTCCGTAGCCGGAAAACTCCGTTTCTTCGCGTGGAAAAAACGGCTCAAGCGTCGCGTTCCTGAAAACAAAAAGTTTCACGATTTTTCTTCCAATAGCTCAATGAGTCCGGCTTCTTTCGAGTATAGAAACGCGACGCGTGCATTCCCGCAGGCGACGGCGGGAACGGGCGGTTTTACAAGAAGCCATCGTTCTTTGCGCAGGTCGGAAATCGTTTGGTCAATATCGGAAACTGCGTAACAAACGTGGTAAACTTCCGGTTCTCCGCCGCTTTTCTTCAAGATGTCAGAAACGGGAGACCTCTCGTCGGCAGGTGCGAGTAGCTCTGCGCGTAATTCGTCCGGTTTTTCCGCAAAGCAAATGTTTACGTTTTGGAGAGGATCAAAAACCGGCGTTGTGCAAAGATAGCCGTTTTCCCGATATACCTCGGCGGCGCTTTCAATGTCGGCGACGGCTACGCCGATGTGATGAATTTTAAAATCGGAAATGTTCATTAGCCGTTATTCTCCAAATGTGACGGGAGCGGAAATGTTTGTCGAAGCGAGCGAAAGCGTTGCGGCGCCCCAGGAAAGACCGGCACCGAATCCGCAGATGAAAACGCGTTCCCGTGCGGAGAGATTTTTCCCGCATTCGGAAATCGTGAGCGGAATGGAGGCGGAACTCGTATTTCCGTATTTGTCGAGTGAATACAGGATTTTTTCGGAGGGAATTTTCATGCGTGCCGCAAGAAAATCGGTCATCATTTTGTTCGCTTGATGAAAGACGATGCCGTCCGCTTCGCTTGGCGAAAATCCCGCAAATTCCGCGGTTTCTTTCATGACGGCGGGAACGCTGCGAATCGCAAAGTTAAAAACATCCATTCCGTTCATGAAAACTTCGCAGGCGGAACGAATATTTCCTTCGTTGTCCGCTTCCTCTGAGAGCGTTTCCGCAGAAGCGGGAACGCGGCAGCCGCCGGCGGGAATTTTTACGGAATCTTCGCCGTTCCCGTCTGTTTTCAGAACGAAACAGGTTTCCCCGAAATCCTCGGATTTTTCAATGATTGTTGCCGTTCCCGCGTCGCCGTAGAGTGGCGCGTTCACGCGGTCGCGCGGATTGACGATTTTGGAAAAGGTTTCTCCGTCGAGCAAAAGCACACGGCGAACCGTCGGCAAATTTGCGTAGGCAAAAGCGGAGGAAAGCGCGTAGACGTAGCCGGAACAACCGAGCGACAAATCCATTGCCGCGCAGTTTTTTGAGAGTCCGAGTCTCTGTTGGAGTATCGGAGCCGTCGCGGGAATTTTAAAATCGCCGGTTTGGCTCATGAAAAGCAAAACGTCGATGCTTTCTCGGGGAAGGTCGGGATTGTCTGAAAAGAGTTTTTCGGCGGCGGCGAAGCATAGGTCCGACGCGCAAACGTTTGGCGGCACAATCCGTTTTTCTCGAATGCCGATTGCATTAATGGTTTTTCCGATTTCTTCTGCGGGAACGAGATTTTTTAAGGTCTCTTCATTGCGCGAAATTTCTGCGGGAACGCAAGCGGAGAGGGCGCGGATGCCGATGCCGTTGAAGCGAAAATTTGCCATAGAAAATTGTCTTTTAGCGCAATGTCAGCCCGCCGTCGATGACGAGTTCCGTTCCCGTGGTCCATGCCGCCGCGTCGGAGAGGAGATAGACCGCGGCGTAGGCGATTTCTTCCGGTTTCCCATAGCGCCGGAGCGGGTAGTTTTTTTGCGCGTCTTCGTTGAGTTGCGCTTCGCTCAACCCGATGCTTGCGTGGATGGGCGTTTCCACCGCTCCCGGGCAGATGCAGTTAACGCGCGTTTTTTGGTAAGCGAGTTCGAGCGCCATCGCTTTTGCCGCACCGCAGAGCGCGGCTTTGGAAAGTGCGTATGCGGTTTGCCCGACTGAAGTAATGCGCGTTCCCGCGACTGAAGAAACAAAAACGATTGAGGCTCCGTCGCGAACGGTTCCGTTTTTCAGCAAACGCCGTGTCAGTTCAATCGGCGCGAGCGTGTTAACGCTCAAAAGTTTTTCGAGAACTTGGGGCGGGGCAAACGGGAACGGGCGCAACTTTGAAATTCCGGCGCAGTGAACGATGCCGTCGTAGGGCGTGGGAGAGGCTCCGAGAAGGTTTTCAAAATCTTTCTCGTCGGACAAATCCGCAACGCATTTCGCCGTAAACGCACCGAGCGGGCGCGGAAGCATTTGAAAAGTTTCTTCAAGGCGTGGTTCGTCGCGTCCGGTGATGACGACGGAGGCGCCCGCTTCGGCGCAGGCGACGGCGCAAGCGCGCCCGATTCCCGACGACGCACCCGTCACCAAAATGACTTTACCTTCAAGCGAAAACGGATTTTTTGCCATGGCGGAAGCGTTTTTAGCGGTTGCGTTCTACGGCGCTGAAAAGATCTCCGAGCGTTTCAGCGTTGCGGATGTCGTCTCCTTTGAGGAGCACGTCGCATTCGTCTTCGACAAGCGCCATGAGCGAAAGCGCGAGAAGGGAGCTCCACTCGGGAAGTTCCTTGAACTTTGTTGCTTCGGAGAGCGTTCCCGCGGGTGTTTGAGTTAAGAGCGCAGAAAATATTTCAATGAAATTTTGAGACGTCATTTTTAAATATCAAAAAGAGTTGCGGGATTGCCGATGTAGGTTTTTCCGTTTTTCGGCGTGCGGACGAGGACGCTATTCGCGCCGAGCGTTACATCGTCGCCGAGCGAGACTCCCTGAAGAACAACGGAGGAAACGCCGAAGAAATTGCGGTTTCCCGCAGTAATATTTCCGGAGATACGGACGCTGGGATTAAACATATTGAAATCACCGATTTTTGAATCGTGCCCGATGTAAATTTGCGTGTTGAACAGGTTGAAGTTGCCGAGTTCGACATCGCACGAAATCACCGACTGGTGAGAAATGAGGTTTCCCCTGCCGAGGCGGAGTGTGGCGGGATCCATGATGCGTGCCGTCGGTGCGATAATGTTCGGAAACGTGATGTTCGGATTGGAAATTTTTCCGGAAAGCGCCTCGATTGTTTTCGGCGCTGCGATCGCAAAAATAAGAGCGAGTTCTCCGTTCCACGCATTCAGCGCGTCCATGTTGCCGAGAATTTGTCCCTGATTGTTGCGTGTTCCCGCGGGAGCACCGTCGTCGAAAAAACCGACGAAATCCCAAGTGGGGGCAATTTCGTTGATTTCTCGAAGTAGGCAAGCAGTTTCTCGTCCGAATCCGCCTGCGCCGTAAATGGCGATGCGTTTCATAATCAGAAAATTTTGCCGTTCCCGCTTCCTTTTATCAAGGACGGAATATTTCGGGGACAAGCGAGAGTTGCGCGAGCTTCGTCCTTACGCACGTTTTTTGCGGGAACGCCGGGATGCGGCAAACGCCAACGCGAACGTTCCCGCGATAAGCCCGAACGCCGACGGCTCCGGAATTGCCATAATCGCGTTAATTTGGTCGGCGTATTGGGAAAGGTCGGCGAAGTAGGTGGCGCAGACAGAATTTTCTGTTTCTTTGTAGCCAACGGTTGTTGCCGTTTCCGAGTTCCCGCCGATACCGATTAGCGTTCCCACAAGTAACCATTCCCCGTTTTGGTAAACGAAAACTCCGCTTCCGGAATCGTATTGCGTGGCTTGAAAGCTTGTCTCCTTGTTCGAGAAAACTTCAGCGTAGCATTCGGTGGTTCCGGACGTATTTACGGGAACGGTAGCTACTGTCGAAACGGTGCCGTTTTCGTCGGCTACGGAAATGTTGTTTCTCTTAAATTCCGCCCATTGTTTTTCGCGTGTTCCCGTGGTGTAGGCTGATCCGATTGCAGTCGATTTCCCGGTTCCCACGGAGTAAAGATTGGTCGAGGTCGTCAGCGTTCCCGTGTAAATATCTATATTACCGAGGGAATCCAAAAATTCGGAGGTTTCTGTATTTACGGATACTGAATAAATTTTGAGATCTGCAGTGCCGATTCTCCAATTTTTGTTTGCAGTAAGATTGTAGGTTGAACCGTCTGTCGTCGTGATGGACATGGAGTGCATTCCGACATGATTTGCTGTCAGGATCAGGTGAGACCCGTCGGCAGCTCGTCCGAGGTATGTTGCCGTTCCTCCGTCATCCGCAATCCAAACCGTGCGATTCCAAATTTCGGAAATATCTGTTGTGGCGGTGGAATAGTCGGTATTGTGGGTTTCTTTAACCGATGTTGAAAACCCGAAAAATTTTTCTTCGTAAATCGACGCCACCATCGCATTTGCGGCGGGAACGGCGGAAAAGGCGAGCGCGAGCGTTCCCGCGAGGGCGAAAAATCGGGAGGGGAAGAAAAAGTTGCAACGATGTTCCATGAAGTTTCCTCATAAAATCTTTTTTCCGACAAAAATTCCATAAAATTTTAGCGTGCGAATTGCGGGATTTTCGTGATAGACTCCCAAGAAATCGGAATCCATTTCAACAACGCTTTTTAGAAAACCTTTTTTATGAATACCAATATCGGTTCGGAAAGTGCGAATTGTGAAGCGCTTGCGGCGGCAACGGGCTTGAAGCCGGAAACGCTTGCCAAGGCGGACAAAATCGTCGCGAAATATCCTCAAAAACGTAGCGCCACGCTTCCGCTTTTGCACATTGCGCAGGAAGAACTCGGCTATGTTACCGACGCGGCGATGAAATGGATTGCGGCGAAGCTCGAAATCGAACCGATTAACGTTTACGAAGTGGTTACGTTTTACCCGATGTTCCGCCTGAATCCTATCGGGAAACGCCACGTCAAGGTTTGCCGCACGCTTTCCTGTGCGCTGCGCGGGAGCTACAAAACGATGGAAGCGCTCGAAGCGGAATTCGGTTGCAAGCGCGGTGAAACGAGTGCGGACGGGAACGTTACGCTGGAATTTGTCGAATGTCTCGCGTGTTGCGGCACGGGACCGGTCGTCCAAGTCGACCATCTGCTTTATGAAAAAGTGACCCCGGAAAGCGTTCCCGCGCTCGCGGAAAAAATTCGCGCTTCACTCACGGATCCCGACTACGGCAAAAAGGCTCCGACCTTCGGCGACCGCACGGAATGGCTCGGATAAAATCCGGACCGGAAAAACAGGAAAAGTTTAACCGCAAAATTTTTTAGAGCATGAAAGAAAATCTTCCTCTCCACGCAAAGGAAACGCTCATCGTTTACAAGCGCGTTAAAAATCCGGATTTCAAGCCGGATATCGATTCCTACATCGCCGCCGGCGGTTACGAAACGCTGAAAAAAGCGATGAAGGCGGGCGATCCCGCAGCGCTTTGCTCCGAAGTCGAAAAGGCGGGAATCAAAGGGCGCGGCGGTGCAGGCTTTCCTGCGGGCATGAAGTGGAAATTTCTCGACCGCAAATCCGGCAAGCCGATTTACTTCGTCGTCAACGCTGACGAATCCGAGCCGGGAACGCACAAAGACCGCTGGGTGATTTACTACGATCCGCATCAGCTCATCGAAGGCATCGTGCTTTGCTCTTACGCAACGCAGGCGAAGCAGGCGTTTATTTTCATTCGCGGAGAATTTATCCACGGCGCGCAGATTTTGGAAAAAGCCATCGAGGAGGCGCGCGCGAAAAATTTGGTCGGCGACAATATTCTCGGGAGCGGTTTTTCGCTCGAAATCGTCGTTCATCGCGGCGCGGGAGCGTATGTTTGCGGTGAAGAAACCGGCTTGCTCGAAGCACTCGAAGGCAAGCGCGGTCAGCCGCGCATTAAGCCGCCTTACTTCCCGGCGGTGCTCGGTCTTTACAATTGCCCGACGGTTGTCAACAACGTCGAAACCGTTTGCCAATGCTTGAACGCCATCGAAATGGGCGGCGAGAAATACGCGGCAATCGGCGCGAAAGGCGACGCGGGAACGCGCATCATGAACGTTTCCGGCTTGGTCGCAAAACCGGGAATTTTCGAAATCGCTTCCGGCTCCGTAACGGTCGGCGAACTGCTCAACGATATGTGCGGCGGTCCGCTTCCGGGGCGCAAATTCAAGGCGATTATTCCGGGCGGCTCTTCGATGAAACCGCTTCGTTTCGACGAAAAATACAAAATCAAAGACGCCGACGGGAACGAAAAGGAAGTTTTCTTGGAAGACGTTCCGCTCGACGCGGCAAGCCTCATGGCGTGCGGTTCTTCCATCGGAACGGGCGGCATGATTGTTTTTGACGATTCCGTCGAAATGATTCAGGCGCTCGCGAACTTGAACGCATTTTACAAACACGAATCCTGCGGGCAGTGCACGCCTTGCCGCGAAGGTTCGATGTGGATGGCGCGTATCACGAAACGCATTTGCGACGGGAACGGCTCCGAGGAAGACCTCGACACGCTCAAAGACGTTGCCGACAATATTTGCGGACGCACGATTTGCGCGCACGGCGAAGGCGAAGCTTGGCCGGTGCAGGGCGGGATCGCGAAATTCCGCGATGAATATGTAGAATCCATTCGCCGTCGCAACAAAGGCGAGCCGTCGCCGTTTACCGGCTATCCGCTGATTTAATTTTTTTCCGACAAAGGGGGAAGCGACACTCTTGTCGCTTCTCCTTTTTTTATTTTATCAACAAAAGAAATTGTGCTGAAAACGCTTATACTCTGAGGAATCAATAATGAACAACGAAACTGCATCCGAACTTGAAAAAGAACCTGCGGGAACGCCGCCTGCGGAAAATACCGAATTGACCTCCGTCCCGCCGAAGAAAAAATGCCGCTGGATTAAGCGCATTCTGATTGCGCTCGGCGTCCTAATTGTGGCGGTCTTGGCAGTCGTCGCGTTTTTCTTGGGTCCGATTGTTAAATTCGGCGTAAATACTTTCGGTGCATCGTTCCTCGGCGTGGATCAATGCTCTATTCAATCCGCAAAAATTTATCCGCTCACGGGGCACGTGCGTTTTGAAAAAATTCTCGTCGGCAAGCCGATTATCGAGAACGGCGCGTTCTCACACGATGTTTTCTCTGTCGATTTGGTCGATGTTGATGTGGATATGCTTTCGCTCTTTGCGCAGAAAAAAGTGCTCGATCGCTTGGAAATTCTCAACCCGAGCGCAAATTATGAGCAACTTTTCTCCGGCGTAACCAACGTCGATGTCATTCTGAAAAATGTTATGGGCGAACCGAAGCCCGAAAATGAAGTCGCCGCGGGAACGCCGAGCCAATCCGAAGAAGCTCCGTCGACTTCGGAAAAACCGGCGGAAGAAATTTTTATCGGTGCCCGTTATTTTGTTATCAAAAATGTGCGTGTTGCCGCTTATCTGCGAGGAATGCCTGTCGTGTTCCCGCCGATGTCTACGGACTTTAGCCAAGGAATCGGCATGGACGAAAATCTGACGCCGCTTGCTTTCGGAACAAAGGTTGCCGGAAACTTCATGAGTGTCATCGACTTCTTCCGCAAATCCGTTCTCGGCGACATGGCAAACGCGGCGATGGGCGCTGTTTCTGATGCCGCTGTTATGACCGGAGATGCTGCAAAAGCCGCCGCCGTAATGACGGGCGATGCCGCAAAAGCTGCTGCCGACGCGACCATGACCGCTGTTTCCGATGCCGCAACACTCACCGGAGATGCGGCAAAGGCGACAACCGACGCCGCACTCGGCGCCGTTTCTGATGCGGCAACGCTCACAGGCGATGCTGCAAAAGCCACGGCAGACGCTGTAACCGATGCCGCCGATGCCGTTTTCAACATATTCAAATCCGATAAAAAAGAAGACAAAAAATAAAAAAATTACACGGATTTTTTCGATAGCCGACAGGAGGAGCTTCTCCGTCGGCTATTATTTTTATCCGTGAATGTCCGTGTTAATCCGTGGTAGACTGAAACTCGTATGGGAAAATCGGGAACGAGACATGGAAAATGGCAGGCGCTTTCGTCTGCCGTTTACCGTGCTTTTTCGTGGCGGCGGCTTGGAATTGCGGCGGCACTGACGCTTGCGATTCACGGCGCGATTTACGAGGCGGCACCCAAAACGCTGACTCTGCTTGCCCGCAGCATCGTTCCCGCAGAACCGGTAAAAATTTTGCCGAAAGAAATTTTTGAGGAAATTCCGGAAGAACTTTTGCCGGAGGAATTTCGCCGCAAGCCGCAATTCGCGCCTGTAAATCCCGAAGCACCCGTTGCGACTCCGAAAACCGAGGAGCACTTTTCTGCTGCCGACCAACGAGCCGCGCAGGAAAATCCGGATCCCGAATCGCGGGAACGCACGCCGACTCTCGACGGCGAACTCGAAGATTCCCGCGCCGTTTCCGATGTCGCTATTCCGCGCGAACTTCTTCCTCCCGAGCTCCGCAATCCGCCTGCCGAACCGAATCCGCCCGCTGCCGTTCCCGCGCCCCCGCGTGAAGGTGAATCCGCAAAAAAACAGGGAGTGGACGTTCCCGCCGTTGCCGCGGGAACGCTCTCAAAAGGCGAAACTCCCGCAAAAAAAGGCGAACAGGGCGACGATTCTGTCCCCGAACCCGCACCGCGTCCGCAAATCCTTCCTCCGCCCGGACTCAAATCCATCACAATGCGTAGCAATACCGCCGTGAACGAAATCGGAACCTGCTCGCTTGATGCAAAATACAGCGAGTTCGGCGATTACACGCAGAGAATGCTCGAAGCCATCCAAGCGGCATGGTATATCGCCGTGCAACGATCCGCCATCGTCCAGCCGCGAGCCGTTGTCGTCATCGAATATACGCTTAATTCCGATGGCACGGTAGACAACGTCCGTGTCGTTTTCTCGGATGCGTCCGAGCCGGCGACCTACGCTTGCCTCGATGCGGTGAGTTCCCGCGCGCCTTTCGACCCGTGGCGCGCTGACATGGTCGCCTTCATCGGAAAAAACAGCGAAACTTCCCGTATTTCGTTTTATTACCGCTAACCGGTCGCGTTCCCGGGAACGCACGAAGTTTGTTTGAACCACGGAAAACACGGAATTTTTTTCTTTTTAACACAGAGAAACACAGAGATTTTTATAAAAAACTTTGTGCTTCCTCGCGTCCTTAGCGAGAGTTTTTTTACGCGCATCCCCAAACACAAAAAAGCGTTCCCGCGAGGAAATCCCCACGGGAACGCCTGTCTTTGGGATTGAGCGGAACGGAAAAATTACTCGGCTCCGTTTTCCAACTCGGCGGAGATGCGCATGGAGCAGAAATCCGGTCCGCACATGGAGCAAAACGCCGCTTTTTTCGCCGCGTCCTGCGGGAGCGCCTCGTCGTGGAGGCGGCGTGCGTGCTCCGGATCAAGCGAGAGGGCGAATTGGTCTTCCCAGCGAAACTCGAAGCGGGCGCGGGAAAGCGCGTTGTCGCGATATTGGGCGGCGGGGTGCCCTTTTGCCAAATCGGCGGCGTGCGCGGCGATTTTGTAGGCGATAACGCCGGCGCGAACGTCTTCGCGGTTCGGCAAGCCGAGATGTTCTTTCGGCGTGACGTAGCAGAGCATCGCACAACCGAACCAACCGATGAGCGTCGCGCCGATTGCGCTCGTAATGTGGTCGTAGCCGGGCGCGATATCGGTTGTGAGCGGACCGAGCGTATAAAACGGCGCTTCGTGGCACCAGTTGAGCTGGTTTTGCATATTGGCGCGGATGAGTTGCGCGGGAACGTGCCCGGGACCTTCGTTCATGACTTGCACGTCGTGTTCCCAAGCGCGTTTGGTCAGTTCGCCTTGCGCTTTGAGTTCGGCGAATTGCGCTTCGTCGTTCGCGTCGGCAATAGAGCCGGGGCGCAAGCCGTCGCCGATGGACACACCGATGTCGTAAGCCGCCATGATTTCGCAGATTTCGTCCCAGTGTTCCCAGAGAAAATTCTCCGCGTTGTGGCGTTGGCACCATTTCGCCATGATGGAGCCGCCGCGGGAAACGATGCCCGTAACGCGTGAGGCAACGAGCGGCACAAAATCCTTTTTCACGCAGGCGTGAATCGTGAAATAGTCCACGCCTTGTTCGGCTTGCTCAATGAGTGTTTCGCGAAAAACGTCCCAGTTGATTTCCTCGCTTTTTCCGCCGACTTTTTCTAACGCTTGATAAATCGGAACGGTGCCGACGGGAACGGGGCAATTGCGCAAAATCCATTCCCGCGTGGCGTGAATGTTTTTCCCCGTGGAAAGATCCATCAGCGTGTCGCCGCCCCAGCGGCACGACCAGCGCATTTTATCGACTTCTTCTTCAATGCCGGATGCGATGGCGGAATTTCCGATGTTGGTGTTGATTTTGACCAAAAAATTCCGCCCGATAATCATCGGTTCGGCTTCCGGGTGGTTGATATTGGCAGGAAGAATCGCCCGCCCGCGCGCGATTTCCGAGCGCACAAATTCCGGCGTGATTTCCTGCGGGATCGCCGCGCCGAAACTTTCTCCCGGGTGCATGAATCCGAGGTTTTGGCGCGGGGATTTTGCGATTTCGTCGCGCGCAGCCTGCAACTTCATATTTTCGCGGATGGCGACAAATTCCATTTCCGGCGTAATGATGCCGCGCTTGGCGTAGTCCATTTGCGTAATGTGCGCACCCGGCTTGGCGCGGTAAATTTTGCGGTCGCCGCGGTCGAACTGCTCGACGTGGCAGGCGGTTTTGACTTCGGGAACGGTGTAGCTTGCGGGAACGGCTTCGACGTCGCCGCGTTCCAGAATCCACGGCGTGCGCAGAGCGGGAAGCCCTTTGCGGATGTCTTTGTGAAAGGCTTCGTCGCCCCAAGGACCGGACGTGTCGTAAACGCGGACGGGTGCATTTTCGTGCAGAATTTTTCCGGCGCGGGAACGCGTCGGCGAAAGCGAAATTTCCCGCATCGGCACGCGAATGTCCGGGCGTGAACCTTCGATGTAAACGCGGCGGCTCTGCGGGAACGCCGCGTGAAGTTCATCGTTTTGTTTTTCGGGAACGTCGTTTGCCATAATCTGAAAAATTTTGCGGAAAAATATGTTTTTGAACGGGATTTTTCAAAAGAAATAAGCTCGGACGCAAAAGATTTTCCCGTTAAAAACTCCGTGGCTCTGCGGCTTTGTGAGAGATTCTGTCGGCGGCGAGTATTGCGGATAAAAAAAAAGACAGGCGCGGGAACGTCTGTCTTTTTTCTCGGAGGCAAGGTTTACTTGGCTTCGTTTTCCGGATCGGGCTCGGCAGAAGAAGTTTTTTTGCGGTCGGCATCGTCGTCTTCGCTGAAAACAATCGGAACGTCGTTTTCGAGGTCGGTGACGGAGGCGATGTCGGTCGCAGCGGCGGCGCGGCGGCGGCGAGCGGCGGCGGCGCGTTGTTTTTCCGCTTCGATTTTTCCTTCGATAGAATAGCGCGTGAAAGGCACGTCGCGCAGGCGTTCTGCCGGAATAGGTTTTCCGGTGATTTCGCAAATGCCGTAAGTTCCTTTTTTCATGCGCTCGATGGCGATGTTGATTTCGGCGAGTTCCTGCTGTTTTCCGGCGAGCAGGCTCAGCGCGCAATCACGCGTGAACGCTTCGTTGTCGATGTCTGCGGTGTGCTGGCTGTATGAAGCGGAGAGATCGCCCGTATCTTCCTTGCCCTGACGGCTGAACGCGTTTTGCGAATGTTCGTCGATTTCCTTTTGGATGGCGACTTTGAGCGAAACGAGTTTCTTGTAATATTTAATCCATTTCGCCGGAATCATTTTTTCCTCGGCGGAAACGCTGTCCTTAGCAAACGGGTTATAGCCGAAAAGCTCATCGAGAGAGACGGCGCCGACCTTGCGCGGCTTGGCTTTCGGCAGCTCCGTCAGAATCTGGCGCGTAGCGACGGCGGGTTTGACTGCCGTTTGGTCCGCTGTTGCCGGATTGAACAAATTGATGTTGTTCGCGCCGCGGCGCAGGAACATGAGTTCGAGCTCCTTCGGCGTGTAGGCGATGAGTCCGCGGCGGCGAGTGATGACTTTCGTTTGGACGGTTTCCGCGTCGCGGCGAACGACGATGTCCGCAAGCGGATTTTTCGCGGTTTCGGCGACCTTCGCTTTTGCTTTTGCCGCTTTTTTCGGCTTCTCGGCTTTCGCGGGAACGGCGGTATTTTTCGCCTTCTTTAAGGAAGTTTTTTCGGGCGCAACCTTCTTTTCGGGCGCGCTCTTTTTCGGCGCCGGAGTCGCTTTGGCGGTCGGCTTTTTCTTGGCAGGAGATTTAGCGGATTTTGTTGCCATCTGAAAAATTTAAACGGGTTTTACGGAAATTTTCTGATTAAAACTCGGAGGGATATTTTTCCTTAAGAGCGTCGCGGCAACGCGCGGAGACTTTGCCGAACGTTCCCGCGTCGACGAGTTCCGGAAGCCAGCGCCACGAGCGCGGACAACGGACGTAGCCGAGCGTTTCCGCTTTGACGGCTTCGACGGCGAGCGGCGTTCCCGCAGGCGCGTCGGAGAGGCGCACTTCCGAGACGATAAAGGTTTCCGCGAGCAGGGCGGCGTGCTTTTTCAAAAGCGCGAAAGTCGCGTCGGCGGGATCGCCGGAAATCGTGAGCACGGCTTCGAGCGATTGCCCGATGACTTTCGCAGAGCGAAGCGCGTCGAGCTTCAGATTCACGTTGTCGAGCGTTTTCAAAAGAGCGTCGAATTCGGCGACTTCCTGCGGGAACGCGAGTTCCGGCGCGAGCGTCGGCCAATCCTGCAAAAGGATCGAGTCTTTCGCGTATTCGTTTTTCGTTGTGAAGAAGCCCCACGCTTCGTCCGTCGTAAACGGAAGCATCGGCGCGAGCATTTTCAGATACGCGGTGAAAATCGTGTAAATCGCCGTTTGCGACGAGCGGCGTTCCCGCGAGTTGGCGGCGCAGGTGTAGAGGCGATCTTTGAGAATGTTGTGATACGTCGCCGAAAGCGTTTCCACCGTGAACGCGTCGATTGCCGCGTAGGCTTTGTGGAATTCGTAGTTTTCGTAGCATTTGGTGACGTCGGCGAGCAACGCAAAGAATTTTCCGAGCGCCCACTTGTCGATCAGCGTCAGTTCCGCAAACGGAACAGCGTCCTTCGCGGGATCGAAATCGTAAAGATTCGAAAGTTGGTAGCGAATCGTGTTGCGGATGTTGCGGTATTGCGTCGCCGTCGCGTCGAGAATGCCGTCGGAGAGCGGAATATCGTTCTGATAATTTTCCGAAGCGATCCAGAGGCGCACGATGTCCGCGCCGTATTTGGAAACGTAGCCGTCGGCGGTCTGCGGTTTTCCGTCGGATTTGGAAATCTTCTGGCGCGTGCCTTCGTTGACGACGAAGCCGTGCGTGATGACTTTTTTATACGGAGCACAACCGAAGTTGATGACGCTCGTCCACAGCGAAGATTGGAACCAACCGCGGTGCTGGTCGGAGCCTTCGAGATAAAGATCCGCCGGGAACGCAAGGTCGGAATTGCGTTTCAGAACGGCGGCGCTGGACGAACCGGAGTCGATCCAGACGTCGAGCGTATCCGTTCCCGCGACGAGTTTTTCCGGAGCTGGCCAATTCGCGGGAACGTCGATGCCTGCGAGCAGTTCCGCCGGAGATTTTTCAAACCAAATATCCGTGCCTTCGACGGCGATTTTTTCTGCGATGCCGTTGATGACCTTGGCGTCGAGGAACGCTTCGCGCGTGTCCGCGTCGTAGAACACCGGAATCGGCACGCCCCAGGAGCGCTGGCGGGAAATACACCAGTCCGGGCGACCTTCGACGGCGGCGCGGATGCGGTTTTCGCCGCTAGCGGGAATCCAGGAAACGTCGCCGATTTGACCGAGCGCCTTGGCGCGCATTTCGTTTTTGTCGAGCGCGACAAACCATTGGTCCATGGCGCGGAAAATCACCGGCGTTTTCGAGCGCCAGCAATGCGGGTATTGGTGGTCGATTTTAGCGACTTTTAAAAGTTTTCCCGAGGCTTCGAGCAGTTTTAAAACTTCGATGTTTGCCGGGCATTTGCCGTTTGTATCCAAAACGGAAATACCGACGAGCGACGCGGGAACGCGTCCGTCATTGGCGTAAACGCCTTCGTCGTTGACCGGGCAATAAATTTCGATGCCGTAGCGCAGGCAGGTTTGGTAGTCTTCGAGACCGTGACCGCCGGCGGTGTGAACGCAACCCGTTCCCGCGTCGGTCGTGATGTAATCGGCGCAAACGACGGGCGAAGTGCGATCGCAAATCGGGTGTTGCGTTTGAATGCCTTCGAGCGTTTTCCCGAGAACTTTCGCGCCGCGAACCGCGCCTTCCAAGCCGCAGTCTGCGACGAATTTTTCCGCGAGAGCGTCGGCGACGATGTAAATTTTTCCGCCGTGGGAAATTTCGACGTATTCAAGTTCCGGATGCACGGCGACAGCCATGTTCGCGGGAATTGTCCACGGCGTAGTCGTCCAAATCACGAAATTCTTTTCCGGCGCGTCGATTTGCGAGAACGCGACCCAGATGGACGGCGAGGTGTGGTTTTTGTATTCGATTTCGGCTTCGGCGAGCGCGGTTTTGCAGGGAATGGACCAGTAAACCGGTTTTTTACTGCGATAGACGAGGTCGAGCTCGACCATGTTCGCAAACGTGCGGATGATGTCGGCTTCGTAGGCGGGATTTTTCGTTTTGTATTCCGCTGCCCAGTCAGCGAGGATGCCGAGGCGCTTAAACTGTTTGCGTTGTTTTTCGATAAAGCTTTCGGAGAATTCCGCGCAGGCTTTGCGGATTTCGAGCGGCGTGAGCGTTTTTGCCTTGGCGTGAAGCTCCTTCATCACCTTGTGCTCGATCGGCAAACCGTGGCAGTCCCAGCCGGGAACGTAGGGGACGCGGTAGCCGCACATCGTTTTGTAGCGCATGATGATGTCCTTGAGGAGCTTGTTGAGCGCGGTGCCGATGTGCACGTCGCCGTTGGTGAACGGCGGACCGTCGTGGAGAATAAAGGATTTGCCCGTTCCCGCGTTTTTGCTCTGAAGGCGGCTGTAAAGGTCGGTTTCTTCCCAAAACGCGATGCGCTTGGGTTCGCGAGCGGTGAGATTTGCTCGCATCGGAAAATCCGTCACGGGAAGGTTTAAGGTGTCTTTAAGTTCCACTGCCATAGTCTGAAAAAAATAAGATGCAGAAAGAATGTAGATTTTCTGCGTTTAGTCAATCGCGGGAACGGATTCAGTATGGCGCTACAACGGGTTCAAATTCTGCTGAGTTAAAATCTTTCAACAAAACGGGAGGATGGTCGAGTTCTTTGAGCGGGAGCGCCCACAAACAACCGTTTCGAGCGAAAAGAATGCGTTTCCTCGGGGCGTCGAAATCAGCCCATTCCCAAGCGGATCCTCCAAGAATTTGCGTTCCCGTCTCATCGACAACGCAGTGTTCATCCCAATAAACGCTGCGTCCGGGTGTATTATTAAGCCCGCTAAAAAAGCGTTTCTGTAAAATTCGGGAATCGGGAAGTCGCTTTTCAAACAGTGCGTTACAGTGAAGCCGATATCCGAAATCGTCTTTGAGAACCCAGCCGTCGCGCACAAGTTTTGCAAAATAAATCGGCGGACATTCTCCGCGTGTGTTCCCGTAGCCGAGTTCCGGAATCGGATCATGCGTTACCGAAAAATTTCCGCTCTCCAAAACCGGCGGTTCAAACATGAACGTCGGATGGTTTAGCCAAACCTCACGATCGCTCAAAAATGCTCCGCCTCCGTTCCAGCCGCTTCCGTTCCACCATAAATCAATCGCTTTCAAATACGGTGCCCGGGAAATTGCAGTCCATGTCGGAGCGTTGAAGTCCAACGAATTATGTAATTTTTCAAATTCTTTACCGTGTGTTGCCTCAATTTTCTCCTCCGCTTGCCTGCGCAATCCATCCGGTATCCGCCAAAGATCTTCCGTGTTAAACGTTTCTTTGAGTGCTGCTTGCTTGCGTTGAAAAACGGCATCGTTTCGCCAGTATTTTGCGGCAAAATAAATCAGGTGTTTGCCGTCCGGCGACAAATCGCAACGCAACGCGTAAATGCGTCCGCGAAACCATTGACCGAGCGCAAAGGAGTCGTCTTTCAAATTCCAGCCGAAAGTTGCGGCGCTTTTGCTACGTCCGCGCAAAATCACAACGGCTGTCTTTTTCCTCAAAAGAACGTGCAGGCGCGGCGGAACTACTTTGGTTACTTTCGACATATGTTTCGTATCCGATCAGAAATCGTTGCAATCGGATAATAACGTCCCGACCTTTTTGAAAAATAGTTTTCCCATGACGGGCGGAGTTTAAATTTTGCTCTATATTTCCGCAAAACAAAAAAAAAAAAAACGGGATTTGCGTTAACAAAAGAAGGAAATACGGGACAGGAGAATAGATTGAAAAACGCAGATGGGAGGCGTATTTTCCCGCGTTTACAATGCCGAGCGAAGAACGAGCGGGAAATTTGCCGATTTTTGAACTGCGCGGGCGCCTGAAAGAGGCGTGCGCGCGTTCCCGTCGCATCGTTTTGCAGGCGCCGACGGGTTCGGGAAAATCGACGCAAATTCCGCAAATGTTGCTCGACGACAGGCTCGTTCCCGCAGGAAAACAAATTGTCGTGCTGCAGCCGCGGCGGTTGCCGACGCGTATGCTCGCGGCGCGCATCGCGCGGGAACGCGGACAAAATCTTGGCGGAGAAGTCGGTTATCAGATTCGCTTCGACCGCGTGGAATCCGCTGAAACCCGGATTAAATTTGTCACGGAAGGCTTGCTTCTGCGTCAGCTTTTGAGCGGAAAAAATTCCGGAGCGGAGAATATCGGTGCCATCGTTTTCGATGAATTTCACGAACGGCATCTTTACTCGGATTTGACGCTCGCGTTTGCTCTCGAACTCCAACGCACGACGCGCCCGGACTTACTCATCATCGTGATGTCGGCAACGCTCGACACGGACTCGCTCGCGTCGTGGCTTTCGCCCTGCGAAACGCTGACGGCGGAAGGGCGCCTCTTCCCGATCGAAATCGAATATTCGGCGGCGGGCGGCGCGACGGGTTTTGCGGGAACGCAGACGCGCAACGGATTTTTGCCGCGCTACGCGGTTTGGGACCACGCGGCGGCGGCGTTTCGCAAAGCGTTTCACGCCGAGCCGGAGGGCGATTTTCTCGTTTTCATGCCGGGTGCTTACGAAATTACAAAAACGATCGCGGCAATCGCGGCAACGCCGGAAGGGCGGGAGTGTGCGGTCTTACCGCTTTACGGCGAACTTTCCGCCGCCGATCAGGATCGCGCCGTTGCGCCCGCGCCGGCGGGAACGCGCAAGGTTGTTGTCGCCACAAACGTTGCGGAAACATCGCTGACGATTCCCGGCGTGCGCGTCGTGATTGATTCCGGTTTGGCGCGCATCGCCCGTTACGATCCGCATCGCGGCATCAATATGCTTTTGATAGAAAATATTTCGCAAAGTTCGGCGGACCAGCGGGCAGGGCGCGCGGGGCGAACGGCGCCGGGACGCTGTGTGCGGCTTTGGGCGCGCGGCGATCAGCAAAACCGCGCCGTGCGCGACGTTCCCGAGATTCGGCGCGTCGAACTTTCCGAAACCTTGCTGCTTTTAAAAGCCGGCGGAATCGGTGATTTGGCGGCGTTCCCGTGGTTTGAAAAACCGGACGCGCACGCGTTGGAAAAATCGCTCGAATTGCTCCACGATCTGGGCGCACTCGATTCTGCGGAAAAACTTACGTCCGTCGGTGCGGCGATGGCGCGTTTCCCGCTTCACCCGCGTTACGCGCGCATGATGATTGCCGCAAACGAGCTTGGCTGCCTCCGCCAAATCGCGTTTGTCGCGGCGATGGCACAGGGGCGCGACGTGATGCTCGATCTCGCCGACCGCCGACGCGACGAAGATCGCGAGGAATTACTCGGCGAAACGGATTCGGACTTTTTTCATCGGCTGACGCTTGTCGGCATGGCGCGTAAAAAGGATTTTGATTTTGAATTTTGTAAGCGCTGGGGCATTCACGCGGGCGCGGCGCGGCAGGCGGATCGTTTGGCGGCGCAGTTTTTGAAAATCGCGGAAAATATTTTTTCGCGGGAACGCGGAAGCGAAAAAACGGCGGGCGCGGACAGGGCGGAAACGCCGGAAAATGCGGCGGCGGGTGAAACGCCCGATGTTTACGAAGCCGTGCGGCGTTGCCTTTTGCTCGGATTCGTTTCGCAGTTGGCTCGGCGCGTCGATGCGGGAACGTTGCGCTGCCGGCTTGTGCACGGGCGCGGCGGCGAGTTGCGGCGCGGGAGCGCGGTGCGTCACGCAAAACTTTTGGTCGCGGCGGAAGTGGAGGAAATTCAGACGCGCGGCGAAGTTACGGTGTTTCTTTCGCTGGCGACTGCGGTCGAGGAAGCGTGGCTTGAAGAATATTTCCCGGAGGATTTTGAAACGCGGGATGCGGTTTCGTTTGATGCGTCGCAAAAACGCGTGCTGACGCGGCGGGAACGCGTGTTTCGCGGGCTTGTGCTGAGTTCGCGGGAACTGCCCGATGTGGCGAGCGATGCGGCTTCGCGGCTTTTGGCGGACGAAGTGATTGCCGGACGTCTCGTTTTGGAAAAATGGGACGCGCAAGTCGAAGCGTGGATTAACAAAGTGAATTTTGCCGCCGCGCATTGTCCGGAACTCGGAATTGCGACGCTCGACGATGAAGGGCGACGCATGCTTATCGAGGAAATTTGTCTCGGCGCGACGGCGTATAAGGACATTCGCGAAAAATCCGTTTGGAAAACGCTTCGCGGCTGGCTTTCGCGGGAACAGGAGATGGCAATGGACGCGCTTTTGCCGGAATCGGTCGCGCTCCCGCGCAAACGTCATCCTGCGAAAATCACATACACGGAGGATTGCGAGGCGGTCATCGGTGCGACGGTGCAGGAGCTTTACGATTGCCCGGGAGAGAGGCTGAAAATCTGCGACGGGCGCGTGCCGCTCATCGTCGAAGTGCAATCGCCCGCGCGGCGCACGGTTCAGCGCACGGCGGATTTGGACGCTTTTTGGAAAACCTCTTACGAACACGTCAAAAAAGACCTCAAAGGACGCTACCCGAAACACGAATGGCGTTAAAATCGGCGTCCCCGTGTGCTTCCTTTAATCTTTAAGCCTTAATCTTTAATCTTTAGTCTTTTCTCATGCACATTTATTTCATGGGGATTTGCGGCACGGCGATGGGAAATGCCGCGTTGCTGATGCGCTCGCTCGGGCACGAAGTTTCCGGTTCGGACAAAGGAATTTACCCGCCGATGTCGGATATGCTTTTGAATTCCGGCGTAAAAATTTACGACGGTTACAGCGCGGAGCGGCTTTCGTTTATCAATCCGGATTTGGTCGTCGTCGGGAACGTTGTTTCACGCGGGCATCCGGAGATGGAATGGCTACTCGAATCGCGCGCGCTCGACTACGTTTCGCTTCCGGAATTGTTGCGCACGCGCCTTCTGAAAAACCGCCACAACATCGTCGTCGCGGGAACGCACGGCAAGACGACGACTTCGTCGATTGCGGCATTCCTTTTGCGGGAACGCGGCGAAAATCCCGGCTGGCTCATCGGCGGCGTGCCGCGCGATTTGCCGGGCGGCTCGGCTCCGGGAACGGACGGCGGCGCATTTGTCATTGAAGGCGATGAATACGACACGGCGTTTTTCGACAAGCGCAGCAAATTCATTCAATACCTGCCGGAAATTCTTTTGCTGAACAATTTGGAATTTGACCACGCGGACATTTTCCGCGATTTGCAGGACGTTCAACGCACGTTTTCTCATGTTATCCGCCTCGTTCCGCGCAACGGCTACATCGTGGCGAACGGCGACGACGAAAATATCGCGCCGCTTCTGGAAAACGTTTCCTGGGCGCCGATTCTGCGCGTCGGCACCGGAGAAAATTGCGATATTCGCATTTTGAATTTCCGCGAAACTTCGGACGGTTCCGAGTTTGATCTGACGTGGCGCGGGAACGCGTGGGGGCACGTCGCGTGGGCGCAATCCGGCATTTTCAACGCGCGCAACGCGGCAATGGCGGCAACGGCATGCGCGCTTTACACGGCGACGGACAAGCCGGAATGGGCGTTCCCGCTGGACGGTTTGTCAAAATTTCAAGGCGTGAAGCGGCGGCGGGAAATTCTCGTCGACACGCCGTCTCTCGTTGCGATTGAGGATTTCGGGCATCACCCGACGGCGCTCAAACTCACGCTCCAAGCATTGCGGGAACGCTACCCGAATCGCAAACTCATCGCCGCGTTTGAACCGCGCAGCAACACCGCCGTGCGCAAACTTTTGCAGGACGCGTTTACGGACGCGCTTGAGAACGCCGATGCCGCGCTGATCGCGCCCGTGCATCACGCCTCCGGCGGTGCGGAAAAAATGGATACGGCGGAAGTCGCGGCGACGTTGCGTTCCCGCGGCACGGATGCGCGCGCGACGGAAACGACGGAACAACTGCTTGCCGGCTTGGAAGAACTTGCCGATGCGGCAACGCCGGACGCTCCCGCGCTCGTCGTGTTTTTCTCCAACGGTGCGTTCGGCGGTATCATTAAACGCTTTGCGGATTTGCATCGCCCGTTAATCTGAATTCTTTTTTTCCCGGAAACCATGAACAAATTTACGAAAATTACAATCGGTGTTGCGCTCACGTTTTTATCGGCGATGAGCGCGGGAACGGCGGCGGAGAACGGGCGCGTTCCCGTAATTGCGGGCGATGAAGATCACGCGCCCGTTTGGGAAACGCGGGACGAGCGCGATGCACGCATGAAGTGGTGGCGCGATGCGAAGTTCGGCATGTTTATTCACTACGGGCTTTATTCGGGCTTGGGCGGTTTGTGGCGCGGCGTTCCGGGCGGAACGGAATGGATTCAGAAAAACGTCGAAGTCGATACCGAAACGTATCGCAAGGAAACGCTTCCGCGCCTCAAGCCGCGTGCGAAAATCGCGAAAGCGTGGGCGGATTTGGCGAAGGAAGCCGGATGCCGCTACGCCGTTTTTACGACGAAGCACCACGAGGGTTTTGCGATGTTTGATTCTGCGGAAACGGATTATGATTCGCAGGAAAAATACGGGCGCGATTTCGCGCGGGAATTTGTCGATGCTTTTCGCGGGAACGGTATGCGCATCGGGTTTTATCATTCCGTTATCGATTGGGCGCATCCGAAATATGATTACACGATTTGTCCGGATTTGTGTTATCCGAAAAACCAGATTGCGTGGCGCAAAGGTGTTCCCGGGCGAGAAATCGACCACTCCGTTTATCTCGATTATCTGAAAAATCAGGTGCGGGAATTGCTCACGAATTACGGAAAAATCGACGTGATTTGGTGGGATTATTCTCAGGGCGCGGCATCGGGAAAACGCGGTTGGGACGCTCCCGCGCTAATTGAGCTTTGCCGCAAGCTCCAGCCCGGAATCATTATGAACAACCGCCTCTACGCGTATTCCGGATTCGACAAAAACACGGACGTGAAACTCGATTTGCGCTGCGGCGACACCATGACGCCGGAAAAGCACGTTCCCGCGAAAGGTTATCCCGACACAGATTGGGAAACCTGCATGACCGTCGGCGATAAGTGGGGCTTCAACCGCTTTGATACGAATTTTAAATCCGTTGAAACCGTCGTGCGCCAGCTTCAGGAATGCGCGGCAAAAGGCGGGAATTTGCTTTTGAATATCGGACCGCGGGCGGACGGAAGCATTCCCGACGGTGTGGTGAAAGTTTTTCGCGGTGTCGGCAAATGGCTTCGCGTCAACGGCGAGGCAATTTACGGAACGCGTCCGTATTTCGGTTTTGAGGGCGTGCTTGCGACGCAGAGCGAAGACGGAAAAAGTATTTACGTTTTTCTGCCGCCGGCGGGAACGCCGCTTCCGGAAACGCTTCCGGCAGGGGAAATCCTCGGCGGGAACGCCGATGCGCTTTGTCCGGTCTTGAAAATTGAAATTTAGCGAAGCGTTGGCTTCGCCAAATTTCAATCAATTGCGAATCCCGAATGATTACCAAGGATGGAAAAAGGAACGTATGGCTACGAGTGATTCTCGGGATTACGAACAAGAGTTGAAGTTCTTTCCCGCCACGCCGAAGACCGGGAGGTCTTCGTTCTCAATTTTTGACGGCACTTCATTCGCAATTCGGAATTTGAAATTCGAGATTAATTGAAATTTGCCTGCGGCAAATTTCAATTTGCGGGAACGCGGGAACGCGTCTAACCTCTCGCGCCATTATGGCGGCAAAGAAAAACAGCGGTAGCGGTCGTCGTGTATCCTCGATCGAACGCATTTTGGGGCGACTCGACGACTTGGATTCCGCAAATTTGACGATTCTGGTGCAACGGCTTGCGCGGGAACGCGGTTTGTTTGAAATGCTTTTCGATACGATTGACGAGGGTATTCTCGTCATCGATTCGGCGGGAACAATCGAATACTCGAACCGTGCCGGAATGCGCATGATCGGCTTGCGCGGGAACGAACCCGGGTCCGCCGTGCTGTGGAAACTCGTTCCTGATTTGGCGCGTTCGCTGGATTTTCTGGAGGACGAAGGTTTGGCTCCGAACATCGCTCGCGATGCCGAAATTTTTTATCCCGAACACCGTTGGTTGCGCTTGCAAATCAGCCGCATTTCACTCGGCGGTAGTGAGGGCGTTCCCGCACGCTTTGTCGTGATCTTGCGTGATATCACGGCGGATCGCGAATCCACCGAGGAAATGATTGAAAGCGAGCGCGTGAACTCGATTTTCACGCTGGCAGCAAGTGTTGCTCACGAAATCGGAAATCCGCTCAATTCGATGAAAATTCACTTGGAGCTGATTCGCCGCAAACTCGCCAAGCTCGATGTTTCCGAGAAATCTGCGGGTTCGCTGAAAAATTCCGTCGGAATTTGCCTCGAAGAAATCGCGCGGCTCGACGATATTTTGAAAAACTTTCTCGGCGCAATCCGCCCGCAGAAGCCTGCGCTCGTGAAAACGAATCTCGTGGAAATAGTAATCGACGTGCTCGGTGTGCAGAAAATCGAACTGGAAAATCGCAACATCCGCTGTTCGATGATTCAGGCGTGCAAGGAACTTCCCGTCGTTCTCGGCGACGAATCGCAACTCAAGCAACTCATTTTCAATGTTACGAAAAACGCGATGGAAGCCATGCAGGACGGCGGTAGCATCGCGATCGAGCTCGATTGCGACGACGCGTTTGTTTATTTGCGTGTAAAGGATTCCGGCTGCGGAATCAGCCGCGATGATATTTCCAAAATTTACGAACCGTTCTTCACCACGAAAAACAACGGGCACGGGCTGGGCATGATGATTGTCATGCGCATCATGCGGGAACACGGCGGGCAGGTCGGACTCGACAGCACGCCCGGAAAAGGCACGACTGTCACCCTTCAATTCCCGAAGCCCGGCGCGCGTGCGCGTATGCTTCCGCCGACGCATAAAGACTAAGCCGATGTCTTTTTTGAAAAAAATATTGGTTTGCACGGCGCTGTTGCTCGGTGTCGGCGCGTGTGCGTTTTTCGTCCGCGAGAACGCCTTCGATGCGTTCGGCGTTCCCGCGCGGGAATGTAAGAGCTTCGAGGCGGCGTTCCCGCTTACGCTCGGCGGAAAAAAACTTTCCGTCCGTGCGGCGATTACGGAATTGGAGCGCCAGCGGGGCTTGACGGGTTGCCGCGGCTTGCCCGAAAATTCCGGCATGATTTTCGTTTATCCGGACGAATCGCGGCGCGGTTTTTGGATGCGCAGCGTTCCCGTGGGTTTGTCGGTCGGATTTTTTGACGCGAACGGAATTTTGCTCGAAACACACGAGATGCGCGCGAACGATTTGTCCGTAACATCGTCTCGAAGCGAGCGTGTAAAATTTGTGCTGGAAATGCCGTCGGGCTGGTTCGACGAAAACGGCGTGCGTGCGGGAACGGCGCTTTCGTTGCGGGAACTCGCGGGAATTGTCGGGCAACGCGGATTTTCCCCGGAAAAGTTTGAAATTCGCCCGGAAGAATAAATTTCCGCTTTACGTTTCCGGGCAAAAAAATCAGCATCAGAGCCTTTCATGAAAACACTTTTTCAAAAGATCGCAGATCGCGAAATCCCCTCAAAAATGGTTTACGAGGACGATATTTGTTTCGCGATTGAAGACATCAATCCGCAGGCTCCGGTTCACATTCTCGTCATTCCCAAACGCGTGATTGCGCGCCTTTCCTCGGCAACGGATTCCGACGCGGGAACGCTCGGGCATTTGCTCGTTGTCGCGGGAAAAGTGGCGGCGGAACGCGGGCTTTCCGGCGGTTTCCGCACGGTCATCAATTCCGGTCCGGACGCGGGCGAAACGGTTCCGCACTTGCACGTTCACCTCATTGGCGGGCGTAAACTTGCGTGGCCTCCGGGTTGATTTTCCTTTCGCAGATAAATTTTTTCACAACAACGTATTTTTGAAATTCATAAAAAATGGCAACCTCCTTTAATCGTAAAAAAACGGTCGGCGCCTTCGGTTCGAGCAAGATTCGCGAAGTCGGCTATCACTATGAAACGCTTCTGAATGAGCGCGCGGAACCGATTCCGGCAGCTCCGGGCGATCCGAATCGTCCGAATATTGCGAACATGATTATCGAATTTTCCCGCCCCGTGATCGCGCAGGCGGGCGGAAATCACACCGCGATTCGCGGCGCGATGAACGTGGCGATTCTGCTGTGGAACGCGATTGTTGAAGGCGATGTCGCGATTGCGGCGGCACGCGAAAAACTCTTGGCGCTTCCGGATGCCTCGCCGGAACAGATTGATGCACTCATCGAATCCCTGCGGGAACGCAAAGATGCGGTTGCGCCCGGCGTGAACCAAGTCGTGCGCAAGTTTAACCTGAACTTCACAAAGCACGGCATTTCGTTCAATGTGACGACGGCGCCCGGTTCCAAGGTTGAAGGCGTTGAAAAATCGCCGAACATTGCCGCTCTCGGCGCGAAATAAAAAAATCCGGAATTCGGGATTTGAAATTAAAAAAAAATTAGCGAACGTTTTTCGTTCGCTAATTTTTTTACGCCGGTTGTTGCTGGGAAAGGCAGTGGAAAGAACCGCCTTCGATGAGAATAATCCGCGAATCCAAGCCGATGATTTTGCGTTGCGGGAACGCGTCGCCGATGATCCCGAGCGCGCGATCGTCGCTGCTTTGTCCGTAGACGGGAACGATGACGGCATCGTTCAAGATCAGGAAATTCGCGTAGCTCGGCGGCAAGTCGCGCCCGGCGAGCGTGAACGGTTCCGGCATCGGCAGTTCGAGCACATCGAATTTTCCGCCTTCGGGCGTTTTCAGCGCGCGAAGTTGTTCCAGATTTTGTTTGAGCGGTTCGAAATTCGGGTGCGCGGGATCGCTTTCGGAAACGGCGAGAATCGCGCGCGGAGCGATAAAGCGAGCGAGGTTGTCGATGTGCCCGTCCGTATCGTCGTTTGCGAGTCCGTTGGAAATCCACAGAATTTCGTCGATACCGAGTCCGTTTTTGAGAGATTTCTCAAACGCCGCATCATCGCGTCCTTCGGCTCGGTTCGGGTTTTTCTGAACGCATTCCGTCGTGAGCAAAAGTCCGTCGCCGCTGAGCTCGACGGCACCGCCTTCGAGTTCGAACGGGAACGCAAAGCGTTGCATTCCGAGGGATTTTGCGATGCGTGCGGGAATTTCGTTGTCGAGGTTCGCCGTAAATTTTCCGCCCCAGCCGTTGAAAATCCAGTCCGTGAGCGCAACTTCGCCCGTTGTGTCGTTTTTCACGAAAAGCGGTCCGTGGTCGCGGCACCAAACATCGTTTGCCGGGTGATCGAAGAAGCGAACTACGGATAAATCCGCTTTCGCTTCGTTCAGATATTTGAGCGCCTGTTCGCGGAGCGTTCCCGCGGCGCAATTCAGACAGACCGGCTCGTGGTGTGAAATCGTCGCCACAAATGCGGCGTATTGCTGGAGAAGCAGCTCGAAATGCCCCGGCCAGAGCACGGGATTGGTCGGCCAAGTCAGCCAAATTGCCGCCTGTTTTTCCCATTCGGCAGGCATACGGAAACCGAGTTCGCGGGGAGATGTCATTTTAGTTGAAAATTAAAAGTTTTTTAGCTCCAAGCATCAAATATCAGGAATCAAGCACTTTGCCTGAGGCTCGGAGCTTGATGTCTGGTGCTTTTTAGAGCGCCCAAAGGTAGGATTGGCGATAGACGAGGAGTTTTCCGTCCGGTGCGGTAACGGAAATCTGCCATGCGCTCGGGCGCGCTTTTTTCTTCGCCGTCGGCCACGCCTCGCCGGTCAAACCGAGCAGAATTTCCCCGGAAACGGTGCTCGTAAATTCCGGAAGCACGAATTCCGCCGTTTGTTCGCCGACTTTGTCCGGTCGGAAATAGCGCAACGTCGCCTTGCTTCCGGCGGGAATTTTTTCTCCCGTTTCGAGTCCGAGGACGAAGTAAAGCCCTTCGCGGATTTCCGGATTTGTGCGCAAAACGCAACTGCAACCGGAATTTTCCCTGTCGGTGAAATATTCCGAAATGCGCTTAAAATCCTGTGCGTCCTTCCACGCGAAAACGGCGTAGGAAATCGGAACGGTCGAGCCGTTTGCCGTCGGCGGAGGCGAAGGCGGAACTTGGCAGGAAGTCAAAAAAAGCCAACAGACGGCGAAGAGCACAAGGGTCGTGAGTGTCGTGAAAATTTTGGTCATGACGAATGCAAGCATTTGGAGGGAAAATTTGGTCTAAGGAAAAAGGAACGTTCCCGCGCCCGAAACCCGGACGCGGGAACGCACGAAGCGGAATTATTTGCGCTTCTTCGACGCCGCGATAGCTTCGGCAATACGTTCTTTGCAACGTTTTTGGTAAGCGATACGGCGGCGGCGTTTGTTTTCCTTATTGTATTGTTTGCCCATAATTTTTGTTGTTTTGGAGTGATAAAAATAAGCGGGAATTGTGAAAAGGAATCAAATTTCGCCCGCGCTTGCAAGAAGGAGAAACGACATTTCTGCCGCTCCCGTATGCTGTGCGAAGTTTTGAACTACGAAATACACAGAATCCACGGAAAATTTTTACAAAAAAATCTGCGTATTCCTGCGTTATCGGAGCACTTTTCCCCTTTCTGTTTTTTAACTTTTTCGCGTGGCGAGGGCGCGAACGAGTTCGGTAAGAAATGCGTTGTTCCCGCCGATTTCCTCGCAGAGCGCAACGGCGCGCGCCGTCAGTTCGTTTGCGTGTTTTCGGGAATTTTCCATGCCGTGCAAACCGGGATAAGTCAGTTTGCGATTGTCCGCATCGGCGTGAACGGGTTTGCCCATCGTTTCCGCGTCGCTCGTGAGGTCGAGAAGGTCATCAACGATTTGGAATGCAATTCCCGTGCAATGCCCGATTTCGTGCGCTTTTTTCAAAAGTTCGGCGTTCCCGCCACAGGCACCGAGGCGGAAGCCCATCGTCAGCGCGGCTTCGAGCAGGGCGGCGGTTTTATTTTCGTGGATAAAATCGAGGCGTTCCGGGGTGAGTTCTCCGCGCTCGCCGATGGTGTCTTCCACCTGCCCGCCGATGAGACGGCGGGAACCGGCGGCATCGGCAAGGTCGCGAATCAGCCCGACGGCGATTTCCGGCGTTCCCGCGTAGGCTTCTGCCAGGAGCGCGAATGCGTGCGTGAGCAAGGCATCTCCCGCGAGTAGGGCGAGGTCTTCGCGGAACTGCTTGTGGCAGCTCGGACGTCCGCGCCGCAAGTCCGAGTTGTCCATGCACGGCAAATCGTCATGGATAAGTGTATACGTGTGCAAACATTCAAGCGCAACGCAGGCGGGAAGCGGGTCGAGCGCCGACGGGAACGTTTCGGCGGCGGCGAGCAGGAGTGCCGGGCGGATACGTTTTCCGCCCGCGCAAAGGCTGTAGCGCATCGCACGGTGAAGTTCCGCCGGGCGGGCGGTTTCCGGCGGAGTCCATTGCAGAATCGCTTTTTCCACGCGCTCGGCGCATTCGCACATTTTTTCCGAGAAATTCATGGGATTTTTTGGGGAGGAAGTGAAAATTGATTTATGCGGCGGGAACGAGTGGCGTAATTTCTTCCAAATCCGCTTTATTAATGGTGTTCATTGTCAACTCGTAGTCGTATCGTGCCTGAAAATTCATCCAAAACTGCGGAGTCATGTTGAGCGCGCGGGCGATACGAATCGCCGTTCCCGCCGTGATGCTGCGTTTGCCTGCGCAAATGGAGCAAATGGCACTTGCCGGAATTTTGCAGACTCGTGCGAAGCGGTACTGAGAAACTCCGAGTTCATCTAAGATCTCTCTTAGATGTTCTCCTGGGTGAATGAGACGGATTTTTTTGCTCATGAATTTTTTCTACAAATTTTTAATGGTAATCGCAGATTTTTACGTCGTAAGCGTTACCGTTTTCAAAACGAAAAACACATCAATCGCGGAGCTAAAAATGTTTTCGGTATAGTTACGCGTCAAGTAATTAATTACGCATTAAGTAATTATTCTCGCTCCGTTTTGCTGTGGGTGAGGAGAATTTGGAGGAGTGCTTGGAATGAGCCGTTGCAGAGCGGGCGTTCCCGTGAGACGAGGTCCGTCGCTCGGAGAACGGGAAGCGTTTTGGCGGGAGCGTCGCCAATGAACCAATGGAACCACAGCGGAAACAGATTCACGCCGCGTTTTGCCGCAATCAGCGGAAAAACGGCGTCGCACATCAGCGTTTCAAATCTCGTCCCTCCGATCGTTCCCGCGAAAATTTCCTCCGCAAAAAATTGCCGGAGTGCGGGAAGTTTTTGCGTTGTGCGAAACATTTTGCCGGAAAACGAAAAAAATCCGTTTGTCGGCAAGATTTCGGCGGATTCCGAAATTTTTCTTGTCCACGCAGGATTTTTTTCGAGCAACTTCAAATATTGTTCGAGCCGCGCCCGGGGATGATTCGCCGGGCGAACGCCGGAGAGATGCCACGTTCCCGCGTTGGCGTTCAGGAGTGCGTCCGTTCCCGCAAGCAACATCGCCGAGGGCGAAAATTTCAGTGCGAGGCGCGACATCGGCGGGCGGTTGCGCTTCAGCCCGAGCGTTTCCAGAACCACTTCGTGCAAGGTTTTCTCCCACGAAGTTCTTTCGAGGCGTTTTTGCATGAAACGCACTTTTTGCGCGTAGCGTTCCCGTGCGCATTTTTCGACGAGAGCATCGCGTTCTGCGGGCGTTTTTTCGAGGAGAATTTCCAGCGCGGCATCCGCCTCGGCGCGACCTTCCAGCACCGAAATCGCTTCGGACGAAGCGTATTCCTCGACATCGACGGTCAGGTGCGGAAGCAACAAAAGTGTTTCCATCGTGTTCCCGCGCGCGTTTTTTTCGGAAAAATTTTTCTTCGGCGGAAAAAGCAGGACGTGGAGAACGACGTTGCCGAATTCCGGATTTTTGTCGTGCCCGTGCGCGAACCAATCTTCCGCGTAAAAGTGAAATTCGATGTCGCCGAGCACGCGTTTGCCGTCGATACGCAGTTCCGCGTCGAGAAAGTCCGGACCGCCGAGTTTGTTCCACCTGCCGCGCGAGACGATTTCAAGCCGCTTTCCGGAAACCGTGAAAAGCGCGTCTGAGCGGAATTCTCCGCGATGCCAAATTTTTTGAAAAACGCGTTCGGAAAGAGTAACGGGACCGAAAAGTCCCTGCACTTCGGCAAAGTGCGCCGGAGGAGTTTGAAGAGATTCGGACATGCTCGCAGTGAAGCCGTTTCGTGCGGGAACGTCGAGCGGATTTTTCTGTTCGCGGGAACGTTCGAAATTCGCTATGCTTCCGAGCCATGAACTTGAAAACGCTTATCCTCAAAGCCGCCCTTTATTTTCAAACCCACAGCTTCGCGCGCCGTAGCGTGAGCACAGTTGCTCTTTTGGCAATCCTCTTTTGCGTAGTGTATTTCGGAAAAATTTACGGTGCGGTTGCGCTGACGACGCTCATTTCCACGCTCGCGCTCTATGAATTTTACAAACTTGCCGAGCATTTCGGCGGTAAGCCGCGTATCGTGCTCGGGCTTATTCTCGGGACGGTTCTCGTGCCGTTTTTCTTTTACGCGGCGGAAAAAGATCCGGCGGGAACGGAGTTGCGCGTTCCCGTGCTGATTTACGTTGCCGGGCTTGTTTTCCTGTTCGGGCTTTACCTCATGGCGAAGCAGAAAATTCCTGCGTGGATGAAAGGAATTTCGACACTTTTCGGCGTGCTTTACATTCCGCTCATGGTCAGCTTTTATGCGCTTCTCGCCGGGCTTCATGGTATGGACGGCGTGTGGCTTTGCGTGTGGGTTGTGCTCGCCGCAAAGTTTACCGATATCGGCGGCTTGATTTTCGGATGCAAATTCGGGAAACACAAACTTGCGCCGTCCGTCAGCCCGAACAAAACGTGGGAAGGCGTTTTCGGCGGAGTCGCGCTTTCGATGCTCGGAAGCGCGGGATTGATTTGGGCGTTTAATCACTTCGGAGTGTGGACGGGAACGGTCGCGTTCGCGCCGTGGATGGCGGCGGTCGGCGCGCTCCCGATTTCCGGCGTCAGCGTGGTTTCCGACCTTGTTGAAAGCGCGTTTAAACGTCAGGCGGGCGACAAAGATTCCGGCGCCACGATTCCCGGAATCGGCGGCGCGCTCGACTTGCTCGACTCTTTGATTTTTGTTGCTCCCGTCGGCTACGTCATCGTCACCTACTGGGTGTTGTAAAAGTTTAACACGGACGGAACGGACAGATAATCCGGATTTTCGCCAAAGCTTGGAATAAAAAACATCTGTTCCTATCTGTTTCATCTGTGTTAGCAAAAAACAAAATTTTTATCATTACGGGAACGACGGCGGTCGGGAAAACGGAACTTTCGCTTTCTTTCGCCGAGGCGAATAATGCGGAAATCCTTTGTTGTGATTCGACGACGGTTTATCGTGGTATGGACATCGGCACGGCGAAGCCAACGGCGGATGAGCGTTCCCGCGTCCCGCACCATGGCTTGGACTTGGTTGCGCCCGACGAAGAGTTTTCCGTCGGAAACTATGTGGAATACGCGCAAAAAACACTCGCCGAAATTTTTTCCCGCGGGAAAAACGTTCTCGTCAGCGGCGGAAGCGGATTTTACCTCAAGGCGTTTTTCGCGCCCGTGACGGATACGCTGGAAATTCCCGAAAACGTGCGGGAACGCGTCGCAGAAATTTTGTCTCACGGGAACGCGTTTGCGGAAAAAACTTTGCGCGATTTGAACGACGGCGGATGCTCCGCGCCGGAAAATTTCGACTGGGAAAATCCGCGGCGCGTCGCCAAAGGCTTGGAGCGCTGTCTCGCTTCGGGGAAAACGCTCGCTGAGCTTAAAGCCGAGTTCGATGCACGCGAAAGCGCGTTTGCGCCGTTTCCGAAACACACGATTTTGCTTACGCGCGACAAAGAGGATTTGGCGCGACGCATCAATTTGCGCGTCAAAAAAATGATTTCGGACGGGCTTGTCGGCGAAGTGCGCGGGCTCGCTGAGACGGGAACACTTCGCGAAAATACGCCCGCCGGAAACGCGATCGGCTACCGAGAAACGCTCGCGTGGCTCAATGCCGGCGAACCGGGCGGCGTTCCCGCGCTTGCCGAAATGATTGCGCTTTCTACGCGCCAACTCGCCGCGAAACAACGCAAGTGGTTTCGCACGCAAATTCCCGTCGATGAAATCCGGGAACTTTCCTGAAATTTCTTACAATTTTTCCGCCACGCAAAAAAAAATGACACCGCAACTCGACGAAATTTTTGTCCGCAAAATCAAGGCTTACGGCTACCACGGCGTTTTTGAAAAAGAGAATCGCGAAGGGCAATGGTTTTTCGTCGATTTGAAAATGCGCTTGCCGCTCGCTGTTGCCGCTGCGACTGATGAGCTCGCGCAAACCGTTAATTACGCCGAAGCCGCCGCCATCGCGAAATCCTGCGTGGAGATGCGCCCACCGTTTAAACTTATCGAACGGCTTGCGGGAACGATTGCGGAAAAGATTCTCGCGGCGTTCCCGCAAATTTGCGAAATAGAAGTTCGCGTCCACAAGCCGAACGCGCCCGTCGGGCTGGATTTTGAAGACCTCGGTGTGAAGATCAGAGTCGCGAGAACTTAATTTTCGGTTTAGCTAAATTTTGAAAAATATTTTTCGGCGATAAAGCCAAAGCAAAAGCGCCCATTCCAGTGCGATTGTGCCGACGGCGAGCACGCATCCTGCGTAATTTCCGGACAGCTCCGCCATTCCGCCGAAGAGCAGGGCGGAAAGATTTTTGAATGGGAAAATCCACTTTAGCACATAAATCGTAATCGCGTTTACACCGATAATTTTGAAAAAGAACGCGATTTTTTCCAGCTTCAGCACGTCAAACAACGCGTAAAAAACGGAAAACGCGAGCAGACTCCACCCGACGGCGGCAAAGACGAAGCTCTGCGTCCACATATTTTTGATAATCGGATAAAACATTCCCGTCGCGTGGGCGAGCAGAAGCGTTCCCGCACCGATTGCCGCGAGTTTTCCTGCCGTTTTCCATGTCGCACCTTCCTGCTTTTTCTCAACCAAAAACAGACCGACAAGATAGCCGGCGAGAACGGCGACACTTGCGCTGACAACGCACAAAATTCCTTCCGGGTCGTAAACTCCGTAGTGGAACTTTCCCGGAAGCAAAAGTGCGTCGAGCTTCGCATTAACGGAGCCGCCCGGCGTAAAATCTCCGCCGAGAAACTGCGCGGCAACAAGCGTTCCCGCGAGCGCAAACATCGCAAGTGCGATGCGCTTCGGCGTTTTCAGAAACAACGCAAGCAGACCGCCGATTGCGTTGGCGACACCGATGAGTCCGAGCACCGAAGCCCAGCGCGTTTCCGAAAAATGAAACGAAAGTGCACCCTGCAAAATCGCGCCGAGAGCCACAAGAATCAGCGCTCGCCGCAAAAGCGCACCGGTTATATGCAAATTTCCTTCGCCGCGTTCGCGCTTTTTCTCAAACGAAAACGCCATCGCCATGCCGGAAATGAAAACAAATGCCGGGAAAATGCAGTCGTAAATCACGAGTCCGTCCCAGACTTTGTGTCCGAACTGCATTCTTACTTCCCGAAGAAATTCGCTCTGCGGGAGCGCCGCCGCAAGTGCGTAAATGAGCGTATCTAATCCGAGAATACAGAGCATATCGGCGCCACGAAACGCATCAAGCGAAAGCAGGCGCGCGGGAACGCTCGGTTGCGGTGTTTGGTCGGTTGTCGTTGTGTCGGAAGCTGTCATCGGAGATTTGGGATTTTGGTGTAGGGTTAATTTTTGTGAAAATAATAGTCGGTGTTTGCCCGATAGGATTTCTCATCTTTAAAAACGAGATACATATCGTAGGGGAACAGAATGGTATTCGGTGTTAGTGCGAACGGGAACATTAGGAACCGCTGATGATGTTCGGTGCGAGGGCGTCATTGAAAAAGTCATCGGATGCGAGTTTTCCCGTGTTAGAGGACATTGTTCCGCTTAAATAAAACGGTTTGCGAACGCGTTTCCGTGCCTCAAAATCCAAGCAACCGCAAAGAAACAAACACGGCAGTCCGAACAGGGGAAGAATTTTTTCGTTAGTTTTCATGGCGCTGTTGTCGGGCTTGCCGGAAGAATGCTTTTGTAATCAAGCGTGTAGATGTCGTGCGGGAGAAAAAGCGTATCCCAGAACAGGCTTACGGGAACATCGACGGTATTCCATGTTTTTATGATGAGCCACGCGGGAACGGAATATTCGGTCGTCGAATCGGTTTTTCCGGCAAGATCCAAAAGCGCAAAGCGGGTTCCCGAAAACGGTTCGCCTTCCGGATTGGACATGCGTGCGAGCGTGCCGTGACTGAAGCATCCGGAAAGCAAGACGGTTTTCGCGAGTAGGATAAACTGAAAAGTATACTTTGCGGGGTGCATCGGGGTCACTTTCGGCGGCGGGCTTTGGCTTTGACGGCGGGAAAATACGGTTTGGATTTTTTTGCGGGAGTAGCGGAATGTGTTCCCGCAGAGCCTTTTTTGAGCAAGGCAATTTGGTCGCGGAGTAAGGCGGCTTTTTCAAATTCGAGGCGATCGGCGGCGGCGAGCATTTCTTCTTCGAGTTCGGCAAGCACGGCGGCGACATCTTCGTCCTTCGTGCCTTCCGCCGCCATGAGTAGCGTTCCCGCGTCGCTTTCGTCGCTCGGCGGAAGCAGGCTTTCCTGCACGGCGCGCCGCACGCCGCGCGGCGTAATTCCGTGCTCGGCGTTGTAGGCGGTTTGGCGTTCCCGTCGCAGTTGGCAAATTGCGATAGCGCGCGTGAGCGACTGCGTCATCACATCTGCGTAGAGAATGACGCGACCGTTTTCGTGGCGGGCGGCGCGTCCCGCCGTTTGGATAATCGAAGTTTCGCTTCGCAAAAATCCTTCTTTGTCTGCATCGAGGATGGCGACAAGCGCAGCTTCGGGAATATCCAAGCCTTCGCGGAGCAGATTGACGCCGATAAGCACGTCGAACGCGCCTTGCCGTAGGCGGCGCAAAATTTCCACGCGTTCGATTGCGTCAATGTCGGAGTGCAAATATTCCGCGCGCATACCGCGTTCCCGCATAAATTCGCAAATATCTTCGCTCATGCGCTTCGTGAGCGTTGTAACGAGCACGCGCTCGCCGCGCTCAATCGCGAGCGTCGTTTCGTGAATCACGTCTTCGATTTGTCCCTTAATCGGGCGCGCTTCCATGACGGGATCGAGCAAGCCCGTCGGGCGGATAATCTGCTCGGCAACGACTGCGGAGTTTTCCAGCTCAAACGGCGCCGGCGTGGCGGAAACGAAAACGGTTTGCGGAACGACTTCGTCAAATTCCTCCGGCTTGAGCGGACGGTTTTCGACGGCGCTCGGCAGGCGGAATCCGAATTCCACAAGTCGGTTTTTGCGGGAACGGTCGCCGTGAGACATGCCGTGAATCTGCGGAAGCGTAACGTGCGATTCGTCGATGAAAACGAGAAAATCCTTCGGGAAAAAGTCCAGCAGGCACCACGGGCGTTGCTCCGGCGTGCGTCCGCCGATGTGCATGGAATAGTTTTCGATGCCGAAGCAAAAGCCCGTTTCTCGGAGCATTTCGATATCGTTTTCCGTGCGCATACGGATGCGTTGCGCTTCGAGCAATTTGCCTTCGCGTTCGAACTTCGCAACCTGTTCTTCGAGTTCGTTTTGAATTTTTCCGATAGCCTCATTGATGCGTTCCCGCGTCGTAATGTATTGACTTGCCGGATACAAATCAAAGCGGTTCAGCTTCGTTCCCGCGCGTCCGGTGAGCGGATCAAGCTCGCGGATGCTTTCGACTTCGTCGTCGAAAAACGTGATGCGTATCGCCGTTTCCATATACGCGGGAAAAACATCGACGGTGTCGCCGCGCACGCGGAAAGAACAACGCTCCAGTTCGATATCGTTGCGGCGGTAAACGTTGGCGACGAGGCGTTCGAGCAATTCGTCGCGACGCAGGCGCATCCCGACGCGCATCGGAATCATCATTTCGCGAAAATCCTGAGGCGAGCCCAAGCCGTAAATGCAGGAAACGGACGCGATGACGATGACGTCGCGGCGCGAAAGCAACGCCGAGCTTGCCGCGATGCGCAGTCTCTCAATGTCGTCGTTAATCGCGGAATCTTTTTCGATGTAAGTATCCGTCGCGGGAACGTAGGCTTCCGGCTGATAATAATCGTAATAGCTGATGAAATATTCGACGGCGTTGTCGGGGAAAAAATGTTTGAACTCGGAATAAAGCTGGGCGGCGAGCGTTTTGTTGTGCGAAATGATGAGTGTCGGGCGTTGAACGCGCTCGATGATGTTCGCCATCGTGAAAGTTTTTCCGGATCCGGTTACGCCGAGGAGCGTCTGATATTTGTTCCCGCGTTCCACGCTGCGTGCGATGAGGTCGATTGCCTGCGGCTGATCGCCCATCGGTTTAAATTCCGATGAGAGTTTGAAAGGTTTTTCGCCGCAGTTGTTCCGCGTTCCCGCCATGTCCGAAATTCTGCGTTTGCCGCCCGATAAACTCAAATTGAAATTTGGTTGCATTCTTTTGCGATAAAATCCGGCGGGGAAATTTCCTCTTGCCTCTCCGAAAGACAGAAAAAAGAATAGCGTCCATGCCGAAGACGATGACCTGCGCGTTGCTGATTTCTACCTACAACTGGCCCGAAGCCTTAAAGCTCGTGCTGGAAAGCGTTACACGCCAGACGCGTATTCCCGATGAAGTCATCATTGCCGACGACGGAAGCGGCGAACCCACACGCACGCTGATCGAAAAAGTCCGGCAAAACTTTCCGTGTCCGCTGATTCATGTTTGGCATGAGGACGACGGTTTTCGCAAGTGCATCATTTGGAACAAGGCGATTTCGCGTTGTTCCTGCGATTACATCGTCCAAATCGACGGCGATTGCGTGCTTGCTCCGCGTTTTATCGAGGATCACCTTTCCATCGCCCGTGAAGGTTGGTTTACCTGCGGAAGTCGGACTTTGCTCACGCGGGAACGCACGGCGGAGGTTCTCTCTGCGGGAACGGCAAATTTGCATCCGCTTTCCCGCGGCGTGCAAAATAAATTCAATGCGTTGCGTATTCCTCCGCTGACCGTGTTTTTCCGGGAACGCTATCGTGCGCACAAGCCCTACATTTCCAAAGGTTGCAATATGGGTTTTTGGAAAAAAGATCTCATCTCCGTTAACGGCTACAACGAAGATATTTCCGGTTGGGGGCGCGAAGATGCCGAGCTTGAGGTGCGCCTGATGAAGTTGGGCGTTCGACGCCAATCGTTGAAGTTCGGCGGGGCGCAATACCACCTTTTTCACAAGGAAAATGATCGTTCCCGCGACGCGAAGAATATCGAAATTCTCAATCGCGCGCTTGCTTCTTCGGAATATCGCACGCCTAACGGTATCGAGAAGTAATTTCAAAAGGGAAAAAAAAGAGCGTTCTCCTGTGCGGGAACGCTCTTTTTTGTGTGAACACGAAAGGTTAGAGTTCGGCAAAAACGCCGGGAAGCGCAGAAGCGTCTTTGCCGCCGCCCATCGCAAAGTCGGGCTTGCCGCCGCCTTTGCCGCCGAGCTTGCCGCAGAGCGCGGAAACAATTTTGCCCGCCGCAACGCCGGATTTGACGGCGGCGGGAGCGCAGGCGGCAACGACGGAAACTTTATCCGGAGCGAGTGTCGCGCCGAGAATGACGACGCCGTTCTCGCCGAGATTTTTCACGAGTTGCGAAGCGATTTCGCGCAAGTCGTTCGGCGAGCCTGCGGGAACGACGGCGGCGACTTGCTTGGTCGTTCCCGTGTCTTTTGCCTCGGCAACAAGCTTGTTCGCGAGCTGCGCGAGTTCCTTTTGGCGCACCGCCGCGAGTTGCTTTTCAAGCGCGGATTTTTCTTCCATGAGCGCTTCAAATTTTTTCTGCAAATCCGCGATAGGCGTTTTCGTTTTTTCGGAAAGTTTTTTCAGCAACTGTGTTTCTTCCACTCCGTGCGCGTAAGCGGACATCCCCGTGCAGGCTTCGATTCGGCGCACGCCGGCGGCAATCGCACTTTCGCTGACGATGCGGAAAAGCCCGAGTTCCCCCGTAGCGCGTGCGTGCGTGCCGCCGCAAAGTTCCATCGAATAGCCGTCGAGCTCATGCGCGTTCCCGCCGACCTGAATTACGCGGACAACGTCGCCGTATTTGTCGCCGAAGAACTGAATGATGTTTTCGTTTTCCTTCGCCTGTTCGTGCGCAATTTCCGTCCAGGAAATCCCGCTGTTGGCGAGCACGAGTTCGTTCACTTTCTTTTCAACGGCGGAAACTTGCGCAGGCGTGAGCGCGGCGGAATTAAAGTCGAAGGTCAGTTTTTCGTCGGAAACGAAAGAACCTTTTTGCGCCACGTCTTTGCCGACAACACTGTGAAGCGCAAAGTGCAAAAGGTGTGTCGCCGTGTGGTTGCGCTCAATCGCGCGGCGGCGGACTTCATCGACAACGACGGCGGCTTTTGCGCCGACGGGCGGCGGTTCTTCGCCTTCGACGAAATGCAGGAACACGTTCCCGCTCTTTTGCGTGTTGACGATTTTCCAAGCCTTGCCGCGCGCGGAAAGCGTTCCCGTGTCGCCGACTTGTCCGCCCATTTCCGCGTAGCACGGCGTGCGGTCGAGAATAACGGCGATTTTGCCTTTGTTGTCAACGACTTCGAGAATCGTCGCTTCGGCGGAAAGCGTTTCGTAGCCGAGAAATTCCGTTGCGTCTTTCGTTTCAATTTCGGAAAGCGTAACGATCTGCTTTTTCTGCGCGGCGCGAGCGCGTTCCCGCTGCTCGGTCATAAGCGTGTTGAACGCGTTTTCGTCCACCGTGTAGCCGCGTTCCCGCGCCATGAGGTCGGTGAGGTCGAGCGGGAATCCGTAAGTGTCGTAAAGCAGGAATGCCGCTTCGCCGTTGAAAACATCGTTCAGCTCGGTGCTGACGGCGAGGAAGTTTGCGAGCGTGCCGCGGAAATTCGCGAGCGCGTCTTTATCTTCCGGCGCGTTGAGCACGGCGTGTGCGCTCGTGTAAAGTGCTTTAACATCGGAGCGCGTGAAAATGCGGCGCGCGAGCTCGGTGTTGACGGGTTTGCCGAAGCCGAGAACGAATTTCGCGATATTAAGAGCCATGTGATCGGCGATTTTCGCGAGCGTTGCGTTCCCGCCTTTGAGCGCTTCTTCGGAAAGGCTCATTGTATCCGCAATTCCGATACGCAATTCCTTGGCGGAATTTTTCAGCGCAATAATTTCTTCAAAAATCGTCAGCCCGGCATCGAGCGTTTTGTTAAACGCTTCTTCTTCGACGCGAATCGTATCACGCACGAATTCGCGGCGGGAACGGATTTCCGGGAAGACATCGCCCATCGTTTCCGCAAGCACGTCGACGAGTTTGTAGAAAAACGGTTCCTTGAAACCGAGCGTGCGCCCATAGCGGACGGCGCGGCGCAAAATGCGGCGCAGAACGTAGTTGCGGTCGCTGTTGCCGGGAGCGATGCCGTCGGCAATGGCAAAAGAAAGCGTGCGAATGTGGTCGGCGATGACGCGGAAGGCAATGTCGATTTTTTCCTGTTCGGTTGCGCCCTGCGTTCCCGCGGCGGGAAGCGTGGACGTGTATTTTTTGCCGGAAAGTTTTTCGATTTCGCGGAAAATCGGCGCAAAGATGTCCGTTTCGTAATTGGAAATGATGCCGGTGAAATCGGTGAAATTTTTCGTGCATTGAATAATGCTCGCAGCGCGCTCAAAGCCCATTCCGGTATCGACGTTTTTCGCGGGAAGCGGCGAAAACGAGCCGTCCGGATTCGCGTTAAATTCCATGAACACGAGGTTCCAGATTTCGATGCAAAGCGGCGAGCCGGCATTGACGAGCGTTCCCGCCGTGTCGCCCTTCGGCGTAAGGTCGATGTGGAGCTCCGAGCACGGACCGCAGGGACCCGTATCGCCCATCATCCAGAAATTGTCTTTTTTGTTGCCGTTAACGATATGGACTTTCGGGTCAAGCCCGGCGGCGACGAAGAGTTTTTCCCACGCATCGTAGGCTTCTTGGTCAAACTCGGCGGGATCGCCCTTGGATTTGTCCGGGCAATAAACGGTCGCGTAGAGGCGTTCTTTCGGGAATTTCCAAACCTCCGTGATCAGCTCCCAAGCCCACGCGATGGCTTCTTTTTTGAAATAGTTGCCGTAAGACCAGTTTCCGAGCATTTCGAAAAACGTGTGGTGATACGTGTCCATGCCGACGTCTTCGAGGTCGTTGTGCTTGCCTCCGGCGCGAATGCATTTTTGCGTGTCTGCGGCGCGATGCGTCGGATACGGGCAAGGAATCTGACCGAGGAAAATCGGCACGAATTGGTTCATTCCCGCATTCGTGAAAAGCAGGTTCGGCGAGTCCGGCATGAGGCTCGACGAAGGCACGATCTGGTGCTCTTTCGATTTAAAGAAATCAAGAAACGACTGACGAATTTCGGAGGATGTCATAACAAAAAATTTTAAGGATTGATTAAACGCCTTCCCGCGTTCCCGCGCAAATTGAAATTTAGCACGAAAAAGTGCCCGCACGCTGTAAGTATAAAAATCAGAAACGAGAAATCAGGAATGAGAACGAATGCTCATTTCTAATTTCTCGTTTCCGGTTTTCCGGAATTTGCGAACGGATTTCTATTTGCGCGTTTTGCGCGCGGCGTTGGCGGGAACGAGGTAGGATTTCGCCTTGATGAGTTTTTCGTAGAGTGCGAGCATCGCGACGCCTTCTCGCGGGCGGACCTTGTCCGCTTTGGTTTCCCGGTCGATACGGCGTTTCATCAGGCGACAAAGGTCATCCGCGTCGTATTGCACCATAGCGAGGATTTTGTCGACGGAATAGCCCGAAATAGCTTCTTCGATGTAAAAACCGTCCTCTTCGTCTTCTTCGAGGAAAACGTGAGCTTCGTCTACGCGACCGAAGAGATTGTGCAAGTCTCCCATGACGTCCTGATAGGCACCGACAAGAAACGCTCCGAGGTAGTAAGGCTCTTTCGGGCGAATCGGGTGAAGCGTGAGCGTGCTGCGAATGTCTTCAAAATCGACGAAATCCGAGACTTTCCCGTCGCTGTCGCAAGTGATGTCGACGAGCGTGGTTTCGACGGTCGGTTTTTCGTTGAGGCGATGAATCGGCGCAATCGGGAAAAGTTGGTCGATTGCCCAATGGTCGAGCAGGGATTGGAAAACGGAGAAGTTGCAAACGTATTGCTCGGAAAGCATTGCGTCGAGGTCGGCGAGTTCTTCGGGAACGTTACCTTTGAGTTTCGGAAGTTCCTTGTGGATTTCGCGGCAGATTTCCCAGAAAAGGCGATCGGCTTCGGCGCGGTTTTCGAGGTCGAGATAGCCGTGCTGGAAGAGCGAGAGCGCTTCGTCACGCTTTTGTCCGGCATCGTGATAGCGTTCGAGCAAGCCGTAGCGTTTCCCTTCGTTTAAAATTCCTTCGAGTTCCCGCACAATCGGCGCTTTTTTGGTGCGGACGAGCGGGGCGGAGTCGGAGGCTTCCGGAGTGATTTTTCCGACGGCTTCAAAAATCAGAATCGAATGCGGGGCGACGATGGCGCGTCCGCTTTCGGAAGTGATGTTCGGGTGCGGAACTCCGGCGTCGTCGCAAACCGTTTTGATATTGGAAACGATGTCTCGTGCGTAAACTTCCGTCGAATAATTCATCGAGCTCTCGTAGTTGGAGCGCGAACCGTCGTAGTCGATCCCGAGCCCGCCGCCGACATCGATATTTCCCATCGGGAAGCCCATTTTGTAGAGCTCGCAGTAAAAGCGGGCGGCTTCGGTAACGGCTTTTTTGATGGTCAAAATATTCGGGACCTGCGATCCGATGTGGAAGTGCAGGAGCTGAAGCGTGTCCTGCATACGGGCGCGTTTGAGTTTTTTCGTGGCAATGATGATTTCGCTCGGAGAAAGACCGAATTTTGCGTTCTCACCGGTGGACTTCGCCCATTTGCCTTCCCCCGTCGTCATGAGTTTGACACGGAAGCCGATTGCGGGAACGACATCCATTTCCCGGGAAATGCGGATGATTTGGTCCACTTCTTCGAGTTGTTCGACAACGATAACCGTGCGTTTCCCGAGGCGGCGGCCCATCAGAGCGAGGCGAATGTATTCTTCGTCCTTGTAGCCGTTGCAGACGAGGAGCGCTTTTTTGCTTTCAAGCAAGGCAAGGGCGATGAGAAGTTCGGGCTTTGAGCCTGCTTCCAGCCCGTAGTCGTAATCTTCCCCGGCATCGAGAATTTCTTCGACGACTTCGCGCAACTGATTGACTTTAATCGGGAAAACGCCTCGGTAAATTCCGTCGTAAGCCTCGTCCTTAATCGCCGCGCGAAACGCTTCGTTCAGCTGAATGACGCGGGACCGCAACAAATCCTGCACGCGAATGGTGAGCGGCGGACGCAGCCCCATGGATTTCGCTTCCTTGACGATGTCCATAATGCGGATGTGCCGAGAGTCGCCCATCGGGTGCACGTTGAGAAAACCGTCTTCGTCGACGGAAAAATGCGAAGCGCCCCAGCGCTTGAAGCCGTAGTATTCCTCCGCTTCGTGCGGAGTCCAAGAAATGACGGGATTTTTTTTGCTCACGATCGTCGGTTAAAAGTTGCGTGGGAAAAACGTTGCTTAAAAAAAGGAAATTAAAGCGCGGGGAGCGTTCCCGCGCAATGCGGAATTAATCGCGTTCCCGCGTGCCTTTCGAGCAAGATTTCTTGACCGCAGGCGGCTTCACAAGTAGAATCAGGACCTCATTCATACCTCAAATTTTACTGTTTTTTACCACAAAATTAACCGACATGAGCAAATCGAATATTGTCACGAAGGTTTCCGACACGAAGGAAGAAGCCGTTAAAGAAGTCGCTGCCGAAATCGCAGCCCTCATTCGCGCACGCGCCGCAGAAGGCAAGGAAGCCGTTCTCGGGCTCGCCACGGGCTCGACTCCGGTCGTTCTCTACAAAGAACTCATTCGCCTCCACAAGGAAGAAGGCTTGAGCTTCAAAAACGTTACCAGCTTCAACCTCGACGAATACTACGGACTCCCGGGAACGCACGACCAGAGCTACCGTTACTTCATGAACACGGAACTCTTTGACCACGTCGATATCGACAAGGCGAAAACTCACGTTCCCGATGGAACCGTTCCCGCCGACAAAGTCGCCGAAATGTGCGAAAAATACGACGCGGACATTAAGGCAGCCGGCGGCATCGATATTCAGATTCTCGGCATCGGTCGCACCGGGCACATCGGCTTCAACGAACCGCCCTGCGGGCCGGATACGCGCACGCACCAGGTAACGCTCGACGAAATCACCATCAAGGATAACGCGCGCCTCTTCTTCCACGACAAAATCGAAGAAGTCCCGACCTCCGCCGTTACGATGGGCGTCGGCACGATTCTCGAATCCAAGAAAGTCATTCTTCTTGCTTGGGGCGACAACAAGGCAGACATCATTTACCGCTCCGTTTGCGAAGCTCCGACCGAAAACTGCCCGGCAAGCTGGCTCCAGAACCACCCGAACTGCGTGTTCGTTCTCGACAAAGCCGCCGCCGCAAAGCTCTAAAACAAGGCAAAAGTGATAGTTGATAACGGATAGGGGAAATGTGCCTTGTCGGTTGTCAACTATCAGTTTTTAGCTTACAAAAAACTATCAACTGTCAGTTTTACCTTTTCCCGTTATGATTAAAGTTTCTCCCAAATTCGTTCCCGAAATCGATCCCGCGTTCGTTCCCGCCGTTCTGTGGAACCGCGAATACCGTAAACTCGCGGCGGAAACCGCCGATTCCGCTCCGCTCGCCATCGGACTGGAACGCCCGGACGGAACCGCTTCCGTTTTCCGCACCGTTTGCCTGCCGTGCACGCCGGATTTTGCTCCGCTGAACAAAATTTACGTCGAACGCCTCGTAAAATTCCTCCTCTGGGCACGCGGCGGAACGAAAGTTTATGTTTCCGGAAAATATGCTCCGTGCATCGCCGAAATGCTCAAAAAATGCTACTGCAAGGGCGGTGAACGCGAATTTGACGTCGGTTTCGTAAAACAACTTTTCGGCGAAGATCTCGAAATTCTCGCCGTCGACGAAGCCGGACTCCCGAAAGAAGCCGCTTCCCACCTGCCGCTCGGACGCAATCTCGACGGTTGCCGCATCGGTTTCGACCTCGGCGGATCCGACCGCAAGTGTGCCGCCGTTATCGACGGCAAGGTCGTTTTCTCCGAAGAAGTAAAATGGGATCCGTATTTCCAAGCCGACCCGGAATACCACTACGAAGGCATCATGCACTCGCTCAAGCTCGCGGCGGCGCACCTTCCGCGCGTCGATGCGATCGGCGGCTCCTCCGCAGGCGACTACATCAACAACCGTGTCGGCGTGGCTTCGCTTTTCCGTGGCGTCAAAGATCCGGAACTCTTTGAAAAACGCGTTAAAAATATGTTCATCGAAATCGCCAAAGAATGGGGCGTGCCGTTTGAAGTTATCAACGACGGCGACGTTACCGCGCTTGCCGGCTCGATGAGCATGAACAAAAACGCTGTTCTCGGGGTTGCGATGGGAACGTCCGTCGCCGCCGGTTACGTCGATCCGGAAGGACACATGACGAACTGGATTTCCGAACTCGCGTTCGTTCCCGTCGACTACCGCGAAAACGGTCCCGCCGACGAATGGTCGGGCGACCTCGGTTGCGGCGTGCAATACTTCTCGCAGCAGGGCACGGGGCGCCTCATTCCGATGGCGGGCATTGAACTGCCGGCGGAAATGCGCCTCCCGGAAAAGCTCGAAGAGCTCCAAAAGCTCATGAAGGACAACGATCCGCGTGCTCGCAAGGTTTATGAAGCCATCGGGATTTGCTTCGGCTACACGCTCGCGCACTTCGCGGAATTCTACGCCTACGAAAACCTTCTCATCATGGGACGCGTAACGTCCGGCGAAGGCGGCTCGATTATCATCGACAAGGCGAACGAAGTCCTCAAGGCCGAGTTTCCGGAACTCAAAATCAACCTCGTCGTTCCGGATGAAAAGGATAAGCGCCACGGTCAGGCAATCGCCGCCGCTTCGCTTCCCGCCATCCCGAAAGCGTAAAAAGAGCTTAATGCTTTAAGGTTACCTCTAAAAATTCGTTTTTGAGAAAATCGATGAGAGTTGAGGGCTGAGAGCTTAGAGGTAAATGCGTTCCCGCAAGCGGGAAAAAGGATTTCGAAAACCTTTTTCGCGAAGCGAGCTGCAAATACCTATCATCTCTCAGCTCTCCTCGCTCATCTGAAGCTCTATTTATAGAGGTTCCCTTAAAGAAGAGCGTTCCCGCGTAAAACGGCTTTCGCCGCGCGGGAACGCTTTTTTGTTTTCTCCAGAAGAAGAAATGATACATCATAAAAACTCGTTTCTGAACTCCATGGACAAAACTCAAAACAAAGTCATCTTTTTTCGGGAAAAATCCATTCGCCGTCTTTGGTATGAAAACGAATGGTATTTTTCGGTAATTGACGTTGTCGGTGCGTTGACCGATAGCGTGAACCCGCGCGATTATTGGTTTAAAATGAAAAAGCGGGTTCACGCCGAAGACGGATTTGAACTGTCGACAATTTGTCGACAGTTCAAATTGCCGGCTCCGGACGGAAAGATGAGAAGTTCGGATTGCGCTTCCGTGAAAGGAATTTTTCGTATTATCCAAGCGATTCCGTCGCCGAAAGCCGAACCGTTTAAGCAATGGTTGGCGCAAGTTGGTTACGAGCGCGTTCGCGAGATTGAGAATCCGGAATTGGCGCAACAGCGCATGAAGGAGCTTTACGAACAAAAAGGTTACCCGAACGCCTGGATTGATAAACGTCTGCGCGGGATTGCCGTTCGGCAGAATCTGACGGACGAGTGGAAAGAGCGCGGAATTACCGACGAGAAAGATTTCGCAATCCTTACTGCGGAAATTTCCAAGGCGACTTTCGGAATGACTCCTTCCGAATACAAGAAACACAAAGGCTTGACCAATCCCGCTCAAAATCTCCGCGACCACATGACGGATTTAGAGCTGATTTTTACAATGCTCGGTGAAAAAGTTACAACGGAACTTTCTCGGCAGGAAAAGCCGACCGAAATGCCGGAGCACAAATCTGTCGCCCGGCGCGGCGGACGTGTTGCGGGAACAGCGCGGAAGGAAACGGAAAAGGAGCTCGGACGAAGCATTATTTCTTCTTCAAACTATTTGGATACTGACGAATTCCCGAAAAAACTTTCGTAGAATTTCTCTCAGGTTTCAACGCGGATTCACGCTGAAGCGTCGACAGTTTGTTAACGCTTCAAATTGTCGGAAACGGGTATGCGCGGGAACGCTTTTTTTTGCGCCATTTTCTCTGCTCAAACTCGAAAAACACTTTGCTACGGGAAGGTTTTTTTAGGAAAATAAAACCTGATGACCAAGCCCCCGTTTACAGTCTCCGCAAAAGCCGTCAATCTCGTCGCCGAAATCTCCGGGCTGATTGAGCGCTACGCCATTCGCTTGGAGCAGGCTGACGCGCTGCTTCTGCGCAAAGCCAATCGCGTGAAGACGATTTACGGTTCTTTGGGAATTGAGGGAAATACGCTTACCGAAAGTCAAGTCAGCGATATTTTGGACGGGAAACGCGTTGTCGCACCGATTCGTCAGATTCGGGAAGTTAAAAATGCAATAAAAACCTATGAACTTTATCCGCAGCTGAATCCTTTTTCCGTTCCCGATTTGCTGAAGGCTCACGGCGTGATGATGGAAGCTTTGGCGGACGATGCGGGAAGTTTTCGTCGCGGGAACGTCGGCGTTTTCGCCGGAAAAGAAGTCGTGCATATCGCTCCGCCTGCAGATCGCGTTCCCGGGCTTATCGAGGATTTGATGCACTGGACAAAATCGGCAGAAGATCATTGGCTGATCCGCAGTTGCGTTTTTCATTACGAATTTGAATTTATCCACCCGTTCAGCGACGGGAACGGTCGCATGGGGCGTTTGTGGCAATCGCTGATTCTCGGTCAACTGCATCCGCTGTTCGAACATTTGCCGATTGAAAACATGGTTTACGCCAACCAGCAGACCTATTACGACGCAATTAACACAAGCACGGATCAGGGCGAGTGCGGCACTTTCATCGATTTCATGCTTCAGGAAATCTTTGATGCGTTGAGTCTTCGTTCGCAGACATTCCGCCCCGATGTCGGAGTAAATGTCGGTGTAAATGTCGGTGTAAACGAGCAAAAAATTTTAACTCGCCTCAACGAGGACAGGCACATCACGGCAAAGCAACTTGCTGTATTTTTGTCTATAACGCCGCGCCAAGTGGAACGCATTTTGAAAAAACTAAAAGAAAAAGAGCTGATTCGGCGTGTCGGTTCCGACAAATCCGGGTATTGGGAAATTGTGAAGCGCCCGTAGCGTTCCCGCGCGGGAACGCGGGTGTTCTTCGAGAGGATTTTTTGAAAATTATGTTTTGAAAACGGAAATAACCCGCAAGGTTAAGGAAAGTTAAAAAGAAGGTTTTCGTGGCGTATCGTTGCGTGTACGGGTTTAGTACAGTAAGTGTCGATCGCTTCGTATATGAAAAGCTGAAATCGAGATTTTGAATTTTGAAACCTTTGAAAAATTCCGCCGGAAACTCGGTTTGCCGCCATCGGCTCTCCCGCAGGAACAGGATTTTTCCTTGCGCGAAGAGGGTCCGGAGATGTTTCCGTTTTAAACTTGAGGCAAAAAACGTTCCCGTAGCCGAAACTGCGGGAGCGTTTGGTTTTTAGGAAATGTCGATTAGCGGAGGCGTTTTCGGCGGCGGGAGGAGGCGACAAGGGCGAGTGCGAGTGTTCCCGCGATTAAGCCGAACGCCGACGGTTCGGGAACGACAATCGTGCGCATGCCGTCGAGGTATTGCCAAGTAAGGTTTACACCTCCTTCTCCGTCGTTAAATGAGATGGCAGAGGCTTTGTAGTCGATGGAAACAAGCGCTTTCTCTACAAGTTTGGTTGCCCCGTCATCCGAATCGGTCACCCATGCTTTTGTGAGCTTATATTGGGCGTCGTTGGTGATTTCGTACTCAACACCCCATAGCGTGTATGCGTGGGCAGCACTGTCATATGCAGAAATACTTAGGGCGTATCCGTCATTTAGGGCTGCCACTGTTTTTTTGGAAAACTCGTAGGCATCATACGCTGGCGCTTGGTAACGTTGTTTCCATGAGTTTTTTTTTGCATTTTGCGTTTGCCACCAAGTGATGACGTTGCTCGCTGTTGCGGCCCAGCACATGCCTTCGTCATCGGCGATATAGTCGGCATCACCAGGTGTTTTGTCGAAGTCTACCCAGCCGCCGGAAATTGAAACTCCGGGTGCTCAAGTTTGGTATGTTCCCGGTGTAATGGGCGCTTCCGCGGCGTGGGAGATTACGGGAAAAGAACAGACAATAAGGGTAGGGAGGAGGGGTAGGCGAGTCATGGTGCAATGGCGCTTGTTTTCTGCGAATATCGCAATCTTTAAATGCTATTTCTGCAGTGGTTTTTGCAGAAACTAAATTGATTGCGGAACGGAGCGCGGGAACGTAGATTTCACGTTATGCTTACACAACCGGAAGATTTACAGGGGCTTTCCATCGGCGCGACGAAAAACGTTCCCGTGCGTAAACTTGAAGCGTTCCCGAACCACAACCGCCAGCGACCCTACGTCGTAGAACTGCGCACGGAGGAATTTACCTGCGTTTGCCCGGCGACGGGGCAGCCGGATTTTGCGACGATTACGATACGCTACATTCCGGCGGAAAAAATCGTCGAGTCCAAATCGCTCAAGCTCTATCTCTGGTCTTACCGCAACGAAGGCACGTTCCACGAGCATGTGACAAACCAGATTTTGGACGACTTGGTCGCGGCGCTTGATCCCGTGTGGTGCGAGGTCGTCGGCGAGTTCGGCGCGCGCGGCGGTATTACGATTAAGGTTACGGCAGAACACGGGAAGAAAGATTAGTTTTTCTCCGTGGGCTTTAAAACGATTCGTTCTGAGTTTAAGACCGTTCCGGCTCCGAAATTTCCGGGGGCGGGAACGGTTTCCGTTTTTTGTGCTCATTTAAAAAACGAGAGGCGGCTTTCTCCGTATACAATTCGCAATTACGAGGAATCACTTCGCGATTTTGCGCTCTGGGCAAAGAAGGCTTGCGGATTTTGCGGAGATTTTTCGTCGCTTACTCGGCGTGAGCTGCGCGATTTTATCATTGAGCGCCAACGCGGGAACGAGGCGCTTTCCCGACGGACAATTCACAATCGCATTTCCGCTTTGCGCACGTTTTTTCGCTGGTTGCGTATGCGTGAAAAACTGAAAACGTCTCCGCTCACCGGAGTAGCGCTTCCGAAATTACCCAAATCGCTTCCGAAATTTTTGACGGAAAAACAGGTCGGGGAATTGCTTGCGATGCCGCGCCAAGCCTACGAAGACAAACTCATTTCCGAGGCTCAATGTGTGCGCGACACCGCAGCGCTTGAGACGCTTTACGGCGGCGGCCTCCGCATCAGCGAGCTTTGCGGATTGACGCTCGGCGCAGTCGATTTTCCTGCGGGAACGGTCCGCGTCCTCGGAAAGGGAAACAAAGTGCGTATCGTTCCCGTGGGAGAGGTGGCGCTTGATGCGTTGCGGGCGTTGAAAGATTTTCTCGGGGAAACTTCGCGCGAGGCTCCGTTGTTTCGCGGGAACGGCGGAAAACCGCTTGCGCCGAAAACGCTCCAGCGTTGGTTGAAAAAATATCTTGCGCTTGCCGGATTGCCGATGGATATCACGCCGCACAAACTCCGACACTCCTGCGCCACGCATATGCTCGAACACGATGCGGCTTTGCGTCTCGTGCAGGAGCAACTCGGGCACGTTAATCTCTCCACGACGCAGATTTACACGCACATCACGCTTGCGCGTCTGAAAGCCGCCTACAAAAAAGCGCACCCGCGAGCGTAACTGTCGGCGAGTTGATATTCTTTCTTTGCGATGGCGTCTTTCGGGACTTGTTGGTAGAGTGCGCGCTGGTAAGAAACGAAATGAGTTCGGACGACGAGATTTTCAAAAAAAGTTTGGAGGAAACGCTTCCGCTCGGACGCGGGGTGCGCGTGCTTGCCGCCGATGCTGTCGGGATTTTCGCGTTGGAAAAACCTGCGGGAACGCAAACGCACCCGAATTCTTCCGGCGTTGCCGCCGCGAAAAACGCCTTGCTTGTCGCCGATTACAGTTTGAAGGCGGAATGCTATTTTTGTCGCATTGCGGGCGGAAAGATACAGAAAGTTTTTATCCTGAACCGCTTGGATGCGCCGACAAGCGGCGTGGTGCTTGCTTCGACGGACGAAAAAATCGCCGCAGCGGCGCGTCGGGCATTTCTTGCGGGAACGGTGCGCAAGGTTTACGCCGCCGTCGTTTGCGGAACTCCGCTTCCCGCAAAGGGTGTGTGGAAAGATTTTTTGCGGCGGATGCGCATGCGGGACGGTTCGTTGCGTGTGGATGTCGTGCGTGAAACGACGCGCGATGCGATGTTTGCGGAGACGCATTTTTCCGTGGCACGGGCAGGGGCGCTCGCCGTTCCCGGACAACGTGCCGTGCCGGGTGCATTATTGCGCCTCGAACCGAAGACCGGGCGCACGCACCAACTTCGCGTGCAGTGTGCGCAGAGGAAAATTCCGATTTTGGGCGATAAAACCTACGGCGATTTCCACCGCAACGCTCAACTTGCGGAAAACGAGCTTCCTGCCGTGCGCAATCGGCTTTTTCTCCACGCGGCGGAAACAGAAATCGCGTTCCCGTGGCGCGGAAAAAATTTACGCTTTTTTGCGGAATCTGTGCTTCCGCCGGAGTTTGAACTGATGCTGCGATGAGTTTCCGTTTTTTCGTTCCCGTCGGCTTGCGTTGAAAATTTCGCGAAAAAGTGATTCAATCCCGCGTTAGAAAAACGCCATACTTCCAATGAATTTTGACCTCATCGTTATCGGTAGCGGAATTGCGGGCTTGAGTTTTGCCATCAAGACCGCCGCGAACGGTTTGCGCGTGGCAATCGTTACGAAAAAAGCTTCGGCGGAGTCGAACACGAACCACGCGCAGGGCGGAATCGCCTGCGTTTTTGACCAAGCGGACGATTTTGAAAATCACGTGCGCGATACATTGGTCGCGGGCGACGGGCTTTGCGACGAACCCGTAACGCGCGCAATCGTCGAAGCCGCTCCCGCGCGCATTCGTGAGCTGATTGACATCGGCGTGGATTTTTCCAAAGGGGAAGACGGAGGCTACGACCTGACGCGGGAAGGCGGGCACTCGCACCGCCGCATTCTGCACGCGCACGATTTGACGGGAAAAGCCATCGAGGACGCGCTCCTTGCCGTCGCCGCAGAAAGCGGAAATATATCGTTTTTTGAATACCACATGGCGATTGACCTGATTACGACGGCGCGCCTGAAAGATTCAAAAATTTCTGCGGATGCACCGGAAAATCGCGTGCTCGGCGCGTATGTGCTCGACGTGGCGACGGGTAAGGTGCTCACGTTCCGCGCTCCCGCCGTCGTGCTTGCGTCCGGCGGAATCGGGCAGGTTTATCAATACACGACCAATCCCGATATCGCGACGGGCGACGGGATCGCAATGGCGTATCGCGCGGGAGCGGTTGTGCGCAACATGGAGTTTGTGCAGTTTCACCCGACGGCGATGTATGCGCCGGACGGTTCCCGCGAGCTCATTTCCGAAAGCGTGCGCGGCGAAGGCGCAATTTTGCGCGATATCCAAGGACGTCCGTTTATGAAAGACTACGACGCGCGCGGCGACCTCGCTCCGCGTGATATTGTGGCGCGCGCAATTGATTCCGAGATGAAAAAATCCGGCGCTCCGCACGTCTGGCTTGATATTTCCCACAAGCCCGCAGAATACCTGCGGGAACGTTTCCCGCATATCTACAACACCTGCAAGGCGCACGGGATCGACATGGCGACGGAAAAAATCCCCGTCGTTCCCGCGGCGCATTACCTTTGCGGCGGAGTGAAAACGGATATGAATGCGGCGACTTCCGTGCGCGGGCTTTACGCCTGCGGCGAAACGGCGTGTACGGGCTTGCATGGGGCGAATCGCCTCGCGTCGAACTCGCTTCTTGAAGCCGTCGTTCTTGCACACAACGGTGCGGCGGCGGTCACGGAATTTTTGAAAAATAATCCCGTTCCCGAAGTCTCCGTTCCCGAATGGCAGGACGGGAACGTGCACGAATCCGACGAGCGCGTCGTGCTCTCGCACAATCGCGACGAATTGCGCCGCGCGATGTGGGACTACGTCGGCATCGTTCGCACGACGAAGCGCCTCCACCGGGCGTTTACGCGCGTGCAAATGCTCAAAAAGGAAATCAACGAGTATTATTGGAATTTCAAGGTCGAAGCGCAGCTGCTTGAGTTGCGCAATCTCGTCCAAATCGGCGAAATCGTGATTTTGTGCGCGCTCCAACGCCATGAATCGCGCGGCTTACACTGCACCTTGGATTTTACGGAAAAATCCGGCGAAATCTACGATTCCGTCGCAATCCGTCCGGACCTCACGCCCGCCGATCGCGCGGCAAACAAGCTGTGAGGAAAGAATTAGAAATGAGTAAGAATACTAATTCCTCATTTCTAATTCCTAATTCTTTTCCCAAGATTGACAAAACACGGCGGGAACGCTTGAATTAGACCAATTTATGGCAAACGCGGCTCTCCATGAAAAGAAATTCATGAACGCTTCCGGAAACGAAGCGCACGCCACGCAATTTTCAGCTCAAACTTTTTCAGGTTTGAGCTTTTTTATGGATTCCGCGAAATCTGCCGCTTCTAACAACTTTTTCCCCATTTAAACAGAGTCAAAACAGAGAATTATCATGTCCATACGCAACGATATCAAAAAGGTGATGATTATCGGCTCCGGTCCGATCGTGATCGGGCAGGCCTGTGAATTCGACTACTCGGGAACGCAAGCGTGTAAGGCGCTCCGCGAATGCGGCTACGAAATCGTTCTCGTCAATTCCAATCCGGCGACGATTATGACCGACCCGGCGGTCGCCGACGTGACTTACATTGAGCCGCTCAACGAAGAACGTTTGGAGCAGATTATCGCGAAGGAACGTCCGGACGCGCTTTTGCCGAATCTCGGCGGGCAAACGGGCTTGAATCTCGCGATCGAGCTCAACAAAAAAGGCATTTTGGAAAAATACGGTGTGAAAGTCATCGGTGTGAATCTCGAAGCCATCGAGCGCGGAGAAGACCGTCTTATTTTCAAAGAAACGATGTCGCGCATCGGCATCGACATGCCGCGTAGCGATATTGCTTACACGGTTGACGAAGCGGTGAAAATTTCCGAAAAACTCGGCTTCCCGCTGGTTGTGCGCCCGGCTTACACGATGGGCGGTGCCGGCGGCGGGCTTGTTTACAATATGGACGAGCTCAAAACCATCGTCGCGCGCGGTTTGCAGGCGTCGATGACGAGCCAGTGCCTCATCGAAGAATCGATTCTCGGCTGGGAAGAACTCGAAGTCGAAGTCGTTCGCGACGCGACGGGAGCGCTTATTTCCGTTTGCTTTATCGAAAACGTCGATCCCGTCGGCGTGCACACGGGCGACAGCTTCTGCACGGCACCGATGATGACCGTTCCCGCGGACGTTCAGGCGGAACTTCAGCGGCAGGCGTGGAAAATTATCGACACGATCGGCGTTATCGGCGGCACGAACGTCCAGTTCGCGCGCAACCCGAAAGACGGTCGCATCGTCATCATCGAAATCAACCCGCGCACCTCGCGTTCGTCCGCGCTCGCGTCGAAGGCAACGGGCTTCCCGATCGCACTCATTTCGGCAAAACTTGCAAGCGGCATGACGCTTTCCGAAATTCCGTATTGGCGCGACGGCTCGCTTGACAAATACACGCCGTCGGGAGACTACGTGGTCGTCAAGTTTGCGCGTTGGGCATTTGAAAAATTCAAAGGCGTTCAGGACAAGCTCGGCACGCAAATGAAGGCGGTCGGCGAAGTCATGAGTATCGGCAAAAACTACAAGGAAGCCTTCCAGAAAGCGATTCGCTCGCTCGAAAACGGTCGCATGGGCTTGGGCTTTGCCGCAGACTTCAATTCCAAAACGAAGGAAGAACTGCTCGATATGCTTCGCGAAGCCAACAGCGAACGCCACTTCGTCATTTACGAAGCGCTTCGCAAAGGTGCGACGGTTGAAGAAATTCAGGCGAAAACGCTGATGAACCGCTGGTTCCTCGAACAGGCGAAGGAACTTGTCGAATTCGAAGAAAAACTTTTGGAAAACAAGGGCGCCGTTCCCGCCGACGAACTTTTGATTAAGGCGAAAAAAGACGGTTTCGCCGATGCGTATCTGGCAAAAATTCTCGGCGTTCCCGAAAAGGAAATCCGCGAAAAACGCATTGCGCTCGGCGTGGTCGAACGCTGGGAAGCCGTTCCCGTCAGCGGTGTCGAAAACGCCTGCTATTACTTCTCGACATACGCGGACAGCGTTCCCGTGACGGAACTTCCCGCGAGCACGAAGAAAAAAGTTATGGTGCTCGGCGGCGGACCGAACCGCATCGGGCAAGGCATTGAGTTTGACTATTGCTGCTGTCACGCCGCGATGGCGCTGCGCCGCATGGGCTACGAAACCATCATGGTCAACTGCAATCCGGAAACGGTTTCGACCGACTACGATACGTCCGACAAACTTTATTTCGAACCGCTCACGCTCGAAGACGTGCTCGCGATTTACGAACACGAAAAACCGGAAGGCGTAATCGTGCAGTTCGGCGGGCAAACACCGCTCAATCTCGCGCGCAAACTCGCAGAAGCCGGCGTGAAAATTCTCGGCACGAGTATCGACACCATCGATACGGCGGAAGACCGCGATTTGTTCCGCCTGATGATGCAAAAGCTCGAAATCCCGATGCCGGAAGCCGGCATGGCGATCAACATTGAGCAGGCTCTCGAAATCGCGCACAAGGTCGGCTATCCCGTGATGATTCGTCCGTCCTTCGTGCTCGGCGGGCGCGGTATGGAAGTTGTTTACGACGATGCGGCACTCAAAGAATACGTCAGCAAGGCAATCGGCGTGACGGAAGATGCGCCGCTTCTCATCGACCGCTTCCTGCAAAACGCGCTTGAATGCGAATGCGACGCGCTTTGCGACGGGAACGACGTTTTCATTCCCTCCGTTATGGAGCACATCGAGCTCGCAGGTATTCACTCCGGCGACTCGGCTTGCGTCATTCCGCCGGTGCACATTCCCGCGAAGCAATACGCGGATATCGTCGATTACACGCGCAAAATCGCACACGAGCTGAAAGTCGTCGGCTTGATGAATATGCAATACGCTATCGAAAACGGCAAAGTTTACGTCATCGAAGCGAACCCGCGCGCCTCGCGTACGGTGCCGCTGGTTTCCAAGGTTTGCAATATTCAAATGGCAGGTGCGGCAACGGAACTCATGATGGGCAAAAAGCTCGAAGAGCTGAATTTGAAACCCTTCGTCGCGGGAACGCACTACGGCGTGAAAGAAGCCGTTTTGCCGTTTGACAAATTCCCGGAAGTCGACCCCGTTCTCGGACCGGAAATGCGCTCCACGGGCGAAGTGCTCGGCATCGCGCCGGACTTCGGCACCGCGTTTTTCAAAGCGCAGGAAGCCGCGGGAACGCAACTCCCGACCGAAGGCACGGTTTTGATTACGATTGCCGAAAAGAACGAACAGGCGCTCGAACTCGGACGCGGCTTCGTCAAGCTCGGCTTCAAAATCAAAGCAACGGGGGGAACGTATGATTTCTATACGAAAAACGGTATCGCGTGCGAATTGATTAAAAAACAGCACGAAGGACGCCCGAATATCGTGGACGGTATCGTCAACCGGAAAATTTCGCTCATCGTCAACACGCCGGTCGGCAAACGCTCGGTTATCGACGATTCCTACATCCGCAAAAACGCCATCAAGCTCCGCGTGCCGTATTTCACGACACTCGCGGCGGCACTGGCAACGGTGCAGGGCATCGCCGCCGTCAAGGCGGGAACGGTCGATGTCGATTCGCTCCAATCCCACCACGGCAAGTTGGGTGAGAAAGCTTAAAGCTTAGGGCTTAAAGATTAAAAAAAGCGTTCCCGTGAATTTCGCGGGAACGCTTTTTTTAATGCGGAACAAAACGGATTTGCTCGCTTCCACGGAGGCGTTTTATGCCATGGTGTCGGCGGCGATTTGGGCGGCGACGGATTTCCCGGCGAGAGCTTCGACAAGTGCGAGGCCGAAGTCAAACGCCGTTGCGGGACCGCGCGAGGTGAGCACGTTTCCGTCGATTTCGACGCGTGCGCAGTTTTTGGCGGCAGGAATATCGTCCCATGCGCACGCGTGCGCGGAGACACGTTTGCCGTCGAGCAAGCCGGCGGCGTTTAGAATCAGCGGCGCGGCACAAATGGCGGCGACGAGTTTCCCCTGTGCGGAAAACGCGGCGGCGAGTTGCGCGGCACGTCCGTCCTTGAGCAAATCGAATGAACCCGGACCGCCCGGAATCAGCAAGGCATCAAATTTTTTCGCGAGTTCCGAAAAATCCTCCGGCGTTCCCGCGAGACTTTCAAGCGCGACATCGGCGCGGATTTCCAAACCGCTACGTCCGCGGACGAGCAGGTTTTCCGAGGCGCCGAGCGCGGCGACGGTTAACCCGATTCCGGCTCGGCTGAGCAGGTCAAAGGGTGTGACGGCTTCGATCTCTTCCACGCCGTGCGTAATGAGTGCGAGAACGGTTTTCATGGGCGTTTTTTTCGGGAAAAGGTTAATCGATAATGCGTGCGCCGGCGGGAAGTTCTTTTACCAAGCCGAGTTCGCGAACCTCGTCCGAGCTCAGCGCCGAGTAAGTGCGGTGCGCGGAGTAGGTTCCCGTGACGGGATTTTGGAGCCAATACGTGTGTTGCGGGGGATTTCCGGCGCAACCGGAAAGGAGGAAAATCGCAATTGCAAAAAACGCGGGAACGACAATTTTTTTTCTCTTCATCGGAGAAAAATTTTGCCGCCCGCGCTTGTGAAAAGCAAAGGGAAAATCGGCGACGTGCGGCGATCAGTCGCGGAGGCGCTTTGTAATGTCGCCGTAGGCATCGATGCGGCGATCACGGAAGAACGGCCAAATGCGGCGGAACTCGCGCTGAACGGCGAGGTCGCATTCCGCAATGAGAATTTCTTCTTTGTCGGCAGAGGCTCGAGCGATGATTTCGCCGTAGGGATTTGCGACAAAACTTTGCCCCCAAAACTCCGTGCGTCCTTCGATGCCGACTCGGTTCGTTGCGGCAACGTAGCAACCGTTGGCGACGGCGTGTCCGCGCTGAACAGTTTCCCACGCACAGTGTTGTGCCGCGCCGAGCTCTGCCTTTTCTTCGGGAAGCCAGCCGATTGCCGTCGGGTAAAACAGGATTTGCGCTCCCGCGAGCGCCGTTAGGCGCGCGGCTTCGGGATACCATTGGTCCCAGCAAATGCAAACGCCGATTTTTCCGAATGCGGTTTCCCACGCGCGGAAGCCGAGGTCTCCCGGCGTGAAATAAAATTTTTCTTCAAAACACGGATCCTGCGGAATGTGCATTTTGCGGTATTTACCGAGATAAGTGCCGTCGGCGTCGATGATCGCCGCCGTGTTGTGGTAAACCTCGTTCCCGCGTGCTTCAAACATCGGCGCGACGATGACGACACCGAGGCGTTTGGCGACGGCGCAAAGTTCCTGCGTGGCCGTTCCCGCGGGAATCGGTTCGGCAAGGTCGAAGCGGTCCGGATTTTGGTCGATGCAGAAATATTTCGTCGTAAACATTTCCTGCAAGCCGATGATTTTTGCGCCGCGTGAGGCGGCGACTTCGATTTGCGGAATCGTCTTACGGAGATTCTCGGCGGGTGTTTCCGCCGCCGTGAGCTGAATGAGACCGATGGAAATTTTGTTCATTTTTACTGTTTCTTCAATTCGAAGCGGCGAATGACTTCCTTGGAAAGGGAATCGTAGGCGAGGGCACCGGAGCCGTTCGGGTCGTATTCGAAGATGGACTTTCCGTGGCTGGGCGCTTCGCCGAGGCGAATTGAGCGCGGAATCATTGATTTGAAAACGAGCTGCGGGAACGCCTTGGAAATTTCCGCCACGACTTGACGGGAAAGATTGGTGCGCACGTCGAACATCGTCATGACGATTCCGCCGATGGTCAGCCCGGGGTTGACTTTGGCTTCACGGATTTGATCGACAACGTTCAGGATTTGGCTCAAGCCTTCCATCGCGAGGTATTCGCATTGGAGAGTGATGAGCAAATGATCGGCAGCGGCGAGGCTGTTCATTGAGAGCATGCCGAGCGCAGGCGGACAGTCCAGAATGATTGCTCCGTATTTGCCGGATTTGCGAATCGGCGCGAGCACGTTTTTGAGTTGCGAAAGGTAGTTTTCGCGTTGAAGCAGTTCGGATTCCACCGCTGCCATATCGACTTCGGAGGGAATGATGTCGAGATTCGGCGTTCCCGTGGGAATGATTTTTTCCTTTGCGGAAGCGTCGCCCGTGAGCACGCCGTAGAGGCTGCCGCCTTCTGTCTTGGGGAGCCCGAGCGCGCTGGTCGCGTTTGCCTGTGAGTCGAGGTCGACGAGAAGAACGGAAATGCCGCGTCGGGCAAGCCCGCAAGCGAGGTTTACGGCTGTCGTCGTTTTGCCGACGCCGCCTTTTTGGTTGGCAATGGAGAAAATCTTAGTCATTCAACACGCAATGATGAATCGCTTTGCGCGTTCCCGCAAATTGAAATTTAGCTCGCCGACAAAGTCGGCGCAGTGACAGGAGACCGGTTAATACTTCAAAGTTTTTGCTGAAAGCAAAAACCTTAGCACGTTACCTGTCACTTATCCCCGGTCACCGTTCACTAAATTGAAATTTACGCAGGGAGTTTTTTGCGTTTTGATTGAATGTGCAATGAAATTTAAAGTATCTGTTCCCGCGACGAGTGCAAACGTCGGTCCCGGCTTCGACATGATGGGGCTCGCATTTGACATGTTTAACCGCTTTACGTTTGAGACCGGCGGGGACGGTTTGTCGATTACCGGTTGCGAAGCCCAATTTGCAAAAGCGGAAACCAATCTCGTTTACAAAACACTGGAAAAAACGCTTCAGAGCTACGGGCGTCCCGTTCCCGCGATGAATATTCACTTCGACACGGATTTGCCGCTGTGCAGCGGGCTGGGCTCAAGCTCGACGTGTATCGTTGCCGGAATTATGGCGGCAAACCAAATCGGCGGACTCAATTTTGACAAGGGCGAGATTCTGCGTATCGCGTCGCTCATCGAAGGGCACCCGGACAACGTCGCTCCCGCGATTCTCGGCGGTTTCGTTGCGGCGATTATCGAAAACGATTTTGTTTACTGGCACGAATATTCCATCAGCGACAAACTCAGCTTCTATGCGTTGATGCCGGATGTGCGCGTGTCCACGGAAGAGGCGCGCCGTATTTTGCCGAAGTCGTATAGCCTTTCCGACTGTATTTACAATCTTTCGCGCGTTCCGCTTCTTGTCGAAGGTTTGGAAAAAGCCGACGAGCAGTTGATTCGCGCCGGGTGCAAAGACCGGCTCCACCAGAGTTACCGCCTCTCGCTTATTCCCGAAGGCGATAAGGTTTTCAACTACGTCAAGGAAAGCGACAACGCAATTACAACCTATGTTTCCGGCGCGGGACCGACGATTGTCGCTATCGTCGTGAACGATGACGACAGTTTCGGCAAGGAAATCGCCGACTATTGCGATACGCTTTCCCTGAATTGGCGCGTGCGTAAAATGCACGTGAACCACCGCGGGGCGTCGCTGAAAATCATTCGTCCGTAATTTTGCCGTTTATTCCCTCATTTCTAATTTCTAATTTCTAATTCCTAATTTTATGTCCGATCCAAGCGTTCCCGTCTGGAAAAAAGTTCGGGATTTTTCCGAAATTATTTACGAAAAATGCGACGAAGGCATTGCGCGCGTGACGATCAACCGTCCTCACCGCCGCAATGCATTCACGCCGGAAACCGTTCAGGAAATGATTGAGGCGTTTTCCGATGCGCGCGAAGATATCAACATCGGTGTCGTGCTTTTGCGCGGAGCGAATCCGCAAACCGACGGCAAATACGCGTTTTGCTCCGGCGGGGACCAAAAAATCCGTGGCGACAAAACGGGCGGCTACACGTCGAAATCCGGTGTGCCGCGCCTGAACGTGCTCGATTTGCAACGCCTCATCCGCACAATGCCGAAAGTCGTTATCGCGCTTGTCGCAGGCTACGCGATCGGCGGAGGTCATGTCTTGCACATGGTCTGCGATTTAACGATTGCAGCTGACAACGCGATTTTCGGACAAACGGGACCGAAAGTCGGCAGCTTCGACGGCGGATTCGGCAGCAGCTATCTTGCGCGTCTTGTAGGGCAGAAAAAAGCCCGGGAAATTTGGTTCCTTTGCCGCCAATACAACGCGGCGGACGCGCTTAAAATGGGTTTGGTCAACACCGTCGTTCCCGTGGACCGACTCGATGCGGAAGGCGTGCAGTGGGCGCGTGAAATTTTGACGAAAAGCCCGATTGCGATTCGTTGTCTGAAATCCGCGTTTAATGCGGAGCTCGACGGGCAGGCAGGAATTCAGGAACTCGCCGGGAACGCGACCTTGCTTTACTACCTTACGGAAGAGGGCAATGAAGGGCGCAAGGCTTATCTGGAAAAACGCGCGCCGGAATTCGGAGATTGGCTTCCGTAAGTGATTTTGAAAAAAGAAAAGAGCGGTCGGGATACCGCTCTTTTTTTTGCGCTTCAATATTCTTCGCCGTCGATAAAGAGTCGTTTGGGAACGACGGAACCGTCGTCGCGGATGAAAAGTTCGGCGGAAATGACGTGTTGCGTGTTCCCGCGAAATTTTTTGTCAAACTCCTTTGCCTTTTCTTCCGACAAATAAAAGCGGCGGTTCGGGAACGGCAAGTCGAGCCGCACTTTAATTTCAAACGGGCTTCCCGCCGTGAAAAAATCCTTCGGGCTTTGCGCGGTTTGCGCGGCGTGTTTTTCTGCAGACTCCGTAGCGCTCGGCGCGAGGATGTAAACCGTTTTTCTCAGCGGGAGAATGTAAGGATCATCTGCTTTCAGCGCGATTTTTCCGGCTTGGGGATTTACGTTGAAATCGATTTTCGGATCTTCCGCGGTAACGCGTTCGATTTCCCAAAGTCCTGTCTCCGCGTTCGGCGTGAGAAGCACCCAAAATTCCCGACCGCGCGGAATGTAAGCGTATTGGTAGTCGGCGCCTCCCGCGAGAAGTAGCGAGAGAGCTTTGTCTATTTCCTCGCGCAACTTTTTCTGCGCGGAAGCGTCGAATTTGGAAATCGGAATTTCGTTTTCGATTTTGAATTGTAGCGGCAAGTAATGTCCGCGCAGGAAATCCCGCGGATCGTAGCTCGCACATTCAAGGCGGAACGTCGGGTTGTTTTCCCGTTCGCGTTCCCGCGCGCGGGAAACGCAGAAAATACCGGCAATCTGCGCGGCAAGAATTAACGCAGCGAGAAAAATTCTGAATTTCATGGGAGAAAAAGATTAAAGTTAATGCTTAAAGGCAGTCGGAGTGTGCTTCTTCTTTAATTTTCGCCGTGATTTTGCGGCGTTGGCGCTCGAGAACGTAGCCGACGACAATCAGAAATGCACCCGCCGCAATCAGCGCCAAGCCGCTGGAAGTGAGCGAGCCGATTACTTCGATTGCGAGTGCAATCGCGGAAAGAAAAATCATCAGCGCACCGAGATTGACGTAGAATTTTTTCGCAACTTTTGTGCCGAGAACCATTGCGGCGTTCCCGCAGACGAAAAGTGTCCCCATCATCAGCGCATGTATAAAATCGACGGACGTTTTCGTCATGGTATCCGAATATCCGAGCCCGAGCGGAACGATCGGGAACGCCCCGAGCAGAATCGCCGTGACATTGCCGAGCGCACCGAGTTTTTTTCGGAAAGAAAACAACAGGCTTGCGCCCAAAATCAAACTCGCGGGAACGAGCGTCGCGGCGGCAATCAAAACGTCTTCGCTACGCAGGCGTATTTCGTCCCAGCAAAATAATTGGGCGAGCAAAATCAACGCGGGAAATGCCGTCCACGCCGCGAGCGGACCGTAGCCGCGAACGCGTTCCCGCGTTTCGTTTTTCAAATTGGAGAGGAAAATTCCGAGTGCGGAAACCGCCGCAAAAAATGCGAGAAAATGGAAGTAGTATGCGTTGCGTGCGGGATAAATCGCTTCTCCCGTTTTGCAACAAAGCCAAATGAACGCGGCGACGAGCGACATCAGAAAAACGCCGCGCAGGCGCACGAGCCACGGGAGCAGAAAAATACCGAGAAACCACGCGGCAATCGCGTTCGACGGTTCCGAGGAAATCTGATAAATTTGCCCGTAAAGCGCGATGTTTCCGAGCCACAGCCCGGCACCGACAAAGCAGAGGCTTTCGCCGAGAATCGGACGCGGATTTTCCTTCCGGCAAACAAAGCGCAATCCGAAGATCCAGAATGCGAGCATCAGCGCGGCGGCGGAAATCTGTTTCGCCAAAGGCGGAATCGCTTCCCAATTTGCCGAAATGAGCAGAATGATTCCCGCGAGCACGAGGAATCCGCCTAAGCAGGAAAAGGCAATCAGCAAATAGTTGCGAGAAGCGGCGGGCGTGAGTTTCAGCTGTTCGACAATCGCGTCGCGTTGTTCCCGCGAAATTAGTCCGAGTTCGAGAAGTTTTTCGGCATCAGCGTATTTCATGCGGGAAACTCTACGCGTTCCCGCACCGCTTTAAAAACTTTTTTTGCGCTACAAAACACAAAGTGTGATGCCCATGACGAGCATTCCGACACCGATTCCGTAAATCGAAAGGTGATGGTGCCCCCAGCGCTCAGACATGGGAAGCAATTCGTCAAACGAAATAAAAACCATGATGCCCGCAACGGCGGCGAAAAGCACGGCGAGCACGCTCGGTGAAAGAAACGGGAACAGCAAAAGCATTCCGAGGACGGCTCCGACGGGCTCCGCCAGACCCGCCGCGAACGAATATAGAAACGCTTTTTTCCGGCTTCCCGTGGCATGGAAAATCGGGACGGAAACCGTGATGCCTTCCGGAATATTGTGTAGCGCAACGGCGATTGCAATCGGGATTCCGAGTTCAAGCCCGCTCAAGCCGGCGGCAAACGTCGCCAAGCCTTCCGGGAAATTGTGAATTCCGATGGCGAGCGCGAAAAGAACTCCGGAGCGTTTGGACATCTTCGCGGGAACGTTGCCGGAGAGTTCTTCCACGCCGTGAGCTTCGTGCGGATTTTCGTCCGCGGGAACGAGCTTGTCGATGAGCATTGCAACTCCGATTCCTCCGAAAAATGCGGCGAGCGCAAAGAGTTTTCCGTAGAGTTTGCCGTGGATGGATGCAAGTTCGGTTTGCGCCGAGGCGAAAAGCTCCACAAAGCTGATGAAAATCATCACGCCGGCGGAAAGCCCGAGCAAAAACGTCAGTAGGCGCGTGTTGGTGCGTTTGACGAAAAAGCCGATGGCACCGCCGATGCCCGTTGCCAAGCCGGCAAAAGTCGTCAGCGCCAGAATTAACAGAATTTGCTCAACGGAGAAATTTTCCATGATCCGAACGTTGCGGGTATTTTTCGGAAGAATTTTCCCGCCGTCAAATTTCAATTTCCGCCTTTTTCAAACAAAGAAATGTCGGATTCCGGAAAAAAGTTTTCTTGATTTGATTGGACGTTTGTTCTATAAAATAAGAAAACTTCTACCTGGCAGACTATGAGTAAAGACTTGATTTCGACGAATATTGCGGGCTATTCGGTTTTGAGTGAACCGGAGGCGCGGGAACATCTGGAACTTTTCCGGAAACTGATTTCGGAGGTTTCGCGGGAAGAGCGGGAGGGCGATGTCACGGAGAGCAAGGATTTCCGGCGCGTTCTTTTTCACGACCGCCGTTGTCGTTGCTGGTTGGTGGAACACCGCGGGAAGAAGTATTTGTTCAAGCTGGACAAGCGGGATCGGCATCGTGTGGATTACCTGCTTCAATCGTTTTTTCTCGGGAGCAATGCGATGCGTTTGATGCGGACTTTGCATCGGGCGTTTCGGGCGGGATTTGACGGCGCGGCAAAAATTTATTTGGTCGCCGACAAACGATTCTGCGGCTGCGTTTTACATTCATTTTTCCTTCAGGAATATGTGGAAGGGCATGATTTGCAGGAGACATCCGAAAATTTTTACAAAAAATACGGAAAGGAAGCTGCGGGAATTATTAAAGCATTGCACAAGTTCGGCTGCACGCACGGAGACGCGCATCGCGGGAACTTTATCTTAGAGGAATCTTCCGGGCATTTGAAAACGATTGATATCGGCGGGAAAATCCCTTCGCCGCCGCAAATGGCGACGGATCGTATGCGCTTGGAAAAAGAATGGGGCGTGAAAAACGAAGTTTTTGACTGGGGCTATTATTGGGTGTGTTTGCACAAGGCGTGGCGGCATTTTCATTTACGGGATTTTTTTCCGCATCATCACGGCGGGTAAAATTTCGTGGTCATTTTTTTTTAGGAGTTTTAGATTATTTCCATGGACGAAAAACAAGATGCGGGCGTTCCCGAAAAAACGGTCTCTCTCGGTTCACGTTGCGAAGTGCTCAAGCGCGGTGCGTGGTTTTTTATTTTGACGGCAATTATCGTCGGATTGATTTCGCTGAATTATTTCCGGCAACTGAGTATTGATTTTTCCGGGGAAGGCTGGGTTTATGCGCTGTTTACGATGTTCGGGCATTTTGCGATGTGGTCGCTTGTGGCGTGGGCGGTGTTTTGCCTGCCGTGGGCGCTTTTGTTCCCGCGCAAACCGGTGGCGGCGATTTTGTCCGTTGTCGCGGGAACGGCGGGCATGGCACTTGTTTTGATCGACACGTTTGTTTTCGGTTTGTATCGCTACCATGTTTACAACGGCTTTGTTCTGGAGTTGCTTTTCGGCGACGGAGCGGCAGGAATTTTCACGTTCACGGCGGGACAAATCGCGTTGATGGTCGGTGCGTTGGTCGCGGTGATTGTTGTCGGGAACGGGCTCTGGGGTTTGGCGCGTTTTCTCGGCGCGCGTTGCGGGAAAAATGCGTTGATTCCGGCGGTTGCGGTTTTGCTCGTTTCGCTTGTCATTTCGCACATGATGCATGCGTATTACTCGGCAAACGGAAGCCGCTCGGTTTACCAGATTGCGGAAGTCTATCCGGGGCATTTCCCGCTGACGGCAAATCGCTTTCTGATTAAAAACGGCTTCGTCGATCCGGAAAAAGTCCGCGAAAAAATCAAGCTCAACGCGGGCTCGGCGTTGGCGTATCCGCGCGCACCGCTCGTCGCTTCTCAGGAGCCGACGAAGAATATTTTGGTCATTTTCATCGATTCGTGGAATGTGCGGACGTTTACGCCGGACGTTATGCCGAACGTTTGCGAATTTGCGAAAACCGCACAGGTGTTTTCCGAACATTACAGCGGAGACCACGGCACGCGCACGGGCGTGATTTCGTTCTTCCACGGGCTTCCCGGGCTTTATTTTTACGCGATTCGCGACGGCGGCGTCAGTTCCGCGTTCATCGACACGTTAGTAAAAAATAAATACGAAATGGGCATTTACGCGACGGCGAGCTTGGCGAATCCGCCGTTTACGCGCACGATTTTCAAAAACGTTCCCGAAGGTGTGATGCGCTACAACCTCGCGGAGGGCGTTTCGACGGCAGAAGGCGACGTGAAAACCGCCGACGCGTGGCTCGACTTCACGAAAAAATACACGAGCGTTCCCGCCGCCGAGCGCAAACCGTTTTTCGGATTTTTGTTCTTCGACGAATTGCACTCGATGGTCATGCCGAAAGACGCGGAGAAAAAATTCCCCACCGATTGGGAAAATGCGAAGTATGAATTGCTTTCCAAGGACATGGACCCGACGCCGTTTTTCAACCTTTACAAAAATGGTGCCTACTGGCTCGACAAACAAATTAAGCGTGTTCTCGATGATCTGCGGGAACGCGGATTGCTCGAAAACACAATCGTCGTGCTGACGGGCGATCACGGGCAGGAATTTAACGAAGACGGCAACAACACTTGGGGTCACGGGAGCGGTTTTTCCACACACCAACTCAAAGTGCCGTTTATGCTTTTCGACGCGTCGCTTCCGCCCAAAACGTATTCGCATTGGACGGCTCACTACGACGTGACGGTGTCGCTTTTGAAAAAATATCTCCACATTCAAAACCCGGCGGGTGATTTTTCCGTCGGGAAAGATTTGTTCGACGCAACGCCGCGCGAATGGCTTCTTGTCGGGCATCCGGAGCAATGGGGCGTTATCGAAAAAGACCGTATCACGCACGTGAAAATGGGCGGTTCTTACGAAATCTACGACCGCAATTACCGCTACCTGCCGGACGCAAAGCTGAATGCTCCCGTTTTCCAATCCGCGCTCGAACAATCCAAAGATTTTTACAAAAAAGATTAAAATCTTTCGCCCTCGGCGGCGGATTCTGTTAGAAATCCGTTCATTGACACTAAGTGGTTTCTGTTAAAATCGCTCGGTTGCCAATGAACGGTTTTCTTTTTTTGATATTCTTCCCCAAAAATACTTATGACCTCTGTTTCCCCTGAAAAAAAATCGGACGTTCCCGCATGGCAAAATATTTCCGACGGTTGGCGTGCGGCGGTGAATCCTGCGTGGGATTTTTCCGGCGTGCGGGATTTGCTGACGGCGGAAAAGGAGAGCGCAGAGGCGGTTTTGCTCCAGCAGGGGCGGGAACGCGTGGTCAAAGCGCCGTGCGTTTGCGGCGGCGGGAACACGCGTGACGTGGTCGTGAAAACTTATCGGTCGCCGGGACGTCTGCGGGAATTTTTTGACGGGAAAGAAAAGGGCTCGAAAGCGTTTCGTGCGTTTCGTGCGGCGTGGATTTTGCAACAAAACGGCGTGGGCACGCCGGCGCCGATTGCCGTGGCGGAGCGCAGGGACGGGAACGGGCATTTGCTCGAAAGTCGCCTGATTACGGAATTCGTTCCCGCGATGTCGAATTTCCGCGACGAGCTTTTTCACATTTACGCGAAAAATCCGGATTGCGAAGCGCTCATGTCGCTGATGCAGGCAGCCGCCGACGCGTGCCGCGCGATGCACGATTGCGGAATTATCCACCGCGATTTGGGCAACCAGAACATCGCGATGAAAAAAACGGACGCGGGCGCATGGAGCGTTTTGCTGATCGACTTGGACCGCGTGCGGATTTTCCCCGCGGGAACGCTGACGGATGAGCAACGCGGACGCGATTTGGCGCGCTTGGACTTGCCGTCGGACTTCCGGCGCGTGTTTCATTCGATGTATTACATGGGCTACGGGGAGCCGGGTGCTTTTCATTTGGCGGAGAAAAAAGAGCGCGAGGCATTTGAGCGGCATTCGGCGTTGCGTCCGTGGCGGCACCCGATTCGCGAGTGGAAAATTCGCCGGGAGGACCGCCGGATTGCGCAGGCTTCGCCGTCGTCGGATATTCTTCCGCTCGGGAGAGAGCTTTGGATTTGGGACGGGCGTTCGGAACAGGCAATCCCCGCCTATATGTCAAAGGATCGGAGAAAATTCCGTTCGCCGGGAAATATTTTGAAAATTGCGAAGGAATTTTTGCTTCACGGGAACGCGCTTTGGAAAAACTATAAGGCGCTTTCGGCGCGATCTTTTGAAGAACCCGTCGACGCGGCGGGAACGATCGGTTTGTCGCTCGAAGTTGATGCGGCGTGGGAAGCGCAACTGCATTGGCTTGGCGAGCTGGAAAAATCGGCCGGAGCGAAACTTCCGGTGTTATTGCGCGCGTATCACCACAAAGGTCGGGAGCACTGGCGCGAGGTCGGTGCGCGTGCGGCGGAACTTCGTGCGCGCGGGAACGCCGTCGCCCTCGCTCTTGTGCAGGACCGAGCCGCGATCCGCAATGCGGAAAGCTGGCGGGAAATGGTTTTTTCCGTAATTGAAAAGACTTGTGATTTTGCGGATTTTTATGAAATCGGGCACGCGACCAATCGCGGAAAATGGGGCGTGTGGAATTTTTCGGACTACGAAAAACTGTTGGCACCCGCGATAGAAGCGAAGGAAAAATTCCCTCAGATTAAGCTGACGGGGCCGGCGTGCATCGATTTTGATTTGCACCAGCTTCCGGGCTTGATGTCGGGCGTTCCCGCGGGAACGTTTCATGCGCTCTCGCAACATTTATATGTGGATCGGCGCGGGGCTCCGGAGAATTTCCAAGGAAAATTTGATTCGGTCGAAAAATTTGCGATTCACCGGGCGCTTGCAGAAACTTACGGTTTTGAGGAAGAACGAATTATCGTTTCCGAAGTCAATTGGCCGCTTTTGGATGCCGGAGTTTACGGGCCGATCGATTCTCCGTTTGTGATGTATGGTCCGTGGGAAACGCGCCCCGCCGCTCCGTGGACAACGGAACCGCCGCGCGTCTCTGAGGACGATTGCGCCAAGTTTATGTGCCGCTATTTTCTGTTGGCGATTGCGAGCGGACACGTTTCGCGGGCGTATTGGTGGCGCCTTCTGCACCGGGGCTTCGGGTTGGTGGACGATGCCGATCCGGAAAATCCGCGCCCGCGTGCGGCGTTTTATGCCTTGCAAAAATTGCTTTCGCACCTCGCGGGAACGCGTTTTGTGCGCCGCGTGAAAGACGTTCCCGTGGGAACGTGGGCTCTGGAATTTGCCCGTGCCGACGGCACACGTTTCACTTTCCGTTGGACGCTCGATTCCTTCCTGGAAATCGCGTAGGGCAACGCCTGCAATTTCGTGAATTTATCCTGTGGAGGTCTAAGCTGATTTTGTCACTTAACCTTCGTGTCGGCGGGAAGCGGGAACGGGCAGGCTGCGACGAGCGCGTCTGTATTTATTTCTCCGGGCGTCCAGCGAGAGGCGATTTCCCGTAATTCGTCGAGCGTTGTGTTTTCGGTAACGAGGATGGGCGCGGGAACGTTTTTCCCTATGGATTGATAAAAATCCCAATACTTGAAGTAGTGATCTTCGTTTTGTTGTTTGGTCGAAAAAATAACCCAAAGGCAGGGAATTTTGTAGGCTTCGGCAACGATGACTCCGTGCAGGGACGAAGAGATGACAAATTCGCTGTTGCAGATTTTCCGGATGAAATCCCGCCAGTCCTTGTAGCCGCGTGTTTTGATGCGGCAGGCTCCGACGGTTTCGGCTTTTTTCATGAAGTTAAAAAATGCGGGATTTTTATGTTCCCACCACGCGGAGGCGATCCCGACTCCTCTGCGTTTTTCTTTCGGCGGCGGGGTGTAGTCAAAAAATCGCGGGAGCAAAAGTGCGGGATCGCCGTAAACCTCCGGACAATTGATTCCGTTTTGGGTTAAGACTTTCCGCGTCAGCGGTCCTCGAACAGCGAGAAAGGTCTGATTTTCGAAGCCGGATTTTCCCGGGCAATCTTTGGGATTAAGAAGTCCGCTTCCCCAGATGATGCGTTTTTGATTTTGAGTGTTCGGAAAGATTATGCTTCCGATAAATTGGTGTTTTGTCTGTTTTGAGGAAGGAGGACAAAAAAAGAGTTTCCGTGAAAGTAGCGGAGAAAGGAAATGAGCATTTAAGTCATCTCCCCAATTTTGAGGAATAATTTCCCCGCTCCAATTGCGGTAAACGTCTGCGTCTACAAAAATCGCGTTATGTTCACGTTTTGAGGAAAGCCGTTCCCGCAACTTGAGGGCGGCTCTGTTAAGATTGATCAACGGGCGAAGTGCTTCATGGGCAATTTTATGCAACAACATGAGAGGAAATCAAAAAGAGGTTACAGCCCTCAACCATAACCTATCAGAAATTCTGAAAAAAGAAATAAATCCCGAATCTCGAGTTCAGCGACTTGAGGGGAGATTTTTCGGTGGGAATTTTTTGAGTAGCTTCGCGCGTATCAAGGAGTCAATACTCTTGTCGAGCCCGGTCTTTCGCAGGAGATTTCGGAAAAGTTTTTCCGTTTTCATCAGCGCGTTTTCAACAGGCAAAGATCCGAGGTTTTTTCTTATCAGTTGTTTGCGTTCCCGTGAGAGCAAGCCTTTTTTCCCGGCGATTCCGGAGGCACCTCCGACGGAGAATACTGCGATCGGGGTGTTCACGCGTGTAGTTGTCGCTCCGTTCACGAGACAACGTAAAATCCAGTCCCAATCGGCACAGATTTTATAGCCTAAGTCGAAGCTCCCGTATTTTTGAAAGAGTTCCCGTTTTGCCAGAATGGATTGGTGGGCAAAATGCCCGCGGAACATATGATAGACGTCGAGCGCGCCAAGATTTTGAGCAAGTTCCCGGCGACCGTCTTCTTCGTCGTATTGGTCTCCGAAGATAAAATCCGCACGCGGAGCTTGTGCGACGCGCTCCAGGACAAATTCGTCGTAAAAATAATCATCAGCGTTGATGAATATCAAATAATCGCCGGAAGATTTCGCGACACCTTTGTTCATCGCATCGTAAATACCTCTGTCCGGTTCGGAGATGAGAACATCTATTTTGTCGGCATATTTCTTCAAAATTTCGAGCGTTCCGTCGGAGGAACCGCCGTCGATAACAACGAATTCCTTGTCCGGGTAGGTTTGCGAAAAGACGGATAAAAGCGTGCGCTCAATCGTCGCTTCTGCATTGTAGGAAACGGTGATGATCGAAATTTTCATTTTGGGATTCCGTCTTGGAAAAACTTTTTGAGGGCTCTCGAAAAGAAATGCCTACAGATTCTCATTTTAAAATTCTTGGGCTTCATTACCAAGTCATAATCGCAGATAATTTTGTCCAATTTTAGATCCGAAAAAATCCGACGAACCTCAATGCCTTCAGCTCCCTCCGGTCGAGCGTTTACTCCGGAGAGATCGAATTTTGCGACGGGAACGTCCGTTGAAATATACTTCCCGTTATCCAAAATCAGACATTGAATCCAGAATTTGATATCTGCCGTAATTTTTAACGTTTCGTCGTAGGGGAATTGTCGCAACCTTTCCGTTTTGATGAAAGAAGACTGGTGCTGAAGCGTCTTGTTATAGAAAAATCCGAGTGAGAGATAATTTGGAGGAAGTCCGAACTCTTCCGTGCTTTCTTCCGGGCTGATGTAGAACGTTCCGCCGGTGATAACATCCGCATTAAGCATTTCCGGATATGGATTTGCGAAAATCTTTTCAAGGACATCTTCCGATGCGAATGAATCTCCGGAATTCATGAAAATGCAATAATCGCCGGAAGCGGCGGCGACACCTTTATTCATCGCATGGAAAATTCCACGGTCTTTTTCCGAAACCCAATAGGTAATATCGCTCAAATATTTTTTCAAAACATCGACGCTCCCATCCTTACTTCCCCCGTCGATGACGACGATTTCCTTTTCAACTCCGACCGGGAGTGTTAAACGAATTGAGCTTTGGAGCGTTTTTTCAAGCCCGGTTTTGTCGTTAAAATTTACTGTGATAATGCTTATTTTCATCGGAAGTTGATACTTACACGGAAGGTTTCTTTGAGTTTTTTCGCGATGACTCGCTTAAAAAGTTTCCATTTTAGATTTCGGAGTTGTTCGTAGTCGGTAATGATTTTCGACAAATTTAAATCCGCATATGTTCTTCGGATTTCGGTATCGATGACTTTCTGAATTTCGGGGCGGGACGAAATTCCGGACGTGTCGAATTTCGCGACGGGAACGTCCGTAGAAACGTAGTTCCCGTCGTTTAAAATAAGGCATTGAAGCCAAAATTTAAAGTCGCTCGTGATTTTTAACGTTTCGTCGTAGGGAAACTCGAAAAGCCGCTTCGTCCTGATAAATGAAGATTGATGTTGGAGAGAATTGTTGCCGAAAAAGAAATACCCCAGCGAGATTTTTTGAGGTGGAAACTCAAGATTCTCCGTGCCGGTCGATGAATCGCAGTAATAGGTCGCTCCCGTGATAACGTCCGGCGGTGGTTGCGGGAAGGCGGCAGAAAAGATTTTCTCCAAAACGTCCGGAGATGCGAACGTGTCTCCGGAGTTCATGAAGATACAATAATCTCCGGTCGCACGAGCGATACCCTTATTCATTGCGTGAAAAATGCCTCGATCTCGCTCGGAGCACCAATAAGCGATTTCTTTTTCAACCTTTTGTATTTCCTCGACGCTTCCGTCTGTGCTTCCGCCATCGATAATGATAATCTCCTTTTCTCCACCGGACGGCGCGCGTAGCGATACGGAAGATTCCAGCGTGCGCGCCAAGCCTTCCCGATTATTGAAATTTACGGTGATAACGGAAATTTTCATTTTATTTTAATCTTTTGTCGTAATCTTCAGGCATCGCAATGTCCCAGGTTCTGCCGCGTTTTACGATTGTTGCGGGGACACCGGCGATGATGCAGTTTTCTTCTTCAAAAGATTTGGTCACAATGCTGCCCCAGCCAACGATACATCCTGAAGCGATTTTTACGTTCTTTCCTATTTTGACGTCTTTGCCAACCCAGACGTGATCTCCGATTTCGATGAATTTCCCTTTGTTGGTCAGCGCGTTTGTTTGGGGGTCGATTATTGAATGTCCGTCGGTGCACCAAACATCAACACCCCACGAAAATATGCAATTGGAGCCAATGATAGTGTGACTGTTGTTTTCGTTCATCCGAAAATCGACTCCATTCAGGGTTGTATTTGAGCCGATTCGGAAAAATGTTCCGTTTGCTGTTATGTGGAGTGAAACAAATTTGTCGATATGAACATTTTCCCCGATGTCGATTGTATTTCCGTCTCCGGTTATGGATATTTCTAACGGTAAGGGCTCTCCGTTTGCTTCACGGAAAATAATTTTATTGTCTTTTCCGTGAACGTGAATTTTGGCGGCAGCCGGGCGGGCGAGGGCAAGTTCGTTCCCCTTCTTAACACTGAATTTCGCTTGGCATTCGAGTTTTGCAAACTCGATTTTCTTATCCCAAGCCTTCCGCAACGCCTTTCTTGCTCGCGAGCATGGAATGAGAAACGTGAATTTGCGAATTGTTCGCCAAAAAAGTAAATGAATCATTTTCTTTCTACGTTGAGAAGTTGGTTGGGGCGTTCCCGTGCCCAGACAACGCCCTGTTTTTTTACCGATGCCGGATTTCCGGCAAGAAGTGAGCCATCCGGGTAAGACCCTTGTGTTACGACGCTTCCCCACCCGACAATGCAACCTTTCCCGATTTTCGTGTTTTTCCCGATTTTTGCATCCATACCGACCCAAACGTGATCCCCTACAACTATTTCCCGACCGGCGTTTTTGAGCGTGCCGAATTCATCAAGAATCGCGTGGCTGTCCGTTGCCCAGATGTGAACTCTTTCCGAGCACATAACATCCGATCCGACGGAAATGCGCGAACCGTCTTCCATTGTTCGGATTGTGCACCCCTTGTCCATCGTTGTTCCCGTTCCGATTGTGACGCGGGAACGATTGCACGCAGAATCCGCTGTTCCGACGAAAATTTCCGTGCCGAGGCAAACAACGTCTTCTCCGATTTCGACGATATTGTCGTTCCCGAAAATACAAATATTTAATTTTAAGGGTTGCTTTCTTGATTTTACAATGAGCTCGTTGTTACTTCCGGAAATATCTACATTTCCCGTAAAATCGGGAGGTAACAGAAGTTTGTTTCCGGAAAGGCTCATCGCTCGTTGCTTCGCTTGCACACGGAACTCTTTTCGCTTCTTTTTATTAAAAATAAAAGCGCACCAGCGAAGAAGAAATAGGGGGGGGTATAGATTCGTTCATACATCGTGTTTACCTGCGGATGCGCACTTGGAGTGCGTTTTCGATTGGGGTTTCGGAGATGAGGATGAGGTAGCCTCCGCCGCCGGCTCCGGAGATTTTGTGTCCGAGGGAAGCGGGAGCGTATTTGGCAATCATTTCGTGAACGTCGGGCGGTGCCATGTTCGGGAACATCGCGATTTGAGCTTCAAACGCCGCCGTCGTTGCCGCGCCCCAAGCGGTCGCGTCTTTCGCAAGAAGCGCGTTCCAAACCGCTTCCGTCGCATCCGCAAGCGCTTTTGCGTTTGCCGCATTAACATCAGTTCCCGCGAAAACATCGTATTCGGCGCGGCGCGGGTAGAGCGGAACGAGCCAGAGGCGTTGTTCAATCCACGCGAGCAAATCCGCATCACGCTTCGACGTGATTTTTACCGGCCAATAGCCCTTGTCGTAATCGAGTTTGTTCAGCCCCGGCATCACGATCCCGAGCGAATCCTGCGAGCCGCTCACGTAGCGGTTGCCCATCATCGGCGGGTTTTCGTAGCAGAAAAGAATCTTCGCGAGTTTTTCCAAATCACTACTGTCGGGAATGTCCGTTTGCCACAGCTCCACGGCTTTTTTGCGGGAACTCGTGGACATGCCGCTACGGTCGTTGAACTCGTAATCGGGTTCGATCGAAATCGTCAGCACCGCGCCCGGAGCGAGCTCGTTTACGAACGGCTGGTCGAGCCACCCGCCGGCAAGGTCGATACGATACGGGATTTTGCATTCCTTGCGAAGCGCAGTCGTCGAGCGTGCGGGCAAATTCCCGTGCGGAACGCGCTTGGCGACGACGTATTCGATGCCGTGTTTTTTACAAAAATCTTCCTTCGCGGGGGAATGTCCGTCGGTGTTGACGAAGAAAATATCCGGTTTGAGTTCGAGGACGTCCTGCTCGAAGTCCATAATGCCGCTCCCGCGATTGATCCATGCGTCCTTGACGCATTTGAGCGCCTTGACCATGTAGAGGCGTTCGGCATCGGGGTTGATGGTTTTACGCGCTTTGAGCCCGAAAATCGTGGCGTCGCTTCCGATGCCGACATAGAGCTCGCCGAGCTTGGACGCTTCTTCAAAAAACGCTACGTGCCCGCTGTGGAGCATATCGTAACAGCCCGAGACAAATACTTTTTTAGAGCACATGACGATTAAAATCCCCTTCCACCTTGTACACGGGAACGATCACCGAAATCTTCGGAGTGTGCCCCGTTCCCGCAGATTGCACAGATTCCCGCAGGATTTTTTCAGCGTTAATTTGCGGTCTCGACGGGAGAATTGTTTTTTCACTCATAATCCGTTTACCTTTCTGAAAATATTTTTTGAAATGTCGTCA
>JAFSAO010000022.1 GCA_017440935.1 Opitutales bacterium
AATAACATTCGTAGTGTAAAATTAATTACAAATAAAATAAATAAATCCTCCAATAAATACCCTAAAACACCACAGACACACACCCGCCCCCATAAAAAAAAAGTTCCCGGAAGAACAATCTCCCCCGGAAACTTAAAAAAGAAATAAAGGAAAACCCAATTACGCCGCAGACGAATTGTTTCCTCCACCTTGCGGGCGTGCTCCGGAATTTCCGGAACGCGGTCCGCGATGATGACGTCCTCGACGATTTCCGCCACGGAAATCACGTTTTACGTTGTGATCGTTCTTTCCGCCCTGGAAATTCTTTCCTTGCTTGTTGCGATACTTCCCTCCGCGACGTTTCTTGTCGTGTTTCTTTTTTTTCGCATTCAAACCGAAAATCGAAAGAATTTTCGCCTTAAATTTTTGCCAGAATGAAGGATCTTTTTCCTGTTCCGGAATCGGAGCCGGCTCAATGATGAGCTTCGCCCGATTAGAGTTGGTATTCGATTGCGGATGGCGACGTCGCACGGCTTCCGGCGTTTCTTTCAAGCACCAGCCTTGCGCGCTCGGCGATTCCTCTTTGGAAGGAGTTTCCGTTTTTTCTCGGCGTTCCCGCGCACGACGCGGTTCTTTGTCTTTTTCGTAGCCGTCCACAAACTTTCCGGAAAGCGTTTCTTTAACTTCTCCGGGGTTTTCGACGATACCAACGGAGCGAGACGCATTGACCTTTCCGTCGCGCTGCCCGCGTCCGGAATTCCCGCGACGCAAACCACGACGACCGTGTTTCTTTTCGGAAGTTTTTCCGGTAACGGGAACAGTTTCTTCCGCAGACGCGGAAATCGGGCTAAGCGGAAGCGCTTCACTATGCGAGGCTTCGAGCGAGGAATCGACGAGGCGTTCCTGTTTTTGTTCTTCCGCAGGCGCGGATTCGGGAGCAGACGCAACGGGTTCTTCCGTCGCAGGGGGAATGACGACCGATTCCGCAACTTGCGGGGCGTCCTGTTTTTGTTCTTCTGTCATTGCAGTTATGTTTACTTGGGTTGTTGCTTGTCTTCGCTTACCCGCGGGAAACGCAAGAAAAGGTCGGCGATTATCGTTGGCATTGTTTGCATTCCCTCGAAAGGGATTTATTCCGACTTTGACGGCAAAAACTTCGTCAATGGCACATTATCGGCACGGACGATTCCGGCGGAGCAGTTCGAAGAACTGTGAAAATTTTTCGTATTCAAAAGAAATTTACACTGCCACTCAATGCTAAATTTCTATTTCACAACGCCCGCCCACCACGGTTCAACGGGATTGTGTTCCCCGCAGGTTAAAATCTCCGCACGAGCACGCATCTTCCCCAGCCAGTCCGCAATTTGAGCCGATTCCTCAAAACCTCCCGCGTGTCGCGTGTAAACCGTCAGCGAAATGAATCCGCCCGGCGCAAGCATTTCCCACGCCGCATCGAGTGCACGTAACGTCGTTTCCGGCAATGTCGTTATCGCGTGGTCTCCTTTCGGCAGATAACCGAGATTAAAGAAAACGGCATTGACGTTCCCGTGCCACTCCGATCCGAGCGTTTCCGCCATTTTTTCATGTCCGCACAAGAATAATTCGACATTTCCGCCAAGCCCGTTTTTTGCCAACCGCGCCCGCGTTGCCTCTAGTGCCTCAGACTGAACATCAAACGCAACAACCTTCCCGCTCGTTCCCGCGAGTTCCGCAAGGAAGGCGGTGTCGTGCCCATTCCCCGCCGTCGCGTCCACGGCGAAAATACGGGAAATTCCGCCCAACCGTTCCCGTGCAAAATCATGCGCACGGCTCACCAAATTAATTTTCACCTTTTGAGAACGAACGGACTTTAACGAGAAAAAAATTCGGATTAAAGCGCTGATGCATCAATTTTCCCGACGTACGGCAAGGTGCGCCACGCATCATTCAAATCCAGTCCGTAACCGACAACAAAAACGTCCTCAATCGGGAATCCGACATAGTCCGCCTTTCCGGGCACAACGCGCCGCGACGGCTTGTCGAGCAAAACGCAAGTGCGCACATCCTTCGCCCCATGAACCTCTGCCGCGAGACGAATCTTCGCAAGCGTATGTCCGGTATCGTAAACGTCGTCGATAATAATCACGCGCCGATCGCGAAATTTATCCGCTGGGAAACCGCCGATAATCTCCGGTGCACCGTTAGAGCGCGTTCCCGCGCCGTAAGACGATACGCGGACGACCTGCACGTCGACGTGAAAATTCAGCTCGCGCAACAAATCCGCCGCAAAGAAAATTGCACCGTTGGCGAGCACCAAGGCAATCGGCGGAGCTTCGTCCGCTTCGAGTATCGTTGAGAAATCGCGAGAGATCTCCTGCGCCATTTCCTTCACGCGAGCGCAAATTTGTTGCTCGGTAAACAGAGGTTCGATTTCCATTGTCTATATGAAAACCTCACGGAGCGAAAATATCCAACAAATTTTCTGCGGGAACGCCTTCTTCTGAAGAATGTCTAATTTTTCGACCGGACGCGGCATCCATCAAATCTTCAAAAAAACGCTCCGAACCCGCTGCAGCGGTTCCGGAAAATTCCACCGGTCGCACCGCAACAAAACCGTCCTCCCCCGGAAGTTCCGCCCCGCGCAACACACCGAGCGTGCGCAACGACTCGGCAAGCGCCCCACAAACTTCCGGCTGCGCAAAAAACTTCAGCGGCCAAAACTCCGGAGCCTCGCCGGCAAGCGGTCGCGCCGCCGCGTTCCCGCGGATTTTCAGATCCTTTCCGACCAATCCGAAATCCTCGCAAACCAAATCTCCGCCCACCCGATAATACCCGCGCGCGCTCAATTCGGCATACGAAAAATCCGTCAGCAAATCTTTCACAAATCCTGCGGCTTCCGCCAAACTCGCCGCGCGCGGCTCCAAGTTCCGCGTCAACCCGCCGAACATACTTGCAAGGCTTCCGCCGATTTTCAGAACATCTCCGGCAAGCCGGATTTTTTTGCTGTCAGCGTTAAAAATACGCACACGCCCGCTCCCGACATTTTTCATACTGAAATTCACGGCAAAGGATTTTTCGAGATGCTCGGGCAAATCCGCTTCGGCAGAAAGGCAAAAATCCAAATCAAACCGACCCTCAATCGGCGCAGGATTACGGGAACGCAACGCGGGAATGACTTGGTGAATCTCAATCCCGCGGCCCGCCAAAGTCCCTCCGAAACGGTAATGCGGCGCCTTTTTCGAAAAATCCAACGTAAACGCGCCTTCCGCGTTCCCGCGATAAAGCTCGGGCAATGTATATCGGAGTTCAATACATTTTTCATTCACGGAAAAACGTCCGCGATGCTCCCCAAATTCGTTTTCGGGGAAAACAACGCGCTCCACGCAAAAATCCATCGTCCCGGAAACACCGTTCCAAAGCGCTTCCGCAGGAGAATCCGCCTTCGTGGGAAGAACGACATTTTCCGCCTTCGACTTCACATCGGCAATTGCGGGAACAGGAACAGATTCCGGCTTTTCCGCGACGGAGCCCGAAGGCGTTCCCGTAGAAAGTTTCGATACAGAAGCGCTGCTCGAAATTGCCGGGCGCGCCGCGCTTTCCGAGCCAAATTTTTTCGCCGGCACAGAATTATTCCAACCGCGAAAGAGCAACCCCGCACGCAAAATGTCGGAGACAACAAGCGTTTCCGCGTTCATTTCGCCGGAAAAAATCAGTTGTCCTTCCCCGAATGCCAAATGCGAAAAATTCACTTCCGCGCAGGATTTTTGTCTCCCGAAAAGTTCCGCCGAAAACGTTCCCGTCGTTCCGCCGCCGCGCTTTGCCGCGAAATTCAACGCGGGAATCTCGATTTCTCCGTAGCGCGAACGCAAATTTTTCAGAGAAAGTCGGGCTGATTTTCCCCGCCCGGAAAGTTCAAACGTTCCCGCCGACACATTGTTGATTTTTGAAAAAATCGGTTGTGCGAGCAACGCCGCAAAGTCTCCGCAAACGTCCCCGGAAAGGCTCAACGGTTCCGCTCCGACAAAATCGCCGCGAACGTTCCCTTCCGCGATACGCGTTCCCGCACGGGAAATGCGAAGGTTTTCCGCAAAAAACGACCACGCCAGCGGCGAACCGAGCGTAAATTTTTCCAACGGAGCCCACGGCAAAAAATTCGCTCCGATTTGCTTCGCACTCGCCGAAAACGCAAGCTGCCGCCGCCCGCGCGCATCGTCCAGCGCAAAACCTTCGCAGGAAAAGTCGCGGAACGACGGCGTTCCCGAGAAGAGTCCGCGCGTGCCGTTGTGCCGCGCGGAAAATTTTTCCACACGCAAACGTGTTCCGTCGGGAAGCGTTACCGAAGCTCCGCTCAGCGAAATTCTGTCGGAAATCAGAAAATCGAAATGCAACGCATCGAAATGCACTTCAATTCCCTGTTTCTCCAAAATTCCCGTCACCCAAAACCGTTGCACCGCCGCATTGTTAAGCGCAATCAGCGTTCCCGCGAAACCGACAACAGCAACCCCCGCGCCCCACACAAAAGCGCGAAGTATCCGTCGCCGCCATTTCGACTTTTTGGTCATTTTGGGAAAAACTCAAATTTCGCCGCCGCGCCTCTCCGCGCGCGCAAACGCCTTACTCAAGTTCGTGAGGAATTTTCGTGTAAACTTTACCCGACTTCACACTTTCCAGCACGCGCCGGATATACGGCACTATTTCCGGCTGATTCGTGTAAACTTCAGGATTCACGGAAAGATACACCGGCTTGCCCTCAACGGCTTTTCCTTTGGCACGGATGAATTGAGCAAATTCGCCGGGCTTAACAATCATGCCGTCGTAGCGAATGTAGCCGCGATGATCGACTTCGACGACTTCCATCTTCGCCAGATTCTCGCGTGCGCGTTCCCGCCGGGACGCACACCCGGAAAGCGTTCCCGCCAAGCAAATCGCGGCAAGCGTAATCAAAAACCATTTTTTCAAAGCGTTTTTCATAAATTATTTTTCGTTTCGGGGAATAAAAAACAACGTAAAGCCCGCGGGAACGCCTTCAGGTCAATCCGCATTCGGCCGCGCCAGCAGGCGAATTTCCAGACCGTTCCGGCGCGCTTCGTCCACGGCGAAAATTGCGTATTTCATCGCCGCATCTTCGTCCGCAATAATCACGGCATCCGACAACTTTTGCCCGCCCGCAATCCGCGTGAGGCGGCTCGAAAGTTCCTCTGCGGGAACGCGCTCGGAATTGACGAAAAACTCTCCGTTTTTATTGACGGCTATCACCAGCTGCGGCGCATTTCCTTCCGCTTCGGCGGCAGAATCCGACTGCGGCGGTGTAATTCCGAGCTGCCGCAAATCATCAAACTTCATGCTCATCAAAAAAAAGAAAATCAACACCGTCATCACGTCGATGAGCGGCACGATGTTGATTCCCGTTATGCGCTTTCTGCGAGCCGGAAGCAGCGGATTCATACGCGAAGCGTAACACACAAGCCCGATACGGTCAAATTCTGCCCGCAAAAACTAAATTGCGCGTATGGTGACGAGTGTCAGGTCGTCCGCCGGTTCGTTCCCGCCGGTAAACGAGTTCAATTCGCGTAAAACAGCTTCATTGATTTTTTCCGCCGGCAAATCGTGAGATTTTTCGAGCACGGCACCGAGCCGTGCGGAGCCGAATTCTTCCCCGTCGGCATTCAGTGCCTCGGTCAAACCGTCCGTGTAAAACACAAGCACGTCGCCCCGGGAATACGATCGAGAAATTTCGGTAATCGTTGCATCGAAAACTTCCGGCTTGGAAATTCCGATGGCGAGACCCTTGGAATCAAGAAATTCAATTTCGCTTTCCCCGCACTCGATGAGGTGGTTGGAAATAAGAATCGGGCGCTCGTGTCCGCCGCGCGCGATAGAAAGTGTGTTGCGCTGCGTATCGATAAACGCGCAGGCAATCGTGATAAACATACCGCGTTTGAACGAATGCATCATGGCTCGATTGAGTCCGCGAAGCAAGTCGGCGGCAGAAATTGCGCTCCGCGCGACGTGCTGAAAATTCGTTCGGCAAATCGCCATAAGAAGGGCTGCGGAAATGCCGTGCCCGGAAACGTCTGCCACAATAGCTGCGATACGCCCGCCGCCGAGATCGAACACGTCGTAAAGATCTCCGCCGATTTTTTGCGCAGGCTGATACACCGTCGCGATATCAAGCGAATGCGCTTGCGGAATATACTGCGGGAGCAGCAGTTTTTGAATGCTTCCCGCAAGACCGAGTTCGCGATCAAGACGCAATTTTTCCGCCTCCACGGAAAACAGGCGGCGCATTTTCAGCGAAGTCGCAAGCTGTTCGCCGAGCACGCCGACGAGGTGAAGTTCCGCCGGAGTGAATTGTCCGCCGTGACGCGGATTTGCTACCGCAATAATCCCCGCGAGTTTTCCTTCAAAAAAGAACGGAACAGCGAGTAGCGATCGCGGGAGCGCCGGCGGAGATTTTATTTGAACGGCGCCGTCACGCACCGGAAACGCGTTGATAAGCCCGCCGCTTTTTTTCAAAACGACTTCGGAGAAAACGGAATCGCCGATGACGTATTTTTTCCCGCGAAAAAGCGCCCGGAGCACGTCCATGCGACTCGCGTTTTTCAGCTTCTCGGGAAAACCGTCGAGAAACGGAAACAAGCCCGACATACTCGCGGGAACGAGGTCTCCGCCCTCCACCGTAAAAATGCATCCGCTCATTGCGCGCGTCCCGCGAACGGCTGTCCGCAAAACACTGTCAAACAAGCGCATTTGCGAAATTTCGTGATCGCCCGCTTCGCCGCTGAACGTATCGGAAAGCGCATGGAGAAAATCCACCGCAATCTTTCCGGCATAACGTTCGTGCTGAAGGCTCGCCTCAAGTCGCGCAAATTCAAATTTCCAACGTTTCCGCCAATAATAAACGGAAGCAACGGATGCCGCGACAGCGGCTGCGACGACCTCGGGAACGCCGATCATTACGAGATTTTCTCCATTGCCTGCTGGTCGTAAAGCCCACGGTAAAGCGGGCAACTTTCGTAAATTTCCTCGTGCGGACCGTCGGCAACAATTTTTCCTTCGTCAAAGACCAAAATACGTTTTGCCGTGCGGATCGAGGAAAAGCGGTGCGCGATCATAAACGTCGTGCGCCCGCGAACGAGTTCTTCCAGCGAAACCTGAATTTGCGCTTCGCTTTCGGTGTCGAGCGCAGACGTTGCTTCGTCGAGAATCAGAATCGGCGCATCGCGCAAGAAAGCGCGAGCAACGGCAATGCGCTGGCGCTGACCGCCGGAAAGGCGCCCGCCGCGCTCGCCGACGACCGTATCCCAGCCGTTGTCGAGCGATTCGATAAATTCGAGCGCTGAAGCGCGTTTCGCGGCAGCGATTACTTCTTCGCGCGTAGCGTCAAGACGCCCGATGAGAATATTATTATAAATGGTGTCGTTAAACAGAATCGGTTCCTGTGAAACGATGGCAATGTTTTTACGCAAATCGGCGAGGCGGACGTCGCGAACGTCGATTCCGTCGACGGCAACGCTTCCGATGCTCACATCGTAAAAGCGCGGAATAAGATTCACGAGGGAACTTTTTCCCGCACCGGACGGACCGACGAGAGCGATGGTGTCTCCGGGTTTTGCCTCAAACGAAACGCCGCGCAACACGGGAACGTCGTTATAACCGAACGTAACGTCCTTGAAATTGATTTCCCCGCGAACAACTCCGAGCGGGTGCGGATTCGCGGGATCGGCGACTTCGATCGGCGCCTGCCAAATTTCCTCCAAACGCGCGAGCCCGGCAGTCCCTTCTTTGACTCGATTGTTGATTTTCCCGAGTTTTTTAATCGGGTCGTAAGCAAAATAAAGTGCGCCGACGAGAGCAATCACGGTATCTTGGTCGAGCTTCGCCGCCGCCGCCTGATAAACCGCGAACGAAATGGAACACGCCGCGATGATTTCGATGAGAGGCGTCAGCATTTTGTCGTATTTCACGCACTTCATCTGAAGCGCAAAGAAATCACGCACGCATTTTCGGAAACGGGAACATTCGCGTTCTTCCAAATTGTAGGCGCGAATTTCGCGAGGTGCCTGCAAACTTTCCGAAAGCACGCTGGAAAGCTCTCCCGCACTCACGAGCATTTTTTTGGAGCGTTTCAAAAGGCGTTTCCCGATGAATTGCACGGGAAGCACGGAAAGCGGAACCACACAAAGGCTGAGCAAAAACTGCTGCGTTGCCGCACTTTGGAACGCCGACCAAACAATAAAGCCGACAGCACCGACAAGTGTAAACGGCTGGATTACGAGGTCGTTCGTCACTTCGACGAGAACGGTTTTAACGAGCATCGTGTCGCCCGTCGTGCGGCTGAGCAAATCCCCGGACCTATTTTTCCCGAAAAACCCCAAGTGCAAATGTTGCAAATGCGTGAAAAGTTTCATGCGGATGGATTCGAGCACTCGAATTCCGCAAAGATTGAGCAGATACGTGTTCCCGAACATCGCCACACCGCGAATAATGAAAACGAGCGGCATCAGCAACAACGCGAAAATCAGCACATAATTCGCGGGAACGACGAGGTGAATATCCGGAAGCCACGTCGCGGAAATTCCGCCGAAAAGTTCCTGCGAACTGTCGAAATTGATCAGTTCCAAATCCTGCGGTTCCGTTCCCGCGAAAAGCACGGGAAGCACTTTTTTCAGCATCAGAGGAAGCCCGAAGCCGCTGGCGATCCCGGACAGCGCCCCGCAAAGCAACGCAATGACAAACGTGCCGATTACGGGCTTCAACATCGGATAATAGGGGAGAAATTTTTTCATGAAATTTGCAAATTTCGGCAGGTTAAGAAAGAAAACATTCCCGCGCTTTTTCGGGCGCGGGAACGGAGAAAAATTATTTACGGCGGCGGCGCACCAACGCGAGAGCCGCAACGGCGGCACCGAAACCGGCGATCAGCGGGAACATCGACGGCTCGGGAACGCGCGCGCCGTCACCTTCGTCCCACATCGCGACGACTTCTTTTTCCGTGAGCGGACGCGTCCAAATCGCGTAGTCGTCGATATACGCCCAATGATTGTTTGAACCCGGAGCGGAAAACGCACCGTTCCCGGAACCGCCGACGAGCGTTTCAATACCCGTGCCGATTACGCCCGCAGGAATTTTCTGCGGATTGCCGAGACGCTTGCCGTCGCCGTAAAACGTTACCGTTCCCGCCTTGCGGTCAACGACGAGCGCAACGTGGTGCCAATTACCGTCGGTCATCTTCGGAAAACCGATATTGACGTGCGTTCCTCCGACGGAGAGCGAAAGATTCTTTCCGTCGATTGCCGTAATCGCCCAGCCCGGGTCATTCGGTTTGAGCCAGTCTTTGTTGCCGGAAATCATCGCCGGAGTGTTGCCGGTCTTTTCGGTTTTGAACCAAAACGCGACAGAAAAGCTGTCCTGAAAATAGCCGTCGAGCTCGCCGAGATTGACGGCGTAGTTGTTCGGCTCGGTGCTTCGCCCGTTCCCGTTTTTAAACGAGGCGGAATAAACGAATTTGCCTTCCGTAAGGCGCGCCGTCGGACGCATCCCGAAAATGCTGGCTTCTCGATCCTGTCCGCAAACGTTTTTTACGGGATCTTTGGCATCGTCAAAATCCATGTAATACAAAAGTCCTTCGTCGCGACGCGCGAACAACGCACACGGGAGAGCAAGGGCGGCAATGAAGCAAAAGCGAAAGATATTTTTCATCACGAAAAATAATGAAATGCCCCTGTTTTTAAGGCAATCATGAAAAGCAGGAATTTGAAGACGAAAAATTCGGGCGCACAGCGCTATTTCTTCGCTTTCGCACGGTCGCGGAAGGCGATGCGCGTAAGAATGTTTACGGCGAGAACGGCGACGGCAATGACGAGCGCGGCGCCCCAGCCCGCCGTGTGCATTTCTTCGAACGGTGAATTTGTCGCGTATTCCGTGATCAAAACCGGCATATTTGCCGTCGGCTCGGAGAAAAACCCGGTCGGCCAGGCGTCGGCAAACATCGCGGTAAAAAGCAGCGGAGCGGTTTCGCCGGAAACGCGCGCGAGCGAAAGCAAAATTCCCGTAAGCAAACCGTTTTTTGCTGCTCGGCAAACGATGCAAAGCGTCGTCCGCGCACGCGACATGCCGAGCGCGAGCCCGCTTTCGCGCAACGCGTCCGGCACCATCGCAAGCATATCTTCCGTCGTTCGCATAATCAGCGGGAACATGATAATCGCCAGCGCGACCGCTCCCGCGAATCCGGAAAAATGCCCCGTCGTTACCACAAGAATCGTGTAAACGAAAAGCCCGACGATGATCGACGGCATTCCCATCATGACGTTTGCGCTGAAACGCAACATCGCGCCGAGCTTGCTCTTTCGCCCGAATTCCGAAAGATAAATTCCGGCGGCAACGGAGAGCGGGACCGCGAGCGCGGCGGCGCAGAGCGTGATGAAAAGCGTTCCGAGCAAAGCGTTGGCAATGCCGGAATCGGGAACGCCGTAGGGCTTGGACGGATTGCTCAAAAAACCCCAGTCAATCGCGGGAACGCCGCGCGAGACTACCGTGAAAAGAATCCACGCCATCGCAGCGACTGCAAGCGCAACCGCGAAAACGGAAAACACGCGGACTCCGAAATCCGCCGTTTTGCGGAAAAACAAAGGTCTGCGTGCGGGAAACGCGCCGGAAACGGAACTTTGGAAGGAAGAATTACTCATGGTAAAAATTGGAGATTAGTGAATAACGAATAGTGAATAACGAACAACGCATTCTTCAAAATTTTTGCTCCGCAAAAATCTTCGCACTGAATTATTCATTATTCATTGTTCGTTATTCATTCTGATTAACTTCTTTCTCCGCGCTTGGCAGAAGTAAGGTGCAAGTAATATTGCGCGAAAACCTGAATGCCGAAAGCCATCACGAGCAACACGAGCCCGAGCGCGAAAAGTGCGCTGCGCTGAAGCCCGTCCGCTTCCGCAAAGTTGTTTGCGAGCGTCGCGGCAATCGTCGTTCCCGAGTCAAAAAGTGCCGCGGGAACGTCCATAATATTTCCGATGACGAAAAGCACCGCCATCGTTTCGCCAAGTGCGCGACCGAGCCCGACAAACACGCCGCCGAGCAAGCCGCGCACGCCGTATTTCATTACAACATCTTTCGCGCATTCCCACTTTGTGCAACCGATTCCGTAAGCGGATTCGCGCAAAACGGCGGGCGTCATTTTAAAAACATCGCGCATAATCGCGCAGACATACGGCAAAATCATCAGCGCAAGAATCAGCCCCGCCGTAAAAAATCCGAATCCGTTGAAACCGTGTTCGCCGACCAAAAGCCCGCCGAGCACGGGAACGGCTTGCAGATTTAAAGTTTCCGCAAGAAACGGCTGGACGTAATTTTGCATCAGCGGAGCGAGCACGAAAAGCCCCCACATGCCGTAAATCACGCTCGGAATCGCCGCGAGCAAATCAATCGCCTGCGAGAGCACGCGCCCGATTGCCGGCGGCGCATCCGTCAGATAAAGCGCGGAAACGAACGCAAGCGGAAGCGCGACGGCAAGCGCAATCGCCGTTGTCAGGAGCGTTCCCGCGATCGACGGGAACGCTCCGAATTTTCCGGCAACGGGATCCCATTCCGAGGAAAATAAAAACCCGAGCCCGAACTCGCGCCACGCCTCGCTCGAATTGACAAAGAGCTGAACGAAAAAGCTCAACATCAGCAAACCGATCAGGCAAGCGCATGCGAGGCAAAACGTTTTGAAAAAGGAATCTGTAGCTTTTAGCGGATTCATTGCTTGTGTATTTCTGCAAACATTTTCGCCGAAGAATATTTAGCCGATATTCGGACTTCGTTAGTTTTTCGTTAAATCGTTTTTTATTAACCACGGAACGCACAGAACGACACGGAAGTTTTGTTTTTCCCACAGATGAAGCAGATGAAAACGGATTTCTCTTATCCGATCTCAACACCATAAAGTTTTTTTCGGGTGCACAAATAAAACGCTTGCCTCGCGTTTTTTTTTTGCAAAATCACTCCTCACAATTGAGTCAAAAATTCATCGCAACAGATTTTCGACGAACCAATCCTTTTAACCCAACAACTATACAAAAATAAAATGAATAAGTATATTACAATCTCCGCTCTCCTCGCCGCAGGAAGCACGTTCGCTAACGCGGCTTACGTTTGGACCGGGGCGGCAGGAACGTCCGAATGGAGCAACAAAGATAATTGGAGCTTTACAGGTGACAGCACTTGGACGGCTGATTCCAATGGTCCGGGGACCTCGGGGTCTAATATGTGGGACGAAATCCTATTTGACAAAAGTCAATACACGACTGCTCCGACAGCACCAACCTCTCTCGAAGGCTGGAATGTCAAACTTTCTCTTAAAAATGGAGCCGATGTCACTCTGAATTCGTTTGGCAAGTGGCAAACCGGAGGGGAGTCTTACATCAATGTAGATTCGACATCAAAGCTGACAATTAGCTCAGCCAACAATTTTGCCTACAGAGGCTCCGCCGCTAATTTTAATATTCTGTCTTATGAAGGATTAACCCTGACCAATTCTGTTTGGAGCTATTCAGACGATATTGATTTCAACATTAATCTTGGAGAGCTCGGGAGCGTTTATGCGAATTGGTCTCTAAGCGGTAACATCAACATCGTATTCTCTGCGGACTTAAAATATTCCGAAATAAACGCCGGACAGTATACATCTGAAGTTTCAGAAGACGGAAAATACCGCCTTGTTACGCGCCTTCTTTGGAAGAACGACCATGACAACGGTGGTCTCATTGACGGAGATCACAACTTCACTTTCAATGGAGAGGTTTTAGCCAAATCTGACACAAGCCTTGAGGCAAATGAGGAAAGCCTTGGAAAATATTATATTGAAAAGGTTTACGGAGGTCCCGGAAGCCACAATGTTACAGGTAAAAACATTGTAGTAAGTTACGTCGAAGCGATTCCGGAGCCGTCGGCATTCGGGTTGCTCGCCGGATTGGGGGCTTTGGCGCTCGTCGGAGCGCGTCGCCGCCGCCGCTAATGAGAGCTTAAAATTAAAGCTTAAAGAAAAGCGTTCCCGCGAAACAAATTGCGGGAACGCTTTTTTTATTTCCGTGGTTTCAGTGTTTTCCGTGGTTTATTGAAGTTTTTCGCGGATGAGCGAAACGACGTTTTCGGGAATCGGGACGTAATTCAGGCGCGCCGCCGAAGAAGCGCCTTCGGTGAAACACCAGTTGAAATAATTTTTCAGCGCCGCCTGCGTTCCCGCGTCCGCATCTTTTCGTATCAGGATATACGTTACGCCGGTGATCGGCCACGATTCCGCTCCGGGCTGGTCGGTGAGCATCATCAGAAATCCGGGTGCGTTTTTCCAATCGGCGTTTGCCGCGCTTGCCGCAAAGCTCTTTGCCGTCGGCGCGATGAACGTTCCCGCGCGGTTTTCAAGCTGCGCACAATTTAATTTCGCTTCCACGGCGTAAGTGTATTCGGTGTAGCCAATGCTTCCGCGAATTTTGGCAACGTTGTTGCACACGCCGGGATTTTTCTGTCCGCCGATGCCGACCGGCCATTTGACGGACGATCCCGCGCCGATTGCGTTTTTCCACTCGCCGGAAATTTTGCTCAGATAATCCGTAAAAATAAACGTCGTTCCCGAGGAATCCGAGCGGCGAACAACCGTGATTTTCAAATCTTTCGGAAGCCGCACGCCGGGATTGATTTTCGCGATCGCGGGATCGTTCCAGTTCGTGATTTTTCCGAGAAAAATATCCGAGAGCACAGCGCGGCTGAGCTTGAGTTCGCCGGATTTTACGCCGGGAATATTGACGATGACAACCACGCCGCCCGTAAGCATCGGGAATTGAATCAGCCCGGCTTCCGCCTGCTGCTCCGCCGTGAGCGGATTATCCGTTCCCGCAAAATCCACCGTTCCCACCTTGATTTGACTGAGCCCCGCTCCGGAGCCGAGACTCTGGTAGTTGACACTCGCGTTGCCCGTCTGCGTGTAAGCATAAGTCCACAGCTGATAAACCGGAGCCGGGAACGACGCGCCCGCGCCGTTGAGCGTAATTGCATTCGCTACGTTTTTTTCCGCCGGAATCGTATTTTCCGCGTCGCCGCAACCCGACGAAAGAAACGCGGATGCCGCCAAAACCGAGGCAAATGTTCCGATGAGTAATTTCTTTTTCATAACGTTTTTATGAGGATTGATTTTGTTCCTCCATTTTCGTGTTCCCGTGTTTAACGCGTATTCGGGATTTGTTAGATTTCCGTTAAAAACAAAATCGCGGGAACGCTCCGACTCTCCCTATAAAACAGTTGAAATTAAAGATTCTTTCTCTTACAAAAGGATTCATTATGAAACCCCACAAATTCTATACCCTTGGATTAACGCTCTGTGCCCTCGCGTGCCCAATTTTTGCGTGGGCAATTCCCTCGGCGGAAACGGATCTCGCCGTCGCCGCGGAAAAAGCGAAAGCAACGCAAACACCGATGCTCGTCGAATTTACCGGTTCGGACTGGTGCCCGCCCTGCAAACAACTGCGGAAAACCGTTTTGGATACTCCGGCGTTTGAAGAATTCCTCGCCCAAAAAGGCTGGATTTACGTCGAACTGGATTTCCCGCGCAAGCCCGGAGCAATCCCGCCGGAACTCATGAAGGCACGCGAAGAAATCATGATGCGCTACGGCGTTCGCGGCTTCCCGTCGATGTTGCTTCTCGATTCCGACGGAAACCCCTACGCCATCATCGTCGGCCCGGGAAAATCGCCCGCAGATTATTTTGACAAACTGGGCAAGGCGGAAGCTCTGAAAAAAGAATTTAAGTCCTCCGTCGTCGCCGCTCAAAAACTGCGCGGATTCGCACGCGCCGAAGCCCTCGCCGCCGCACTCGCGAAGCTCCCGCTACATTTCCAGACGTTCCAAACGGTTCTGATTCGCGACATCATCGCCGCGGACCCTGACGACCGCTTGGGCTTTGCCAAAAAAATACGCGACGGCGAAATGCTCCTCGAACAACAAAAAATGATCAAGGCGTTCTTTGAAACCACGCGCGGCAGACAAACACCCGAACACCTTCAGAAAACCCGAGCCGAAGCGCTGAAACTCTTGGAAAACAAAGACCTGCTTCCGCCGATTCGCTTGGCGCTGAACAAGTTCATCAGCGACGGCTACGCGATCGAGCACAATCTCGAAAAAGCACTCGAATACCTGAAAGCCGCGCAGGCGTCCGATCCCGACTCCCGCGAAGGCAAGCGCCTCGTTTCCTGGGTTCAAAATATGGAACGCATTCTCGCATCCATCAAGGAATCCGAAGCACAGTCGAAAGCCGACTCCGACGCGAAAAAATAATTCCGTCTCCTCCGATGGCAAAAAGCGTTCCCGCAACCTCTCGCGGGAACGCTTTTTTTTACGGTTTTCCCGCGCAAAAACAACACAGCCGTTCCCGTGAACGCTTGATTCGCAAAGCATTTTTCGCCAAACTTGCGCAAAACCCCAACTTCTTCGGGAGAAGACAAGTTATGACGAATACTCCGACCAACCTTTCCCAAGCGCCGGACAGCATTAAAGCGGAAAATGTGTCCGCCGCAAAAATCAGTCTGCGCAACGTCAGCAAAACCTTTCGCTCGCGCCAAGGCAGCGTGCTTGCGCTGGACAACGTCTCGCTCGACGTCGCAGAAGGCGAATTCCTCTGCCTCGTCGGCCCCAGCGGCTGCGGGAAATCCACGATTCTGAACCTGATCGCCGGACTCGACACCGCCACGGAAGGCGAAGTCCTGATGGAAGGCGAACCGATTACCGGCCCCGGGCGGGAACGCATGGTGATGTTTCAGGAAGCGGCGCTGTTCCCGTGGCTGGACGTTTTGCAAAACGTCATGTTCGGGCTTCGCCTGAAACCGAATCTGAACAACGCCGAGCGAGAAGAAGTCGCCATGTTCTACCTCAACCTCGTCGGTTTGCAAAAATTTTACCGTTCGCACATTCATGAACTTTCCGGCGGGATGAAACAACGCGTTGCCCTCGCGCGTTCTCTCGCGCCGAACCCGAGAATCCTGCTGATGGACGAGCCTTTTTCCGCGCTCGACGCCATGACGCGGGAACAGCTCTACGGCGACCTCCAACGCATTTTCGTGCAACGGCAAAAAACCATCGTTTTCGTCACGCACAATATCCGTGAAGCCGCCTGCCTCGGCGACCGCATCATTTTGCTTTCGCCGAATCCGGGACGCATCGCGCACGATTTCCGTGTCAATCTCCCGCGTCCGCGCGACATCAACGATCCCGCGCTTTCGCAAACATCCATTCCGATTACCGCCGCGCTGAAAAATCATTTGAAAAAATCCGGCAAAATCGCCGAAGCCGACTGACGGGAACGCCGTTCCCGCCGTTTTTCAGATTTTTAAATTTTTGGATAAATAAAAAATGAAAAAATCCGTTTTCTACATTTTGTTTTTTGTCGTTTTGCTCGGCGTGCTCGAAATCGTCGGACGCAGCGATTGGCTCTCCGCATTCCAACTGCGCAAGCGCGCATCGGCGGATTCCACGGAATTGCGCATCGGCTATTTCCCGAACATCACGCACGCGCAAGCGCTCATCGCCCGACAAATGGAACTCGAAGGACGTTCGTGGTATGCGCCGCGCCTGCCGAAGGGGACAAAACTTTTCTGGCAACCATACAACGCCGGTCCCGCGGCGATGGAAGGACTCACACTCGGCACAATCGACATGAGCTACGTCGGTCCGTCTCCGGCAATCATGGCGTATATTCAGCGCGGCGGAAGCGTGCGCGTCGTCAGCGGAAGCGCAGAAGGCGGTGCCGCGCTTGTTGTGCGGCAAGACATTGCCGCCTCCACCGCAAAGGATTTTGTCGGGAAAGCCGTCGCCACGCCGCAGCTCGGGAACACGCAGGACGTTGCCTGCCGCGCATGGCTGATTAAAAACGGAATCCCCGTCACTGCATCCGGCGGAAAAGTTCAAATCGTTCCGACCAAAAATCCGGACCAGCTTGCACTTTTCAAGGCGGGAACGCTCGAAGCCGCGTGGACGGTCGAGCCGTGGGTTTCGCGTCTCGAACTCGAAGCCGGCGGAAAAATCGTGCGCGAAGATTTTGAAACCGTGACCACGGTGCTCGCGTCGGCAACCGACACGATTTCGCGCCGCAAACCTCTGCTCATGGCGTTTGCGAAAGCTCACGCGGAGCTAACGGCGTGGATTAACGCACACCCGGAAGAAGCCAAGATTTTGCTTCAACGCGCCCTCACGCGCGAAACGCATACGGAGTTCCCGCAACGCATCGTAAACAACGCGTTCCCGCGTATTCGTTTCGTTGCGGAACTGAACCAAACGTCTCTGCGCTCTTACGTGGAAGACGGTTATACGGCAGGTTTGATTCCGGAAAAAATTGATGTCGCCGCGCTCGTGTCGCTCGAAAACCCGGACAGCGCCGCAAACGACTCCGGCATTTTCCCGCTCCCGTCAAAGATTTTGATTTTCCTCTGGGAAGGCTTGCTCGACGGCTCGATTTTGAGCGCGCTTTGGGTAACGCTTCGCCGCCTTGTGCTCGGGTATGCCATCGGCTTCGTTATCGCTATTCCGCTTGGTCTTTTGCTCGCACAAAGCCGATTCATGCGCGACACGCTCGGCGTGCTCGCTCTCGGATTTCAATCGCTTCCGAGTGTTTGCTGGGTGCCGATTTCGCTCGTTATTTTCGGACAAGACGAACGCACGATTCTTTCGGTCGTTGTCATGGGTTCGGTTTGGTCTCTGATGCTCGCTACGGAAAACGGTATTCGAAGTGTGCCGCCGCTTTACTTGCGCGCCGCTCGCACGATGGGCTCAAAGCATTTTCATTTGTGGACACGCGTTATGTTCCCGGCGGCGCTCCCGTCGATTTTCAGCGGCATGAAACAGGGCTGGGCGTTCGCGTGGCGCTCGCTGATGTCTGCCGAAATTTACGTCTATATTCTGAGCGGAATCGGGTTAGGCTGGATGCTTAACGCCGGACGCGAAGAAATGAACGTGGAAAAAGTTTACGGCGTGATGCTCGTCATTATCATCGTCGGGCTCGTCATGGACCGCCTCTGCTTCGCTCCCGTTGAACGTTGGTTGCGGGAACGCTGGGGCTTAGAGAAGTAGAAATTTGCCCCGGAAAATTTCTACTTCACGTGCCGGGATTTTTGCCTTCGCCGACACCGAGCGAAGCGACAAGGAACAAATCTTTGAAGTCTTAGCTCAAGGCTCGACGCCTGATGCTTAGTGCCAAAAACTATTCTGCGTCAAAAATCGCGGAGACGTAATTTTCGACGGAGAACGGCTGAAGGTCTTCCGGCTTTTCTCCAAGACCGACATAGTAAATCGGAATCCGGAGTTCCCGCCAAATGCCGACGAGTGCTCCGCCGCGCGAGGTTCCGTCGAGCTTGGTTACAATCAGCCCGGTCAGCTTAAACGCTTCGTGGAAAATTTTTGCCTGCTCAATGGAATTGGAACCGAGCGTCCCGTCCACTACCAGCCAGCGATGATGCGGAGCGGACGCATCGAGCTTCGCGACCACGCGGGAGATTTTTTTCAGTTCCTCCATCAGGTGTGACTTCGTATGCAATCGCCCGGCAGTATCTAAAATCGCAATACGTTTTCCGCGGGAACGCGCCGCCTGCACCGTATCGAATGCGACGGCGGCGGAATCCGCACCGTGACGCCCGGGAACGAGGTCGAGTTTCAGGCGTTCCGCCCACGCGGCGATCTGCTCATTTGCGGCAGCGCGGAAAGTATCGCAAGCGCCCAGAATAACACTGTCTCCGTTTTGTCCGAAAAGATGAGCGAGTTTAGCGGCGGTCGTCGTTTTCCCGGCACCGTTGACGCCGACAAGCGCAATGACTTCGGGAACGTTTTCCGGCGCGGGAACGAACTTTGCCTCCGCACCTTCGAGGACACGCGTCAGCACTCGTTTCCCGATTTCGGCGGCGGCGCGTCCGTGTAAATCTTTCTCCTTCGCATAAGCACTGCGAATTTCATCAAGAATTTCCTGCGCGGTTTCCACGCCGAAATCCGCGCCGTAAAGAGCTTCTTCAAGCTCCTCAATGGACGCAGCATCGAGTTTTTTTGAAAAAATTCCGCCAAGCGAACCGAACAGTTTCGCCGTTTTTTTGAAACCGTCCTTAAATTTTTGAATGAGAGAACCGAACATCCGGAAAAAATTAGAAATTAGGAATTAAAAATCAGGAAAGAGAAGCAAAAACTAATTTCAAACTTCTCATTCCTAATTGCGCGAAGCGTTTTACTTCTGCGCTTCGCGGAGCGGGCGCGTGAGGTGAGCTTTCACGCGGTCGAGCATCCCGTTGACGAAGCGATGCGAATCTTCCGTGGAGAAAATTTTCGCCAAGTCGATAGCTTCGTTGATGGAAACAATCGGCGGAATGTCCGTGCGGTAAAGCAATTCGTAGATTGCGAGGCGAAGAATCGCGAGATCGCAACGCGCAATGCGGGAGAGCGTCCAGTTTTTCGCACAATCGGAAATCACTTCGTCGATACGGGCTATGTTTTGCAGCGTTCCCGTGGCGAGTTCTTCCGCGAAAGCGTAATATTCGCGCGGCTCGGGTTGCGCCGTAAAAAAGTCGAACAGCGTTTCCGGCATTTTTTCCGGTTCGCACGGCGAAACGCCCCACGCATAAATAAACTGCATTGCCGCAATGCGGTTCGCGCGACGGCGGGAAATTTTTACGGGCTTTTGCGAATCCGCGTTTTCAAAAGTTTTTTCAGACATAAAAAAAAAGAAATCAGTTTTTGTGAAAAGGATTGTTCCCGCCGAAAGAAAAACCGCCGGGAGCATCGTCGTCTTCGTCATCTTCGTCGTGCAGGAAATTGCTACCGAAAATTTCCTCGTTGCGTTCCCGCTCGATGTCGTCGCGGTCGAGTTCTTCGAGGTAGCGCGCGAGGCGCAAACCGGACGCGGCAATATCGAGTGCGGCAAGAGCAAATTCCGCGCCGCGGTCGGTTTCGCCAAAAACTCGTTCGTCCGCCTGCGCCTCGTTGTTGGTCACGATAATTCCGTTGATGACGGGAACCTGCGTATTAATGCCGATTGCCTGAAGCGCCGTCGCCGTGCCGTTGGCAATGATTTCGTGGTGCGGAGTTTCGCCGGCGATAACGACGCCGAGCGTAATAATGCAATCGTAGTCGCCCGTGAGCGCGAGCATATTGGCGATGTAGGGAAGTTCGTTCGCCCCGGGAACGCGCGTAATATCAATTCCGTTCGCGGGAACCTTGGATTCGCGGAGTGTTTGTCGAACGCGGGAAATCAAATGATCGACGTGCTTCGAATTATAGCGGGAAGCGACGATTGCAAAACGTAAATCAGAACGCGCTTCCGGTCGGTGAGTCGGTTTATTTTTGCTCATGAAAATTTATCAAAAAAGAAATTTAACTCTGCGAATTTGAAAGAACATTTTTCAAAAAAAAAGAACGAAACGCGGGAACGAATCACACGGGAAGCGGCGCTTCCGAAAGATTTTTCTTCCGCCAGGATTTGCGCCAACCGGCGCGATGCTTCGCGATCCAATCATACATGGCGTGAACGTAGCCGACATCGTAACCGGCGTGTTCGCTCAGAAACCACTTATGCCGCATGATTTCCTCGCGCTCCGCCGCCGCTTCACGATACAGACTGGACTTTGCCGCGACCGTTTGCACCAGCCGCGGAGAACGCAAAGCCTGCGCCGATTTCGGCGAGCCGGATGCTCTTCTCGGTTTCATACCTTGTGCAATATGCTCCGAAACAGCTTTTTTTCAAGCCCAAAAACGGAGCGTTCCCGCGAGAAAGAATCCCACGGGAACGCAATTGTTATCGCAAATATTTCGGAATTCGCTACTTGCAATTGCCGTCGGGTTCGCGACGACGGCGGCAGGAAGCGGCGAGCGCGAGAGCAAACGTTCCCGCGAGCAAGCCGAACGCCGAAGGTTCCGGAACAAATGTAATTCCCCAACCGCCCGAAACGTTCCCGTATTTATAAAATGCGGAATTCAACGCCTCACCGTTTTGCAAAACGTCAATCTTTTCAATTTTTTCAAAAGAAGAATTTCCGCTGACGAGCGTAATCACATCCCCCTTTTCGTAAGTGCTGTTGTAGTCGAGAACGACGGTAATCGTCGTTGCCAGCGCAGAGAGCATCGCGCCGTCTGCGACGGAAATCACGGCATCCTGCGCAGCGCGCGTCTCCGGTTTTTTAACGTAGAAAACCATTTCGTTGCCGGAAAATTCTGTGTTCGCCGTAAGCGTGACGCTCGCCGTTGTAACGTTCCCGCTCGCGTCCGCGCTTCCGATTTTCCACGCGCTGGCGAAAATCGTCCCCGCGTTAAGCGAAAACGCGCCCTGCGTGAAATGAAGTTTTTCCGCGACGGAAACATTTCCCGAAATCTGCGCCGCAGATTGACCGACGGACTTGAGCGACATCGTTCCGTCCGATGCAAGCGCATCGCCCGCTGTCGTAATCGTTGCTCCGTTGAGCGAAACGGAGGCATCCGTTCCCGTCCAAAGCCCGACGAGTTTTCCGGTTCCGTCTCCTTCTCGCGTTGCGGTAATCGTTCCCGCAAGCGTAACCTCTCCGGAGGCGACGTATGCGCCGTAAACATTTCCCGTCCCCGAAACGGAAACCTTCGTGCTTTCCGTAAGGGTCATGTTCGTATTTTCGGCGTAAATGCCGTAAGCGTTCCCTGTTCCCGTAAGGGTGATTGTGCTTCCCTTCAAATTGAGGCTCCCTGTGTATCCCTTAGCGTAAACACCGTAAAAATCGCTATTCCCGGCAGAGCTGCTCCGGTTTTCCGGGGTAACCGTCGTCACGTAATCGGAAGCACTTTCCGTTCTTTTGACGGAGATTGTCGCAGTGCTCAAATCAAGCTTTCCCGCTCCTTCGAGATACGCACCGTAGGCGTTCCCGTAAAATGATTTTACAGCAATATTCCCGGTGAAACATTGGAATAATGCGTTCGTCGCGGTCTCCGCAAATCGGATTCCGTAAGCGCTCCCGTCGACGGTGTTGGATTCTGATATAATATTCGTCAGTCCCGTGGCGTCTATGGTTGCGTATCCGTCCAAGTAAACTCCGTAAGCATATTGAGAATCCACTGCCGAAAACGACTTCAGGTTGGAAACGCTGACCCTTCCCGTAGCATAAAAACCGTAGGCGTTCCCGCCGGCGGCAATTGCCGTAAAGGAATTTCCCGGCATGTGGTAAGCCTCGTTGTCTCCTTCAAGGTAAAGCCCGTAGGCAGAAGGCGTTATTCCCGGCGCGCCGTAGGCATACGCCGTAAACTGCGAGTTTGTAATAGTCAGCCCCGACGAATCTCTTCTGGCGTGGTTGAACACGCCGACCCCGCCGTCGCTTTCTGTCGTTTCGCCGGAAAAGTCTTTCCCGTAAGCCAAGCCGTAGCTGTCGCGGGCGCCTCCCGGTTTGACCGAAATCGAAGAATTATCGACCGTAAAATCAACATCTTTTCCGATTACAATTCCGCCGGCGCGCCCGTAGTCGTCGGAGTCCGACTGTCCGACAGTTTCCACCGAGATATTCAGGCGGCTCAAAACCTCGCCGACGGACATTGTTTCCGTTCCCGTGTTGTCGTAAACGAATCCGGCGGACATTCCGACATTTGACTTGGCGGAAATCGTTAAATCACTCATCGAGCCGACCGACGCGCCGTTGTGCATGTAAACGCCGACCGCCATTTTTTCCGGGTCCTGCGAAGTGCTTGTTGCCGTGATGTCGTAATTTGCAAACGCTCCGGAAACGGTCCCGCCTTTGGTCTCGGAAATTTCGTTCCCGTTTTCATCCAATGTGCTCTTCCCACCCAGAGAAATACCGATTACGTCTCCGGGCGCTTTCACAGTGAGTTTTGCTTTTTCTCCCGTGCTGACGACATTCCCATCGGCGTCGGTCAAGCCGTTGAGGCTTCCCGCTTTTCTATCCAAATAGATGCCGACGGCGTCTTCGGTATAAGCGCGAATGTCCAGCGCCGCAGAAAGATTTCCGCCGTATGTGCCGCCTTTGACCCCGAACGCCTTCCCGCCGGCGACACTTCCGTTGAGTTTAACGTCTCCGTCGATATGAGCGGTCCCGTCCTGATAAATTCCGTATGAGGTTCCGCTTGTGTTATGCGATTCGATCAAAAGGTTATTAAGTATCACGTCCCCGCTGATATAGGGCGGTTCTCCTTTGTCGTTCCCGTCCCCGTCCACGCCGCGCTGCCAAAATCCGGCGACATTCGCATTTTCACCAAAATACGAGACATTAAGACTTTCAGTAATTTTTATAAACCGAAACTTCTGCTGTGCGCCGTTCCCGCCTTGCTCGTGATAAATCCCGCAAACGGTAGCGAGTCCGTCGTAGCGCGAGCTGACCGAAACATTTTTTACATTGATTTCGCTGGAATTTGAGGCTTCCGGGTAGAGATCCTTAATGTGATAGCCGGCGACGATCGTGTCTCCGGAGTAATGACCGGCATCGTTGCTCCCTCCGGAACCGTCCGAGGAAAAATCAATCCCTTCTCCCGTTTGGCTCTCATTTTTAGATCCGCTAATTGTGACTTTGCCGTGAACCCCGTCCGTTATGTCAATCAGAATGTTTATCAATTTTGCTTCGACTTTTACGCCTGTGACAACAACGTCAATTAACAGTTTAATCGCCTTTGACGTAGCGCCACCCAAATCCGGAACAAAATCCTCGCGCGGTCTGTTGGCTGCGATTTCCTCCTCCGTAAGGATGTCCGTCCGCCAATATTCTTGGTCGATATCGTCGTAAAAGCCTTCCGCTTTAACTTCAGGTATCCACGTCGGAGTCGTTATGGCGGTTTCGGAATCCGTCGTTCCCGTGTCAGAAGTTCCTGTATTTTCCGTTCCCGCGGATTCCTCTGCGCAGAGTGAAGCGGCGGCAAACAAAGTGAAAACAGAAAGCCCGGTCAGTTTTCTAATAGTCATGGGTTCTTATTGATGAAGAAAAGATGAAAGGGAGATTTTGCACATTGTGAGAATCGGAACGCAAGAACAAAAACACAACCAAAAAGGTAATCTTTATTTCGCACAAAAAATGCCGATCCGACGGGAACGGCATTTTCGGACAAGCATTTTGCGATACCGGAGCGCGGAAATCCCGCGACGGGGACAATGCTTAGTGCTTGGATTTGACAAGCTTTTGCGCGATGGCGAAGCGGGCGACGGCTTCGAGGCGTTCGAGCTCGGCGGGATCGATTTCCTTTTGGTGGCGCGCCGCTTCGAGCGCGGCTTCGGCGCGTTTCTGTGCATCTTCCACGGCAGAAAGATCGATCGCCTTGACATCGATGGCGGCTTCGGCAAGCACGCTCACGCGGTCGGCGAGCACGCGCGCGTAGCCTTTGTCGACGGCGAGCTTCGTCGTTCCCGCGCTTGTTTCCACGTCGATTTCGCCGGGTTCGATTTCCGCCGTCAGCGGAATGTGCCCGGGAAGAATCCCGAGCTCGCCGCTCGTCGTCGGAAGCGTCACGGAATTGACGTTTTCCGCCTGATAAACAATGCCTGTGGGAGTTACGATTTCAAAAGTCATATGTTTTCCTTTTTTTTATTTAATGAATAGTGAATAATGAATAGCGAATAACGCAGTGCTGAAAGGCTTCAGATTTTCTCTTCGAGAAAAATCCGGCGTTTCGTTGTATTGATTGTTGCCGTGAGCATTTTTATTAACTCAACGCAATCCGCATACAGGGACTCAAACTGTGTCTGTGTAATAAATTCCCCTTCAAGCAGAAGCTCCAACCAATATTCGGTTTCCGCAGCTTCCTTTAACGCAATGCTCATTTTTGAAACGAAATCTTTTTTGCTCTGTGCGTATCCCGCTTCGCAAATATTCGCGCCGATACTCGTTCCGCTCCGAAGAAGCTGAGCAGACAAAACACGTTCACGCGTCTTATCCGTCAAATATCGATTCAGTTTCACAATCCGCATTGCAAACTTCTTCGACTTTTCTCTCAACTTATTTTCAGACACTGCGTTATTCACTATTCATTATTCACTATTCGTTGGTGTCAGCCTCTGGCTGATGCGATCACTTCGTCGATGGAGCCTTTCATGTAGAAGTGCTGTTCTGCGATGTCGTCCACTTCGCCCTTGAGAATCGTGTCGAGCGAGCGCACGGTATCGGCAACGGAGCAGTAAGCGCCGTTCATTCCCGTGAACTGTTCCGCGACGTGGAAGGGCTGGGAAAGGAACTTCTGGATTTTACGCGCGCGGGAAACGGTGAGCTTGTCTTCGTCGGAAAGTTCGTCCATACCCAAAATCGCGATGATATCCTGCAAATCTTTGTATTTTTGCAAAACGGCTTGAACGGCACGCGCGACGCGGAAGTGGTCTTCGCCGACGATTTGCGGCGTGAGCGCCTGCGAAGTCGAAGCGAGCGGATCGACCGCCGGATAAATCGCGAGCTCGGCGATTTTTCGGTCGAGAACGATGGTCGAGTCCAAGTGCGCGAAGGTGTTCGCGGGAGCGGGGTCGGTCAAGTCGTCCGCGGGAACGTAAACGGCTTGGAACGAAGTGATGGAGCCTTTTTTCGTCGAAGTGATGCGTTCCTGCAGGTTGCCCATTTCCGTCGCGAGTGTCGGCTGATAACCGACGGCGGAGGACGAACGCCCGAGCAAGGCGGAAACTTCCGAGCCCGCCTGCGAGAAACGGAAAATATTGTCGATAAACAAAAGAACGTCCTGCCCTTTTTCGTCGCGGAAATATTCCGTCATGGCGAGCGCGGTCAGCGCGACGCGCATACGCGCTCCCGGCGGTTCGTTCATCTGCCCGTAAACGAGCGCGACCTTGGATTTGGAAATATCCTTCGTGTCGATAACGCCGGATTCGCACATTTCGCGGTAAAGGTCGTTGCCTTCGCGGGAACGTTCGCCGACGCCCGCGAACACGGAATAACCGCCGTGCGCCTTCGCGATGTTGTTGATGAGCTCCATGATGAGAACGGTTTTGCCGACGCCCGCGCCGCCGAACGCGCCGACCTTCCCGCCTTTGACGAAGGGGCAAATCAGGTCGATGACCTTAATCCCCGTTTCGAGCAGTTCCGCGCCCGTGCTTTGCTCGACGAGCGGCGGCGGGTTGCGGTGAATCGGGTATTTTTTCGTGAAATTCACGTCGCCTTTGCCGTCCACGGGATCGCCCGTGACGTTAAAAATGCGCCCGAGAACGCCTTCTCCGACGGGCGCCTGAATCGGCGCGCCCGTGTCGATAACGTCCATCCCGCGCACAAGCCCGTCCGTCGTGCTCATCGCGACCGCGCGAACGACGCCCGCGCCGAGGTGTTGTTGCACTTCGAGCACGAGGCGCGTCGGAGCACCGTTGAGCGTGTAATTGACTTCCAGCGCGTTGTAAATCGCGGGAATATTTTTTTCGTCAAATTGCGCGTCCACAACCGCGCCGATAATCTGAGTAATCGTTCCTTTGTTCATAAATTTTTAAGAGGTTTTGGTGTTATAAAAAAAGAAGTGTTCCCGCAGATAGATACAAACGTTTCCGGATATTTTTCAAAAGCTTCGCGTTAAAAACATTCGTGGCGGGTTGTGTTCATTTCTTTAAGCTTTAAGCCCTAAGCACTCAACTTTCTATCCGGCGTTGGAGGCGGCGAGTTCGTTGATTTCGTTGGTGATGGCGGCTTGGCGCGCCTTGTTGTATTCGAGCGAGAGGGAATCGACGAGGTTTTTCGCGTTGTCCGTCGCGGCTTTCATCGCGACCATGCGCGCGGACTGTTCGGAAGCCTTTGCTTCCAAAATCGCCTGATACAAGCTCTGCTTGAAAAACAGCGCGGGAAGCCCTTCGAGAATCGTTCCCGCGTCGGGCGCGAACGACATTTCGCGGTCGTCTTCGAGCAGCTTAAATTCTTCCTTTTTGCCTTGCGCGGCAAACTGCGCCTGCATGCGTTCTTCCAAGTTCCCGAGCGGCACGAGCGTCGCCATTGTCGGCACCTGCACAATCGTGTTCTTAAACTGCGAAAGCACAATTTCGATCGTGTCGATCGTTCCCGCGAGGTATTCCTTGATCAAAAATTCCCCGATCGGGCGCACTTCGGAAAAGTTCACGCGGTCGCTCACGGTGAAATCCGCCACGAGGTCGCGTTTCGACCGTGCCACGAACTGCGTCGCTTTTTTTCCGACGGTGAAAAACTTTGCCGGCGTTCCCGCGGGAACATTTTTGTTCAAAAAGCGAAACAGATTGGAATTGAGACCGCCGCACAGTCCTTTGTCCGTCGCGATAACGACGATCCCACGCGTTTTCACGGGGCGTTCCTGCATGAGCGGATGCGAAAAATCGCCCGACAAATCAAGCCCGCGCAACGCCGTCGCCAAAATCCGCGAAAGCAACATCGCATACGGGCGCCCGGAAGTTGCGGCGTCCTGCGCGCGGCGCATTTTCGACGATGCGACCAGCTGCATCGCGCGCGTGATTTGCCCGGTGTTCGTCACCGAACGAATACGATTTCGAATTTCTCGTAAGCCTTTAGCCATTTGGAAAAAAGATTAGAGCTTAATGCTTAAAGCTTAAAGAAGGTGTAAGTTTTAAGAAAAAGCAGTTTAAGGTTAAATTGATTGTTTGTTGCGACGAAGCCCGCTAAGCATTCTTGCAATTTCCTGAATGAGAGCCCCTAAGTCCTCAAAGCGTTCCCGCGAAATGTAGCCCAAATCCTCCGCCAGTTGAAGTTGGCAAAAAACTTCCATCAACGAACCGTAAGCGATTTCGATAAAACGGATTTGATCTTTCGGGGATTCCTTTGCACTTCCTTCGGCGATGTTTGAAGGGACGGAAATCACGGCTCGCCGCAATTGATCCGCAAGCGAAAAACGCTCCGCGTGCGGGAACGATTCCAACACGGAGTAGACGCGTTTCACCAGCTCGCGCGACTTCTGCCACACGAGCAATTTTTGAAACGAGAAAAACGCGTTGGGACTTTCCATCTTCAAACTCTCTTTAAGCTTTAAGCATTAAGCTCTAAGCTTTTAGCCGCATAAGCGGCTTTCCACTGCGAGCAAGCGGCTTTGATTTTGCCTTCGAGCTCGTCGTCCAGTTTCGCTTTAGTGCGGATTTCCGTGAGCGTTTCCTTCGCGGAGGTTTCCAAAAATTCCTGAAGCGCGAGCGAGGCGGCGAGCGTCTTTTCCCGCGGGATGTCCGCAAAGAAATCGTGCTGCATCGCCCAAATCAACGCGATTTGCGAGGCAACCGGTTTCGGTTCGCCGGGACCTTGTTTGAAGAGCTCGACGAAGCGGTCGCCCTTGTCGAGAATCGTTTTCGTCGCCGCGTCGAGGTCGCTCCCGAACTGCGCAAACGCCGCCATTTCGCGATACTGCGCGAGCTCGCCTTTGACCTTCCCCGCGACTTGCTTAAACGCCTTGATCTGCGCGGAGGAACCGACGCGGGAAACCGACAAACCGACGGAAATTGCCGGGCGCACGCCTTGGTTGAACAAGTCCGTTTGCAGGAAGATTTGCCCGTCCGTAATAGAAATAACGTTGGTCGGAATGTAGGCGGAAACGTCGCCCGCCTGCGTTTCGATAATCGGGAGCGCGGTGAGCGAACCTTTCCCCGTCAAACGCGCCGCGCGTTCGAGCAGGCGGGAATGCAGGTAGAAAACGTCGCCCGGATACGCTTCGCGCCCGGAAGGACGTTTCAGAATCAAAGAAATCTGGCGATACGCGGCGGCGTGCTTCGACAAGTCGTCGTAAACGACGAGCGCGTCCATGCCGTTTTCCATAAACCATTCGCCGATTGCCGCTCCCGCGAAAGGCGCATACATCTGGTTTGCGGCGTTTTCCGACGCTCCCGCGACGACGATCACGCAGTATTCGAGCGCTCCCGCCTTTTCGAGTGTCGCAATCAGGCGCGCCACGCTGGAATTTTTCTGCCCGACGGCAACGTAAATTGAGTAAACCGGGCGGAAATTCGGGTCGCCCGAAGCCAAGCCTTCGCGGTTGATGCGCGCTTGGTTGATGATGGTGTCGGTCGCAATCGTTGTCTTGCCCGTCGAACGGTCGCCGATGATGAGTTCGCGTTGTCCGCGACCGATCGGAATCATCGCGTCGATCGGCATGATGCCGGTTTGGAGCGCCTGATTGACGGGTTCACGCGGCATGATGCCGGGAGCGATTTTTTCAATCGGCGCGCGCTCGGCGGCGTTGATCGGGCCTTTGCCGTCCACCGGATTGCCGAGCGTATCGACAACGCGCCCGAGCAATTCCTTGCCCACGGGAACGCTGAGCAGGCGTCCCGTCGTCTTGCAGGTCATGCCTTCTTTGAGCGTCGAAGTATCGCCCATGACCACGACGCCGACAATGTCCTGCTCCAAGTTAAACGCGATACCTTCAAGCCCGTTTTCAAACGCGAGCATTTCCGTCATTTGCGTTTTGGAAAGCCCGTCGACTTTCGCCACGCCGTCGGCGAGTTCAATAATCGTGCCGACGTTTGCCTTCTCGGGTTTAGCGTCGAGCGAAGCAATCGCCGACCGAATATCTTCAAGAATCTGACTCATAGTTGTGATTTCGTTTTAAGTTTTTTTGTTTTTGTTAAAGGGATTGAAAATTAACAGCCGCCGCCGCATCCTCCACGGAAACGGGATTTCGATTTCTTTGCCGTTAGCCAATAAGCAATTAATGTTTTTTGGAGTTCGGAAAACTGATCCTGCAATTTAACGCTAATCGGAGGCGTTGCCAAAAAATAAAGGAGTGCATGGAAATCGCGATCACCTTGAAGTTCCAACGGGACTTTGAGAATGTCTGATTCACGGGAACGCCACCGGGAAGCACTCCTTAGCAGGAGAAAGTATTCGTAAATTTTTTGAGGATTATTTTCCGCCCAGTCGAGCAAGGCGTCGCGCTCCCGTGCGAGAAGACGCTCGCGTTTCCCGATTAAATATTTTTGGCGAATATACATAAATTTCGCCATTTCTAATGCCAAGTTCCCATCTCGAATTTTCGTTGTTTTGGGAAGTTCGAGAATCGGTTTGTATAATTCTTCCGGCGAGTCATTTTCCGCTTCCGAGAAAATATCGGCTACAATTTTCAGACTCATCTCGAATTGTTCCCTGGCAAGCTCCGGTGCCAAATTTTTCATTTCGGAAGAAAGTAATTCTTCGAGAAAACGCTCTTTCGCCTGGATGTCAACAAGGGCGATTGACTCCAACCACCGATTTCCGCTCTTACAAAAATCGTCAAACGGCATACGCCACCCAAGCAACTCATTGTAAGTTTTCTTATTTTTTTCAAATCGTTCCCGTGCTTTTTCCTGCGTTTTTAAACTCGGAATCTCAACAACAACATTTCCGGAAGAAACTTCGCGGGAAACCGGCTCATCTTCGTCATAGAAATAACCAAACCGCAACGCCTTTTTCTCGTATTTTTGCGTTTTCGCGGTTTTTTCTCCGTACATAACAGGACCTGCCGGACGCGCAAAAAGCAAACTGCATCCGACAAAGAAAAAAGCCAAGATCGTTGAGAGATTATTCACTGGATTGCCCCGGACAAAAATCTTTTTTCACTGAAATACTTAATCCTGTTCCGGACCACAGTACGCCATCAGAATCAACGCTTACGAGTTTAATTTTTTTACACGTTGCAACCTGAACACTCTTCGGTGAAATCTCTTTCTTGTAGTCTCTCTCATCATTCTCTGTTTTCTCTATTTCAACTAATTCCTCTTCAGAAGCGACCGTCCACCTAACAGGAATTTTCCACGTTAACGTCCCAAGTATAGCTCCTTCTTCTGCATCCAAAAAATCCTTACTATTAAAGAAATCGTAAGGAAATTCAAATATGCCAAACCCGACAGTATCTTCCCAATCGTTTTCTTTCTTTAAAGCCATAAGTTCAGTTCCAGGTTCATGGACTGTCCCCGACATTCCCGAAAATATTCCTGTTGCACTCCTCTCTCCAATGCATTCCCAAAATCGAGCACCGGCGAATGAAACATCAGTAGGGTGTACTACTACTTTATATTTTGTTGTCATTCCTACCTCGGCTCGGACAGTCACTTTTTCTCCCGAATCAAGCTTACTAACCGTTTCATAGAACGCATTTCGTTCATCAATAATTTCCTCGCCTATTTGGAATTCCGGACAGACAACAGAAATAAAATCCTTTAAAACCTCTCCGTCCGCAAACATCGCAAGTAAAACAACATCCCCATCCACATAAAACCTATCCCCTAGAATTTCAATATTCCCCGCAGTTGGCGGAGTAATCGTCAACACGCTTCCATCGGCAAACTCAAGTCGTACAGACGAAGGTCCTTCCAACTCCAAACTTTCATCATCTTTAGAGCGAATCCAAATTTTTAAAGATTCCCCGACTCCGATTTTTCGGCGCTCTGAAATCGGATAATTTTCTGTTAGCCCCGCATTTCCCGCATTCGGCGGAGCATAGAGAAAGCCGATGTGTAGCTTCCTTAAAGACCGTTTCAGAATAATTGTTACGTTAAGAGAACATGGACCGCCGATGGTTTCGTAATTCCCGCTAAGAGAAAGGCTGTCAGAGGGAGAGCTTATCCATTGCTTTGTTTCATCCTCGCTCGGATTATGCAAGGTTGAGCTCGCTGAAATTTCCCCGATATTCACAGTTGCGGTATCATCAGAAGAAACACGTACGGAATAAAGATTCGCGGAGTATTTAATGTTGCAGGAAAATGCTGCCGTAAATTTTTGTTGGTAATAGGGTGCTGTTCTTGAAAACCCAAACGAAATCGTTGTTATTTCATACGCGCCGGAAATCTCCCGTGTAACAGCAGGAATTATGCTTTCCGCCAAGCCTTCAGGGGGCTCATCGCCCCCGCATGTAAAAGACCAACCGGAAATAATGTCCTGCCAATCCAATGTTTCTGTGCTCATTGCTTTATCCTTTCGTTTGAGTTATTTATTTGTAGAGGAAAAGACATTCTACGCGGAAGCGAGAGAGGCGCGGAGGCGGGCGAGCGTTCCCGCAAGCGAGGCATCGTAAACATCGTCGCCGACCTGGACGCGCAAGCCGCCGAGAAGCGCGGCGTTTTCCGTGGAGACGGGAATAATCGGGCGATTATAAATTTCGGAAAAATGCGCGGCGATGGCGTTTGCCGTTCCCGTAGCGAGCGTTCCCGCGTATTCGATGCGAGCTTCGGAAAAACGCAGTTCGCGGGCAACGGCGGCGTAAAAGACTTCGAGAATCGGGCGCAATTGAGCCGGCGGGAACGCCTTGCCGACTTCCGCGAGCACCACACGCACGCGTTTTTCGTCGATACGCCCGTCCGCCCCGCGCGAGAGCTCCGTGAGCCGCGCCGTAACCTTCTGCAAATTTTTATCTTTCTTAGCCATTTTCTTTTAAAAATTTATTTTTTAGAGAAACCACAAATTTCACGAATGAACACGAATTTTATTCCGAAGATTCGAGCGTAAAATTTTCATTGCTTAAAAGCATTCGCCGTTCCCGCTCGATTTGCGGAATGCCTTTCGGCGGACACGGCAAGTCTTCCGGTAAAGTTCCGCCGAGCTCTTTTATCGTTTCGCGAACTTTTTTTCCGACTTCGTAATGAGCGGAATTTGCGGCGGTTTTTCCCGTGATGTTTTCCCGACGGATTTTCTCCTCCGCTTGCGTCGCACGGAAAAGGTTCGCGGCAAGTTCCGTGCTACCCATGTGATCGAGAATTTTTTGATTTTTCTTCAGACCTTTGTGCGCGTGAATCGCTTTCGCGTCCATGCCGCCGTAAAGCCCTTTGTAGCCATGATTTTGGAATATTGCGTAGTCCAATTCCGTGCGAACTCCGGCTTGTTTGGCTGTTTCGACAAGAGCTTTGTTGTGTTCCCGCAACTCGTTGCGCAAGAACAATCGTCGATCCTCTTCGCTGAGAGCCTTAAACGCAGCATCATCCGCAAGCTCCTGTCTCCGCGTTTGAATCGCGAAATACGTTTGTCCAAGCGCGATAACGGGCTTCGACGGATCGCCGTTTTGAACGATAAGGTAACATGCGTAGCGCGAGAGGTGATAATCTTCGATTTCGCGCTTCGATCCGGAGCCAAGATCGACCATTTTCACCTCAAGGTGAAAATGGTCCGAAACCGTTGCTCCTGCCGTTGCGCAGGCGATTTTCGCCTTCTCGATAAGTTGTTTAAACTTTTCCCAGCGGCTGTATTCCAGCACGGGGAAAAGCTCGCGCGCCGACCAATATTCTCCGCCTTCGGCATGGACGTGTCGGAGTGCTTCAAATGTTCGGTTATGCTTTTCGGGAACGGTCATGTGTTTTTATTTTTCGGAGAAGAAACCACGAATCTCACGAATGAACACGAATGTTTTTAACGCAAAGTAAAAAAAGAATTCCGTGGTTAAAATCATTCGTGGAATTTGTGTAATTCGTGGATTCTCCTTTCTTTAAGCATTAAGCTTTAAGCTCTAATCTTTCTTGATCTCCTTGGCGGCGGCTTCGGCGAGGCGGGATTTTTCCGCGGCGGGAAGATCGCGGGCGAGGAGCTTGGCTGTTGTTTCGACAACGAGCGCGGCGACTTCGCCTTTCAGGTCGGCAAGCATTTTTTCGCGTTCCCGCGCGATATTTTCGGCGGCGCGCTTTTCGGTTTCCTCGGCACGGGCGATCGCGTCCTGCGCGGCTTTTTCCACCGTTTCCTTGGCGGCTTTGCGGGCGGATTCGATGACGGCGGCGGCTTCCTGCGCGGCTTGCGTCATTTTCGCCTTGTAGTCGGCTTCGGACTGCGCGAGCTTTGCCTTCATTTCATCGGAAAACTGCAAACCTTCCGCAATTTTTGCCTGTCGCTCGGCAATCGTTTTCATCAGCGGGCGGAAGCCGAAATACCACACGACGAGCGCGAGCACGGCAAAGCTGATGATTTGGACGACGAGCGGTCCGGCTTCGATGCCGAATTTCGTCGTCACCTGTGTAAATTTATTTCCGCCTTCTGCGGCGGCGGGAACGGCACTGGCTAAAATTTGAGCAAACATTTTTTACGTTGGGAAAAATTGGATAAATAACCGTTAGGGGGAGTGAATAATGAATAGTGAATAATGAATAACGCAGTGTTCAAAGTTTTTGCTCGTTTGAGCAAAAACCTTAGCAATGAGCTATTTGTTATTCACTATTCATTATTCACTAACTTTCTTACGCCAAGAAGAGCACGTAGAACGCGATAGCTTCGGCAAGAGCCATGCCGAGAATCGCGAGAACGAGGATCTTCCCGAACGCGCCCGGATTGCGCCCGACGGCTTCGACAGCCTTGCTGCCGACCCATCCGACGCCGATAGCTGCCGCCGCGCAACCGAGTGCGACGTGGAGGCTTCCGTCAACGGCTGCTGCCGCTTGTGCGAGGAGTGCTGTAATCATGTTATTATACCTTTTGTTATTGTGGGTTATTGTGGATTCCGGCGTGAACGCTCTCGGCATCCTCCCGCGCGGAAAAAGTTTTTTAGTGAAATAATGAATAGTGAATAGCTAATAGTTCATTGCTAAGGTTTTTGCCGTTGGCAAAAACTTTAAACACAGCGTTATTCGTTATTCACTATTCATTATTCACTAACTTCTTCATGGCTGTCGTCGTGGTTCGTAATCAGCCCGATGTAAACCGCCGAAAGTAGCGTAAACACGAGGGCTTGAACAACGCCGACGAGAATTTCCAGGAAGTAAAAAGCCGTAAAGTAGCCGGTCGAATGCATTAGCGTTTCGCCGCCGAAAACGTTCCCGAAGAGACGGAACGAAAGCGAAACCGGACGGAAAACAATCGAGATGATTTCGATAAATCCGACCGCGAAAAACACGAGCGAGAGAAAGTAGTAAACCGCCGCGGGAACGTCGCGCTTGTCCGCTTTGTTCCCGAACCAGTCAAAAAACACCGCCTTCGGTCCCGCGTATTTGAAAATCAGAATTGCCCACGCGCCGAAGGAAACGAGCGCAAGCCCGAGCGTGCCGTTCATATCCGCACCGAGCGCGCGAAACAGCGGGACGAAATGCTCGGTTTCCGTGCCGTCGGCGGCAATCGCCGTTTCGTGCCAACCGATGGTTCCGACACCCGGAATCAGCCCCGCCCAATTCTGCGCAAGAATGAAAAAGAAAAGGCAAATCAACAGCGGGAACGCCGCCGGGAACGCTTTTTTCCCGAGAATCGGCTCCAAAATTTCTTTAAACATTCCGATGACGGTTTCGATCGCGTATTGCCCTTTCGACGGGATGAGTTTCGGTTTTCCGCAGGCAAGGCGAATCAGCACAATCAGCAGAATCGCCACAATCCACGCCGTTACGATACTGTTCGTAATCGGCAACGAAAATCCGTCCCAAAGCGGAATCTCGAAGAGTTTTTCTGCGGCTTCCGTCGCCGCCGAAGCCGCGGGCGCCGCCATCAGCAACGCCGCAATACAGGGTAAAAATTTCATCAAACGAGTCATGTCTCTAACGCTATCCGATTATGCACGCGGGAACGTTCCTTGTAAAACGAGTTTTCCGCACCCGCGCAAATTTTTCGCAGAGATTACACCCGAGAGAACGAGCGTTCAAGAGGAAAGAAAAATGCTTTTCCCCCAAAAAAAATTTGAATTTTACAAAATTCAGGAAATTTTGCGGACTTGAGACGCGACAAAGTCCGACATCGCGAGCAAATACTTTGCGCCTTCCGTTTCGGCATAAGGCGCGAGCGCGTCTGCCGCGAGCTGTGTTTCCTTCAGGAAATACGCCCGACTTTCGTCAAAAATTCCGGCATCGCGCATTTGAGAAACGACCTCTTTGATACCGAGCGTTCCCGCGGCAACTTCCGCGAGGAAGCGTTCCCGCGCCGCCGCGTCCAGTTTTTGCAGAAAAAGGATTTCCGGAAGCGTAAATTTCCCGCTGGCGAGATCCGTGCCGAGCGTTTTTCCGATGGTTGTTTCGTCGCCGAGATAATCGACAATGTCATCAAAAATCTGATACGCGCGCCCAAGATGGCGACCGAATTTTGCGAATGCCTTTCCTTTTTCGAGCCCGCCGCCTGCGAGCGTTGCGCCGAGCAATGCGCTGACTTCGAAGAGCTCGCCGGTTTTCATCTGAATCATCGCAAAATAATCGTCGAGCGAAACGGACGCGTTCCCGCGCTCGGCGGTTTGCCAAATTTCGCCGGTGCAAATTTCGCGCGTTGCGCTCGCAAGCGCGCGGCAAAGTTCCACGGCGTCAAAATCAGACATCAGCTTGAGTGCATGTGCGAAAATCGCGTCACCGAGCAAAACGGCGGTGTGCGAACCGTATTTCGCAAAGAGCGTGGGCGAGGAGTGGCGGATTTTTGCATCGTCCAAAATATCGTCGTGAACGAGAGTCGCGAGGTGAATCAGCTCCACCGTGGCGGCGGCGCGAACGAGTTCCGGCGAAACCGTTTCCTCATTTTCCCAGCCGGAAAAAAACACGAGAGCCGGGCGCAGGCGTTTTCCGCGATGCGTAAACGTGTAGCGCAAACTTTCCCGCGCGGCGGGCGCAAATTCCTGCACCTGCTCTTCCAAAAACGCATCAAGCGCCGCCAAGTGATTTTTCAGCGGAGCAAAAATGCCGCTGGCGTTCAGCGTTTCCGTGAGCGGCTTTGAAGAGTTTTTTTCCATGGCTGAAAGCGGGAACGTATTTTCGTTAAGAGAAAATTATTTCGCGAATTTTTCGACGAATTTTTTGACGCGGGAAAGCACGCGCTCCTTGCCGAGAAGCTCAAGCAATTCGTGCAAGCCGGGCCCGCCCGCCTGCCCGGAAACGGCAAGGCGCATCGGCGCAAAATAATCCGTCGGCTTCACGCCGTTTTCCGCGCCGAGCTTTTCAAAAAGCGCGTCAATCGTCGCGGGAGCGACGTCTGCCGCCGCTTCGAGCGCGGGAACGAGTTCGCGGCAACGCGCCGCGGGATCGCCGCGTTTGCTTTGCTTGGCGAGTGCCTTTTCGTCAATCGGGAAATCTTCCGTGAAAAAGTAGCCGACGAAGTTCGGGAGCGTGTCGAGCGCGTTCATCTTCGGTTTGCACAGCGCGAGGACTTTTTGCAGATAATCTTCGTCCGTTTTGTCGTCGATAACTTTTGCTTCGCCGAGCACGGGAGCGGCGAGCCACGCGAAAGATTCGTCCGGAAGCGCGCGCAGATATTCCTGATTAAAAAACGCCATTTTGCGTTCGTCGAAACGCGCGTTCGCCTGGTGCACGTCGGCAAGGTCGAACTGCGCGATAATGTCCTCAATCGGAAGAATTTCGCGTCCGTCCTTCGGCGTCCAGCCGAGCATGCAAAGAAAGTTGCGCACGGCGGCGGGCAGGAAGTGGCGCGACTGATATTCTTCGATGAGCGCGCCGCGGTCGCGTTTGGACATTTTGCCCGAGCCTTCCGTTTTCAAAATCAGCGGAATGTGCGCGAATTTCGGCGGCTCCACGCCGAAAGCCTTGTAAAGCTCAACGTGTTTGCTCGTGTTGGAAAGGTGGTCTTCGCCGCGAATGACGTGCGTGATTTTCATCGCGATGTCGTCAACGACGTTGACGAGGTGGAAAACGGGTTCGCCGTTCCCGCGCACGATAACGAAGTCTCGGTCTTCCGCGCGTTCGACGCGCCCGCGAATGATGTCGTCGATAATGACCGGCGCGGCGTGAACGCGTTCGTATTCCTTTTTCAGAAAATCGTCATAAACGGTTTCGCGTTCGCCTTCGAGGCGGAACCAAATCGCGCCGTCCTTTTCGTAGGCGCGCCCTTTGTCCATGAGTTCTTGGACTTTTTGCTTATAAAAATCGCTGCGTTGCGACTGAAAATACGGACCGTAATCGCCGCCGATTTGCGGACCTTCGTCCCAATCCATGCCGAGCCAGCGCATGGATTCGAGAATGACGTCGAGAAATTCCTGCGTGTTGCGTTCCTTGTCGGTATCTTCGATGCGCAAAACAAACGTTCCGCCCGTGTGTCGGGCGTAAAGCCAGTTAAAGAGCGCGGTGCGTGCGCTTCCGATGTGAAAAAAGCCTGTCGGGCTCGGTGCAAAACGTGTGCGAACTTCACTCATGGTTTGAAAAATGCGTTCCCGCAAAGAAATCACGTTCCCCGCGTTCCCGCAAATTGAAATTTGCCGCAGGCAAATTTCAATTAATCTCGAATTTCAAATTCCGAATTGCGAATGAAGTGCCGTCAAAAATTGAGAACGAAGACCTCCCGGTCTTCGGCGTAGCGGGAAAGAACTTCAATTCTTGTTCGTAATCCCGAGAATCACTCGTAGCCATACATTCCTTTTTCCATCCTTGGTAATCATTCGGGATTCGCAATTCGAGATTCGCAATTGATTGAAATTTAGCGAAGCCAGCGCTTCGCTAAATTTCAATTTGCGGGAACGGGCGACAGAGACGCATAATAGCGCCGAAAACCATGCACGCAACGGACTGGCAGGACAAAGCAATCGCGCTTTTTGAGAAAACGAAAGACTCGAAAATTTTCCGGACATTTCATTCGGAATTTGAAATTCGGGATTCGCAATCCGCAATCGCCGTTGCCTGCTCCGGCGGCGCAGATTCGCTCGCCGCGTTGCTTCTGACTTGGGCGAAATTCCCCGACGCGCGGGAACGCCTTTTTGTTTTGCATTTCGACCACGCCGTGCGCGCGGAAAGCGGTGAAGATGCGGAATTTGTCCGCGAAGTTTGCTCCGCGCTCGGCATCGGATTTATCTGCGAAAAACGCGTTTCCGAAAGCGGCGAAAAACTCGGCGAAACCGAGCTCCGGCGCGCCCGCCTGGATTTTTTCGCCCGCGAAATGCACGCCCGAAACTGCAAAATTCTCGTGCAGGGACACCAGCGGGACGACGTCGCCGAAACGCTTGTGATGCGCCTCACGCGCGGAGCGGGAACGGACGGGCTCGCCGCGCCGCGCAAAATTTCCCGCCAAGCCGACGGGCGCGTTTTCGTGCGCCCGCTCCTGGATTTTCCGAAAGCAAAAATCGTTTCCGCCCTGCGCGCTTGTGAAATTCCGTGGCGGGAGGATTCCACCAACGCGGGAACGGATTATTTCCGCAATCGCGTGCGCAATCGCGTTTTGCCGGAACTTCGCGCCGCCGCGCCGTTTGAAAACATCGCACGTTCCCGCAAACTCGCCGAAGAAGACGCCGACGCCTTAGATTTTTTCGCAAATGAAATTTACGAAAAAATCCAAGCATCGCCCGCCAAGCGCCAAGCCGTTTTTTGCCTGACGCCTGATACCCGATGCTTGAAACTTGTTTCTTTCCCGGCAATTGCGCGGCGCGTTTTGAGAAAAATTTTTGCCCAAGAAAAAATCGAAACCGACGGCGCAGCGGTCGCCGATGCGCTCGTCGAAGCGATTTGCGCGGGAACGCCTTTGAAAAAACAAATCGGCGACCGAGAAATCGTCTGGACGGGAACGGAATTACGTTTGAAAGAAGCGGACACCGCACGCCCCTGCGAAAACGAAAATTCGTCCGCAGAATTTTCTGCTCTCCCGTATTTTTTTGAAAAAGTTTTCGTCACCGAAGAACTTTTTGAAAAAATCCGCACGGGCGCATTTTCGCCGGAGGAAACGGTTTTTCTGGCGGGAACACCGGAAATTTTCGTCCGTGAACTTTTACCCGGAGAGAAATTCCGTCCGCTCGGCGCGCCGGGCGAAAAATCCGTTTTGAGAATTTTTACAGACAAAAAAATCCCCCGGGAACGCCGAAAAAATATCCCCGTTTTTGCCGACGGCACGGGAATTGCATGGATTCCGGGATTGCCGCCTGCGGAGCGCTTCCGAATCCGGGCGGCGGGAACGACGGCTCTGCGGTTGACTTACCGCCGCGAGGCTTTACCTTTATAGCTTTTATTTTCGCGCGCGCACGCGCAAGAGAAACACACACGAATTTTCCATGGCACAGAACGAAGACGACAGTAAAAAACCGGCACCGCGCACCGATTTCCGCGTATTGCTGATGTGGGGCGCGATTATCGCCGTGCTCGCTGGCTTGCTGATTTACACACCGGGCGGAAAAACGCCTTCCCGCGAAATCACGATTGCCCAAGTCCTTGAATTTGCGAAACAAAAGAGCATCAGCTCAATTACGCTGAAAAACAATCCCGTCGGCGGAGCAAAAAATTATTACACCATCACCGGCGAACTGCTCACCGCGCCCGCCGCGAAGAACCCGACGGAAGCCGGGCAGCCGCCCGCCGTCTCTCCCGTGCAAAATCTCGGTAAATTCAACGCGAGCGGCACGCTCTTGGAGGACGACATCAAACTGCTCCGCGATGCCGTTCCCGCGCAATCGTTTAAAGATACCCCCGCCGGATCACGCATGGGCGACCTGATTTGGGCGATTTTGCCGTCGCTCATTATCGGCGGAATTATTCTCTTTCTCATTTTCCGCTCCATCAAACGCGCGCAATCTCAACAATTTTTATTCGGACGTTCCCGCGCCAAACTTCTCGACAAGGAAAAATCAAAAGTTTCCTTCAAAGACGTTGCCGGCTGCGACGAAGCCAAAGAAGAAGTTTCCGAAGTCGTCGATTTCTTGCGCGAACCGAAGCGTTTTTCCGAAATCGGCGGGCGCATTCCGAAAGGCGTTTTGCTCGTCGGACCTCCCGGCACGGGGAAAACACTCCTCGCACGCGCGGTCGCCGGAGAAGCGGACGTTCCGTTCTTCTCAATTTCGGGCTCGGACTTCGTCGAACTTTATGTCGGCGTCGGCGCTTCCCGCGTTCGCGACACGTTTGAACAGGCGCGCAAAAATGCACCGTGCATTATTTTCATCGACGAAATCGACGCTGTCGGGCGCCAGCGCGGGAGCGGTCTCGGCGGCGGGAACGACGAGCGCGAACAAACGCTCAACTCACTCCTCGTCGAAATGGACGGATTTGCTCCGCAGGAAGGCGTAATCGTCATCGCGGCGACCAACCGCGCAGATGTGCTCGATGCCGCCCTGCTCCGTCCGGGTCGTTTCGACCGCCAAGTCTACGTCGATTTGCCCGACCTCAAAGGACGCGAGGCGATTCTCCAAGTTCACGCGAAAAAGTTTAAAATTTCGGAAAAAGTCGATCTCGCCTACGTCGCCAAAACAACAACCGGATTTGCGGGAGCGGATTTGGCAAATCTTTTAAACGAAGCTGCACTCGTCGCCGTTCGCGCGAAAAAAACCGAAATCGATATGGTTTCCGTCGAAGAAGCGCGCGACAAAATTTCCTACGGGCGGGAACGCCGCCGCGTGATGGACGACAAAGACCGCGCCACCACCGCGTATCACGAAGCCGGACACGCGCTCGTGCAAGTCGTCGTTGACGACGGAACGATGCCGCTGCACAAAGTCACGATTATTCCACGCGGCGGAGCGCTCGGCATGGCAATGTTCATGCCCAGCAAGGACATTCTCGGGCGCACGAAAACGCAGTTGCTGAACACGATTTGCTCCACGATGGCGGGACGCATCGGCGAAAAAGTTTTCACGCACGACATCAGCTCCGGAGCATCGAGCGACATCAAAAGCGCCACATCGATGGCGCGGCGCATGGTTTGCGAATGGGGCATGAGCTCGCTCGGACCCGTCGCGTTCGGCGAAAATCAGCAAAATCTTTTCCTCGGACGCGAAATCGCACGCACGCAAAACGTCAGCGAAGCGACTTTGCAAAATATTGATCGCGAAATTCGCGACATCATCGACAGGCAATACGAACGCGCGGAAAAAATCATTTCCGAAAACGCGGAAGCCCACAAAAAAATCGCCGAAGCCTTGCTTGAATACGAAACGCTCGACGGCGTTCACGTGAAGGAAATTCTCGAACACGGAGAAATCCGAAGCTCCGTCGAATACAAACCGCTTTCCGTTCGAGAAGAAGAAGCGAAAGAAAACGAAAACAAATCCGAAGACGTTTCCGCAGCCGAACCGACGGGAACGACAAACGCAGAACCGACGACGGAGCCCAATTCGTAATTTTTCATTCTCCCGAGTTCCTCATTTTTTCGACTCATGATTTTTCCGAAAAAAACTTTGACCGCCCTCGCCTTCGCCGCCGTTCCCGCGCTCGGCTTTGCCATGACCGAAACCGAAAAGGAACAGGTTCGGGAAATGTTTCGCGATCAAATGCGCGATGCCGTCGTCGTTTGCGTCAACGGAGAAATCATCACGCTGAACGACTTGCGCCGGGAAACCATGCGCTTCATTCCCGAACTGCGCCGCAACGCCAAGTCTCAAAGCGATTATCAGAGAAAAATTCAGGAACTGACGCAAGGCACGATTCAAAGCCTTACGGACACGCATTTGCTCGTCAGCGCGTTTGACGATTCCGGCGCTCAGATGGACGAAAATTACATCGAGCAACGCATCAACGACATCATCGAACAGGAATTTGACGGCGACCGCTCAAAATATCTGCAAATGCTTCGCCAAACGGGAAGCAATCCGCTCGCCGACAAACGCCGTATGCGGGAACGCATCAAAGCCGCGAGCTGGGACGACCACATCGTTCAGTCCGCAGTAAGCGAAATTTCTCCCGCAGAAGTGAAAGCCGAATACGACGCGAATATTGAGCAATTCAAAAATCCGGCATCCGTCGAATACGCGCAAATCGTGATGTTTGCGGGAGCGTCGGAAACAGACGAGCAGGTTCGCGCCACGGCGAAACGCCTCCAGAAACAACTCGTTGCCAAAGAAACGGAATTTGAATCTGCGGCAAAATTTTTCTCGCGCGACGACTATCGCGCTAACGGCGGCTACGTCGGTTGGATGCCGCTTGCCGATCTTTCCGAACAGATCGTTCCCGCGTTTGAAAAAATCGGAGACGGAGAAGTTTCCGAGCTCATTGAACTTGATGCTCCCAACGGGAAAATTTTCGTAATTTTGAAAAAAATCGCATCGCGCGAAGCGGGAATCACGCCGCTCAAGGACGTGCGCGCACAAATCGAAAACCAGTTGCGTTCCCGCAAAATCCAACAGCGTCGCGCCGAAAAAATGGCGGAACTCCGCGACGAATATTACATTCGTTCTTATTAATGCCGCCGACGGGAACGCCCGCCGTTATTTTTTCGGAAGAAAGAAATTCCGCTGACGCACGGAAATCGGGAGCGCAGCAATTTCCATCATGCGGAGAAAATCCTCCCACGCCGCACGTTTGGATTTGACCGAATCGTTGCGCAAGAGATACGACGGGTGATACGTCGCGACGACGGGAATGCCGCGAAAATCCAACGTCTTTCCCCGCATCGCGCCGATGCGCCGGTCGGGGTCGAAACCGAGCAACCCGTTCACAGCTGTCAAACCGAGCGCGACAATGACACGCGGACGAATAATTTCCGTTTGCGCCGCAAGATACGGCAGGCAATATTCCATTTCGTCGGGCGTGGGCGGCCGGTTCCCGTAAAGCGTCGGAAGTTCCGGACGCCATTTCATAATGTTGCCGATGTAAACCTGCTCGCGCGAAAGCCCGGTAGCGGCAATCATTTTGTCCAAAAGTTTACCCGCGGGACCGACGAACGGGCGTCCGGCAGTTTCTTCTTCCGCTCCGGGAGCTTCGCCGCAGAAAAACACGGAGGCTTCCGCGTTGCCTTCACCAAAAACGAGATGTTTCCCTTTGTGCAGGTGCTCATTGCAAATCGGATCGCCGAGCATTTGATCGCAGAGCGCGGCAAGGCGTTCGGCGTTCGTTCCCGTCGCGGGAACGGCGGCAACACGCGCTTTACTAACGGAAACATCGAAGCTCGGAGCCTTTTTTTCCGGTGAAGCGGCAACACTTTTTGCCGGAGACGATTTCGAGGAAACAATTTCGTCGAAAGAAATCGGCGGGAACGGCTCCGGCTCGAATGCGCGCGGATTCTGTTGCGGCGGCGGAGAAATCCGAGGCGGAGTTGCCGGCGTTTTTTTGGAGGAAACAGGCGACGGAGCCGGACGAACGGAGGCAACGGGAGCAGCATCAGCGCCACGCGTTTCCGTAGAGACACTTTCGCGCACGGCGGCGACGCGTTCCCGCAGAGCTTCAAGCGCTTCTTCGCTGACGAAAACCTCCGTCGTTCCCTCGTTTTTGAGGGCACGCAGGTTTCCGAGCAAAACCTCCAACTCCGCACGCATTTTGATTTAATTGATAATTTAATAACGGATAACGGATAGTTTTAAAAATTATCCATTATCCCTTAAAAAATTATTCCATTCCCGGGACAAAACGCAGAGTTTTGCCGTCCGTCAAATCAAGCGAACGATAGTAGCAACCGCGACGCGGGAGCCCGTTCTGACCTTTCGTGTGGCAAGCGCCTTTTCCGGCGGGACGCACGAGATAAAGGAGCGAATTTTGTTCGCAGTTAACGCGGACTTCGACGAGCTTCAAATAATCGCCGGAAGTTTTTCCTTTAATCCAAAGTTCGTTGCGGGACGTGCTCCAAAACGTTGCCATGCCTTCTTTTAACGTCGTTTCGAGCGCAAGCGCGTTCGCATAAGCGACGATTAGGACTTCTTTCGTATCGGCGTCCTGCGCGACCACGGGAACGACATCGGACTCGCATTGCGCAACCGCTTTGCGCAGTTTCGTGAAGTCAAAATTAAAAACGGAACCTTCTTCGATTTCTTTGCTCATGATGGTAATTTATAAAAAAAAAGAGGAATGAGGGAAATTGCTTCGACGATTATTTCGCAACATTTTCTGATTATCAATTATTATTCAGGCGCTCCACGACAAGCGCCAAGCGCGCGGAAAGCACTTCGATGCGACGCATAATGAAATTGTTTGCAAGAAGCACGGGCATCGCAATCAGCAAGCCGAGCATCGTCGTCGTCAACGCAAGCCCGACCCCGCGCACCAGCATTTGCTGATCCGGCATTCCGCCGTCCTCCGGAAAAAGAATGTAGAGGCCGTAAACCGTCCCGAAAAGCCCGATTAGCGGAGCAATGGAAACGATGGACTCCGGAATAAACATACCGCGTTCCATACGGGAAACTTCAATCCGCGCAAAAGCAGTAAGAGCCGCCGCGTCCGGTTTTTCCCGAAGTGCGAAATCGACGATACGCCCGCCGGCACTTTTCGGGAACGCTTTTGCCGCCGCCTCAAAATCTCCGGCAAGAATCAGCTCCAGCGCTTTTCGCGGCAGGATACGACTTTCGCGCAGAGCAATCATACGCTCAAAAATCACCGCCATTGCCAAAACCGAGCAAAAGCCCAACGGCCAAATAAACCAGCCTGCGCCCTCAATAATCGTTTGCATGAAAGAAAAAATAACGCCGGAACCCCGGGAACGAAACGTAAAAATTAGATTTAGCGCCAAGCATCGGGCTTCAGACATCAGGCAACGCGTTAAGATTTTTGCCGAACGCAAAAATTTGGAATGAACACCTAAATTCCGGAGCCTGATATTTTAATCTGAAAAAAAACCTCCTTCGCCGTTGCGGGCGAAGGAGGAAAACACATGAAAAACCAATTACAACAGCTTCTGTTATGATTGGAAAGGGATTGATTATTTACCCGCACGGTCAACCCAGCGGGACATGGACTTAATAGACCATGTTTCCTTGTTGCCGTCAATAATCGTTTCAACAACATCGCCCACAGCCTTGCCGATGAGCTTCTGCGCGAGTGGTGTTTTGTAGGAAAGAATGTTTTCTTCCGGATTGCTGTCCCACGCTCCGAGGATTGTGTAAACGACGGGAACGCCCGACGCGGGAACGAGCTCGACGACGGAACCGACACCGACCGTGTCCGTCGGAGTATCGGAAAAGTCCGTAACGTGCGCGCGTTCGAGCTCGGATTCGAGCAAGCCCTTGCGAGCGAGCAACGTTTCCTGGTCCTGACGCGCCATTTTGTATTCGGAGTTTTCCTTGAGGTCGCCGTGTTCCTTCGCGACAGCAATGGCTTCCTTGTTCGCAGGAATCTGAACTTTGATAATGTCTTCGAGCTCGTTGCGGCGTTCCTGCAAGGACCATTCGGAAACGATAAGCGCGCTGGAAACTTCCGGTTCGTTGTCTTCGACGTTCCCGCCGGAGATGAGCGAAAGAATGCGCGGATAAATTTTGATGAAGCGGGCAAGAAGCGATTTTTTCATCAACGGTTCAAAGCCCTGATTCAAATTGAGTGCCTGCGCAAGGTCGCGAGCGATTTCTTCATTTGCGTTTTCGAGCAAATCCGGAATCAAACCGTAGTCGTCGCTGAGCTCTTCGGCGAGCTGGATACGACGATTCGACGTGGACATCACGGCTTCACGGTCAATCGCGTAGAGAATCGCGTTGAGAAGCTGGTGCGTCATCAACGGCTTAACGATTTTCTGATACTTACGGGAATTGCGGTTTTTGATCACCCAAATCAAAACCGGACTGCGGAGCGTCTGCCCGTCGAGCCATTCCTGAAGTTTACGGGAAAGCAACTTATCTTCACCGCGTTCGACGAGGAACGTGATGCATTCGCCCGTGAATTTCCCCGTGCTGTCTTCAAGAAGTTTGAGCGTAACGTTTTTCCACTCGCCGTTTTCCGCATACACGCGGGAAAGCAGGTCGAGGAGGCGCTTCAGGCACGCGGGAGTTTGCGGAATCTGTTGCGCAACTTCGTTCAGTTCTTCCTGCGAGCAGGAAAGAATGACGGATTTGGACGTCGGTTCGAGCGAATCCACGTCTTCCTTAAAGAAGCGGCAAAGGTCGTTGCGCACCCAAAGACCGTAAAGGCATTCCGCCTTAGTGAGGCGCTTCGCAGCCTTAATCGCGTCTGTCAATTCTTCAAAAATCTTATGCAGGTCGCCGACGATTTCCGGGTCGCTTGCCTTGTAGTGGTGAAGCGGCTGCGGCATATTCGGGTCGGTCTGCGGAAGTTCGTCCGCCGCCTTAATCGAGGAGAATTGGAAAAGTTTTTCCGCGAGAAGAATTTTCTTCTTCGGATTTTTGTTGCGATAGTATTCTTCGAGAATTTCGCGTTCGGGGCTAACTTCGTCGTCCTTGTCGCGGAGCTCGAAATCGCCTTCTTTCTTGGCGGGAACGCCGACGGACGGGTCTTTGAGCAATGCTTTTTTCGTCGCGACCCACCATTTCTTCATCTTCGCGGGACCGAGCAGGCGACCGAGCACGAGCTCAATTTCCGTCGCCGTCATTTTACGATCGGGAGCGACCGCCAAAATTTCCTTAACGAGCTGAACCGGATCATTTTTGATCAGCTTTTCGACCGTCGCGGCATCCGTGTGCTTACGGACGAGCAAATGGTTTTCCGGAAGGATTTCCAGTTTCCCGACGCTAAAGCCGGGATCCATGCGATGCCCGACTTTCCCGACTTCAGGGAAATCGACGAGGAGGCGTTCGGCGGCGGAATCATAGCCCGTAATCTTCCCCAATCCCCACGCGCGGTGCATGCAGTATGCGCCGACTTTCATGGCTTCCAACTGTTCGCGAACAGTCGAAAGTTCAGGATTTTTCAAAATCAAAGCGTCAATTTCTTCTCTGGTCATAAGGTTTCTTTGATTTAACCACAAAAAAGAGTCAAAACGCAAGCAAAAGCGCGGGAACGCGGGATTCTACCGCACATTCCCTGAGACTCGTTCCCGTAAACCGTTGCAGGAAAAACACTCAGATTTTTCTCAATTCGACGGTTTGCGTCGGGAACGCGAAGCTGATTCCGGCATCCGAAAAACGTCGCAAAATTTCCAGATTCACCTCGTGCGCAAATGCGTTCGCGGCGGCGACATCGGAATCCGCGTAAGCGTAAATCACACGAATATTCAGTGTGGAATCGGTAAAATCGCTGAAAAACACCGTCGGCGGACTTCCGGGCGCAAGTTTCCCCGAATCGGTCAAAATACCCTTCACGATAGCCACGGCTTCTTCTATTTTTTTCGGCGGCGTATCATAAGTCAGCCCGAGATTCATTACGCGGCGGATTTTCTCGCGGGAAGAAATCGTCGTCACAACACGATTCGCAAGATCCGCATTCGGAATGGAAATCTCGTGATCGTCAATCGTGCGTAAACGCGTGGAACGCAAACCGATGCGCGTGACGGTTCCCGGCGTTCCCGTGCCGATATCGATAACATCCCCGATAGAAAACGGGCGATCAATGACGAGCATCGCCGTCCCGAAGAAATTTTTTACGGTGTCCTGAGATGCCAAACTGACGGCGAGTCCGCCGATCCCGATCATAGCGAGAATTTCCGCCGGGCTCGTATCCGTCACAACACGCACGCAAAGCAAAATTCCCCAGAAAACGACAAGCACCTGCAAAATCGCTCCCGCCAACGGTAACAGCAACGCAACCGCCGAATTGCGGTGATTTTTCTCCGCATAACTTTTTATGAAATGTATCGGCAACCGCACGAGGTTCCAAAGCACCTGCGTTTGTGCAACGATACCGAAAATCCAAAAAGCGCGGTCAAGCAACGCCGCCGCCGCAACTTCACCGGGCGAATTCGCGGGAACGGGAAAATAAACCAGCCGATAAGCCAAAATTCCGGCAGAAAGCCCAAGCAACGGAAGCGCCCGGAAAAGCGCATCCGCAGCAATAAAAAACACGCCGCCCCGCCCTGTGCAACGGGAACGCAATTTTCCGGAAAGACACAGCAAAAAATATTTGAGAATTTTTCCGGCAGAAAGCCCGACGACAACGAGCGCAACAAAAATCAACGCATCAAGCCCGCTCGGGAACGCAGTTTTGACCGCATCAAAAAAAGAAACGGATTTTTCGGCGACAGCCTCTGCCGCAGCAATATTTTGCGCAAAAATTAACATCAGAAAAAATTCTCTATCACGAAAAGCGCCGTGGCGACGTTTTTCGTTCGGCTTAGTTTTTAAACGCAAAGAACTCAAAGGTTTTCATTTCTGTATTTGCCTGATGCCCGAAGCTTGGCACTTTGCGCCAAAAAAGAGGGCGTTCCCGCGCGGGAACGCCCTCTTTTTTCGGAAGGGTTGCAAAAATTAGTGGCAATGGCAGTCGCCGCCGCAACCGCCTTCGCCGTCACATTCGCAATCGCCGTCACATTCGCAATCGCCGCCGCAGGAACAACCGGAAGCCGCCGGGCGTTTCATCGCGATTTCCTCTTCGGTGGCTTCGCGCACGGATTTGATTTCGACGTCGAAAAACAGCGTCGCTCCCGCGAGCGGGTGGTTCCCGTCGAGTTTGATTTTTTCGGCGGTTACTCCGACGACGGAAAATGCGTGAATCCCGCCGTTTGCGTCCTGTGCGTGAAAACGCATACCGAGTTCGATTTCGCCCGGAGCCTGAATTGCGCTGCGCGGCACTTCAATCACAAGCGCGGGATCGGAAACGCCGTAACCTTCTTCCGGAGCGACTTCAACGTGTTTTTTGTCGCCGACGGAAAGTCCTTCCATTTCCTTTTCCAAGCCGGGAATGATATTTCCCGCGCCTTGCAGATATTCAAGCGCTTCGCGCCCGACGGACGTATCGATCACTTTTCCGTCTTTGTCTTTCAGCGTATATTCAAACGCCACTACCGTATTTTTCGTAATTTTCATCGCGGGGCATTGTAGAGCAGAAAAGGAAACGGGGAAAGTTTTTTAAGAACCCAAGGAAACCCTAATTTCTCATTCTTTAAAAGCTCTTTGCCCGATGCTTGATGTTTGAATCTAAAAAAAACGTTCCCGCGAAGAAATCCTCGCGGGAACGTTTTTTTTTCGCGCTTAGAAGCGGGCGCGGAAGCCGACGTTTGCGGAGTGCGTAACCGTATCGTCGAGGTCCGTTTCGTAGGAATAACCGCCGCTGACAGACCAGGTGTCATCAATGCGGTAATCCACGCGCGGTCCGATCGAAATCGTGTTTTCGTCCATCAGATAAGCCGTCGACGAGAACGCCGTTCCCGCGAGGTCGCCGGAAGCGAACGTCGCATCGATGTCCATGTCGGAATCGAGGAATTCGTGCGAGAACGAAGCGTCGAAGCTGATACGCGTCCGTTCGCTTGCACGCCAGCTAAGCGTCGCTCCGATTTTTCCGCGCAACGACCAGCGTTCCATCTTTTCGATGTCGAGCGCCGTCTGCTTGCCGCCTTCTTCCGTGAAGGATTTTGCGTAAGCGTAGCCAAGGTCGAGACCGACATACGGAGCGAGGTCGAGACCCAGCTGCTCGTCAATCGTCCAGCCGGCGCCGAAGATGACGGATGCGTTCACGTCGTTCCCGTCGGTCGAGCCCGTAAGCGTTTCTCCGTTGTAGCCGGAATTGCGCTTCGTATCGAACGAGGTTGCACCCGCGCTCAAGCCGTAGCCGAAATACGCGTTTTCAAAGACGGACATTCCGTAGACGCCGAGGCGCGTGGTGTCGCCTTCGTGTTTACCCGCACCGTCGTGCAAGTCCGCCTTTGCCCAATCAAAGCCGAGGCTGACGCCGAAGATCGTGTTGCGGGAAACTGCAACGTCGAAGCCACCGATCGCGCCCGTGTGGGAAACGTCGTAGTTCGCGGATTCCGTTCCGTTGCCGTCGCCTTCGCGCTGAGAGCCGAGGATGTTCACAAACGGCTTGAACTGCTTTTGCGCGTTGGAAGCAAACGCACGTTCATAGCGGCGCTGTTCGAGGCGATCCCGCAGCAAATCATTTTCGAGAGCGACAAATCCGCTCTGCATTTCCACCAAGCTGCCGTAAGACACCGGAGAAAGCGCGACGAGCTTTGAATCCATCATTTCAGCGTTGGCGCGATCGCTCTTCAGGTAAGACCAGAGTGCCGACGTGCCTTTGCCGCGAATTGCCCCGTAGAGATCCTGCAAGCCGGACGGTGCCGTGTAATCGTTCACCGCGGAGACGACAACGATGTTGCCCTTCGCGTCGCGGCTGACTTCAACCGGGCGCCCCATCACTTCCACTTCGACAACGTCTTCGAGATTGCGCTTCGTGTCTTTGTAGTTGTTGAAGATCGTGATATCGCTGTTGCTCAAATCCGTCGTCGTATCGGCAGCGTAGATTTCGACCTTTGCCGGACCTTGCTTGCCCGACGCAAGATTTGTCGTTCCCGTGACATCGACCAACGTTTTGTTTACGTTGCTTTCGTCGACATCGACAACGAGCGTGCCGTTGAGCGTGAAGTCACCGTTAACAACGTTGTTTCCGCCCGTTCCGTTTGCACGGAACATCGAAACGGAGCTGGTTGCGCCGATATCGAGCGTCGCGCCGTAAGCAACAAACAGGCTTCCGTTCACGTCCGCACTCGGAGCGAGTTTCAACGTCGAATCCTTTTCGACAACATACAAGTTGCCCTTGCCCGCGTTACCGAAAGTCGTTCCCGCGACGTATTCTCCTCCGGAGAGGATCATACCGCCGTTCTGACCGAGAACGGAAACGTCGATCGAGCCCGGCGTCGTCACCTTGAGGAACGCGCCTTGGTAAATGCCGGAAAACTTCGTCGATTCCGAGTAGCGCGCCACGTGTTCGCCGCCGACGGAAAGACGAGCTCCGAGGCTCGTAAGATCAGCCTGCGAGACCGCCAATGCACCGGACTTCACCGCCACATTGCCCGAGAATCCGGCGTTATTCGTGCCCCATGCGTAAACGGCGTTGGGGAAGTTGTTCTTGCTCGAATCGGCATTGATGACGACATTGCCCGCGCCGGAGAGCTTATCCAGAGCTCCGCCGAGGTCATGCGCCACTTCAAGCGTCGCGCCGCTGTCGATTTCCACATTTGCGACGTCGTCAAAAGACGCACCGCTTGTCAGGTTCACTTTCGCGCCCGAGGCGACGGAAAGCGTTCCCGCGAAGTCGGAAACTTCTCCGCTGATGTCGTAGCCGGCGGAGGAAGTATTTTTAATTTCGAGCGTTCCCGCGCCGGTAATCTTAGCCTTGTTCCAGCCGGTGTTGCCGAGGTCGCCCACGCTGATACTGTAAGTGCCTTCGATATCCAACGTCGAACCGGTATTCCAGCGGATTCCCGCGTTTTGAGCAAACGTGCTACCCGCCGCGACCGTAACGTTCCCGTCGATCGTGTTCAAGCGGTCCTTAGACGCGTTCGCGACAGTGAGCGTTCCGGAAGCCAACTCGAGCGTTGCGCCCTCCGCGACGGTGAGCTGATCGTTTTCGCCCATCTCCATGGTGTAACCGGAGCCGAGAGCGAGTTTCGCCGTTGCCGTTCCCGCGACTTCCAAGCGACCCGGAAGCGCGCTGTTAATCGTAACAACCGCATTGCCGTTGCTTGCGTCGGTATCGGAAATTTTCACGCCCCACTTCGCGTCAGTAGCAACCGTCGTAGCGAGCGTCAGCGTCGTGTTTGCGATTTCGAGCGTCGTTGAAGCGTCACCGGAAACTGTGCCGGCGAGGGTGTCGCCGCTTGCAAGCCCGTTCACGCTGAGCGTTGCGCCCGTGCCGAGCGAAATCGTTCCCGCGTTGGAACCGAAGTTTGCATTTTTCCATTCGAGTGTTCCGCCGTTGACATTCAACGCTTCCCCGCCGTTCTTACCGTAGGTGTAGCCGGAAACCGTCCACTTGCCGTCGCCCGTTTTTGTGAGCGAGCCGTCATACGCGCCGGCGAATTCGCCGCCGGAGATTCCCGTTCCCGCATTGAGAACGAGCGTGGTTGCGTCGCTGAGTGTAACGGTCGAATCGTAAACGACCGCCGCAGAAGCGTTTTCGTTTGAGAGCGTTACCGTTGCGCCGGAAAGCGTCGTTCCCGAAATCGTTTGTGCCGCAGTGCCGTTCGTTTTGAGCGTCGCATCGTTCAACGCGACGGTGCTACCGGAAATATCGCCGGAAACGGAAAGCGTCTTGCCTGCGTTGACGGAAACGTTTTTCGCGTCCTTCATTCCGGCGAGCTCGCCGCCGTCAACCGTGACGGTGCCTTCGCCTCCGAGAACGAACTCGGAAAGATTCGTGCCGTTGATTTTCGCGGAAGCGCCGTTCGCGACAGAGAGCGTTCCCGTCGTTTCGCCGTGCGCCTTGAGTTGTGCGGCGGAACCGAACTCAACCGAACCCGCGGCAACGGAGAACGTGCCGACGGAGCCGGAATCCGTATTCACCGTAAGCGTTCCCGCGCCGGTCTTTTCAAACGTTCCCGCACCGGAGAGCTTGCCCTTGAAGGTTTGCGCATTCGCGGTGTTAACGGCAATTGTCCCGTCCACCGCATTGAACGTAATGTCGCCTGTTGCCAAGCCGAAGACTGTTTCGGAAAGCGTCAGCGTTCCCGTCGTCTTCGTCCCGTCGTTATTTTCCTTGCCTGCGACGAATACAATCTTCGTCGATGCGTCCGACGAGAGCGTTCCGCCGGAAAGGTCGACCTCGCCCAACGCCTGAACCGCAGCGGCATCTCCGCTCAGCTCAATCGCATTTGCATACTGCCCGTCCGCCGTGATTGAAAGAACCCCGTCGGAAACGGAAACGCCAGCCGTGCCGAGAGCTCCCGCGTTAGCGACGGTGAGCATACCGGTATCGACCGCGACCTTCGTAAGATTCGTCGAAGCGCCGCTAAGCGTCCAATCGCCCCACGAAAGTGCCAAAGTATTTGTCGCCGTCGAGCCGTCTGCGGCATCCGCAAAGGATAACGCGCCGAGCGTTCCCGTGCCGAGAAGTTCCAGCGTTGAACCGGACGTCGCATTTACTGCGTCAACGGAAAGCGAAAACTCTTCTCCCGTTGTTAAATCGTAACTGCCATAGAGCGCTCCGCTTCCGGTGAGGGAAACCGCTTTCAGCGCGACATCCGCTTCTGCGGCAAAAATCATCCCGCCGTTTTCAACACCGACACCGCGCGTAGCCGCTCCGGAGGAAAGCCACGCTTCCGTCGTGTTGTAAACATACAGGTAACCAACATCTGTCGCGCCGTCTCCGCCGGCAATCAATTTGCCGTCGAAGGAATCCAAACCGCCGTTGGCGTAGAGGTATCCGCGAGCGACGAGCGTTCCCGTGCCGGAAAGTTTCTTCGCGAGCGTGTTCACCTCGTCGACGCTATCGCCGAGTTCGGCTTCCGCAAACACCGTCAACCTACCGTCAGCGGCGATAGCAACGTCCGCGTTCGACATCGTTGCGTAAACCTGCAAATCGCCTCCGTTTGCAGCGATTGTGCCGTTAAATGCCATGTCTGACGTCGGTGTGAACCAGCCGGCATCGTCCCCTTCCAGAAGCACGAGCGTTCCCGTGCCGGATTTGGATACCGTGCCACCCTTTTCCGTCGTGGAAATCGCAGAAAGCGAAGAGTAAACGGGCAGATTGTCCTTCGTCCCGTCTCCCGTGACTTCAAAATTAAACGTCGCGCCGTCGAGAAGAACCTTCGGGCTAAGTTCCGACGAATAGTTCTGCCCCTTCACGCTAAGCGTGCCGCCGACAACTTTCAGCGTTCCCGCACCTTGGAGAACAGCGATGTTTTCGGTATTTTCGAGCTTAAACGTCACGCCAGAGGAAAGATCAAGTGTTGAAACCTGCCCTTGGTAAGATTCGACAACGAGAGCTTTCGCCGTCGCGTCCGCCCCGGCGGTTGCCAGCTTCAACATCGATGCTGCTCCGAGGCTGACCGTTCCGGCTTTAATTTTGTCGGCATCCACCGTAAGGTTGACCAACCATTGTTGCTTTGTCAGACCTCCGATTTCGATGTTGCCGAGTGCGACGTCTTTTCCGTTGCCGTTAATTGTCGCCGTGCGAACGGAATTGATATCCGTTCCCGCAAAGACCGTTAGAGCGGAGTCTGCTGCGGCAAAGCCGTTGAATACGGCGTTCGCATTCGGGTTGATCTGCACCGTAAGGCGCCCCGTTTCGGTTACCGCAAAATTACTGAAGGTCGCCGATTTTCCGGAGTTAATCTGAATGCGCGTTCCCGCGCCGTCGACGGTGTAGGACTTCGTTGCCGTCAGACCTTCGGAGACAATCACCGTGCCTCCGGAGTGGACAAAGTCCGCATCGAGCGTTGCGTTAGAAGCGAACCGGAGCGAACCCGCTCCCTGTTTGTAGAGCGCCGCCGCATCCGTGCCGTAAGCGTTCACGTTTCCGGTCAACGCGAGGGAGGCTCCGCTTGCGACATTGATCAAAGTGCCGGCGACATCTTTTTCACCATTCTTGAAGCTCGTTCCCGATCCGACATAGAGATTGCCGGTGATTGACGCGTCCCCGACCACGGAAATCGTTCCCGCGCGGAATGCCTTGAAATCGCCGTCGACCGTCAGGGCTCCGGCGAGCGTGAGATTTTCGAGCGTCGAATTTTCGCCCGTTTCCGCGCCGTTGGCGATGTTGAGTGTGGCTCCTGCTCCAACCGCAAAGACCTTCGTCCCGATTGCGTTTCCGTCATCGGCGAGAGTCAGCTTTCCGCCGGAAACGGTGATACCGTCAAGTGCCGTGCCGCTCTGGATGACGAGCGTTCCCGCGCCTGCCTTCGTCAGCTTCGCGGTCGTTGCTGTCGCGTCTTTTTCGAGAGCATTGGAAATCGTTACCGTTCCGCGACCGTCGGCGACATCAATCGTCACCGCTTCGTTCCCGATAATAACTTTTTGTTCGAGCGTCGTTCCGCCGTTGAAGCCGAGCTTCGCGGCAGTTGTTCCCGTGGAATCGCCGAGTGTAATCGTCCCGTCACCGAGCGATTGTTCATTGGAGACCCAGAGCTCGCCTCCGAAGATACGCATACCGCCCGTGAGACGATTGTCCACGGTAGCGTCAAACGTGACGTTCCCCGCGAGAATCGTAATGCCGTCGTCAACGTAGGTCGTATTTCCCTCTTCATCCGTTTTCGCAACGCCTTGGAGATAGGTCGCGACCTTCGCATCTTCGTCGGCGGATTCGTAGGCGGCGGTCACACGGAACTGACCGTTATCGGCAATATTGAAGATCATGCCCGCCGTATTGATCGGACCGGTTCCGTAAATTGTTCCGTCGATTCGGCTTGCCGTTCCGACCAGCGTGATTGAACCCGCTTTGTTAAATTCGACAAACTTTCCTGCGCTGAACGCTTCGCCCTTTTCGATGAGACCGTTTTTCGTGACAACGTCCCACTTCGCGGCATCCCAGCCGTCCACGTTTTCCGTCTGAACCCAGTGGGCGACATCGCCGTTCCACTGCAAGGTTCCCGTAACCGTAATGTCGAGACTCGTCGCGTCCGCGTTGTAAACCAACTCGACGTCGCGCCCGAGGAAGATTTCTTCCTTAAAGACGCCGGCGAAGCTCGTTTCCGCCGTCAAGGCGTTCCCGTCGGCATCAACCGCATCGTTAAAATCAAGGAGCGTTGTCGTTCCCGAGAACGTCGCCTTGAACGCATCCGTGAGCACAACCGTGTTCCCGTCGCCCCACGTTAAGGTTCCGATTCCCGTTACCTTGCCGCCGAACGTCAGCGCCGTGTTCGCAACAGAAACATCCCCTTCAATCTTAGAAGTTCCGCCGCCGAGCGTCGCGGAGGCAAGCTTATCTGCGCTCGTTCCTCCGAGCTCAAGAGTTCCGCCTGTCAGCGTAGCGTTCTGCAAGCCAAACGCATCCCCTTCTCCAATCGTCAACGTGCGGTTTTCCAAATCGACTTTCCCGCCGGTCACGTTAAGCGACCCTCTAAATTCGTAAACGGCATCCGTATCGAGAACAAGTGTTCCTGCCCCCGTTTTCGTAAGCGTGTAATCGCCGGTCGAAAGATTTTCGCCCGTAAACTTCAACGTCCCGGAGGACACAGCAAGCGTAGAATCCGCAGAAAGCGTTAAATTGCTCGAAATCGTGTTTGTGCGATTATTCGCAGAAGTGAGTGTTCCCGCCAAGGCAAGCGTTCCCGCACCCTGCAAGGTCGAGCCGCCATTCGTAAAGGTCAGCGAAGAAAGCGTCAGAGTTTTGCTTTCCGCGATTTCTGCAATCGCGCCGTTGTCGAGCGTAAAGCTTCCCGTGTGGGTAAGATCTTCCGTGAAAAGAACTTTCCCGCTACGTTCGCTCGTAAGGACGACATTACCCGAGAGCGTTGCGCCCGTGCCGACGGAAACTACAGTCGAGGTTCCCGATGCCGCGAGCGCACCGCCGCCGAACGCGAACTCACCGCCAAGCGTAACGCTGCTCGTGTATTTCAACACACCGCCGTTAATCTGCGTTCCGCCCTTGTTAGCATTCGCCTGTCCGAGCGCGAGCGTTCCCGCCCCGGTTTTGATGAGAGTAGATGCCGTTGCGGCGACATAACCTTCTTCGCCTTCTGTGCCGGTAGCTACTTCCACAGCTTCCGTGATCGAGCCGTTCAAGGTAATTACTTCATCGGCACCGACATCAAACGTCGTCGCGCCGCCGTTGAGTTTCAGATTAGCCGAAGAGGTCCAAGAAGTCGCGCCGTCGCGCACCCCAATCGAGACGTCTTTAACAACGACGGTTCCGCTAAGCGTCCCCGTACCATCTGCAGTCCCGATTTCAAGACGAGAAGCATCCCCGTCCGCGGATCCGGTAACGGAATCCGTTGCCTTTCCAAAAGTCAACGTTCCCGCAGAAAGAGTTGCACCTGCGCCGAGTGTTGTCGCCAAGCCCCATTGACTCGTTTTGATTATTGCAGAATCATAAGTCGCCTTTGCGCCAACAGTAAGCGCTTCGTTATCTTCAAACGAAGTTGTTCCCGCGACAGAGACTTTCGCATTTTCGAGCACGGTCGTAATACGCCCGGTTTGTCCAGTCCCGACAAATGTAACATTCCCTCCGACAGAAAGATTTCCGCCGAGCGTCAGCGGATTAGTAATTCCCCACGCGCCAGAAACAACATTTCCGCCAATAGTTCCGTTCGTGTTGATTGTTGCCGCAGACCCCGTAAGCGAAACATTTCCGGAAACATTGATAGAGCTGTTTTCACCGGAAATTTCAAGTTCTCCGCTCGAAAGCGTCAAACCGCCAAGAGCAGAATCCGCCGTTCCGACCGCGCCGGAAAGAATAAGTTTCCCTCCGTCCTTCACCGTGAGCGTTCCCGCTCCGGAAATATTGCCGGAAGCCGTTGCTGTTCCCGCAACGCGGATTGCGCCGTCTGCCGCAACATCAATATTTTTGGCAAACGCCCCGTCTGTGCTGTTGAAGAAGTTCAGCGAAGAACCGTTCGTCAAACGAACGAGACCTGCATTCGCAAGGTTGCTCGCGACAACGCCGTCTTTGCCGGCGACAGCTAAATCCAGCGCATTCAGCTCAACAATTCCCGTAAACGTCGAACCCGTCAAATCCGCAGAAACGTAATTTCCGTCCGTATTTGCAGCAGGGGAATTGATACGGAGCGTTCCCGTGCCGGCGAGCTTGTCGAGTTTTACAGAGCTGACTCCATTCGACATCGCGCCGCCCGTAACGGCAACCGTTGCTCCTTCCGCAACGTCAATTCCGAACGTTTCCGTGCCCGTCCCGTTTGTCCCGAGAACAACAGTTCCCGCATCGACATCAAGCGTTCCCGTAAACTTCGAGCGATCGCCGGAAAGCGTAAGCGTCTTATCCGCCGTCGCATAAAGAATTGTTCCCGCTCCGGAGAATCCGGTGTAAAGCGTCAAGTCGGAAGAACCGGCAACCGTCGGCTGTCGCAGAATCAAAGTTCCTGCGCCCCCGATATCGAAGTTCCCCTTATAGAAATCGGAATTGGTTGCGAAGAATGCCAACGCTCCACTTTCAATAGAAATCCCCTTGGATGTGGTCAACGTCCCGCCGTTATCAATAATCCCGACACACGCGTCCGCGCCGACATCAACGGAAACGGAGCCGGCGACAACTTCGTCATCGACGACAACCTGAGCGCCCTTAGCATAGCCGACAACAGGAAGAACGTCCGTCCCGACGGAAGTTTCATTGAAGACAGCTGTCATTCCGCTTTCGAATGCAACCAAAGACGAGTCGCCGTCAATAATCCAGTTCGCTTCGCCCCATTCGCCAACGCTCCCCGGCAAAGACCAAATGTATGCCGCCGGATCCCGTGCTTCTTTGAAATAAAGTGTGTTGGCATCATCCCCCGTTCCCCAGCTGAATACACCTGCTGCAACCGTTCCAATCCCGCTGATTGTAAGAGACCCGGTTCCTCCGTTAAATTTCCCGTCGGTAGTGAGTTCTCCGAAAGCCGTTTCCCATGCGCTTTTTGTTTCGTCCGTAAACGTAAACAATTTTTGAGTTTCTTGAAGAACCAATTGTGCCAGTTTGAGTTCAACCGTCGCGCCGGACGTTACGGTAAAGTTTCCGGAAATTGTCGCCTGTGTCCTATCGGTGAAAAGCTCATCGACATAAATCATTCCCGTTCCGAGGGAAAGATTCGATAACGTAATAGAGGACGTTTCCGTTACTGAAAGCTGTAACGTTCCGCCGTCGGCAAGCGTAAGATTTTCAACGGTTCCCGATTCAACAACGACTTTTCCGCCTGTGGCAAATTTTGCATCGGCAAGGTCCAGTGTGCCGTTTCCGGTTTTCACGAGAGAAACATTGGAGAGCGTTCCCGCAAAAGCGCCGGAGGATACAGAAACGCGCGTCGAATCACTTACCCCCGTAAGCGCTCCCGTGGCGGCTGAAACTGTCTCAAATGTCATGTTTTGGAGCGCCTTGAATGTTGCACCGGAAGCGATTGAAAGATTTTTGTAACTCCCGTTTGTAACATTAACGGCAAGAAGCCCTTCCTTTGCGCTGAAAGAACCGCTAAACGCGCTTGTAAATTCCAAATCTTCAGTTCCGGATTTAGCTACCGTTCCCGCGCCTTCGAGTGCTCGCGAGAATGTTCCGCCGAACGCCAATTCAAGCGTCCCTCCCTCGGCGATATTTACGACTGCCGACGCAACACCGAGAGCTTCGTTTTTCGTCACTTTCAGTGTTCCCGCAGAAACCGTAGTCCCGCCGGAATAAGTGTTCGCCCCCGCAAGGGTAAACACTCCGTCGGTTTCTTTCACAAGAGCCCCGTCTCCGGAAATTGTATTGGCAAGTTCTCCGACGGAAGACTGAACTTTAATTGTCGAACTCGCGCCGAGCGCAAAACTTGCAGCATTGAACCGTGCCCCTACGAGAGTCAGAGTTACTCCGTCTGATACCTTAACCGTTCCTGCCGTAAGAATACGGGTAAGGACGGAATCGCCACCGAGTGTCAGCGTTGCGCCTCCCATATAGAGCGCACCGTCTCCGCTCGAAGTGATACTTTTCACGGAGAGATCCATTCCGCTCATGCGCAAAGCGCCTGCTGTTCCGATAATGAAATCAACCTCGGCTGCCGTGGCGGCAGAATTTACCTGAGAAATTTCCCCTCCCTGAATATCAATTGTCCCGGCGGTAATCGTCGTGTTTATCAGGTAGAAAGCGTTTGTTCCGGTCTTCGTCAGCTTATGTCCGTCAAGGTTCAACGTATTTGCGGCATATCCACCGGAAACCATCCCGAAACCGGAGGTTCCTCCGATTTCGGAATCCGCCGTGAGGGTGATTCCTCCATTGAGCTGACGAGCGCCGGTTCCGATTTCCGCCCCTGTGTTGATCAACGCTCCGCCCGCAAGCGTGAAGTTTTCATAAAAACCATCCTTCGTCATGCCGTTAAGGTCAAGCGTCCCTCCGGTTTTTACGAAAACGCTAACCTTGTCCGTATGACTACCCGAATATCCGGCACCCAACGCTGTAATCGAGCCCAGCTTCAACACTCCGCCGGAGACGACCAAATCCCCCGTAAACGAGCCGTTGCCGCCCGTGAGGACCATTGTTCCCGTCCCGGATTTTTCGAATGTTCCTGCTCCGGAAATAGCCACCGGCAACGTGATATTCGCATCGTGAGCGAGTACGAGAGAGCCCCCCGAAATAGAAATACTCGTTGCCTGCGGGATGTTGTAGCCAAGATCAAGATTTAGTGTTCCCGCGTTGATTACGATAGCGCCGGAAAGCCCGGACAGATCGACGGTTTTATCCACCGTTACCGAACCGGAGCCATCCTTCGTGAGCCCGGCAACTCCTACAATCGCGGCCAATTCCGCGCCTTCCGCCTTGGAGAACGTGTAGTCATTACCCTCGGTGTTTGTAAATGCAAGTGCCGCAGGATTGACGACTCCGGAAATTTTCACGGTTTTATTTGTTCCCGCATCTCCGAACGTAACACTGTCGCCTGTTTCAAAGGTTGAAACCGCTCCGCCGTCGTTATTTGTCCACGGTTGCTCGCTTCCTCCGGAAGTCCATGTAAACGCGGTATCCGTTCCCGCCCATGTCAAATAATAAACCGCACCTGCCGTGTATTTTTCAAGAACAAGAACTCCGCCTTGAACAGCAAAAGAAAGTTCGCTACGAGAGTTTATTTTCGCGCCGCTCATCCGCAGACTGTCGCTCGTAAGCCACGACGCATCATAGTCATCTCCAAGCCCGCTGACCAATTGCATTCCTTCAACAAGGCTCTGTGCGTCAAAAATGGTTCCCTCCGCCAATGTTGCAGTATTGGTTGAAGCAAACGCAGCAGTCGTAGTCGAAGCACTTGTCCCGAGGTTGAGAATCGCCCCTGCAACGGTTGTCAATGTTCCGACCGTTACCGTACCGGACTCCATACCGTTTTTGAGCGTAGTCCCTGCTGCCAACGAAACCGTTCCCGTGCCCAATGCCGTTGCATTTCCGGCAACGACCGTTCCCGCAGACACCGTTACATCGCCGGTAAACGTATTTGCCCCGGAAAGCATGAGAGTCCCTGCCCCGGCTTTCGTAATATTTCCGGCGCCGGAAAGCACCCCGCCAAGCGAGATGGTTGCGCCGACGCCTCCATCGGTCGACGCTCCGACCGAATTAACAACCCGAGTTTGTGTATCAATCGTAACGCTCCCGCCGAGAGCAATTCCGTCACTCGTTCCCCATGAATCCAACGCGCCAAGCGTCCCACCGTTAAGGTTAAAAACTTTTGCCGTACCGCTGTATGCGCTTCCGTCTGCCTTGATCCGAAGCCCATCCGACCCGACATTTAAACGCCCGCCGGAAAGCGTAACAATCGTAGAATGATCCGTCGCCCATGTCGATAATTGCCCGTCGAGGCAAATTCCGCCGATATTTACTTCCCCTCCGGAAATATTAAATTCTCCCGGAGAAGTCCACGAGACAACAGCCCAAGTATTTTCCGCATTTAAAACCCCGCCGGAAACGTTCAAAATCCCTTTTCCGTTGCCCCAGTGTCCGATTAAAACACCGACAGAAGTAGAATTGCTCTTCGTCGTTCCCGTGACATTTAAGAGACCTTTGGTGAGATTGTAGGTGGAATTTCCGGAGCCGGCGCTAAGGTCATGCAAACGCAACGCTTCCGCCGTAACCGTTCCGCCGTTTTGCGTGATAGTTCCTCCCGTATTGGTCGAAACCCAGTTCGCCGTCAAAGTCGCATTTTCCCCGATTGTCATTTTCCCCGATCCGCGCACGACAAGCGTCCCCTCAACGGAGAACGTTCCCGAGACGGAAGACGTGCCGCTTATCTGATTATATTCGCCCAAGCTTGCGCTTCCGGCAAAATTGGTTGTGCCGTTATTGGTCCCTAACGTAAACCCGCCAAGATCTATAGCCCCGTTAATCGTGAGAGTTCCGCCTCCGCGACGGACATAGGTTCCCGCGCCTGTAATCGTTGAATTTTCGTCAAACGTAAGATTGGCTCCGCCGTTTTGGTGAATTTCCGTCGTCCCGCTCAAAACGAGATTCTTCGAGAATGTAACTGAAGAGCCGGAGATGAGTTGCATGTTCACACCGGAGGAAAGCGAAAGCGTATCGTTATACGACATCGCATTGAGGGTAAAATTCCCACCAAGGACGTTGACCCCTCCGGTAAATTTCGTCGCATCGAAACTGACACCGCTGTTATTGTCCCAAGTTGTGGAGAATGTTACACCGAGCGTTCCCGCGCCGGAAAAATTCGTCAAATTTACCTTCCCTGTTTGAGCCTCGGCAAAATTCACGGTTGCGCCTTCCGCGACACTCGCATTATCAAGCGGAGCGGCATCAACGGAAAGCGTTCCCCCCAACACAGATAACGCACCGTTCTCTCCGAAAGAAATATTTCCGGAAACACTTCCCCCATCGGAAAAAGTCAACTTATTATTGATAACAATCGATGCAGAATCCGCCTCTGTACGAATCATCGCCGGACCGATCAACGAAACGGCATTGCCGGAAAACGTAACTGCCCCGCTTCCCTTAACGATAATAGCATCCGTCGTAATTGCCGTTCCCGTGACATTAACGGCAGTATCCGCCGTCAACGTAAGTGCCGCGTATGTCCCTGCATCCTCCGTAGAATTTGTCCACGCCTCACTCCCGAACGCAGAATCCGTCCAATCAACCGCTGTTCCGTCCAGGGACACATCCACCTCTGTTCCGTCGTAGGCATTTGTAATGATGATTCCGGCGACACAACCACGACCGTAATAGCCTCCTGTATCGTTTCGCACAGAGGTGATTGACAAGTCACCGAACAATCCGGAAACGGTAAAAGAATTGTTCCCGTTAATCGTTTTTTCCTGAGTTGCTCCCCACAAGTCATTTCCAACAATCCCCACTCCGGAACCGTCCCCGTAATAACTCGTCCCGTTGATTGTTTTCGCCGAAAATTTAGCGCCCCCCGTGTCCGTCGCCGCAAGAATCGTTACATCGTACGCGAGATAGGAGATCCCCGAAACCCCGATTGTAACTTCATTCCCGTCGTCAAGATACCCTTTGAGGACATTGTCCGAGACACCGTCAGCGTAGTTCCATACGTTCTTCGAGGTGTAAGTCAGCACCAAGTCCTCCAACGTCGTTCCCGTCGAATCCTTCAGTCCGTTGACGGTTCCCGACGCGCCCGTCGTATCATTCCAATTGCCGCCCATCGCGCCTTGCCCCGACGCAAAATTAATGCTTATGGATTCCCCTGCGCCGTAGGCGGAAGGCGAGAACGCTACGGGAGCGAGGGCGGACGCGGAGAGGGAAGCGGCCGCGAAAAGGAGCGTCGAACGAAGTTTCATAGCTGAATAAAAAAGGGGTTAAAAAGGTTTTGTGGGGACAAAATTCTATTCTGTTGCGGGGATTTTACGCCGTTCCCGCGTAAACGCAAACCTTTTAATAAGCGGGAACGCGAGAGATTTTCAGGGGAATCAAAAACAAAAACAGCCCCAAAGCGCCAAGCATCAAATATCGGGCATCAGGCGAAGTGCTTTTGTGAAGAATTGGATATTAGGGATTTTCGCTTTTGCTCCTAAAAACTCTGTGTAAAAAATAAAAAAAAGCCCTCTTTCCCTCTTGCTCCATTCCGGGTAAACAAAAAAAGGGAGACTCCCGCCCCTTTTCGGAGCGAGAGCCTTTTACCTCATTTTTTAATTGACTCTAAGAGAAGTAGAATCAGAATGAGAACCAGTACTAGTGATTCCATCAGGAATTCCTTTCCAGAACCGCTGACGGTTGCCGCCGTCAGCGGTTTCCTTTTTGTGTTTCTGCCCGGAGTTCCTCCAAGATCCGCTGCGCGGGCATATCCGCAACGAATCAAAATGAAAGCACTCAAAAATTCCGGAAAACCGAAACACCGCGACCCCAAACACTTCTGGAAAGAAATATCGACCCTGCAACACACGCAACAAAATACCACCCAAAAAGTCGAGTATAGCTTTGACAAATTCTCCCGGTTCCCGCATAAAATCGCCCATGCGCCTAATTTCTACCTCGTCGATAATATTTTCTTTGCTCCTCCCGAATGCCGTTCCCGCGGGTGCCGCCCCCGTCTTCATCGAAGGCGTTTCCGAAACCGGCGGATGGTATGACGTGAACAAAAAGTACAAGTGGAATGATTGGCCGACGACCGGATATTGGCAAAACGGAGTCTATGTTGCTCCCGGAATTCCGCCTACATGGAGCACACTTCCCAGAGATTCCGACATGTGCTGGGCGGCGGCGGGATCGAACATTCTTCAATGGTGGCAAGACCGATACGGCGTTCCGACGACAGGCGCCTCCGTCCCGAACGGGCTTGCCTCCTCTGCATCCGTCAACGGGTTGCAATATGTTTCCCAACTCCAAATTTACCAAACGATTTGCAACAACTGGGCTGACGGCGGAAGCCACGTCGAACAGGCCTGGAATTGGTGGTTCAACGGCGGAATGCTCAGCACCGTGAGCTTCCCCGGAAGCACAACGCTCACGGGAACAACCTCTTCCGGCGGCTATTGGAAAGAACTCGACCGCACATGCACACAGCGTGCAGACGCGTCTTATGACACGTCAAAACTTTGCGAAACATACGCATTCTGGAGCGAACCGACCAAAGAAGCGGAATTTACGGGACTCATAAAAAGCTACATCAACAAAAACTACGGAACAACACTCAGCCTTTCCGGCAACGGCGGACACGCCATCACGCTCTGGGGCTACGAAGAAACCGCAGAAAACGGGCTCGTTCTTTACCTGACCGATTCCGACGACTACAAGCACGGTCTTTTCAAACAAGCCGTAAAAATGAACGACGAAGGCTATCTCTGCCTTTCGAGCGTCGACGGCGAAGAAGAACGCTACGCCGCTTACGACTCCGCTGCGGGAACGGGATTATACATTTCGGAAATCCAAGCACTCACCGTCCCGTTTGCCACCGTCCCCGAACCGTCCTCCTTCGGACTGTTCGCGGGAACGCTCGCTCTCGCCGCCCTCGCCCGACGCCGCCGGAAAGCGCCGAAACACTAACCCGCGGCGACCGCGCTCACTCAAAATCTTCGTCTTCTTCGCCGACGTCCTGCGTTTTCCTGTTCTTTTCCAGATAAACGCGGGCAAAGTCCGTATCCGCAGCGAGAACGACAAAGGCTTGACTCGTGCAATCAAGAACGAAAAGTGAGCCGTCCGCCCTCACGTCCAAAACTTCGACCACCGTTTTTGCCGGGATTTCCATTTTTCCCATGATTTCCTTGCGATCGCTGTCCCAAAGAGAAATTGTGCGTGCACGCGTCAGCATCACCCGGCGCGGCCACGTTGAGCGCTTTTGGGAAATCTCCGGGAATTTCGCAAGCGGGAAGCGATACGCGGGGCTGACCTCCCCGACAAAATCGAAAACGCTTTCCGCCTCGTCCCGCACTTCCGCGATGCTTTCCGTTTCGGAAACTTCTTCGCTTACGGCAGGCTCTCCGCCATCGTCCGCCGCCGCCGGCTCGGACTCCGCAACGGGCGGTGTTCCCGCGGAGCCTCCCACCACTTCGTCATAGCGAAACGACGAAAGAATATCCGAAAGCGTGCGATTCGGCGTTCCCGCGTTTTCCGCTTGGCCGTTCCCGCTCTTTTTTTCCGACAAAATCTCTCCGTGGACAATTTTTTCGACGGGTTCCGCCAACCACGACGGAAGCACGAGAAAATACCCCATAAACACAAAACTGATCAGCGAAACAAAAACCCCGGAGAAGCCGTAGCCTCGCGGAGCCTTAAAGCACCCGCCGAACGCCAGCCCGAGCCCGAGCGCCCAGAGCACCACTCCCGCAATCGGCACCCAGAAAAAAATCAGCCCGCAAAGCGCCGCCGCAAACCCGAAAAGTCCGAGCGTATTGCGAGGATACGAAACCGTAGCAGAAGCAACATCGTTATGAGGGTCAACCATGCCCGCGAACGTATTCTTTTTCCCCGTTGCGGGCAATTTTTTTGTTTCGGCAACGCAAAACCTCGATTTAAATCTCCCCGAAAAAAAATGTCGGACCTTAGGCAATCCATTATCATCGGCACACGCGGAAGCCCGCTCGCCCTCGCACAGGCAGAGTCGGCAAAAGCCGCCTTGGAAAAATCGGCTCCGGGCGTTTCCGTCTCGCTAAAAATTTTTGTCACACAGGGAGACAAAAAACTCGCGTGGTCTCTCGAAAAAACCGGAGGCAAGGGACTTTTCACCTCCGAACTCGAAGAAGCCCTTATCGCCGGAGAAATCGATGCCGCCGTCCACAGCGGAAAAGACTTGCCCACCGCGCTCGCTGCCGGGACGTGCCTTGCAGGATGCCTTCCGCGAGCCGACGTGAGAGACGTTTTGGTCTTCCGCGAAAATTTGTCCGTTCCCGCAAAAATCGCCACCGGCTCTCCGCGTCGCCGCGCCCAAGCCCGACAACTTTTCCCCGAAGCCGAATTCTGCGAACTGCGCGGGAACGTCAAAACCCGCCTGCAAAAAATCGCTGACGGCGCTGCCGATGCCACATTTCTTGCCGCCGCCGGGCTTGACCGTCTCGGAATCGTCGAATTCCCCGGGCTGAAATTCCGCCGCCTTTCGCTCGAAGAAATGATTCCCGCCGCGTCCCAAGCCGCGATCGCCCTGCAAACGCGTTCCCGCGATGCCGCGTTTTTCGCTCGTGCCTGCGATGCGGAAACAACGCTCGCTGCGACGGTCGAACGTGCGTTTCTTGCCGCCCTCGGCGAAGGTTGCCACACGGCGTTTGCCGTTCATTTCACGGGAACGAAAATTCTGATTTTCCGCGAAGACATCGGACGCCGCGAAATTGATTTTCCCGCGCCCGCACCGGAAGAGATTCCTGCCGCCGTCTCCCGCGCCCTTCGCGAAATTTTTAATTAGGAAAGAAACGCGAAGTTTTTAGAGTAAAACCCTCACGAAGCCACCAAGCCTCGGGGTCTCTTTATTATTTTTTCCTAATTTTTCATTTCTCATTCCTGATTCTAAAAAAATCTTTGTTGGGTTGAAAATTTACGTTCCCGCAGAGAAAATAGCCGCATTATGGCAAACATTCGTCCCTTCGCCGCGTTGCGGCCTCCGAAAAACCTTGTCGAAAAAGTTTCGTCGCTCCCGTATGACGTGATGAACCACGCCGAAGCTGCCGAAATGGCTCGCGGGAACGCGCAATCGTTTCTCCACATCTGCCGCGCAGACATCGATACGTCCGAAGCGCAGATTCACGACGATGTCACCTACGAAAAATCGCGGGAAAATCTGGAAAAATTCATCGCCGACGGCACACTCGTCCGCGACGAAAAACCCTGCTACTACATTTACCGACAAATGATGTGGGGACGCGTCCAAACCGGAATCGTCGCCTGCGCAAGCGTTGACGAATACCTCGACAACACAATCAAAAAACACGAACTCACGCGCAAAGAGAAAGAGCTCGACCGTATTCAGCATTTCGATACGTGCTCCACGCAAACCGAACCCGTTTTCCTCGCTTACCGCAAACACGAAGGCATCGCGACCGTCATGCGGGAATGGATTAAATTCCACAAGCCCGATTACGATTTCAAAACCGACGACGGCGTTTCGCACATTCTCTGGAAAGTGGACGACGATGCGGCAATCGACGCAATCCGCCAAGGATTTGCCGAAGTTCCCGCGCTTTACATTGCCGACGGGCACCACCGCACGGCATCGTCCGCCGCCGTGTCCGCTCGCCGCCGTGAAGCGCATCCGGATTTCACCGGAGAGGAGGAATTCAACTTCCTCATGGCGGTAATTTTCTGCGACGAAGATTTGTTCATCATGGACTACAATCGCGTCGTTCAAGATCTGAACGGTTTGAGCGAAGCGGATTTTCTCGCAAAAATTTCGGAAAAATTCGATGTCGTTCCCGTCGCGTATTCATCCGACGGATACGCGCCGAAAAAGAAGCACGAATTCGGAATGTTCCTCGGCGGGAAATGGTATTCCGTCGCGGCAAAGGCGGGAACGTTTGACGAAACACACCCGATTGAATCGCTCGACTGTGCGATTCTGCAGGCGAATCTGCTCGCGCCCGTTCTCGGCATTGCCGACCCGCGCACGGATTCCCGCATCGATTTTGTCGGCGGGATTCGCGGAATCGCGGAACTGGAACGCCGTTGCAGGGAAGACGGGAACGCCGTGGCATTTTCGCTTTATCCCGTAACGATGGCGGATTTGTTCCGCGTTGCCGATGCCGGAGAAATCATGCCGCCGAAATCGACGTGGTTTGAACCGAAGCTACGCAGCGGGCTTTTCCTTCACGAAATCGAAAAATAGCGACCGAAACCCGCCGTAAATTTGGCGAAAAAAATCAGTATCAAAAAAAAGGTTGACGCTTTTTTGAATCGCTACCATTTTAGTAAAAATTATTTATTTTTACGAATGACGAAAACAAAACAGTTTTTTGCTACGAAAGCAGAAATGATGATGTCGATGTGTGAGGAAAATCTTCGCGCCTCGACAGTCTTTTGTCGTAAGTAATCAAATCCGATTTCATAAGAGAGAAACGGGGCGCGGACAGAAAAATCCGTCCCCGTTTTTTTTGTGTCCGAATTTTCACGAAAACCGAAAAAAACTCAGCAAACTCAAAATCAAAAACAACATGAACAAAATTTTTTCATTCAAAAATATATTCCTCGCCGCAGTTGCGCTCGCCGCGAGCGTTCCCGCGGTTTCCGCCGTCGCTGCGGAAAAAATTCGCGCCGGCTACTTGCCGACCACCGGACACGCAAAATTTTTTGTCGCCTACGAAGAGGGATTTTTTAAGGAAGAGGGGCTCAACGTGGAACTTGTCGAATTTTCCAATTCCGCAGACGGGATTGCGGCTCTGCGCGCGCGGAAGCTCGATATCGCGGCGTTCGGGACATCGGCTCCGCTCATTCACATCTCGCGCGGCGCGGATTTGCGCATCATCGGAGGCGTTATGGGGGAAGATGCCGCGATTTTCACTTCCGCAAAAAACGCGGGAACGCTGAAAACTGTCGCCGATCTAAAAGGGAAAAAAATTGCGACGGTGCGCCTTTCCAGCGGAGATGCGATTTTGCGCGGAGCACTTGCCGATGCCGGACTGGATTGGAAAAAAGACGTCCGTCTGTTTGAGCTGAAAAATCCGCCCGCAGTCCAAGAAGCGGTGCGCACGGGGCAAGTTGACGCCGGAATCACATGGGGACCGTATGATATTCGCGCTGAGCAAGCCGGGCTTTTCGTCGCCATCCGTAGCCGTGATCTTTATCCCGGGCATCCCTGTTGCCGCCTCGCGGTAAATACGGCGAGCCTCCGCGAAAATCCGGAAATCTGGGTCAAATTCTTGCGGGCATTTTTGAAAGCGGAAAAATTCGCTCTGACACACAAGGATGAAACCGTTGCGCACATCCAAAAATATTTCGAAATCGACGCGGAAACGATTCGCAAAGGCTTTTACGAAGGATTTCTCGATCAAACGACAGACCCGAACCTGCGCGGACTCGAAACTTTTTGGAAAACGATTCGCAACAGCGGTTTTGCGCAAAAAGACATCGATATCGCAAAAGTCGTAAACGTTGAGCTCTACAAACAGGCGCTCGAAAGCCTCCGAAAGGAAAATCCCGAAGAACCTTTCTGGCGAGAACTCCAAAAAATCTTCCAGCAACGCAACTAAGCAGGAGAACCAAATGACTTCCGACACAACAATTTCGGACACGGGAACGGAAATTTCCCTCGAAAACGTAAGTTTTTCCTACGGCGAAAAATCCGTTCTGCGCAACATCAACCTTCACATCAAAAACGGAGAATTCGTCTCGCTTCTCGGAGCAAGCGGTAGCGGGAAAACCACCCTGCTCCGCCTGCTTGCGGGACTGGAAAAACCGTCGGCGGGAACGATTACCGACTCCGGTCGCAACATTACTGCACCGTCCCTGCAACGCAGTTTCGTTTTTCAAAACTACTCGCTGTTCCCGTGGTTTTCTCTGCGGGAGAACATTGCGCTCGCCATAAAAAAAGCGCATCCGGAACTGAGCCGGGCGCGCCGCCTCGTGCTCGCTCGGAAACATCTGGAACTCGTCGGACTGGCAGATGCCGTCAAAAAATACCCGTTTGAGCTTTCCGGCGGGATGCAACAACGCGGAGCCATTGCCCGCGCACTCGCGCTTGGCGCACCCGTTTTGCTGATGGACGAACCGTTCGGCGCGCTCGATCCCGTGAACCGTTCCCGCTTGCAGGATTTGTTGCTCTCGGTCTGGCGAAATGCCGAACGCGAACGAAAAACCGTCGTTTTTGTCACTCACGATGTGGACGAAGCGATTTTGCTCAGCGACCGCGTCGTGATGCTCGGTTCTTCTCCGGCGGGCATCATCGACGAAATTCAAATCGACCTCCCACGTCCGCGTTCCCGCCGGATTCTCTCGGAGAGTGATGAATTTCGCCGCCTGCGGGAACACATCCAAAACCGTTTCCGCGCCGAAGTTTCCCGCGCGCTGGGCGGGATAGTCACGGGCGACGGAGACGCTATCTGAAAATATCCACCATTCGCAACGAATCATTATGAACAAAAAAATCGTATCGCTATTTTCATTACGACAGAAGGAAGGAATCGTTTTCCTGCTGGCGCTACTCGGAATCTGGACGCTGATTTCCACACAGTTTTCCTTCGCGGCGGACTACCTTTTCCCCACGCCGAAAGCGGTTGCAATTTCGCTTTGGGAAAATTTTCCGGAGCTTCTGGAAGGCACACTCTCGTCCTTTTTGATTCTTGTTCCGGCATTTCTCGGCGCAATTTTCCTCGGCATCATTCTCGGAATCGTCGCGGGAACGACGCCGTGGGTAAATCGTCTGCTCGGACCGTTTTCGCGTTTTGCCGCGCCGATTCCGACGACGATTTACATTCCTTACGCAATCGCCCTGCTTCCGGGATTTGAGTCCGCCGCCGGATTCGTCATTTTCATCGGTGCCTTCTGGCCGATTTTTCTCAACACGACCACGGGAGCGTCCAACGTTCCCGCGCATTTCCGCGAAAACGCGCGCACGTTGGAACTCGGTTGGTTTGAATACCGCGCAAAAATCGTGTTCCCGAGCGCGCTCCCGCACATTTTTTCGGGCGTAGGAATCGGGTTGGTTTTCGCGTTCATTCTGCTGACGGTTGCAGAGCTCTTTGGCGCATCGTCAGGACTTGGGCGCTTTGTCCAACTCTCCGCAGACTACGCGGAATACACGCGTATGGTTGCCGGAATTCTCTACGTCGGCGTTGTCGTTTTTCTCTGCAGCGCATTTCTCGATTTTCTTAAACACCGCATTCTCTTTTGGAAAAAACTATGAGTATCCGATCTTCAATTACGCAAAATAAACTGATTACGCTGAGTGGTGCCGTGCGGTTTTACACGCACGACGGGCAACAAATCGCCACCAACGGGCTTCCCGTCGGAGCCGAACCCGTCGCCTTCGCGCGGGAACTTCTCCGGCAGAAGCGAAAGAATCTTCACGTCGTCAGCACCTGTGCGTCCTCTGCATTGAATCTGCTTTGCGGCGCGGGAGCGGTCTCCAAAATGGAAGGCGGTTTTTCCGGATTGGAGGTTTTCGGATTTTCCAACGGGATCCGCCGCGCGGTGGAAAGCGGGCAATCCGTTTGGGAAGATTATTCCAATCTTGCGATGCCGCTTCGCTATCTCGCGGGAGCGCTGAACATTCCGTTCTTTCCGGCAAATGTCTGCATCGGTTCAGACATTCAAAATCGTAGCGCATTCGGCGGAAACGCAGACGGGAACGAAAAAATTCCGCTCGTCGCCGATCCGTTTTCCGGAAAGAAAGTCGGAGCACTGAGTCCGCTCACGCCGGATCTTGCCGTTATTTACGTTCCGTTTGCCGATGCCGCAGGCAACGCGATCATTCTCGGTTCGGAATGGGCAAGCGTAGAACTTTCCCGCGCGGCAAAAAAACTCATCATTATCGCCGACAACATTGTCGACGGCGCGTGCATTCGCCAATACCCGAACCTCGTGAGAATTCCCGCAGAACTCGTTTCCGCCGTCGTTTGGCATCCGTTTGCCGCTTGGCCGAACAGCTCTCCGGGGCTCTACGATTCCGACGAAATCCATATTCGCGAACTCAATGCTGCGCTCAAAACCGAAGCGGGAACGCAGGAATACATCGAAAAGTTTGTCGTTCCCGCAGGAACTCCGAAAGCGCTACGGGAACTCATCGGCGAAGAAAAAATCTCCGAACTGACGGCAACACCGAGCGCATTTCTCGCAGACCCTTACAGGAAATGGATTCTTTCGGAAGAAGAAATCGAAAAACTTTTGAACGCACGGAAAACCTCAACAGAAATTAAATAATGGATACAGAATTTACACGACAGGAAGCAATGGCGATAGCGACCGGGCGGGAACTCCGCGACGGCGAACTCGCAATTTTCGGAGTCGGGTTGAGTATGCTCGCCGGATATTTTGCCCAAGAAAACCACGCACCGCGTCTGCGTAGCTTCACCGAAGGCGGCGTGTTCGGAGCAAGACCCGTCGGCGGACTCCCGTGGGGTATCGAATGCACGCGCATTTCGTCGAACGCGACTTCGTTTTCCGGTGCGATTGACGCGCTCGGTTGCCTCGTCGCCTCCGGGCGCTGCGATGTCGGCATCATCGGCGCGGCGCAAGTCGATAAATTCGGGAACGTAAACACGACCGGGATTTGGGCAAACGGCGTTCCCGACGCATCGTTCCCGCCGCCCAAAACGCGGTTGAACGGTTCCGGCGGAGCAAACGACATCGCCTGCGGATGCAAGCGCTTCATCATTATGGCGGCGCACGAAAAAAAGCGCTTTGTCGAGCGCGTTGACTACATTTCCTCGCCCGGATTTTTAGACGGCAAAGGCGCACGGGAACGCCACGGCTTCATCGGAAACGGACCTTCGGCGATTGTTACGACGCTCGGTATTTTGCGACCGAATCCGCAGAGCTGCGAGTTTGAGATTTCCGGATGGTTCTCGTTTTCTTCGCCCGGAGAAATCCGGGAAAACACCGGCTGGAAAATCCGCCTGAGCACCGATGCCCGACAAATTCCCGACCCGACAAAAAGCGAACTCGAAGCCCTCCGCCGCGTCGATATCACGGGAGCTCTCCGGAAAAGCTGAGACCCGGAATTCCATTTTTTCATAAAAAATAAACCATCATGAATACTGTTATCTATTCCTCTGCGGACGGGATCGCCCGCATCACCATCAACAAACCGAATTCGCGCAACAGCCTTTCGCTCGAAACCTTGCGTGAATTACAAGCCGCGTTCGAACGCGCTGACTCAGACGCGGGAACGCGCGTCGTCATTCTCGCCGGAAACGGTCCCGCGTTTTGCGCCGGACACGACCTGAAGGAAATTCGCGCCAACGCCGGAAACGATGCCTACGCGAAAGAACTTTTCGACACCTGCGCAAAACTGATGCTCACCATCACGCGCATTTCCAAACCGGTAATCGCCCGCGTTCAGGGCATTGCAACGGCGGCGGGAGCGCAACTTGTCGCCACGGCGGATTTGGCTATCGCAGCGGACAATTCGCGTTTCGGGACGCCGGGCGTAAACATCGGTCTCTTTTGCTCCACGCCGATGGTTGCGCTCTCCCGCAATGTTTCCCGCAAACACGCGCTGGAAATGCTTTTGCTCGGAGATCTCGTTCCCGCCGAGGACGCATATCGCTTCGGCTTGGTCAACCGCATCGTTCCCGAAGCGGAACTCGATGCCGCAGTCGATGCATTGGCGAAAAAAATCGCCTCGAAATCGCCCGTCGCCGTCAAAACCGGGAAAGCCGCGTTTTACAAACAACTCGAATACGGGCTCGACGAAGCCTACGCCTACACGGCACAAGTCATGGCGGAAAATCTCCGAAGCTGCGATGCCGACGAAGGCATTTGCGCCTTCATCGAAAAACGCGCTCCCGCGTGGAAATGAAATAAGACTTAGGAATGAGAAATTAGAAATGAGGAATTAAGAAAAATGAATTCTTCTTCCGAAAGAATCTTCGGATTTGAAACCCGGCAAGTCCACGCCGGGCACATTCCCGATGCGGAAACAGGCGCGCGCGCCGTGCCGATTTACCAAAGCAGTTCCTTCGTTTTTGAGAGTGCGGAACAGGCGGCTCGCCTTTTCGGGCTCAAAGATTACGGAGATATTTACACGCGAATCAGCAATCCGACAACGGCTGTTCTCGAAGAACGCCTCGCGTCGCTTGAAAATGCGACGGGAGCGGTCGTCGTTGCCAGCGGAATGTCGGCGCAGTTTCTCACGTTTCTTACGCTTTTGGAGCCGGGAGACGAAGTTGTCGCGTCTTCACACCTTTACGGCGGGAGCGCAACTCAACTCACGCACACGCTGAAAAAACTTTCCGTGAAAGTCTCTTTCGTCGCCCCGAACGACGTTCCCGCGTGGAAAGCGGCGATTACGCCAAAAACAAAACTGCTCTACGGAGAAACCGTCGGAAATCCGAGCGGAAGCGTTCTCGACTTAGAGCCGATCGGAAAACTTGCGAAAGCTCACGGCATTCCGTTTGTCGTCGACAACACGCTCGCTACGCCGTGGCTTTGCCGCCCGGCGGACTTCGGCGCGAACATCATTCTCTACTCCGCTACAAAATTTCTGAGCGGCCACGGGAACGCGATTCTCGGCGCTGTCGTCGATGCGGGCAATTTCGATTTCAAGCGCACGCCAAGTATCGCCGCGCCCGATCCGGCCTATCACAATTTGCGTTTTTACGACACGTTCGGGCATTACGGTTTTCTGATGAAATTGCGTATGGTTTCCCTGCGCGACATCGGCGCGTCCGCGTCTCCGATGAATTCGTTTCTCGCAATACAAGGTCTGGAAACGCTTTCTCTGCGTATGGAACGCCACATTTACAACGCTCAAAAAATCGCCGAGTTTTTGGAAAAACACTCGCTCGTCGAGTGGGTTTCCTACCCCGGTTTGAACTCAAGCCCGTATCACGCGCTCGCAAAAAAATATTTGCCGCGCGGCGCAGGCGGAGTGCTCTCGTTCGGGCTCAAAGGTTCGCGGGAACAGGCGCGGGAACGCGGAGTAAAATTCATTGAGGCATTGCAGATTTTTTCGCATCTCGCAAACATCGGAGACGTGCGTAGCCTCGTCATTCATCCGGCGTCGACAACGCACCAACAACTCACGACGGAGGAGCTCGATGCGGCGGGCGTCCCTCCGGAGCTCATCCGCATTTCCGCAGGCATCGAAAATATTGAGGATTTAACATGGGATCTGAACAGAGCATTGCATGCAGCATCCGCCTAAATTCGTCGCTGACCGACGAACAAAAGGCGCGGTTTCAAAATGACGAAACCATCCGAAGGATTCTCGCCCGCAAAGGGACAATTGCCGTCGTCGGACTTTCCGCCGACCCGCAAAAAGCGAGCCATTTCGTGGCGAGTTATTTCCTCGACCGCGGTTGGAAAATCGTTCCCGTGACACCGCGTGCGGGAACAATCCTCGGCATCCCGACTGTTCCCGATTTGCTCTCGATAAACGAGCCGATTGATGTCGTCGACATTTTCCGCCCGCCGGAAGAAATTCCCGGAATTGTCGAGCAGGCGATAAAAATCGGAGCCAAAGCCGTTTGGATGCAACTGCGCCTCATCGATATTCCCGCTGCGGAAAAAGCGCTTGCGGCGGGACTCGATGTCGTCGTTGACCGTTGTATCAAAATGGAGCACGGACGCTACGGCGGCGGACTTCACTCCGCCGGCATGAACACGGAAATCATTTCCGCCCGTCGGCGAAAACTTTGACCAAGAAGCGCTCCGTTCCCGCGAGGCTGTTTGCGGGAACGGAGCGCTTCTTGGTTTTTCCCGGCTAAATTTCTATTTGCAAAATCAGTCTTGCGGCGTAGCATTTTCTTACAATTTTTTAACCCAGATATACTCCAACCCTATGAAAAATCTTAAAAAACTGCGTAAAGGCTTTACGCTCATCGAACTCCTCGTCGTTATTGCCATTATCGGCATTCTTGCAGGTCTTGCCTCTCAAGCGATTCCGGCGGCGTTCAACACGGTTTACAGAATGCGCGCAACGAACAATCTCCGCTCGATTGCACAATCCTACATCAACTACTCGCAGAGCGGCGCGAAAGCCCGTAACATTTCCAACAAAGGCTCCAATCCGGAAAAAGGTCAGGCATCCTCCGTTGCCGATTACGCGGAAGTGCTCGCCCGCTACGCCGGCTTGACCTCCGGTAAAGTTTGGTATGTCGATTCCGATCCGAATCTTCAAGGCGAACCGCCGGCGACCGTTCTTTCCGAAACGACTTCCGGCACGAACCAGCTCAAGGATCTTTCGCCGATTTCCTGGGCGGTTGTCGCTAATGCGCAGAAAAACCCGAAAAACCAATCCGGCTACCCGATCGCATGGCTTCGCGGACTCAGCTCGGACGGAACATGGGACGAAAACGCGCCTTTCGGTGCCAACGCCGGAATCATCGCATTTGCGGACGGTAGCGTCGTTCAGGTTAACAATCTCCAACTCGACGAAGTCCTGATGCGAGCGGACGGCAAAGGCACAACCGCCAACTATCAGGAAGCCATCACGTCCGGCAGCGCAGGCGGCAACCTCGTTCCGACCGTTCTCGAAGACAAACCGTAATCGGTTTTGCTTCCGAAACAAAAAAAACGCGCTTCTTCCCGGGAGCGCGTTTTTTGTGCAGAAAAATAACGACAATATCAGCCTAACCCGAACGGGCGACGGCGATTCTCGGCAATGCGGGAACACGCTAAGCGCAATGCGTCCGTTCCCGCCGAAGAATTTTCAAAAACCGTGGAAATTACGACATCCGCGCCGTGCGAATTTTCGAGCCACGCCAAAAGCCGCCGAAAATCCGATACCAGCAAAGGCTTCACGACAGCGACAACACGCGTATAGCACGGGAACGCCCACGGATCGCGAACGGATTCGTCGAGAGCGAATTTCGCTTCCGTCGCACCTGAAAATTCAAAAATTTTTTCATCATTTTTCGGAGAAGGCGGAAGCGGCTGTTCAAAAAAATCTGTGCCCGGCAGGTTAGACAGCTCGGCGAGTCTCGGAAGCGCCTCCGCCGAAAATGCGCCATTGGCGTCAAAGCGCACCCGTGTTCCCGCGGGAACACCGCACAAAATTTTCTCGCAAAAATTCAGCTCCGCCGCTTGCTCCTCCAAGCCTATTTTAATTTTGAAAACGGAAAATCCGGTAACGCGTTCCCGCGCAATTTCTTCGAGTATTTTTTCCGGAGAATCTTCGCGGGAACGGCGGATTAACTTTGCGCAGAGTCTTTGTTGCGGACCGGAAGCATTCCGGCAATCCGGATTTTCGAGAAAAAACTTTGCCGCGGAAAACGCGTGAGCCGTGCAAGGCAGACTTTCGGGAATTTCGTCCGGAACACAAGGACCGCAACTTTGCAAAAACGCTTCCGCGTCCGCAAGCGTTTCGCACCCGAAGCCGTCCCACGGAGCGATTTCTCCGCACGAAGAATCACCGAAAGCGTCTTCGATTCTGACGACCAAACTTTCGCGATACGGGAACGTTCCTCGGGAAGTTTTTACGGGAACGCCGAACGGCTTTGAAAATTTTTCGCAGGAAAAACGCATACTTTTCCGAAACTCTAAAATCCACAGAAAAATCCTTCAACGACTAAGCGGGAAGAGCCGACAAAAAAGAAGAAAAGATTTTGGGATTCCGATGAAAAAACAAACGTTCCCGCGGAAAAAATCCTGCGGGAACGTTTTGCTTTCGCGTTTTCGCAAACTACGCAACGCGCTCGACGATGAGCCCGATCGGATTCGGGCGCTTCGGCGCAAGGCGATATGCGTTGCGGAAGTATTCCATCGCCTGCTCCATCTTGGATTCGTCGTTGTAAGCGATTTGGATGAGCGGTTCACCCTGCTTGACCTGCGTGCCGACTTTCTTGATATCGAACGCACCGACGGCGGGATCGAGCGTGCCGTCTTTTTTCTGAGCAAGCACCTGCACGCCGCGAGCGATAAGACCGGCGTTGATAAGGTGAACGTAGCCGCGCTTTGCAGCCGGAAGTTTTTTGACGTATTTCGCCTTCGGGAATTTGTCCGGATTATCAATCCACTCCGGCTTACCGCCCTGAGCAATAACCATTTCGCGGAATTTCTTGAGAGCCGAGCCATCCTTGAGAACGCGCTCAATCGTCTGCTTCGCGGAAAGCGTGGAACCGGCGACTCCTGCGAGACGCACCATTTCCATGCCGAGTTTGAAAACGAGCTCCTTCATGTCTTCCGGACCTTCGCCCTTGAGCAATTCAACAACTTCGAGAATTTCCAGGCCCGTGCCGACCGTGTTCCCGAGCGGCTGATTCGCATCCGTGACGAGCGCCACGCACTTGCGCTTCATGCTACGCGCAACGCGCGTGAGCGTGCGCGCGAGTTGCTTCGCCTGTTCCAAATCGCGAACGGAAGAACCGTTGCCCCATTTGACATCAACGACCAAACCTTCGCAACCTTCCGCAAATTTCTTGGAAAGAATACTGCTGGTGATGAGCGGGAGCGAGCCGCTCGTCGCCGTCGCCTGACGCAAGGTGTAAAGCGTTTCGTCGATCGGAGCGATTTCCTTGTTCTGTTCGACAATGGCGCAACCGATTTTTGCCAAAATTTTCACACATTCCTTCGGCGTGAGCTTCGATTTGAAACCCGGGATTGCGTTCATCTTATCCACCGTGGAAATAACGAAGTCCTCGTCGCGCGCAACAAACGTCGGAACGACAACGCCCGTTGCCGCCGCAAGCGCCGCAAGCGCAATCGTTGCCTTGTCGCCGACACCGCCCGTAGACACCTTGGAGATTTTCGGATCGGAAATATCGTCCAAATCCACCGTATCGCCGGAGAACATCATTTCTTCGGAAAACGCCGCCGTTTCCGCCGCCGACATATTTTTGAAATAAATTGCCATGAGCAAGGCAGCCTGTTGCGAGGAAGGCATTTCCTCATCCATGATGGAATCGACGATGTGGCGAATCTCGTCTTTCGTGAATTCCCCGCCCTCGCGTTTTTTCTCGATGAGATAAGCGAACGACGGTTTCAGATCTTTCTTACTGTCTTTTTCGGGCATAATTTTTTCTTCTGGTGTAATTTTTTTTTTTTTTTGAACGAAGCGAGTAAATCTGCCTCGTTTGAGAAATAATCTCAAAAAAAAGTCTTGAAGTCGAGCAAAAATATTGTATGAGAGCGCACTTTACGCGAACGATGCGAAAACACGTTTTTTTTTCACGCAAAACTTCTGCGGGAACGCTTGATGCTTGAAGACCGCTCCGCCGCGTCTTTTAATTCGCGTCATGAAATACTGCGTTATCGGATTGGGAATTTTCGGCAAACACCTTTGTTCGCACTTGGCGAGCTTAGGTGCGGAAGTTTTGGCAATCGATCCGCGCGAAGAAAACGTTGCCGCCGTAAAAGACATCGTTGACGCGTCCGTCGAACTTGATTTTTCCGATCCCGTGCCTTTCGCCCAATTTCCGATTCGCGAGATGGACGCCGTCGTCATTGCCATCGGAGACAACTTTGAAGCGTCGATGATGCTCACCTTGCGAATGCAGGAACTCGGCGCAAAGAAAATCATTTGCCGCGTGCTTTCTCCGATGCACGAGCGCCTTTTGAAACTGCTGAAAGTCGACCGACTCGTCGTTCCTGAAGAATTTGCCGCGCGCGGACTCGCGCACTCGATGATGATCAGCGGCGTTATCGACGGCTACGACCTCGGCGACGGACACGTCATTATCGAAGCGAAAGTTCCCGCCGGGCTCGCAGGAAAAACGCTTGAGCAAGTCGCGCTGACTTTCCGTAAATACAGCATTCTGCTCGTTACCGTCAAACGCCGCATTTCGCATCCGCTCCTGAGCCGCGTTTTGCCGATGGACGAAATGACGCTCGACGACGAAGACGACCGCGCAACGCTCGGCGTGCCGAAACTCGATGTCGAATTTAAGTCAGACGACATTCTTGTGCTTTTCGGTGCGGAAAAAAATCTTCCGCGCTTCCTCGATGCCGTTGCCGCGCTCAACAATACAGGCGCCGAAGCCTGATGCTTCGAACTAATTTTGTGCTGATCAAAGAATCAGCATCGCGTCACCGTAGCTGTAAAAGCGGTAGCGTTCCCGCACGGCTTCGGCGTAAAGCTCTTTGAGCCACGAGATTCCGCCTGTTTCGCCCGGCGTAAGAAACGACGAGACAAGACACATCAGCGTCGACTTCGGCAGGTGGAAATTCGTAATCATCATATCCGCCGACAGAATTTTTGACGGCGGATAAATGTAAATTCCCGCCGTTGCGGCGACGGCGCCCGACGGAGGGATCAGCGGATCTCCTGCGGTGCGGCGGCGTGTAAAATCCTCCATCGCGCGCAAACTTGTTGTCCCGACAGCAAGGCGCGGCGCAGCGGGATCGACGCGTTCCAACTCTGCCCGCGTTCCCGCAGGAATCGTGTAAAATTCTTTATGAATCGAATGTGCTTCGACGGTGGAAGATTTTATCGGCTGAAATGTCCCGAGCCCGACATGAAGCGTGAGGTCAAACATTCTCGTGCCGTTCCCGCGAAGTTTTTCCAAAAGTGCATCGGAAAAATGAAGTCCGGCAGTCGGCGCGGCGGCGGCGACGGGCTCCTCGCGACGCGCGTAAACGGTTTGGTAGCGCTCGCGATCAAGCGCGGAAAAATCCTTCCCTTGCGGGCGGGAACGCTCAATATACGGCGGCAACGGCAGTTTTCCGATTTCGGCGGCAACATCGAGCACACTTTTCCCGCCGGGCATTTCAAATTCGACGAGATATTCGCCGCCGCCCTCTTCGCATTCTTCCTTCGCGATAACGCGCGCACAATAAACACCGGGGATGCCGAAAGTTCCCAACGCTGCTTTTTTCCCGGGTTTGAGCAGGCACCACCAACGCGTGGGAATTTCTCCCGGACGCAAAAGCAGACATTCCACTTTCCCGCCCGTTTCTCGCGTTCCCGCGAGGCGCGCCTGAAGCACGGCGGCATCATTGCGAAAAAGCCGCGTTCCCGCAGGAATCAAATCCGGCAGCTCCGCAAAAATGTGATGAGAAAACGTTCCCGCACGACGGTCGACGACGAGAAGCCGGGATTCCTCGCGACGGGCGGCAGGCGTTTGCGCGATGAGTTCCGACGGAAGTTCGTAGTTAAAAAGTTCGACGTCCATTGCGCGTTATTTTTTCGGCGCTCCGCCGAATTCCTTTTTCTTTTTCGCAAGCGTTTTATCGAGATTGATTTGCTTGCGAATGTAAGTCGGCGTATCCAAATCCTTTCCTTCAAAAAGGCGGTGGCGCGTTTCGGCAAATCCGCCGAGGCGGTCATCAAGCGCGAGCGTCGGCTCGGCGTTCCCGTCGGAGACATCGTCGTCATCCGCGCCGAGGACAAGCACGCCTCCCGGCATCACGGTATCCGGCTTCTTCTTTTTGGAAACGGGATGCACGACACGCGAAGCCTTCCGCAATCCCGCCGCTCCGAAGACGCAAATTTCCAGCCGATTTCCGAGCGACGGATTGATGGCGTAGCTCGAAAGCGTGCGCAAATCCCCGCCGAAGCGGTCTTTCACGCGTTGCACCGTTTCGTTGACAAATGCGAGCGGCGGCTCCGTTCCGGTTTCAATGTGAATTGCCAGCGTTTCCGCGTCCGAGGCAACCGACGTTCGCGTTTTCAAAAGCGGGCAACGGAAAAGCTCCGTCAGCGCTTCTTCCTGCGCGTTCCCGCCCTCGCCTCCGCCGACGGAAAAAAGCGTGCGCGTGCCCACATTCGGGAACAGATTTTTAAACGAAGCCAAATCCACGCGCATACGCCCCGACGTGTTGAGCAACATTCGGCAACACGCCGTCACGCCGCTTTCGATCCAACGATCCGAAACTTTGAAGCCTTCGGAAAAACTTCCGCCGGAAGCAACGGTCTGCGCAATTAGGTTGTTTTCAATCAAAATAAAGGCGTTGCTGTTTGCGTGAAGCGCGTCGATTGCCACAGAAGCCTGCTCCGTGGATTTCACGCCTTCCCACGAGAAAGGCGTCGTCGCAAAACACACCGACGGCACTCCGGTTTCGCGCGCGAGATTGACGATTTCGACCGAAGCGCCGCTTCCCGTTCCGCGCCCGAGCGAGGCAATCAGGACGATCAGGTCCGTTCCCGCGAGCATTGCACGCAAAGTCTCCTCCGAGGCTTTCGCCGCCGCAGCTCCGCGCGATGCTTCCGTTCCCGCGCCGATTCCGCCGGTGATATTTTCGCCGAGCAAAACCGTGCGCACGCCGAAGCGCTCCGCCGCCACGAGTTCCGAAACACTCGTATCCGCCGCAACAAATTCCGCCGCAAAAGTTTTCGCCGCGCACAGTTGAGAAACCATTCTCGTCGCCGCGCCGCCCACGCCGACAACTTTCAGGCGCAACGGCGGAGGAATCGGCGTTCCCGCCGAAACATTATCCGGAGCCGTGTTCCCGCCGGGCGTTGCCGATTGTCTTTCTTCAAAATTTTCCATCTTTCGTATCGTGTTTTTTATTTACGTCTCGATGCCGGAATCGGGAATTAAAACATTCCGCGGAAAATGCGGCGGAACCAACCGGACTTCCCCGACGATTCGCGTTTTTGTGAAAGCGCGTCGCGGTAAAGTTTCGCCAGCCCGACGACGGTCGAATATTTCGGCTCGGCGTAAGCACGAGCGAAGCTGAGACTCGGCTCGCCGATGCGCACTTCGGCGTTTCCGAAAATTGCGCTCGCAAGTTTGCCGATACCTTCCATTTGTGCAGTGCCGCCCGTGAGGAAAACCGTTCCCGAAAATGCTTCCTCCGCATTAATTTTTTTCGCGATAAGCGTGAAAAGTTCGCGCAGCCGCAACTCGGTAATCAGCTCCATCTTGTAGCGCGAAACGTGTTTGGAAAAACCTTTGAGCTCGCCCTCGAACGAATCGAGATCGATTTCGGCAAAAACATCGTCGTCGCGCGCGTAGGCGTTCCCGTATTTGATTTTCAGGCGCTCGGCATCTTCCATGCGGATTTGCAAACCGCGCGACATATCGTTGGTAATGTGTTCGCCGCCGACGGGAATGACGCCCGTGCAAACGACGGCACCGTCGCGGAACAAAACGAAGTCCGACGTTCCCGCGCCGATATCGATGACAAGGCGGTTATCGTCCATGATTTGCGCGAACGTGCGAACGGCTTCCGCCGAAGCGAGCGACGCAGGGAAAAGCCCGCGCACCGTCATACCCAAGCGATTCGGAATCTGGTAAAGCTCCGTCAGGTAGGTATCGTCGGCATCAATAACCCAAAGGTCGTAAGTAAGTTCGCGTCCGGAAAGCCCGAGCGGTTCTTCCCGTTCCCGCCGGTCGAGCAAATAGCGCCGCAACATATGCTGCACGATGTGGCGATTTTCGGGAATGCGGTGCAAACACGCGTCAAACGCGTCCGCACGCGCGGCTTCCTTATCGTCCGCACGCACGACTCCGCTTTTCACACTCGTCAGCCCTTTTACGGAAAAACCGCCGACCAGCGCGCCGGAAACCGCAAGGCACGCGCCGCGCACGCGCCGCGCCGCCCCCGCGAGCTTTTCCGCCTGCCCGATAACGGAGTGAACACTTTCCTTGAGCGCACCGAGATTGACGATTTCGCCCTTTCGCATTCCCTCCGTTTTTGCACAAAAAGCACCGATGACCTGCAATTGCGGCTCCAAATCGACAACGAGCACCTTTGTTTCCGCGCTGCCGATATCAATGACCGCCAAAATATTATCCTGAGCCATGGAAAAATTTTTCTCTCAAAAAAATTACGGATTTTCCGCCTGCACGGGAATCAGGCGAATTTCGCGAAATTCCTTCTGCGGGTTTTTCCGGTTGGTAATGAACAAAACACGATAGGCGGGCGGACGATTCGGCGCTCCGAGCGCATCATTCCACGTTCTGTGTTCCCGCGCCGCCGCCAACAGTTTCAAATCTTCACGAAAACGGCTTGCCGAAAAAACGTATTCAACCACTTTTGCGTGCTCCGGATTTTGCGCCGAGGCTTTCGGAATCACATAAATCAGCGACCACGAATGACCGATATCCCGCAAATCCGACGGAAAATCGCGGAGCGAAATCGTGTCCCATTCACGAAACAGTTTTCCGTAAGCCGTGCGCGCCGTTTCGATGAAATCCGTCAGTTTCTCCATCGCGGGAACGCGCTCAAAACCCGTTTTCGCATCAATCGCGATGCGCACGTCCTGCAAAATCGGCAACATCGACTGTTGCAACGGGAACGTTTCCGACGGGAAAATCACGCCGTCCGTCGCCACCAACCGCACGCGTCCTTCTTTATCGACGAGCCGCGCCACCGGGCAGCGTTCCCGCACATCCACTCGCAAGTTCCCGTCCGGCAAGCGCATCACGCGCGCCGCAGAAACCTGCGGATACTCCATAATCCGGTCGCGCAAGTGGTGTAAATTCGGAGCGGAATTTTCGTCAAACTCCGTCCAGGAGCGAAACCATGTTTCGTCCAACATCCCGCCGTCGCTCTCAAACGCAACCGCAATCGGTCCGGATTTTTCCTCGGAAAAACCCGACATCATGTCCAGCCAGACGTAGACAAACAAAGACGCAATCCCGCCAACCAACAAAACGACGGAAAATTTCCTCAAAATTTCCCCGAAAAGCCGCCGCGTCCCCGATTTTGTGTCGCCGCTCAACGCAACATCCTGCGGCAGGGCACGCCATTCTTTGGCGTGCATGCGTTCGGCGAGGCTTTGATTTTGTTTGCGGGACATCTTTGGCGAGTTTCGGAGCAAACTCTACGCGTTCCCGTCCTACCCCGCAAATTGAAATTTGCCGCCGGCAAATTTCAATTAATCTCGAATTTCAATTCCGAAGCGGCGGATTGCGGGAGAAATCATTTTCCGCACGAGAGCGGGAAAATCGTAGCCGATACACGATGCGCTTTTCGGGAGCAGACTCGTCGCCGTCAGTCCCGGCATCGTGTTGACTTCGAGGAAAAAGTAACGACCGTCCGGCATCAGGATCACATCCGCGCGGGAATAATCCCGACAACCGCAAATTTCGAAGATTTTTTCCGCCTCGCCGCGAATCGTCGCGGCAACAACCTCCGGAAGCGGGGCCGGCGCCAGATATTCCGTCGCGCCGGACGTGTATTTGCTCCGGTAATCGTATGCACCGCTTTTCGGGCGAATCTCGACCACGCCGCCGGCGACTCCGCCGATGAGCCCGACCGTAAGTTCCCGCCCGTAAAGACGCGGTTCGGCAATCCATTTGCCTTCGCGGATTTTTGCCAACGCGCGCTTCACTGCACGCGTTCCCGCGAGCAAAAACAACCCGACGCTGGAACCTTTGTCTGCAGGCTTGATAACGATTTCGCGTCCGAGCCGACGCACCAAACTTTTCGCCTGCGGGCGATTTTTTGCCGTAAACACGACGTCCTGCGTCACGGGAACGCCCGCCGCACGGATTTTTTCCTTGGTCGTTGCCTTATCGATACAAAGCGCACAACTTGCTTCCCCGCACCCCGCGTAAGCGAATCCGCGCGCGTCCAATTCGCGCTGAATTTTTCCGTCCTCCCCGTAATCACCGTGAATCACGGGAAAAATAATGTGTTGCGCGGGATCGAGATCCGCCGGCAACTCATTTTCGTCCAAAACGCGCAATTCCACGCGCGGGAACGATGCCTTCAGCGCTTCCGCGCACGCCGCACCCGAACGGATAGAAACTTCTCGCTCCGGAGAAATTGCTCCGCAAAGCACTACAATCGTAAAATTTTCTTCTGCCATGATACGCCGATTTTCCTCCCGCCACACGCCAAACGCCAGCGAATTTTTGCGGGAACGCAAGCAGAAGCGGAAACTCCGTTTATTTTTTCTTAGTCCGTTTGCTGTAAGCAACAACGCGCGTTCCGTCCCACCCGACGGCATCGACGCGAGTCGATCCCGCCGGATAACGCACGACGGTAAACTCGTTGTTTTTTGAACCGAGCCCCGTCATTGAAATTTGAGTAAGTTCGTCTCCCGAATATGTTTCGTAGGCGACAACATTTTTCCACTTTCCGTGCGGGAACGTAAGTTGCGTCCCGTCTTCGGAAACCTCCACGCCGCGCCCGCGCGTGCCTTTGACGGGCAACTTCTTACGGAAAGCGTCAACATTGTTGGCGCAAATATAGTAAATGACGGGACTTGCCGCAGGCGGGAATTTTTCTCCGATTTTTTTCAGTCTTTTGCAGTCTTCTTCCGTAATAGTGAGCTGCCCGCGCACATAATCGTCCATTTCCCGATCAATGGGTTTGAGCATTCCGATTGCTTCAAAAAACGGCATAAGATTCCGATTGGAAACCCGGCAGGCATTTTTCATGAATTCGAGCTGAAGCGCTCCGTTATCGACCTTTCCGGACTCGGTTTTCGGAACATCCGCCTTGCGGGCAAGTTCAAACATCTTCGGATAAAAGTCCGCCGGTCCGAGCCCGGCAACATTCATGTAAAGTTGAAGCTGCCAAAGCGGAGCGACTTTGACGAAATGGTCGCCTCCGTCTTCGTAGTTTTCCCGCTTGTCCGGTCCGTATTGGCAAAGCCAGTTTTCTTTATGAACGAGCGCCGAATTCAAATAAGAATTGAAACGACCTCCGATAATTCCGCCTACGCGGTCGGCGCAATTTTCTCCTTCAAGCCGAAGATTTTCCGGACTCAATTTGTAGTTTGCCCAGCAGGAATAAATGTTGTTTGTAACTTCCGTCGTGCACACCCACATCAGGTTCGGGCGCGTTTGGTTGACGTGACCGAACTCGTGCGAAATCGCCCAAGAGTTTTTGAGAACCTGCTGGGGATTCCCAACCTGCCCCATCGTGTTGTCGTTAAACGCCGCGCCGAATCCGTCCGCGTGCATGAACCCTTTCCACATGGTGCGCCCGTGCATATGATTGGGTTTGCGGTGACCGAACTGCGTCAGTCCCATGATTTCGTCCTGCTGGATCCGGATGATTTCGTCGTAGTTGCGAATGAGCGCAAGCCCGTCGTCCGGACAGGTCTTTTTCATCGTTTCCGCGCAAAACACGAGCTGAACGTATTTGCCGACAATATCGAGACAATCCCCCTCGATATTGTCGAGCATCTCGCGCCAATCCTTATTTGTCGATTTGTCTCCGTAAAAAACGCCGTTTGCCGTTCCCGTGGCAATGTTTACGGCAACGGGAGCGGACCCAAGGTCTTCCGTGTAGTAATTGAAATAAGCAAGACCGTTATTTTTTACTTCAAAAACATTTGCCCCGCTATGAAGCGGATACATATCCCCGTGCCCGTAGCGATCGCCCTGATCCCAACATTGAATCCTTAGGGAAACATTTTGTCCCTTCGGGATTTTCCCGACAAAAATGACGGCGATTTCGCCCTCCTTAAAATAAACACCCGTGGGATTCTCAAATTGGCTGTAAGAATTTGTTTTGAGCTCCCTTGAAAGCTGATGCACCGGATAATACGGACGAAACTTGTGCCGCCGCACCTTCGGTTTGTAGGTTTTGTTCAACATGCGCGTCGCAATATCTTTCAAAACCGGATTTTTCATTTTTTTGACGGTTTTTTCGGAAACATTCTTCCTCAGCTGCGCACACAGCGGAGACGTAAAAACCGCCTTCATCTCCGATTTCGATTTTTTCAGCTCCAAAAGTATTTTTTCCGGAGAATCCGCAATCGCGGGAACGCCCGCAACCACAAGAAAAACGCCAATAAAAACAAGGCGCAAAAATTTGAGAAATCGCAACATAAGCAACGCCCCCTAACTCTAATTTTCCGAAGGCGAAACTCAACTACGAATTTTTTACAAACAACGCCCGCCAATCCGCGTTCCCGCAGGTTACCTGCGGGAACCTTTTTTTGTTGGGAGTGAAGACCTCCCGGTCTTCACCGCGAAGCGAACGTTAAAAAATTCTCTCACAGAGACACAACGCCACGGAGTTTTTTATAAAAAATCTCTGTGTTAAAAACCGTAAATCCGTGTGTTTTCGTCCTTTCCCGTAAAAAAAGGCGTTCCCGTGAATCGGCTTTCGCCGCGGGAACGCCTTTCTTTAAGCGTTAAGCTTTAATCTCTAATCTTTCAATTAGCGATTGATGTCTCCGAGCATCTTTCCGCCGAAGACTGCGGCAGCGCCGAGTTCTTCTTCGATGCGGAGGAGCTGGTTGTATTTCGCAATACGGTCGGAGCGGCTCATGGAACCGGTCTTGATCTGACCCGCGTTCGTTGCAACGGCGATATCGGCAATCGTCGAATCTTCCGTTTCGCCGGAGCGGTGCGAGATAACAGCCGTGTAGCGGTTGAACTGCGCCATTTCGACAGCGTCAAGCGTTTCCGTGAGGGAACCGATCTGGTTGACTTTGACGAGGATGGAGTTTGCCGTTCCCGTCTGGATGCCCTTCTTGAGGAACGCCGTGTTGGTGACGAACAAGTCGTCGCCGACGAGCTGAACCTTGCTGCCGAGCTTGTCCGTGAGCTTTTTCCACGTCGTCCAGTCCGTTTCCGCGCAGCCGTCTTCGATCGAGATGATCGGGTAGCTGGAGCAGAGGTCAGCGAGGAAATCAACCATCTTGTCGCCGGAGAGCTTGCGCCCGTCGGATTTCTTGAAGATGTATTGCTTGGTCTTCGTGTCGTAGAATTCGGAGGAAGCGACGTCGAGCGCGATGCAGATGTCCTTGCCGAACTTGTAGCCGGCAGCCTTAACAGCGGCAGCAATCGTGTCGAGAGCGTCTTCAACGGAGTCGAGGCGCGGAGCGAAGCCGCCTTCGTCGCCGACAGCCGTGTCGAGACCGCGTTTCTTGAGAACACCCTTGAGCGCGTGGAACGTTTCTGCGCCCATCTGAACTGCCTGACGGAGCGACGTTGCGCCGACCGGCATAATCATAAATTCCTGGAAGTCAATCGGAGCGTCGGAGTGAGCACCGCCGTTGATGATGTTCATCATCGGAACCGGAAGCACCTTCGCGTTCGGACCGCCGAGGTATTTGTAAAGCGGCTGACCGACGGATTCCGCAGCGGCTTTCGCGACTGCGAGAGAAACGCCGAGAACAGCGTTCGCGCCGAGTTTGGATTTCGTCTTCGTGCCGTCGAGCTGGAGCATCGCCTGGTCGATAGCGACCTGGTCAAAAGCGTTAAAGCCGACGAGTTCCGGAGCGATGAGCGAGTTGACATTGTCAACAGCCTTGAGCACGCCCTTGCCGCAGAAGCGTTTCTTCGGGTCGATGCCTTTTTCGAACTGCTTCACGGGAACGCCCGAGTCGCGGAGTTCGAGCGCTTCATTAACGCCCGTGGAAGCTCCCGAGGGAACCGCCGCACGGCCCATAGCGCCGGATTCGAGGATGACGTCGACTTCAACCGTCGGGTTGCCGCGCGAATCGATGATTTCGCGACCTTTAACGTCAACGATGCAATCAGTTGTGTATTCCATATTTGTTGTAGGTGATTGGTGAATTGTTGAATGAAAATATCAGTGAATAACGGATAGTGAATGATGAATAACTTCATGAAAAAGTTTTTGCTGAAGCAAAAACATTAAGGAATGCGTTGTTCGTTATTCACTATTCGTTGTTCGTTAGAAATTATGCCGGAATTTCGGAATATTCGGAAACCGCCGTTCCCGCGACAGCCGGCGCGATTTTCTTAACCATGCCGGTAAGGATGCCTCCGGGACCGCATTCGATCGTTTCGGTTACGCCGAGTTCGACGGCACCGCGCACGCAGTCTTCCCAAAGCACGGAGGAAACGACCTGCTTGGCGAGCGCTTCGCGCATGGCGGCGGGATCGTCGATAAGCGTTCCCGTGGTGTTCGTGAAGACCGGGATTTCCGGTTTTTTAAATTCGACGGACGCGAGGAAACTCGCGAACTCGGCGCGCGCCGGTTCCATCAGACGGGAGTGATACGCGCCCGCGACGACAAGCGGGATTGCACGCTTAAATTGCTTCGTTTCGTTGTTTTTCGCACAAGCGGCGGCAATTTTTTCCGCATCACCGGAAATCACGATTTGCCCCGGCGTGTTGAAATTCGCCGCATCGACGTCAAATTCTTTGCAGAACGCAAGCACGTCTTCGCGGGAACCGCCGATAATCGCTGCCATGCCGCCCTTGGTTTTGTCGCAGGCTTCCTGCATGAGGCGACCGCGCTCGGCGACGACTTTCAGCCCCGTTTCAAAATCCCAAACTCCGGCAACGGCGTAGGCGGTGAGTTCGCCGATGCTGAGCCCGAGCACGCATTTAAGATCGGCGAGTTTGCCCTGTTCTTTGAGAATTTGGGCAATCACGTAGCCCTGTGTGAAAAGAGCCGGTTGGCAAACGCGTGTTTCCGTCAGCGTTTCCTGCGGACCTTCGAAGCAAATCTGCTTCAGGTCAAACGGCAAAACCGCATTCGCGCGGTCATAAAGTTCACGCGCAATCGCCGAATTTTCGTAAAGCGACTTGCCCATGCCGACTTTCTGGGCGCCCTGCCCGGAGAAAAGGAGTGCTTTCATAATTGTGTCCATTATTGCGAGTTTACGCGGGAACGTAAAGGGAAAAGGAATCCTGAAACAGCGTTCCCGCGAGGATTGTCACACCATTTCAAGAATTATTTCCGGATGTTTTTCGGCAATGAAAAGAAGACGCCGCGCAGTCTCCGGCATTTTCCGGCGTCCGTATTCCCAATTGCGCAATGTATCTTTTTTGATGCCTAAAAATCGGGAAAACTGTGCCTGTGAAAGCCGCAGTTTTTTGCGAACACTTTTGGGATTATCCGGCAAAGTAACAACGCTTCGCGGTTTTTTCACACCTTTTTCGATATCCAGAGCTTCTTGGAGCCCTGCCATAATTTCTTCGTAAAGTTCACTCATTTTTCGACTGTTTTTCTGATTAGTGCTGATACTTCTTTTAATTTTGCAATTTCCGATTTCGTTAAATTTTCTCTCTCGTTTTTTGCATGCGCCGTCAAAAGGTAGATTCTGCCTCTCACTTCCAAATAAAAGTAAACGACTCTGCCGCCCGCGCTTTTTCCGCGACCGCAAAGCGCCATACGGATTTTTCTGATTCCGCCGCCGCCTCGGATAACCGACACTTTTTTCGGATTTTCCGTAAGTTCTTCATACAAAAATGCTCTCTTCGATTTCTGAAATTCTTATCCTTTTTAGAGCCTTTAAGTAAGGTAGAGTTTTGACAAATTCCACCGCAAAAATAGTGCCAATGACACACCTCCTAAACAAGAAAAAAAAGCGTTCCAGCCAATATTCACGGGAACGCCTGTTAACTAATTAAAACGTATGAATTAATATACGAAAACTATTTGCGGCGGCGACGCGAAGCAACCAACGCCAAAGCACCTAATCCAGCCAACATTCCGAACGCTGACGGCTCGGGAACGGCGACGAGCGAAACCGATTTCAAACCAGCGAACGTTCCGGCGGTATAATCCTGAGATGTCGAAATACGGACTTTCATCGACTCGGCCTCAATATCAGCAAGGGCGGAAGAAAGAGCATACGTCGTCGTACGAGAGGCCTCTTCCCCCGCAGACGTACTACCGCTACTAACGTCGATAGAGTAGGTTCCAAGATTTACCCAGTCAGCACTTCTGCCAAGAGCATATTCAACCGTAAATCCTACATATTTTCCTGCATCGTTATTGTCAGGTGATGTTGTCGAATTAACCGTGCCCGTCGGAGCCGTTCCGCCACCCGAGTTTTGCCAAGCATTAGAACCATTGAACCCTACAGTTTCAATTTTGATGCCTGAGAGCGTAAAATCTTCCGTCAATCCAGAAAAATTAATAACGAGCTGCCATTGTCCGGCATTAGCGACATTGACATCCGGAGCGAGAAATCCAGCAGTAACTCCGGCGCTACGAACTCCCAGATCTATCGTATAGTCCGTCGAAGTCGCCGAAGCGGATTTCATCAGTGACTCAATCGTAATTAAATCACTACCTGTTGCGATGTTCGCAACCGCCGTTCCCGTCGAAGAAAACGTTGCCGTAATATCCGCATTCGCGAATGTTGTTCCAGCGGCGAGGAGAGCCGCGATGGTGATATATTTTTTCATGATGATGAGTAGTTTTTTCATTTTTATAAGAGTTATTGAAGACGGCTCCCCAACTTCGTATTAGAGACAAATTTACCGTCAACGAGAATTGGATTTTCGCAAAAAAAAAAACAGCCTCTGCAAGGTTTTTTTTCGTTCCCGCCGCAGAACCTCCCTCCCTCTTGGATCTTTTTGTTCTTAAAAAACTTTGCGTTCTTTGCGTTAAAAATAAATCCGGGCGTTCCCATGAAAAAAGCGTTCCCGCGAATATTCACGGGAACGCTCTTCTTTAAGCCTTAGTCTTTAAGCTCTCGACTATTTGTCGTCGACGACTTCGAAGTCGGCATCGACGGCGCCGTTGCCGCCTTTCTTGGCGGATGAAGCGTCATTCTGCGGGGGCGGCGGAGGCGTTCCCGCGCCGGCTTGCTGTTGCTGCTGAGCGAATTGCTGAGCCGCCTGCATGATGCTTTCGATTTTGGAAACCTGTTCGTTAATCGCGTCGAGCGTGGAAGATTTGTCTTCGAGCACTTTCTTCGCGTCGGCGAGGAGCTTGTCCATTTCCGCTTTTTGTTCGGCGGGAACTTTGTCTCCGGCTTCCTTGATTTGTTTTTCGATTTGGAAAACGTAGGCGTCGAGCTTGTTGCGCGCTTCGGCGGTTTCGCGCAGGATTTTGTCTTCCGCGGCGTGAAGTTCGGCTTCTTTGCGGAGTTTTTCAACTTCGTCTTTGCTCAAGCCGGACGATCCCGTGATGGAAATTTCCTGGCTCTTGCCCGTGCCTTTATCGATGGCGGAAACGTGCAAAATGCCGTTCGCATCGATGTCGAAGGTAACTTCGATTTGCGGCGTGCCGCGCGGCGCGGGATTGATTCCGTCGAGGCGGAAAAGCCCGAGTTGCTTGTTGTCCTTCGCCATCGGGCGTTCGCCTTGGAGAACGCGGATGTCGACAGCGGTCTGGTTGTCCGCGTAGGTCGAGAAAATCTGGGATTTTTTCGTCGGAATCGTCGAATTGCGTTCAATCATCGGCGTAGAAACACCGCCGGCGGTTTCGATGGAAAGCGTGAGCGGCGTAACGTCGAGCAGAAGCACGTCGCGAACATCGCCCTTGAGCACGCCGCCCTGAATGGAAGCGCCGATGGCGACGACTTCGTCCGGGTTCACGCCCTTGTGCGGTTCTTTTCCCGCGAGGCTGCGGGCGACTTCGACGACTTTCGGCATACGCGTCATACCGCCGACGAGAACGAGTTCGTTAATTTCGCTCATGGAAAGCTCGGCGTCGCGCAAGCATTTTTCAAACGGAATGCGCGTGCGTTCGAGCAAGTCGTCGCAAAGCTGTTCGAGCTTGGCGCGCGTGAGCTGGACATTCAAGTGCTTCGGCCCCGTGGCGTCCGCCGTGATGAAGGGCAGATTGATGTCGGTGGAATTGGTGGACGAAAGCGCGATTTTGGCTTTTTCCGCTTCTTCTTTCAGGCGTTGGAGCGCGATCGGGTCGTTGCGGAGGTCGATTCCGTTTTCGGCTTTGAAGCCGTCGACGAGCCACGAAATGATACGTTCGTCGAAGTTGTCGCCGCCGAGCTGCGTGTCGCCGTTGGTGGCTTTGACTTCAAAGACGCCGTCGCCGATTTCGAGAATGGAAACGTCATACGTTCCGCCGCCGAGATCGTAAACCGCGATTTTTTCGTCGGATTTTTTATCCAAACCGTAAGCGAGGGAAGCGGCGGTCGGTTCGTTGATGATGCGGAGCACTTCGAGCCCTGCGATCGTTCCCGCGTCCTTCGTGGCTTGGCGTTGAGCGTCGTTAAAATACGCGGGAACGGTGATGACCGCCTGCGTGATTTTTTCGCCGAGATAGGCTTCGGCGTCGGCTTTCATTTTGGCGAGCACCATCGCGGAGATTTGTTCCGGCGCGAAGGTTTCCGTTTTGCCGTTCACTTCCGCCTGAATTGCGGCATCGCCGTTTTTGCCTTCAACGACGGTGAACGGGAACGATTTGATTTCTTCCTGAACTTCCGCAAATTTGCGGCCGATCAGGCGTTTTGCCGAAAAAATCGTGTTTTTCGGGTTCGTAACGGCTTGGCGTTTTGCCGCCTGTCCGACGAGGCGTTCGCCGTTTTTCGCAAACGCGACTACCGAAGGCGTCGTGCGCGCGCCTTCGCTGTTCGGGATGACGACGGGTTCGCCGCCTTCCATGACAGCCATGCAAGAATTGGTGGTACCAAGGTCTATTCCAAGAATTTTACTCATAGTGCCTTTCGTTTATGCAAACTGCGTGCCAAGTTTTAAAAAAATCAGGAAATAAAAATTAGAAATGAGGAAGAACACTAATTTCTAATTCCTAATTTCTCATTTTTATTTTATTTTCGCAGAAAAACATGGGCGAAATTTCCGAAATCCGTTTGTTCCCGCAAAAGCGTGCAAGCCTGTTCACGCTGGGTTGCCGTCTCAATCAATATGAGACGGAAGCCTTACGCGACCGGCTTGAAGCGCGCGGCTACGAAGTCGTGCCGTGGGGCGTTCCCGCAGACCTCGCCGTCATCAATTCCTGCACGGTAACGCAACTCGCGGAAGCGAAATGCCGCCAGATTATCCGCGGATTTATCAAAGCCAATCCCGACGCATTTTGCGCCGTTGTAGGCTGCTATTCGCAAACGGGCGCAGAGGCGATTGCGAAAATCGAAGGCGTGGATTTAATCGTCGGAAATAGAGACAAACTTAATGTGCTCGATTTCATCGGCGACGGAAAAAAACGGGAACGCCCGGAAATTATTTGCGGAAAAATGCCGACTTCGGAATTTTCGATTTCCGCCGCGTGTGCCTCGCCTTTCACGAAGCGCGCCAACCTGAAAATTCAGGACGGCTGCAATTTCATGTGCAGTTACTGCATTATTCCGTTTGCGCGCGGCAGGGCGCGTTCCCGCAACCTCGCAGACCTTGTCGCCGAAGCAAAAATCCTTGCCGGACGCGGGGCACGGGAAATCACGCTTACCGGAGTTAACATCGGCACCTACGATAATTCCGGGAAAGATATTCTCGGCGTGGTTGATGCCGTTGCCGCCGTTCCCGGAATCGACCGTATTCGCATCGGAAGCATTGAACCGAAAACAATTCCCGACGGCATTTTTGACCGCATGAGCGATCCCGCGCACCCGCTCACGCCGTTTTTACACTTGCCGCTCCAGAGCGGGTGCGACCGCATTTTGCGCGATATGCACCGCCATTACACGCTTGCGGAATATTTGGATTTTATTCGGGAAATCGATCGCCGCGTGCCGGATATTTGTATCGGGACCGACATCATGATCGGTTTTCCCGGAGAAACGGACGAAGAATTTGCCGAAACCTGCCGCACTTTCACGGAAAATCCGTTTGCCTACGCGCATGTTTTCACTTACTCGGAACGCGCGGGAACGCCCGCCGCGCGCCGCCCGGACCGCGTTCCCGTGCCGATCAGACAACGCCGCTCCGTCGCCCTGCGCGAGCTTTCCGCCGCAAAGCACCGCGCTTTTATGCAGCGTTTTCTCGGGCGCGACGAAGAAATTCTTTTTGAAAATCCGCAGGGCAAAATTTGGCCCGGCTACACGAAAAATTTCGTGCGTGTGCTCGTTCCCGCAAGCGAATTTCCGGACGAAAATCTCGCCAACACCTTTCGCAATATCCGCCTCACCGAAATTTCCGGCGACGCCCTCCTCGGAAAAAGAACGGAGAAATAATCTCCCCCGCCCCCCCCAAAAAAAATTTAAAAATTTGGTCGCATTGTGCTTTTGCGGGAAAAACGCCGTCTTGTAACAAGTTTGTGCCAATTCTTTTCTTCTCAAAAATTTTGACGGGAACGCGAAATTTTGTTTTTTTTGTGCTCACTTCTATATGAGCGATCCAATTAAGCACGAATGCGGAATTGCCGTTGTCCGGCTCTTAAAGCCGCTCGAATACTACGAGCACAAATACGGAACGCCGCTTTACGGATTTAACCAGCTCTTTTTGCTGATGGAAAAACAGCATAATCGAGGGCAAGACGGCGCCGGTATCGGTTGCGTCAAACTCGGCGTTCCCGCCGGAGAAAGCTTCATGGCACGCGACCGCGCACTCGGCTCCGCCGCGCTCACCGAAATGTTCTCCCGCCAGCTCGCCGACTACGAAGAAAAAGTAAAATCCGGGAAAATCATTCCGGAAATTCCCGCCACGGTGAAGCAGAACTTCAATTTCGGCGGAGAATTACTTATCGGACATCTTCGCTACGGAACTTCCGGCAATTACGACCTGTCCACCTGCCACCCATTCGCCCGCAAATCTATCTGGCCGACACGAAACCTGATGATTGCGGGTAATTTTTCGATTACAAATCCCGGCGATTTGAACGAAGCGCTGATTAATCGCGGTGCGCACCCGGTGTTTTCGACCGACACACAGTCGCTTCTCGAAGAACTCGGCTTTTGGCTCGACGATGCACACACCACGATTTTCCGCGAACTGCGCGATTCCGGCGTTCCCGGACGCGAAATGCCGGAAATCATTTCCCGCCGCATCGACCTTGCCGAAGTCATTCGCAAAGCCTCCGCCAAGTGGGACGGCGGCTTCACTCTCTGCGGCACTACCGGCAACGGCGATATGTTTGCGATGCGCGACCCGAACGGCATCCGCCCCTGCTTTATTTTGCGCACGGACGAAGTCGTTGCCGTCGCCTCGGAGCGCGCCGCGCTGATGACGATTTTCAACGCTAAGGAAAGCCAAGTCGAAGAACTCACGCCGGGCATGGCGATGATTGTTGAAAGCCATGGGGAAACGCGCTTTGAAAAGATTTTTGACGCAGGCGAAAAAACGCATTGCACCTTTGAGCGCCTTTACTTCTCTCGCGGGAACGACCCCGCCATCTACGAAGAACGTAAGGCACTCGGCGCAGCGCTCGTCCCGCAAATTCTCGACGAAATTGACCACGATCTGAAAAACACGGTCTTTTCCTTTATTCCGAACACGGCGGAGACCGCGTATTACGGCATGATGGCGGAACTGCGCGTGAATCGCCGTCGAGAAGTGCGCGACGAGCTCCTCGCCGCCGTCAAAGCCGGGAACGTGGATGAAAATCTCGTCGAAAAACTCATCATGGGCAACTGGCCGCGCGGGGAAAAAGTCGCGCACAAGGACATCAAACTCCGCACGTTTATTTCTCAGGAAAAAACGCGCAATCGCCTTGCCTCGCACGTTTACGACATTTCCTACGGCGTTGTCCGCGAAGGCGAAAATCTGGTGATTATCGATGACTCCATCGTGCGCGGGACCACGCTTCGCGAATCCATCCTGAAAATTCTTTCCCGCCCGAATCCGAAAAAAATCATCGTTTGCTCCTCGGCACCGCAGGTTCGCTATCCGGACTGCTACGGGATCGACATGAGCGAACTCGGAAAATTCCTCGCTTTCCAAGCGGCAATTCAGCTTTGCCAGCAAACCGGAAAAGGCGACCTGCTCCGCGAAGTTTATCAGGACTGCGTGCGGGAACTCGAAAAACCGGAACCGGCGATGGTCAACCACGTCGGACGCATTTACGACCAGTTTACGGACGAAGAAATCGCCCGCAAATGCGCCGAGCTCGTCTATCCGGATTGCGATTGGAAGGGCGAACTTGTCCTCATTTTCCAATCGCTGGAAAACTTGCTCAAATCCTGCCCGGGAAGCGCGGGAGATTGGTATTTCTCGGGCAATTATCCGACGCCGGGCGGCTTCCGCGCACTCAATCGCGCGTATATCAACTTCTACGAAAACCGCACCACGCGCGCTTATTAACAAGAAATTTCTTCACATCCAAACAGGAAATAAAATTATGCAGCAAAACAACGTGCGCCCGGAAACTATGGCGCGAATCACAACGCCCGAACTCGCAGCGGCGTTTATCGAAGAACAGGTGCGCGAAATCCGCGCACAAGTCGGTGACAAGCAAGTGCTTCTCGCACTTTCCGGCGGCGTCGATTCCTCCGTCGTTGCCGCCCTGCTCATCAAAGCAATCGGCAAACAGCTCGTTTGCGTCCACGTCAATCACGGCTTGATGCGCAAAGGCGAAAGCGAACAAGTCATCGAAGTTTTCCGCAACGGCTTGGACGCAAATCTCATTTACGTCGATGCGACGGATCGCTTCCTCGACCTGCTCGCCGGCGAAGCCGATCCCGAAAAGAAACGTAAAATCATCGGGAACGAATTTATCAAAGTTTTTGACGAAGAAGCGGGAAAACTCTCCGGAATTTCCTTCCTTGCACAAGGCACGATTTATCCGGACATTCTCGAAAGCCACGGCGTAAAGGCGCACCACAACGTTGGCGGACTTCCCGAAGACATGGAAATGGAACTCGTCGAACCGCTCAAACTCCTTTACAAGGACGAAGTGCGCGTCGTCGGCAAAGCGCTCGGGCTTCCGGACGAAATGGTGTTCCGCCAACCGTTCCCGGGTCCGGGTCTCGGCGTGCGTTGCCTCGGCGCAATCACCCGCGACCGTCTGCACGCTCTCCGCGAAGCCGATGCCATTTTGCGCGAAGAATTTGACAAATGCGGTCTCGCCGGAAAAGTTTGGCAATACTTTGTCGCCGTTCCCGACTTCAAAAGCGTCGGCGTCCGCGACAACAAGCGCTACGAAGGCTGGCCCGCGATTATTCGCGCCGTCAACACCGTGGACGCGATGACCGCGACGATTGAAGAAATCCCCTACGCCGTCCTTCACCGCATCACCGACCGCATCACGCACGAAGTCGAAGGCATTAACCGCGTTCTCCTCGACCTCACGCCGAAACCCATCGGCACCATCGAATGGGAGTAATTGAGAGCTTAGAGATTAAAGATTAATGCTTAAAGAAGCGTTCCCGCGCAAATTTGCGGGAACGCTTTTTTGTGCTTCATCCGAAGAAAGAAATCGCCCGAGTAGGAAGCTCGGGCGATTCGGGTAAAAAAGATGGTGGTCAGGGGCGGGATCGAACCGCCGACACAGGGATTTTCAGTCCCTTGCTCTACCGACTGAGCTACCTAACCACAAAAAAGTTGTAGGAACGGATTAAGGCGAAATTTCTCGGGAACGTCAAGAGCGTTTTGGAAAATTCTTTGTGTTCCCGTAGAAAATTCGCCAAAAACATTGTTCCATTGTGCCGCGAGAGTTTTCCGTTTTAGAAGCGACGTAGGATTTCGCGCGCAGCGGCGCGGAAAATTTGCGCGGGAACGGAATTCGGTGCGGAAACAGTAATCGGCGTTCCCGTGTCTCCGCCGCTACGAATTTCTGCGGCAACGGGAATTTCGCCAAGCAATTCGGCACCGAGCATTCCCGCCGTTTTGGCACCTCCGCCTTTTCCGAAAATGTATTCGCGGTCACCGGTCACGGGATTTTCAAAATAACTCATATTTTCGATTACGCCGACAATCGGAACTTCCACTTTAGAGAACATTCGCGCGCCGCGTTGGGCAACGGCGACGGCAACGTCCTGAGGAGTTGTCACCACAACGGCACCGTCGAGTGCGAGCGTTTGCACGAGTGTAATTTGAGCATCGCCCGTTCCCGGCGGCAAATCGACCACAAGCACTTCGAGCGCACCCCAATCGACATCGTTTGCAAATTGGCGAATGGCCTTGCCTACCACGGGACCACGCCACACGACGGGTGAATTTTCGTCCACGAGCAAGCCCATCGACATCACTTTAAGACCGTAAGCCTCCGGCGGAACGATTTTGTCCCCGCGCAAAAACGGTTGTTCACGCACGCCGAGCATCATCGGAATGCTCGGTCCGTAAATGTCGCAATCGAGCACACCGATGCTTCCGACTGCGGGAGCAATTCCCTCTTCTTCCAAAACTTGGGCAAGGGCGACGGCGAGGTTGGCGGAAACGGTAGATTTGCCGACGCCGCCCTTTCCGCTTGCCACGGCAATGATGCGGCGCACGCCGGGAATTTTTTGCGGAGGCGGAGGTGTCGTGGAACCGGGTGCCGCGGGCATCGTCGTTTTAACTTCGACAGAAATTTTTTCGGCGGGAACACCGGCAGTATTGAGCGCGGATTCGGCGGCGGTTTTAAGTTGCTCGGGAATTTCCGGTTTCGACGTGGTCACGGCGATTTCGACGTGCACGTTCCCGTCAGCGGAAACTTCGGCTTTTTTTACGAGACCGAAAGAAACGATATCCCGGGAAAGCCCGGGATAGGTTACTTTTTTCAAAATTTCGAGAATGTTTTCGGTATTCATTTTCTTTTAAAGAGACAGGTAAATTGTGACAAGTAACAGGAAAAAACACGGGAACGCGATCTCCTGTCGCCGATCACTCGCTACTCACTTCAAGATCAAGGTATCGGGATCACAGCAACCTTTAAGCGAGGAAATACCGATACGGCTGAATTTCGCTTTTTTCGGATTTCCGGTATCGACGAGCGCAAGCCCGGTGGATTTGCCGATTTCCTCGGTTACAACGATGTGGCGTCCGTCCGCGCACCAAACCGGATGCGAGTAGCGGCGCGTTCCCGTAAGTGCGCCGACATCAAACGCCTGCTTTGTTTTCGTATCGTAAACGGCGACAGCCATTTTTCCGGCCCGGTTGTAGCAAAATGCGATTTTTGAAGGGAAAACAGGGTTCCACGCCGGCTCGGTCGCATAACCGAAGCCCGGAATTGAAATGCGTTGTTTTTTCCCGCCGGAGACGGGAACGGTGTAAAGGCGCGGTGCTCCCGCCGTTCCGCTCGTAAAGACAACGGTTTTTCCGTCGGGTGAAAACGACGGCGAAGTCGACGTATCGTTGTCTTTAACAAGAAGGCGCGCCTTGCCACCGCTTGCGGGAGCGAGGTAAATGTTCATCGGACCGCGCGCGGAAAGCGCGAGCGCAACGGTTTTTCCGTCGGGTGAAAACGCGCCGCCGGTGTTGGTATTTTTATACGCGGCAAAAGACTTGGACTGCCCGTTTGCCAGATTGAGCATAAAAACGTCCGCCGCGCCGCTTTTGAAATACGTCGTGTAAAGGATTTGCGTTCCCGCGGGATTCCAGTGCGGCATGAGTGAGCGGGAACCGTGGCTCGTAACTTTGCGCGTGCCTTTGAAAAGCAGATTTTCCGTTACGTAAATTTCGGAATTTGCGCCCGTTCCCGCCGCGAAAGCGAGTTTGGTTTTGGAGAAAATCGGTTTGAGATCCCAATTCCACGGCTTGCCGAGAGCGGCGAGAATTTTGTCGCAAAGAAGAAGTGCGGCAGCGTTGGATGAACCTGTAACGACGATGTCCTGCGAGAAAATTTTGCAGGATGCGACGAGCGAATCTCCGTTGCGCTCGATACGAACGACGGGAACATTCCCGCCCGTGCGCATATCGACGGCGCCGTGCAGACTAAGCGCCTTTTGCACCAAACCGCCGAGCGCCGAATCGTTTGACTGAATTTTTATCGGGCAGATGCCTTGACGAACTTCAATTTGGATAGGGTCGGAAACGACAACGTCGCGCGCCTGAGAAAACGCGGGAACGGCAAGAAAACAGGCGGCAAGCGCCGCAAAAACGGATTTGAAAAGGGAAGGCATCGGGAAACGGATGAAAATTGAAAATTAGGAATGGGAAATTAGGAGTGAGGAATTTTTCTCATTTCGGATTTCTCACTCCTAATTTTTTTATAAAAAACTATTCTCCTTTGTTGAAATCAACGTAGGCTTCGGTCAAGTCGGTCGAAATGAGGCGATAATCGTGCACGCCGAGATTGAGGTGCATGTGAATCGCAAATTCCTTATTTCCGACAACTTTGCGCCAAGCGATTTCGTTCTGCGCCTGAAGTTCGCCTTTGAGAAACACGGGAACGTCGTTGTAGAACAAGTCAATTTTCGTTTGGTCGATACCGCACTTGGCATAACCCGCCGAGCAAAGCAAGCGCCCCCAATTCGGGTCGCCGCCGCACCAGGAGGCTTTGACGAGAAGCGAATTTCCGATAGAACGCGCGATTTTGTTCGCGTCCGCCGCCGTGCGTGCACCGTAGATGTGGAGCGTGACAACGCGGGAAATTTTTTCGCCGTCGCCGACGATTTTCCGCGCCAAACCGAACGTCACGGCGTTAAGCGCTTCCTTGAAAAGCGCGAGCGTTCCCGCGTCTTCTTCGGAAATTTTTACGCCGCTTTCGCCGTTGGCGAGAATGAGCACGGTGTCGTTCGTAGACATATCACCGTCAACGGTAACGCAGTTGAAAGACTGACCTACAGCGTTCCAAAGGCATTTTTGCAAGAGATTTTGCGAAATTTCGGCATCCGTTGCGAGCAAGCCGAACATCGTCGCCATGCCGGGTTCAATCATTCCGGCACCTTTTGCCATGCCGGAAATCGTCACGGTTTTTCCGTCGACGGAAAATTTTGCCGTGCAGGTTTTTCGGCGCGTGTCGGAAGTGAGAATTGCGTCTGCCGCACGAAGAGATTCTTCCGCCGTTCCCGCGAGATTTTTGGAGGCTTCAGCGATTCCTCGCGCCATTTTTTCCATGGGCAAATTGACGCCGATGCGCCCCGTCGAACAGACAAAAAACTGCTCCGGAGCAACGCCGCAATCCGTAGCCGCGAGTTCACACATGACATTTGCGTCTTTCATGCCCTGCTCGCCCGTGCAAGCATTAGCGTTCCCGCTGGTCGCCACAATGCCGTGCATTGCCGTTCCCGCCGCCGCGCCGCGCAAATGCGCTTGAGAAACGTAAACGGGAGCCGCTTTCACGTCATTTGTCGTAAATGCGCCCGCAGCCGTGCACGGCGTTTTCGAGAAAATAACGGCAACGTCCAAACGTGCCAAATCCGCGTTCCCGCGAATATTACAGGCGGAAGCGCCCGTGAGAAAACCTGTAACGCCGGAAATTCCGTCGGAATCATCAAAAAATTCAATAGCCATAATGACTCGGAATTTTGAACCGCGTTCCCGTGAAAATCCACCACGTTTTTTATTTTCCCTGTGTAAAGGCAACAAGGAAACCGTGCGTTTTCTGCGTTAAACCCGGCGATTACTGCTCTTCTTCATCGGATTCGTCCTGAATGAATTTCGGAAGTTTCAGGAGCGAAGCCGGATTAATCCAATCCCAGATACGGGAAAGTTTTGCCGTAAGTTTCCAGTCGGGATTATCGACGGTGCCGGAAATTTTCACCGGAAGAAGCTCTGTAGAAGCGGACCCCCATTCGACGAGTTTTCCGAGAAGGGGAATTTCGGTCCCGCGCAAGTTGCGGAAAACAGCTTCGCCCCGAATGGAAAAGTCGGACAGCGCAACATCCGCCTGCAGGTTAATTTCTCCGCTTTCGCCGTAAATTCGCGTATTAGGGAGGAAAATGACGCCGTCACGAATCGTGTAGGTGCTCTCGGCACGATCCATCAGAAACGTCGTCAAATCAATTTTCAGCGAAGAAAGGAGCCTTGAAAATCCCCCGAAAATCTGGAGTTCAAACAGGTTTTCATCGTGCATGAAAAACGTTCCCTCAGCGTCGAGCGAATTGATTTCGGGACCGACGAGTGAACCCCGAAATGTAGCGTCGATACTCGATTTATCGAAAGTTCCGGAATGAGCCGCTTTTTCCGGATTGGCGGGAGCAGCGGAAACTACGGGAACGCCGGAAACGTTTTTTTTGCCGGAAATTTTTCCGGACGAAGCAACTTCGACCCGAGAACCGACAGCTTCAAGCGTTTTCGCCAAACGGGAACGACTGACATTTCTCAAATTCAAATCCAATTCAACAATTGAACCGTCGGCGCCCTGCCCGGTTTCGGGAAGTTCAACACGAATTTTTCCGGAAACGGAACCTTTTCCCGCGTCCGCGTAAAAAGGATTTCCGACGAGAACGACGCCGTTATCGTAAACAATTTCGCCGCGGAAATTTTCTCCGCGGATTCCGAACACGGAAAATTCTCCCGGCGCAGCGCCTTTGATTTCGACAAACATACGATCGGGATAAATTTCCGGATCGCCGCTGAAAAATCCGCGCACCGTGCCGGTTGCGGAATTTTTGGCTTCGATATCGGAAAGCGCTTCGGGAAGCCCTTCGCCGATAATTTGCAAAACATCTTTCGGCGGAATTTTTCCGTTAAACAGAAACCGGAAATCGCGGTAATGGTATTTCGGCTCCATTGCGTAGTGCCACTGAAGGCAACCGTCGGCAAAATCGTTCCCGCGCGTAATGTGCATATCGAAAGCGGAAATCAGAAGCGGATCTTCGTAAACGCGTAGGCGAACGTTGTCTACCAAAACACCGTTCCCGTAGCATTTTTCTCCGGCAATTGCGCCGAAGACATATTCCCAATTTTCGTTCCAACGACCGTAAACGTCGATGTCCGCTCTCGGGCTTTGCTCGCTGGGCGCTTTTTTCAAATCGCGCCAAATGCGCTCCCAAAACCAACCCAAGCGCCCGTCGATGTATTCGGGATTGACGGATCCCCACGCGCGAACGCGGAATTTTCCGTCGTCGGCAAACTCAAAAAACGCGTCGGCTTTCGCGCAAAAATCCGTGCCTTCTCCGACGATTTTCACAAAGCGAATTTCCGTCGGTAAAAGTGTTCCCGCGACATCCAACGCACACAAATGAAAATTATTTCCCTGTGTTTCTCCGGCGAGCAACTCAAAATCGAGGCTCCGGAAATTCATTCCGGGGTCAAATTTCACGTTCCCGCGCAAAGTCGGTTGTCCGGTAAAATGCAACGCGCGCATTTCTTCATTTTGCGCCACGGCGCGCAGTTGCGGGAACTCCGTGAGCAGATTTTTGTCCAAAGAAATTTCGTAATTCAGGTCGAGTGCGGGTTTTTCCGTATCGGCAAAAACCGTTCCCGCGCACGCGAGCGTCGTCGTTCCCGAAGCAAGGTTGGCATCGACGGAAAAAGATCCGGGAAATGCAAATTTTTCTTTCGGAGAAACGGCAAGCAAAACGCTTTCCGCATCGAAAACGCCGTCGCAAAGCGTCGCCGCGCGAAGATGCTCAATTCGCGAAAAAAGCGTTTGCGGAATTTTTTCTTCGACGGGAACGGTTTCGTCAAAAATGTTTTCCAGAATTTCGGCGGCAACGCTGATGTGCTTTGCGCTGACTTGAATTTTTTCCGAAAAAAGCTCTCCGAAAGTAAAATTTCCGGATTTTGCAAAAACGCAAAGCGGCTCGGCAAAAAGAATTTCGTTAGCGGAAAAATTTACGGAAAGCGTTTGTTTTGCCGAAATTTTTTCCAAGTGAACATCTTCCCGAAAATCAAAATTTTCGCAAAAAGCGGAAATTTCGACACCGAGTGCGTTTCCGTCGGGACGAATTTCGGCGACAAATTCGCAAGAATTCAGCAACGGACGCAGATTCAGCGTATGAAGTTTTTCAGCAATTTTTCCCGCAAAGCGAGAAATACTTACGGAAGATTTTTCAGCAACAGGCGCGGAAACTTCCGGAGACGGAAGCGAAGATTTGTTTTCAAAATTCGAGAGTAACGCGGGAACGGGAATTTCTCCGTAGGCAACGAATTTGGCATCGCCGAGAAGAAATTCGGCGGCATCAATCATGATTTTTTCGTCTTTTTTGCGAAGAATCAGCGTTCCGTCAGAAAAAATCCGTTCCGCTTTGCCCGTGGGAGAAGTAATGGACGGACAGAAAAACTCCGCACCATCGATGTAGAAAAACTGCGGGAACGGCTTGCCGGAAATCAGTGCGTCCGGTCCGAGTTTTATCGCGCAGCGACGCACATGAAGAAACGGATCGTTCCCGCGCGACGTTCCGACGTCGATTTCCTTTGCCGTAATTACAGTCAGATTGCGCAAGCGCACATCGCCGATAGAAATATAAAAACCTTCCGATTCCGTTTTTTTCAGGAATTTTTTTACAATGGAATCGGGAACACGAATTTCGGAAACGGAAATGTAAAGCAGCCCGATTTGGACAAGCAAAAGTAACGCGAGGAAAATCCATAACTTTTTTAGAAGCCAAATTCCCGCGCGATACAAGAGGTTTGCTGTTTTTTGCCCACTCAACATTTTTCCGGAAAAGAATGAACTATTTATAAGCGGCAAACAAAGAGAAAAAATAAGGAAAGACGATACGGATTTCTCTGTTTTCACGGGAAATTAAAAAAAAGAAACACAAAAGACACAGGGATTTTTCAAATTTCCCGAAAAAAATCTTTGTTTTTTAGTTTTTTAAAGAAAAACCTTCAAAAAATATGATTTTCCACAAAATAAGTATTATTTTAAAAGTGTAATAAACTAAAAAAGTTTCCTTATTTTATGCGGGTTTGAAAACTTTTTAAAAATTTTTTATAAAAATCGCTTGACCTTATAAAAACTTTAAGATTAACTCTAAGCATAATTTATCAATTTTCTCTCACTTAGTGAGAGATGGGGTAATAAGCAACGAGATATAGAAAATAAAAGACCGGTCGCTTAGGGGTAGGCGACCGGTCGTCATTTTTACGGAAATCGCAAAAAAGATTTTTTGATTTTCCTTCCCCGGAAAGGGACGCATAATCGGGACGTTATGTTGAGAATCGGACGCCTTACCATCAGCAATCGCACCGTTTCCGGGCAAGCTCCGGACCTAAGCGGCATTGAAATTGAAAAGCAACTCGTGGAGTTGCTCGGCGAGGATATTAAATTTGTTACCCGCATCGTGGGACACGACAGAAACCGGATTGCCGATGCTATCCGTTCTCTTGTTGATGATGAAGGTTGCACGCTTGTTTTAACGGCGGGCGGAACCGGACCGTTGCGCCGGGATGTTACTCCGGAAGCCACGCGGCTTGTTATTGAAAAGGAATTGCCCGGTTTCGGGGAAATTCTCCGTATGAAATACTACGAAACGACGAAAACGGCGGTTTTGTTGCGTGTAACGGCAGGAATCCGTAGCCACGCGCTGATTGTAAATTTGCCGGGAACACCGGACGGTATTCGCTCGTCACTCGAAATTTTGGGTCCCGCAATTTACGAATGTGTCGTTCACATTCGCTAATAAAAAATACGATTTTTCAGAAAAAAAAGTGAAGGAATCCCGAGCTGTTTTGTTGCTGAATCTGGGTTCTCCCGATGCGCCGAGCGTTCCCGCGGTCAAAAAGTATTTGCGGGAATTTCTCGGCGATAAACACGTAATTTCCTTACCGTGGATTTTGAGAAAAATCCTCCTGGAATGTGTTATTTTGCCGCGACGTCCGAAAAAATCAGCGGCTTACTACTCAAAGATTTGGACGGAAAACGGCTCACCGCTCATCGTCGAAACGGAAAAGCTACGGGAACGTGTGACAGAAAAAATTGGCGGTCGCGCGAAAGTTTTTTGCGCCATGCGCTACGGAAATCCCGGAATAGAAAATGCGGCAAAAACGATTTACGAAAGCGGAATCCGAAAAGTTTTTGTTATTCCGCTTTACCCGCAAAAAGCCGAATCGTCGTGGTTAACGGCTGTTGAAAAAACTCAAAAAGTTTTTGCAAAAAAATTTCCGCAGGTGAAATTGGATTTTGCAGCTCCGTATTACTGCAATCCGGAATTTATTGCGGCGTTGGAAAAATCTGCAAAAAAATTTTTAATCGGGAAAAATTTTGAAAAACTGCTGATTTCCTTCCACGGTGTTCCCGTAAAAACCAAGCTCTCAAAAAGCTACAAAGCGGAATGCGAAACGACGGCAGAATTGCTCGCAAGCGCACTGAATTTACCGCGGGAACGCTGGGAATGTGTATTTCAGTCACGCTTCGGGCGCGGAAAATGGCTGGAACCTTCGACCGGAGAACGCCTAAAAAATTTGCCGAAAGAAGGTGTAAAAAACATCGCAATTATAGCCCCCGGCTTTGCGGCGGATTGTCTGGAAACACTTGAAGAACTCGGTGTTCGCGGGAAAAAAACATTTTCGGAATCCGGCGGGAACAATTTTCACATGGTTCCCTGCTTAAACGATTCCGAAGACTTCGCAAATTTTCTCGTAAATATTGCTCAAAAAAACTCCGGTTTCTAAACGTTTTTTATTTCGCAAAAAACGACACGTTCAATTATCAATTCCGAAAACGATTTACTTCAAAGACCTTTCAGAAATGAATGTAGATAACTTCGAAACGGCAAAAATTATTATCGACGGAAAAGAATACGCCGCACCCGTTTTTCGCGGGAGCGAGGGCGAACGCGCCATCGATATAATGAAGTTACGCGCTCAGACAGGTTGCATTACTTACGATGACGGCTACGGGAACACGGGTTCCTGCACGAGCGGAATTACATTTATTGACGGAGAAAAAGGCATTTTGCGTTACCGCGGGTATCCGATTGAAGAACTCGCCGCACGGTCAAATTTTATCGAAAGTGCATATCTTGTTATTTACGGGCGATTGCCGAATTCCCGGGAATTAGAGGATTTTCGAAATAATATTTTGGTCAGCGCCGGAATTCATGAAGGTTTAAGAAATTCTTTTGCGGGATTTCCGCCGTCAGCCCATCCGATGGCGGTGCTTTCGGCGATGTTGAATGCTCTGGGTTGCTACCATCCGGAACTTTCCTCGAATAACCGCAAGCAAGACCTTGAAAATTTTGATAAAACGGCAACGGTTCTTATTTCCAAAGTTCGCGCACTCGCCGCGATGTCGTATCGCTTCCGTCAGGGTTATCCGGTCATTTATCCGAAACGCGGCTACAATTACTGCGAAAATTTCCTTCACATGATGTTTTCCATGCCGGGGGAAGACACTCAGGTGCACCCGGACATTGCGAAAGTCTTAGATATTTTGCTTTTGCTTCACCTCGATCACGAGCAGAACTGCTCGACTTCCACGGTGCGCATGGTCGGAAGCGGCGGTGCGAATCTTTTTGCTTCGGTTTCTGCAGGTGTTTGCGCGCTTTGGGGACCGATGCACGGCGGTGCAAACCAAGCCGTTATCGAAATGCTCACGGAAATTGAAGCCTGTGGAGATGACGGCTCGAAATTTGTCCAGAGAGCTAAAACGGGTGAAGTTCGCCTGATGGGTTTCGGACATCGTGTTTACAAAAATTACGATCCTCGGGCGAAAATTCTGCGGGAACAGTGTCACAAAGTTGTCGACACTCTCGGCGCGGGTGATCCGCTTTTAAAAATAGCCCACAGGCTGGAAGATATTGCGCTGAACGACGAATATTTCCAAAAACGAAATCTTTATCCCAATGTGGATTTTTACAGCGGAATTATTTTGCGCGCATTGGGAATTCCGCTGAATATGTTTCCGGTTATTTTTGCAATGGGACGTATGCCGGGCTGGATTGCGCAATGGCACGAAATGGCGTCGCGCCCGGGCGGAAAAATTCACCGTCCGCGCCAGGTTTACACCGGCGAATGCATCAAAAAATTTATTCCGCTCATGGAACGGGAATAATTTCCAGGAACTTAAATCAAAAAAGAGAAACCGGAAGGAGGTTGTTCCCCTTCCGGTTTCTTTTTTTTTAGGCTTTAATTCTTCAAAAAAGTCGCTTTTTTTCTCGCATAATTTAGCTGAATGGGAACAATGGAACGGGTTATGAATGAACTCAGTTTCAGCGATCAGGCAATGACGGAGCTCAACAAACTTTCAGCTCTCGAGCAAATGCCTCTAATTGATGCTCTCAGCACCGTAAGCCCGGAAGATTTGAAAAAAAATAAAAGCAAATACGGGGCTTTTTCGCGTGGCGGGAACACTTATTACCGTCTGCGGGAAGGCGATCTCCGTATTTATTTTACGGAAAACAAAGGAGCTATTTACTGTAGCCATATTCTTTACAAACACAGTATCACGGACTTTGCGTTCAGATCTAAATTGCCCGTTAAGGAAGAACACTTAATAGAGCAGGACAAAAACTTCTGGGAATATCTCGATTCTCTAAGTAAATAAATTCTTTTTTTTGAACAAAACCCCTCAAACTTAGTCAAAAATGGCTGAAAACCCCAAGGAAGAAGAAAAGAAACCCGTAAAATACGGGAACGTTCGAGATGCCGCACGCATTTATTTATTGCCGAACTTTTTTACGGCAGGAAATATGTGCTGCGGATTCTTTTCGCTTTGTAAATGCATTGAGGCCAATCATACACCGAATATCGCCGCCGCCAATGAACTCTATATGATGGCAGTTTACCTGATTTTCGGTGCGTGCATTTTTGACCTTTTTGACGGGCGCATGGCGCGAATGTTTAAAAAAGAATCCATGTTCGGAGCAGAGTTTGACTCGATTGCGGACACTGTTTCTTTCGGAGTCGCTCCCGCTTTCCTCGTTTACTTCCTTATTTTCGATCCGGCTCGTGCCAATTCTTTTGACTGGGTCAACAGCTTCATTTCCAGCACGGGAGCGATTATCGGGTTTATTTACCTGCTTTGTGCAGGAATACGTTTGGCGAAATTTAACGTTTTAACTAACCCGCTTATTCCCGGGAACGAAAAGAAAACTCCGGCATCGGATTTCATGGGAATTCCCTCACCTGTCGCCGCCGCAATAACGGCTTCTTTCGTCCTTCTGCTTACGCATCTCAACTACGACCAGTCCGCCGTAGAAACCACTTCCACGCTCAAAACGTGGCTTCCCATCATTCTGTTGCCGACAATGCTGCTGGTTTCCATTCTCATGGTGACCAATATACCCTATCCGACGTTCAAACACATTGATTGGAATAGCAAAACGAAAGCTCAGGCATTTATTTTTATCATTCTATTCATCATCGTCGCCGCAAAGTTCCACATCTTTGCTATTCCCGCCGCCCTGCTCATTTATGTTTTCTATGGATTGTTCCGCGCGTTAAAACAAAAAATTCGCAAAACGAAGACGGAATTCACGGGAACGGAAGATGTTGAAGAAACATTCTAATTTCCTGTGAATAAAATCGAAATAAATCTGTTAAAGTTTTATTCATAAACTCGCGGGAACGGTATTTACGTTGTTATTTGCAAAAAAAATTCTTCTCCGAACCGCTATTTATCAAGGTTTTTAGAAATTATAAACATTCTTAACAGACCTGATTATTACGATTGTATTTAAAGAAAAGAAAACAAAATTAAGTTATTCATAGAGAACAGTTTTTTGTGAAAAACATAGTGTTGCCTCAAAGGCATTAATTAAAGATTCTATTAACATCATGAAATTTAAAATTAACCGTGAGTTTTTCGCTGCAGGCTTGAGCCAAGTTGTAAATATTGTGAGCAGTCGCCCTACGCTCCCCGTATTCAGCAACGTCTTGATTGAAGCGGAAGACGGAAAGGTTCGACTTACGACGACGAATCTTGAAATCGGTATTCTCTGCTTGGTGAAGGCTGACGTTGTCGTTCCCGGAAGCATTACGTTGCCCGTAAAAAAGCTCAAAGATATCGTTAGCGGTTTGATGGGAAGTGAAATCAGCTTTGAATTATTCTCGGGAACGAAAGTTAAGATTACATCCGGAAGCTCCGATGCTTTGATGACAGGAATTGAAACCGAACAGTTTCCGCCTCTTCCCGTCGTAAACAACGAAAATCTTTTTGAAATAGAACAAAGCGAATTGTCTACGATGATTAAGAGCGTTTCTTACGCTCAGTCTACAGACGAAAACCGCTATGTTTTGAACGGTGTTTTCTTCAACTTTACGGAAGAAGGTTTGGTTCTTGTAGCGACAGACGGGCGTCGTCTCGCAACTTGCGATCGCAAGATTTCTGTAGGAGAAAGCAAAATTTCCTCATTTATTTTGCCGGCAAAAACGGTGAATGAACTTCAGAAGCAGTTGGGTTCCAAAGGAAAAGTTTCTATCGGTTTGAGCGACCGTCAGGTGATGTTTGAAGTCGACGTTGACGAAAAGGCGGAAAACGGTCTGTGCGATAAGGTGAAGATTGTTTCCAAGGTCGTGGAAGGCAACTATCCGCAATACAAGCAGGTCATTCCTAAGGATTCCGGAAACCGCATCGAAATTGAGCGCGATATGTTCCTGCGTTCTGTGGATTTTGCGGCGAAGGTGACCACGGATAAGAATAATTCTGTTCACTTGAACATTTCTCAAAACAGCATTGAAGTGGCGGCAAACGGCGGTGAAAACGAAGCGAGCAATAAAATTGCCGTTCAATATGAAGGCGCTGATATGAAGATTGCTTTTAATCCGCAGTTTTTGTCGGATCCGTTAAAGGCTCTGAGTCAGGATATAGTTGTCTTTGAATTTAAGGATGAGTTGAGTCCCGGAGTTCTTAAAACGAAAGATGAAGGCTTTTTGTGCGTGATTATGCCGCAAAGGAAGTAGTTCGTTTTTAGTTTTGATTCTGAATAAAAAGCCTTTCTGTAAGTAGGAAAGGCTTTTTATTTTGCTCGGAACTTGCGAACGCGGGAACGAGTTGGTTTAATCGGACGTTTAGAAATATGGCTGATTTAACGACCATTGCTGCCCTTGCCACGCCTTCCGGATCTTCCGCTCTTGCCGTTATTCGTGTGAGCGGAAACTCCGCTTTATCCATTGCAAAGGAGGCTTTCGGAAAGCATGAAATTGTGTCCAGAAAAGCTTATTTTGGTGTTTATAAAGGCGTTTCCGGAAAAGTTTTGGACGAGTGTCTTTGGGTGTTATTTTCCGGTCCGAAGTCTTATACCGGAGAGGATTTGTTGGAGATTTCATGCCACGGAAATCCTTTTATTGTGAATCGTATTATTGAAGATTTATTCAAGCGCGGTTGTCGCCCTGCCCTGCCCGGAGAATTTACAAGACGGGCTTTTGTAAACGGGAAGATGGATTTAACTCAGGCTGAGGCTGTTGCCGAAATTATTTCGGCAAGTTCGGAAAGATCTTTTGAAGCTGCACGAAAATTACTTTCCGGAGAACTCGGGAAGAGGATTTTTGAATGGAATGACGAAATTTTAAAGCTTATTGCTGAAACGGAAACTCAAATTGATTTTTCAGAAGAAGAAGTTCCTGAGATTGATTCCGGTTATTTCAAAGAGAAACTCGAATCCCTGATTTTTAAACTTAGAAAAACGCGTGAAACCGCTCGGTATTCTTCGAGAGTATATGAGGGAATCAATGTTGTTATCTTTGGAGCTCCGAACGCAGGAAAGTCTTCCCTGATGAATGCACTTGTCGGGACGGAGCGCGCATTGGTAAGTGATGAGGCGGGAACGACCAGAGACTTTATTAGTGAGAATATCCTGATAGGTGATAATTGTATCAGAATAATAGATACTGCAGGTATTCGCGAATACACCGAATCCAAAGTCGAAGAATCGGGAATTCTCAAAACTTACGATTGTATGAAGAGAGCTGATTTCTTGATTTTTGTCGTGGATTCATCCTCCCCTACCCCTGTCATTTCCGAAGAAATATTAGAAAATATAAGTCAGGAAAATTCCTGTATCCTTTTTAATAAAACCGATTTAAATCCGGCTTTTGATAAAGATAATTTTTTGCCCGAGATCGATAGATTGTCTTTGTCTTTGTTAGAGTCACAGGCTTCCGAAACCGTAAAAAAATATTTGGAAGATATTTTTAGCAAGAAAAACATTGTTCCCGATTCTGAAGTTCTTGTCGTCTCCGCACGTCATGCAGAATCCATTATGGCGGCGGAAAAATCGCTTATTGAAGCCTCAAACTTAATTGGGAATATTCCGATTGAATTTATTTCTTCTAAATTAAGAAGCGCCATGGAGGAGTTGTCGGAAATTCTCGGACAATTTGATAATGAAAAAGTTTTGGACAAAGTTTTTTCATCGTTTTGCATAGGAAAATAGTATGAAAAAAGAAATACGAATCAGTGAACAAAAACCGTATGATGTCATTGTGGTAGGTGCCGGACATGCCGGTGTTGAAGCGGCTTTGGCAGCAGCTCGAATGGGGGCTGATACCCTACTTCTTACGGGAAATCTTGATACTATTTCCAAAATGAGCTGTAATCCGGCGATTGGAGGTCAGGCAAAAGGTCATATCGTGCGTGAAATCGACGCTTTGGGAGGCGAAATGGCTGTTTGTGCTGATGCGACGGCAATTCAATTTAGAGTTCTTAATGCATCGAAAGGTCCTTCTGTCCAGTCCCCCCGAGCGCAGTGTGACAAGTTGGTTTATTCAGCGCGAATGAAGTGTATCTGTGAAATTAGGGAAAATATTACTCTATTTCAGGCTGTAGTGACCGGGTTGGTGTTTAAAAGTGGTAAAGTTGTCGGTGTTAAAACTTCTTTTGGTGTTAATTTTTACGGAAAAACTGTTGTTGTTACTACGGGAACGTTCCTTAAGGGGAAAATGTTTATCGGATCAAATGTTAACTTCGGAGGACGATTAGGAGATTTTAATGCCGAAACATTGTCTGATAGTTTTCTGAAAGCCGGTATAAAAATAGACAGACTAAAGACGGGAACACCTGCAAGAATTTTGGGAAGCTCTATTGATTTTTCCTGTTGTGAAGAACAGAAAGGAGATGAAAATCCGGTTTTCTTTGCTTTTTATGACACGAGGGATACCGAGGATATGTTCCACGTGGAACATATAAAGATTCCCGGATGGGCTCCGGGATCTAATAAACGTTCCTGTTGGCTGGCGGATACCGGTGAAAACACAGGGGTTTTGATTAAGGATAATATTCATTCTTCACCTCTATATTCCGGTCTTATCCATGGAGTTGGGGCTAGGTATTGTCCAAGTATTGAGGATAAATTTGTTCGCTTTCCTGATAAAGATAAGCATCGGCTGTTTTTAGAACCTGAAGGTTTGTATTCGGATGAGTGGTATATAAATGGTTTTTCAACATCGCTCCCCTTCCCTGTTCAGTTGGATATGATAAGGAGTGTTCCCGCGCTTAAAAATGCGGTAATGCTTAGACCGGCGTATGCTATTGAGTATGATTATGCTCCTCCTACTCAGCTTCTTCCCTCTTTAGAAACAAAGAATGTTGAGAATCTTTTCTTTGCCGGGCAGATTAACGGGACTTCCGGGTATGAGGAGGCTGCAATTCAGGGGCTTATTGCCGGTGTAAATGCTGCTTCTCGTGTTTTGGGAAGGAAAGAGTTGGTGATAGGTCGTGACGAGGCGTATGGTGGAGTTCTTATTGATGATTTGGTAACTAAAGGAACTCAAGAGCCTTATCGTATGTTTACAAGTCGTGCTGAGTATCGTCTTTTGTTTAATCACGGAAGTGCTGAGTTGCGCCTTGTTGATAAAATAGAGGATTTAGGATTATTGAGTGATTCTCGTTTATCTCGGATTAAAAAGAAAAAAGCTTTAGTTGAGCATTGGTGTGAAATGTTCGAGAAATTAACAATAAAGGGTGGAATTATTGGAGATGTTCTCCGTAAAGATATTAATTCTGTCCCCCCTGCTCTTCCCGATGGGTTTAATTCTTTAGATTCGGCTATTCAGGAAGAGGTTTTGTATCGAGTGCGATATAAAGGTTATTTGTCTAGGGAGCAAAAATCTATAGAGAGAATGAAAAATTTAGAGTCTTTCTCTATTCCTGATTCTTTTGATTATAACACAGTCTCCGGCTTAAGAATTGAATCCCGCCAAAAATTGATATCTATTCGACCTAAAACTTTAGCTCAAGCGGAAAGAATTAGCGGTGTAAATCCTGCAGACATATCATTATTGATGGTTTTCTTGTCTTCATTAAAGAAAAAATAACGTTCCATGTGGAACATTTAAGGAAATTTTTAATATGGAATGGACAATAAAGCCTTTTTCTCGATCCTGTGCGGTTAACGGAGCACCCTTTTCGGACGGAGATGAAGTCATTTGTTTTGTGTGTCAGGAAAACAATGGTGATATTTCCCGTTTTGATGTTTTAAAAGGAAATGCTTCCGATTTTCACCCCAATAGTAAAATTATTGGTCAGTGGAAAAAGAAAATTTCTTCAAATTCATCAAAAAAAATAGATTTTGAGCAAAAATTGGCGTATCAAGAGGAATTCTTTTTTTCTCTATACGAAGGAGAAGAAAGTGATGAAAAAGATATTTTAAAGCAACTTTTCGCATTATTACTTGAAAAAAAACGAATTTTACGCAGTTTTGAACGAAAAAATGCTCAAAAGCAGAAATTTATTCATATAAAATCAAAAAAAGAGTTTTGGGTTTCCATAAAAGATTTTCCTCCTGAGGATTTGACTTCTCTTGAAAATGTTTTTGGAATGTTTGTCTGATATCTTATGAAAAAAACAGTTATTTCTATTATTTTTTCCTTTGTATGTTTCTTCCTTTGTTCCTGTGCTTCTAAGGTTCCGGAACATTATATCGCTTTTTATCTTGAAGCGCCTAAGCAAACGGGAACTTTTGATATTTCAAAAACCTTTGTCGTTCCCGTCATTAATAAGAAAATTCAGGTAATGCGTGATCCTGTTTTTAATATTGATGCTTTCTCTGATTGTGTTGTTTCTCAGAAATATGACCCTGTTTTAGACGTTTCCGTTCCCGGATTGTTTTTTAGAATTAAAGATGAATATTCAATTCGATTAAATCAGGTTGCTGCAAGGGCGGAAGGTCGCAGATTTCTCCTTGTCGCAGACGGGAAACCTTTAGGTTTTTGTGTATTGAAGAGGAATTTAACACGTAATGATCTGTTTTTCTTCATTATGACTCCGGCTGAAGGAGAGGAGCAAATGAGGCAGTTGGATGATCTTTGTTTTGAATTAAATAGTTTTATTCTGGAATTCAGAGAGTACAACGAAAACCAATAATGTTTATTAAGATTTTGAGCTCTTTAATGCTGGGATTGTTTTCAATTCCGGCATTTTCTTTTGCCGAAATAACTCCACCTACGGAAGCATCTATACCGAAGGATTTGAGTTCATATATACAGTCTACGGTTTCAGGAAATTGGAAATCCGGAACTTTCGGAATGGTTCGGAATTCAGGAAAAAGATTTCATGAAGGGTGGGATATTAAATCTTTTAGACGAGATTCGCGCGGAAAAGTTTTGGACAAAGTCTTTTCAGTATTGAAGGGTAGGGTTGTTCATGTTTGCAGTGTAAATAACGGATCTTACGGTAAATATGTAGTGCTTGAGCACATTGATAGCAGTATATCCTTTTATTCTTTGTATGCTCATTTGAACTCCATTTCTTCCGATATCAAGGAAGGTCTGTCTGTTTCTGCGGGAACGCTTCTCGGAACAATGGGAAACACTTCCTCCGTGTATAAAATCCCGAAAGGGTTAGAGCACCTTCATTTTGAAGTAGGGTTTCGCCTCGGAGGAAAATCTTTTCAAAGTTGGTATGAAAAAACTTTCGATGAGAACGACAAAAATCTTCATTCGTATTGGAACGGTTTAAATTTATACGGCTTTGATCCGATTTTGTTTTTTCAGGAAAAACCTTCGGATATAAAAAAAATCTTAACAAAAATACCAACCGCATTTTCTGTGGTGGTTTCTTCCGGAGAAATTCCGGATATTCTTAGATATTCTCCGGGACTTTTAACCGAACCCGTAGAGCAGGGTAGGGCGGTTTATTTCTGGAAAGTGGATTTTTCTTGGAGCGGTCTTCCTAAGTCTTTTACACCGATTTACGATGGTGTAAAAAATAAATACGGAAAAATAAAAATAGAAAATGTATATAATAAGTATATACAAAATTTAATTAATTCAGGCATGCTAATTCCCTCGGGAAAAAACTTTGTCCCCGGAAAAAAATTAATAAACACGCTGGAAATAATCTTTGGAGAATTGCTGTAAAAATATTATCATCGTTTTCCGTTATCTTATGGATTCTTTCATCGCAGTTATAATTCTTTGCGGGATTGCCTTGTTAGCGATTTTGCTGAATTTTTTAAAAAAATTACCAAAATTTGTTTTCGCTTTTTTCGCGGTTTCTATTGTGGTTGCCGTTTCCTGGTATGCGATGGACTCTGAAGGAAAAAAACACACCAACTCTTTTTTAAAATCAAACACCTCAATTGCAGATTCTTTGGTGTTTATGGAAGTTGCTCAAAATCTCGTAATTTCTGCGGGAGAAACTCGTTTTTCACTTCCCGTGTTTCTGAAGGGAAAACGCAGTTCTGATTGTGTTCGTATGATTCTTGAGTCGGATAATGATTCTCTCACTGCTCAATCGTTTATACAAAATGTCCATTTTTCGCTTTTGTCTTCAGACGGAACCCGCGTTCCCGTAACATGGGTTCAAATTTCTAAAAACGAACAATTTTCATTTCCGAAATCTTTTGTTCTGAAAATCTTCTTCGATTTGCCGGAATCATTAAATACTTCAGATTTTCGCTGTGTTGTAGAAAACAATTCGGAAATAACATTTCGTGTTCCCGAAATTTCCGTGGGAGCAGTTCCGGTTTCAGAGACAAACAAGGAGAACTGATATCAATGGCTTCTCAAAAAAAAATTCGAGCAGACGAGCTTCTCTTTCTTCAGGGAAAGGCGGAGTCCCGATCTCAGGCGAAAATTTTGATTATGGCGGGAAAAGTTCGCAGCGGTCCGGATTCCCTTATTTCAAAACCGGCGCAAATGCTTCCCGAAAACGTGGAACTTTTTGTGGAATCTCCGCCGCGCTTCGTTTCCCGTGGGGGCGAAAAACTTGCGGGAGCAATCGAAAAATTCAAAATTCCCGTCACGGGAACGCATGCTTTGGATATCGGAGCAAGCACGGGAGGCTTCACGGATTGTCTTTTGCAAAATGGGGCGGAATCGGTAACTTGCGTCGATGTCGGGCACGGGCAACTTCACGCCAAGCTCCGTAATGATTCACGCGTGACTAATCTGGAAAAAGTTAATGCCCGGCAATTGGACAGCGTTGAACTTCCTCGTAAAACGTATGATTTAGTCGTCGGGGATCTTTCTTTCATTTCCCTAAAAATGATTCTCGTTCCCGCATGGAACAGAGTAGGAGAGGGCGGTTCCCTTGTCATGTTGATAAAACCTCAGTTTGAAGCCACTCGTGAAGAAGTTTCAAAGACTTCCGGAATCATTAAAGATCCTTCAATCCATGATCGTGTTGTTCGCGAAATTTTGGATTTTGCAAAAAGCACTCTTCCTGGTTTTTCCCTTCTGGGGCTTTGTGATTCTCCGATTCGCGGCGGCGACGGTAATAAGGAATTCCTCTTTTATGCCGGAAAATTTTTGGAAAAATAGTTCTTGCATTCCGTAAAAAAAAGTGAGTTAATCGGCGTTCACAAAGAAAGTTATGGAAACCACTCAGCAACATTCAAAAACTCCGTTGGATTTCGACTTCACGGACGTTGAAGCTCTTTCCCGTTTTGTCACTGAAACCGGTAAAATCTTGCCGCGTCGCATCACGGGCTTGACCGCTAAGCAACAGCGCCATGTTACGGCCGCTATTAAGCGTTCCCGCAACATGTTGCTCATGAAATAATTCTGTTTTCAGTGAGCATAAAATACGCCGGCGTTCCCGTCGGCGTATTTTTTTTTGTGTTATTTTTCTGTCGGGTTGCTTTTCGGCAGGGGAATATAGCCCGTTTTTTCGATGATTTCCTGCCCGGCGGGAGAAAACATAAACTCAACGATTTTCTTTGTATTTTTCGAACGCGGCTTTGCAGAAATCATATAAAAATCCGCGATAAACGGATAAGTTCCGTTTTCGATATTTTCTTTCGTCGGAGCGATCCCGTCGATCGAAAGTAGTTTCAATTTATCGTTGCGCATCATTTCCAGCGTGTAGAAGCGGAAAGAAAACCCGATTGCGCTGTTTTTATTCCGGTATTCCGCCGTTTGTGTGAGGATTGTTCCCATGCCATCGGAAACGCGCTCTTCTATCGGCGGCGCAATCGGTGTTCCCGCCATGATTTTTTCCAACATCGTTTGACTTCCGCTTCCTTTATTGCGTTGGAATGCGATAATTTCCTCCGATTCCGGGGCTCCGATTTCTTTCCAATCTTTAATTTTCCCGGAGTAAATTCTGCGAATTTGCTCGGAACTTAAATTGTTGATCGGATTTTCTTTGTTCACGAAAAACACAAACGCTTCCCGTCCGAACGGTGTCATTTCGTATTGTATTCCCGCTTTTTGAGCGACTTCGAGTTGCGCTTCCGACGGCGCGCCGCCGAAAATTAAATCCGCGTTCCCGCGATTCAACATCTGAAATGTTCGATCCGAGCCGGTCGTATCGACAAATTCCCAAATATAATAGCCGCTGTTTTCCGGATGCGGATAAAGCGCCTGAGCTACCGCTGCGTAAACGGGATAAAGCGCATAGGCTCCGCTCAGTTTCGGGAGCGTTCCCGTCAGCCGTTCCGGAGTCGGATTTTCGGGAACCACCAGTTTGTTTCCTTCCCGAAACGGGCGATAATCCCATTCGTTGATGTTTGCCCGAACAACGTCGTAGCGGGAACGCGTTTGCCAATCAATCCAATAAGCAATCGAGCATCCGCAAACGGCAACAAGCGTAGCTCCGAGAATTGTAACCGTAGCTGTTTTCGCGATTTTCCGATTTTTGAAAAACCATGAACCGAGCAAAAAAAGCCCTGCGATGAAAATCAAAAAAATCATCGGAATCGTTAACGACGGAAGCATATTTGAAAATCCGACAATCGCTGCCATCGCCAGACAAAAATAAGCCCATACCGGAACAAGACAAAGAATCACAATTGCGAGAGGTATTTTCTTCCAAATCATAAAAACCTTTCTCGTCCCATTCTACAAAACCCGCCTTGTCCCGCGAGGGAATTATCAGTCTCCCGCGGGAACGGTTACTTGCGGCGGCGTCGGACTGTCATCCCGAAAATGACCAGCAATGAAAGAAGGAATGAGGCGGTAGACGGCTCGGGGATGGGAGTGAAAGAAACATCGGTTACCGTGAAAATATTTGTTTCGGTGCCAGATATTCCGAAGGACGGTTTCCAGTCTAAACTCGGATTTACTTCTTTCATGGCAAACCGTTCGCTTGCGGTGCCGTTAACCGAGTAGGTGCAACAAAGCACGTTGTTCTCAATGATGAAATCCACTTCAACTTTCGTAAAAGATTCACCGCTGTCGAGAGTGTAATATTTGTCAAACTGCACGGGATCGTCATAGAGATTGAGCTGGCTATCAGTGTTCCGTATCGTGATTCTCTTAAAGAAGTCATTGCCGTCAATCTCCGAGTTGTCATTGTGAAAGGCTATGTAAAATTCTGTCCCCGTATCTTCTAGGAATGATTCGGTATCAAATTGCAACGTGACGGACATCCCGCTTCCGTTCTGCATCAGATTGGCTCCCATTTCTTTGATAATGTAGTGTAGCTCGTTTCCGCTAGTATTCCCTGTGGCTGTCAGGGAGCCGTCGCTATTAAAGACAAAGCAATTTTTGGCAGCATCGTTCGTCTTCCAATCGTCGGGGTTGAGGGGCGCGGCATAGGCGGGAACGGTAACGAGCGCGGCGAGGAGGGCGAAAAATGTGTGTTTCATGATCTTGAAAAAGTTGGCGGATAAAGGGAAGCAGTATTGTGTGATATAATCTATTGCTTAAGTGGGAATAATGAAAGATAGAAAAATTTCCGAAGCGCTTGTTTTCGTAAATTCCGCAAATGAAGATCATTTGAAAAAATTCGTGTTTGTTCGCGGTTCTTTTTTTGGGAATACGTTCCCGTGGAAATTTCTCGCGGGAACGCCTGTGTTTTTCTATGATTGCCCCCCAACTATGAACAATCCTTTCCAGACGCTTCGCGAATTTAACTGCCCGGCAGCCGGCAAAAAAGGTTTTTACTACAGCGTTCCCGCGCTTGAACAGGCGGGAATCGGGCAAGTTTCCAAAATGCCCGTCTGCCTCCGCGTCGTCCTCGAAAGCGTGCTTCGCAACTGCGACGGCACGCTGATTACGGAAAACGACGTTCGCGCGCTTGCCAACTGGAACGCCGCCAAGCCCGCCGACACGGAAATCCCGTTTACCGTCGCGCGCGTGCTTTTGCAGGATTTAACCGGCGTTGCGCTCCTCGTCGATCTCGCCGCCATGCGCGATGCCGTCGCCAAGCTCGGACGCGATCCCGCGCTCATCGAGCCGCTCGTGCCGATGGATATGGTCGTCGACCACTCCGTGCAAATCGACTACGCGGGAACGCCCGACGCGTTTCGCAAAAACATCGAAAAGGATTTTTCCCGCAACACGGAGCGCTACGAATTGCTCAAGTGGGGGCAGGGCGCGTTTAAGACGTTTTCCGTCGTTCCGCCCGCTGTCGGGATTTGCCACCAAGTGAATTTGGAATATCTCGCGCGCGTTGTTTTTGAAAAAGAAACGCCCGCGGGAACGGTTTTTTACCCGGATTCCGTCGTCGGAACGGACTCGCACACGACAATGGTCAACGGCATCGGCGTCGTCGGCTGGGGCGTCGGCGGCATCGAGGCGGAAGCGGGTATGCTCGGACAGCCGGTTTGCTTCCAAACACCGGAAGTCATCGGCGTGCACCTCACGGGAACGCTCCCGGAAGGCGTGCTCGCCACGGATCTTGCGCTCCGCGTGACGGAAATTCTCCGCGCGGCGAAAGTCGTCGGCAAATTTGTCGAATTTTTCGGCGAAGGCGCGGCAACGCTCTCGCTCGCCGATCGCGCGACCGTTGCCAACATGGCTCCGGAATACGGCGCGACGATGGGCTTTTTCCCGGTTGACGAAAAAACGCTCGACTATCTGCGCCTCACCGGGCGCGACGAAAAGAAAGTCGCCGTCGTCCGCGATTATCTCCAAGCCCAAGGGCTTTTCGGCATGCCGAAAGCGGGCGAAATCAACTACACGAAAGTCATCGAGCTCGATCTTTCGACGATTACGCGTTCCGTTGCCGGACCGAAACGCCCGCAGGATCGTATCGAACTCGGAAACGTGAAAAACGCGTTCGACAAATTCCGCGAAGAAACGAAAGGCGCGGCAACCGAGGCGGGAACGCTACGCGACGGCTCCGTCGTCATTGCGGCGATTACGAGCTGCACGAACACTTCGAATCCGAGCGTGCTCATCGCCGCCGGCTTGGTCGCGAAACGCGCCGTGGAAAAAGGTTTGCGCGTTCCCGCGTATGTGAAAACCTCGCTCGCGCCGGGTTCCCGCGTCGTTACGGATTATTTGAACGCGGCGGGCTTGACGCCGTATTTGGACAAACTCGGCTTCAATCTCGTCGGCTACGGCTGCGCGACCTGCATCGGCAACTCCGGTCCGCTTGCGCCCGAAATCGAGACCGCGATTCGCGACGGCAAACTCATTACGGCGAGCGTGCTTTCCGGCAATCGCAATTTCGAAGCGCGCATTCATCCGCTCATCAAATCGAATTTCCTCATGTCGCCGCCGCTCGTCGTCGCCTTCGCGCTCGCGGGTCGCATCGATATCGATTTGGAAAACGAACCGCTCGGCACGGGAACGGACGGGAAACCCGTTTACCTCAAAGACATTTGGCCGAAACAGGCGGAAATCGATGCGCTCATCGCCGCCGGCGTAAAACCCGAAATGTTCGCCAAGCGTTACGCTTCGTTCGACGACGCAACGGCAGAATGGAAAACCGTTCCCGCAACCACGGGCGCGCTTTTCGGCTGGCGCGACGACTCAACCTACGTCCAGCTCCCGCCGTATTTCGACGGCTTCGGCATGACGCTCCCGCCGCCGGCGAAGCTCTCGGGAATGCGCCCGCTCGCCATCCTCGGCGATTCCGTAACAACCGACCACATTTCGCCCGCCGGCGCCTTCGCGCCCGAAACGCCCGCCGGAAAATATCTCACCGAACGCGGCATTCCCCGCGAAAAATTCAACACCTACGGCTCGCGTCGCGGGAACGACCGCATCATGGTGCGCGGAACCTTTGCTAATGTGCGTATCAAAAACAAGATGGCGGACGGCAAGGAAGGCGGCTTTACCAAGCTCCAACCCGCGGGAACGCTGACCACGATTTTCGAAGCCAGCGAAGCCTACAAAAACGCGGGAACGCCGCTCATCGTCTTCGCCGGAGTCGATTACGGCATGGGTTCTTCCCGCGACTGGGCGGCGAAGGGTGCCGCGCTTCTCGGCGTGCGCGCAGTCGTGGCGCAGAGCTTTGAACGCATCCACCGCTCAAATCTTATCGGTATGGGCGTGCTCCCGCTCGAATTTACAAACGGCGAAAGCGCGGAATCGCTCGGGATCGACGGCACGGAAACTTTCGACATCGAAGGTTTGGAAAATCCTGTGAAGCCGAAGCAAAACGTCACGCTCGTGATTCGCCGCGCCAACGGCGAAGTCGCCAAGACGACCTTGCTTTGCCGCATCGACACGCTCGCGGAATCGCATTACCTCGCCAACGGCGGCATCCTCCAATACGTCCTCCGCAAAATCTTGGGCTAAGCCCAAACTTTCCCGAAAAACTCTCCCCAAACAGTGGGGAGAGTTTTTTTTGGGCATTAAGGGAATTGGCGCTTCTTTCGGAAACCTTAATCGCAAAAGAACAAGGAGAAAGAAAATTTCTTCCAAAGGAGGACAGCCGTCTCGGCTGTCCCTTTTTTTGTTTTATAGGAAATTCAAAAGTCTCGAAGAGGCTTAACAATAATAACCCCATGCGAAGCGAGCAACGCGAGCGGAGCTTTGGGACAGCAAACTGACAAAACTGCGCCGCGGGAACGACACCGTTGCTCCCTGACGCACTCGCGGCGCAATGAAACAACGACGGGTTGCACCCCTACAGGGTGCGGCTGGCGACGTTCCTTTTCGTAGGGTTGCGCTTCGCTTACCCTACGCTGAAGAATTGCGCCCCTTTGGGGCAAAAACCGAAAGATTATCCCTTAAGATTTCCTCAAAGACGAATTTCTGGAGGTAGCCAAATGGTTTTGGCGGGTTTGAGCTCGTGCGGTTTTTGTTACCTTTTCGGAAGATAACTGAAGAAAATCCTTACTTTTTAAACAAAAAACTTACTTTTTACTGTTTTTTATATTTTTTTCTTACTGTGATTCGGAGAGCGCTTTTTGAGGATTTTTTGCTTTTGTCGGGACTGTTTCCTGCAAGTTCGCTTTTGCGTTCCCGCGCGGAATTTGTTGTCATTTTAGCAAAGTGAAACCACTTCAATCTTCTTAACGCAAAACGGAGACTTATCCTACCCAAACACAATACGTCTGAAGGCGGGCACAATATGGCAAAAGCAACGAAGAAAAAGACTGACGATAAAATCAATTTAGACGCGATTCTGTTCAAGTGTCGGGATATCCTGCGCAAAGCCCGCAATTCCGGATCGTTTTTTGAAAAGCGCGACATGATGCTGACGCTCGTGTTCCTGCGCTTCATCGGCGAAAAATTTGAAGACGGAATCAAAAAGCTACGCAAAGACTTAATTGCTCAAGGTCTTGACCCGGACGATGAAGAAATCTTTGCGGCATTTTTCGATGACGCTACCTTTACGGACGGCACCTATAATCTTCCCGCAGAAGCGCGTTGGTCCACGATTATTAACACTCCCGCACCCAAACTGAACGTCGCCCTCGATACCGCTCTGCACAGCATCGCGACCGGCAGTGCCCAGCTGAAAGGTTGCTTCGTGGAAGGCACGTTCACTACGCGCAACCTCGCCGCCAACGACATCAAACAAATCGTCGACGAGGTCAACAAAATCAGCCACAAGGCATTCGGCGAAGAGAAAGACCTCATCGGACGGGTTTACGAATACTTCCTCAAAGAATTTGCCGTCAACGCGACCAAGGAAGAGGGCGAATATTACACGCCGCACGATGTCGTCCAGCTCATCGCTTCGATGATTGAGCCTTTTGACGGCACGCTTTACGATCCCTGTTGCGGCTCGGGCGGTATGTTTGTCCAAAGCACCGACCTCATCAGAGAAAAGCGCGGCGACATCAGCCGCATCAATGTTTACGGGCAGGAAAAAGAGGCGGCGACTTATCGCCTCGCTAAAATGAATCTCGCCCTGCGCGGGATCAGCCACAACCTCGGCGGCGAAAGCGATTCCACCTTTACGCACGATCTGCACAAAGGGCTCTACTTCAACTACATCATGGCAAACCCGCCTTTTAATCTCAAAGGCTGGTATGATGAAAACCTGAAAAACGACTCCCGCTGGGCAAACTACGCCACGCCGCCCGAGAGCAACGCCAACTATGCTTGGATTTTGCATATGCTTTCCCACTTGAAGCCGTTGGACGGTGTTGCCGGATTCCTGCTTGCGAACGGCGCGCTCGGCGACAGCGACACCGTGGAAATCCGCAAAAAGCTGATTCAGAACGACAAAGTCGAAGCCGTCATTATCCTCCCGCGGGAACTCTTTATCACCACGGACATCAGCGTTACCCTTTGGATTTTGAACCAAAACAAAAAAGGCGGGAAATACCACGGGCGCAATCTGCGCAACCGCGAAGGCGAAATCCTCTTTATGGACCTGCGCACTTGGACGGATAATCCCGTGAAAAACGAAGGAAAGAAAAAAGTGCTTTTAGACGCCACCCAAATCCGCCGCGCCGCCGACATCTACCACACTTGGCAAAGCGCGGGAACGGACGGGAACGCGTATGCCGTTCCCGAGCTCTATCGCAGCGTCGGCATCAGGGAAATCGAGGCGCAAGGCTGGAGCCTCGTTCCCAGCAAATACATCGAGTTCATCGACCACGACATGTATATCGACTTTCCCGCCGAAATGGCTCGCATCCAAAAAGAAATGCGGGAACTCATGGCTCTCGAAAAACAGTCTCAGAAAATGCTCGCAGACGCATTCAAAGGAATCGGATATGGCATTGAGTAGATATAAACTTGGCGAGTTGATTAAGGTTGTCGACGAACGTAATACCTACGGAATCAAAGATTTTTACGGCATAAACATCGACAAGGAATTTATGCCTACAGTTGCCAATACCGAAGGGCTTGATGAAAGCAATTATAAGGTTGTTCGAGAGAATCGATTTGTTTTTAGCGGTATGCAAACGGGGCGCGACGAGTGCATTAGGATAGGTATGTACTTGGGGAAAACGCCAATAATCGTATCTCCCGCTTACACGACCTTTGAAATCAACGCCACGGATGCTGTATTGCCGACATACTTTTTTATGATTTTCCTTTCTAAGGAAAAAGATCGCCTTGGTTGGTTTTATAGCGACGGGAGCATTCGCTCTAACTTGGATTGGGACAGATTCTGCGACATGGAGCTCAATCTTCCCGACCTTCCCACGCAGCAAAAATACGTCGACATCTACAAAGCGATGGTCGCCAATCAGCAATGCTACGAACGCGGTCTGGAAGATTTAAAACTTGGAATTGATGCCGTTGTTGACGAAATTAAACATAAATCAGAAACAACGCTTGTCCGCGAATTACTGAAAGAAGTTGATGTTCGTAATGAGAGCGGTGAAATCACAATTGCGCACGGCATAAACATTGCAAAACAGTTCATGCCGTCTGTCGCAGACATCAACGGAGTAGATTTGACAAAGTATAAACTCGTCGAAAAAAATCAGTTTGCTTTTTCCGGAATGCAAACGGGGCGGGATGAATGTATCAGGATTGCTTTGAACAAGGCGGGAACGCCTATCATTATTTCTCCGGCCTACACGGTTTTTGAACGTAAGAACGACACTGTTCTCGAAGAATACATCTTGATGTGGTTTTCCCGAGGAGAAAGCGATCGTCGTGGGTGGTTTATGAGTGATTCGAGCATCCGGTCTAATCTTGATTTAGATCGGTTTTACGAAACACAACTCCCGATTCCGGACAAGGACGTCCAAAAATCCATCGTCGATATTTACAACGTTTACACCGAACGAAAACGCATCAACGAACAACTAAAATCACAAATCAAAAACATCTGCCCGATTCTAACCCGGGGCAGTTTGGAAGAAAATTTGGACAAGGAAAGAGGTAAAAACTATGAATTTTAAATATTACGATGTGTTATCACGTCTCGTTGTAGGGTATATTTTATTGGTCGTTGGCTTGTTCTCTTTTAACGTCAAATATAATAGCGATTATACCGTTGCATATTTTGCCGTAGCATTTTTGTGCGGTTATATAGTTAACGCCGTAGGTAGCTTATTTGAGCCCCTCTATTATTTCACAATAGGCGGAAAACCATCTACACGATTGTTAAATGAAAACAAAGAAACGCATTGTTGGATTTATTATCTTTTTATCCCTAAAAATAAAGGAATAAAAAAAGTTCGTTTTTATGAAACGGAAAAAGTTAGGAAATTATTGATGAATGGATTGGAAAGTGAAAATCCTTCGGAAGATAGGCTGTTCAGCAAAGCTATGCGAGGAGTTAATGGAGGTGAAAGTTCAAGAGTTTCGGACTTTAATGCCCACTATGCATTAGCAAGGACGGTCCTTACGGCTGTTTTAATTTCAACGGTATTGATTATCTCTTCTTACCCATGTTATGGGAAATCGTATTTGCTAATAGTGGTCTTATTAATCTGTTGGAATAGATACAGGGAGCGAGCGTATTATTATGCAAGAGAAGTGCTGAATGAATATTTAAAGAAAAACGAAAAGTAAAATGTTATGGCAAAAATAGCGACAATGACGATTTGGAATGTGCAATTAGGATTAGCCGTTCATGTAAAAGCTCCTAACGGGAAATATATTATTATAGACCTCGGTACGGGGACTCAAGAAAGCGGGAATACTTCTCCTCTTACAAAAAGGAAGAGTGATTATATAGCATACATGATAATAACCCATCCACACCTTGATCATATCGATGATATTTTGTGCTTCGATGACAATCCTCCCAAAATTTTGCATAGAGTAAAGTCATTGACGAATGATGAGGTCATGAAGAATGTTCAAGAGTGCGATAAGGAAAAATTTAAGAAGTATTGTAGTATTAATGATCAATACACTTTGCCGGTTAATCCTGGAAATGAAAACTACACCGGGAATCCTGACAATTATGGTGGGTTGTCAATTCAAACATTTTCCACATCAGACTGCGATCATTCCAATTTTAATAACTTCAGCATAGTAACGATTTTCACATTGTCTGGAGTTAAAGTTGTGGTATGCGGGGATAACGAAACAGCCTCTTTAGAAATACTTATGAAACAAAGTGATTTTAAGGATGCGGTTAGGAATGCAGATGTGTTGGTTGCTCCGCATCACGGAAGAGAGTCTGCATATCATCCAGAGTTTGTTGAATTGGTAAATCCGAGAATTACCGTTATTTCTGATACCAAGAACACAGAGACGAGTGCTTCTAATAAATATAGCGAAAAGAGTCGAGGTTGGAAAGTCGGTGGGGAGGATCGGTCTTGTTTAACGACTCGAAAAGATGGGGACATAGAGGTGAATTTTGGGGAAAGTGACGATCCAAAATATTCAGGGGCGCTATATATAAAAACGAATCGATAGCCCTAATCTCTCCGTCTGCTTTTATACGCCCTCCGTCTTTTGAAAATTTGGAAAACCATGCCTGTTTCTCCGACTAAATCATTCAGTTTTCTTACTTATAAAAGTGGTTGTTTCCATTTTGGAAATACCCACTTTTAGCGGAGCAGGTTGCGGCAGACAGAAAAGCCGTGGAAGATTTAATAAACTCCGGAAAATTACCAGCGATTTTGACAAAGAAGTGCGGAAAATGCTTGAGCAATCCGGAAGCGAGTGAGGCGGGAAATGGCGAAGCTGAAAGAATACAACGGGCGGTTCTGCGAATCGGAATTTGAGAATGCGTTTATCTCGTTTTTAGAAGAAACGGGTTGGCATTATCTGCCCGGCGGGAGCGTCGCGCGAAGCCTGAAAACGGACGTTTTGTATGAGGACGACTTGGAGCAGTTTTTGAGTCGGGCGAATCCGGATTTGCTTTCGGAAGAGATCCGCGAGGTTATGAATTCCGTCCGCCTCGCGGGAGCGGAAAGTGAGTTCGCGACCTTGCACAAACTGTATGTGCAGATGGTAAACGGCGTGCAGTTTACGCCGCAAAGCGGCTTGGCGCGAATGGTTGCGCTTATTGATTTTGAGTGCCCGGGAAACAATATCTTTCGCGTCGTCAACCAGCTTGCCGTCGAATACGTGAACAATGGGCAACGGGAACTCCGCCGTCCGGACGTGCTTCTCTATGTCAACGGTTTGCCGCTGTGCGTCATTGAGCTGAAAAATCCGGCGGATGCGCGGGCGACGATTTACGATGCGTGGGAGCAAATCAACGTCCGCTATTGGCGAGATATTCCGCACCTGCTTCACTACTGTCCGCTGGCGTGTATTTCCGACGGCGTGAAAACGCGCTTGGGAACGGTGCGCACGCCTTACGAGCATTTCTATGCCTGGCGGCGTGTGAACGACGGCGACAAGGTTTCGACGCTCCCGTTTGAGGAAACGCAGACCATGATTCGGGGCGTGTTTGCGCCCGAACGCTTTCTCGAAATTTTCCGGGACTATATTTATTTTCAGGACAGCGAATACGATTACGCCGAGCGGGAAATCGTGTGCCGCTATCCGCAGTTCTTTGCTTCCCGACTCTTGAAGCAGAGCATCGTCAAATCCGTGATTTCAAAAAGCGGGAAAGGCGGGACTTACTTCGGCGCTACGGGGTGCGGGAAAACCTACACGATGGCGTTTCTTGCCCGGCAATTGGCGCTGCGCTGTGCGGACGTTCCCGCGATAGGTTCGCCGACCATCGTTATGATTGTGGACCGCGATGAATTGCAAAAGCAGGGCGCGAAGCTCTTTACCAAGAGCAAAGAATTTTTAAATTTGGGCGAGGTCTGCATTGTCCCGAACAGGAAGGTGTTGCGGGAAGAGCTCGGCGCACGGGAAAGCGGCGGTTTTTACATTTGCACGATTCAGAAATTCTGTGATCGGGAAGACGATAGGATCGGTCTGATTAACAGCCGGGCAAATATTATCTGTTTCTCCGACGAAGCCCACCGGACGCAGATTGAAAACGCGAAGAAGATTCAGTTCAGCAAAGATGCGGACGAGAATATGCGTGCCGTCGTTTCCAAGCCCTACGCGAAAGTGTTGAAAGAGGCGTTGCCCAATGCGACGTTTGTCGGGTTCACGGGAACGCCGATTGCCGAAACGTATCAGACTTTCGGGGACGAAATTGACCGCTACACGATGGATCAGGCGGTTGCGGACGGACTAACCGTTTCCATCAAATATCATCCGCGCATTGCCAAAGTTTTGTTGGATCAGACAAAGATCAGGGAGATTGAGAATTACTATAAGAAGTGTGCGGATGACGGGGCGACGAGAGACGATATCGAAGCAAGTAAGCGTGCGATGAGCTCCATGGAGGTCATTCTTGGCGAACCGTCCCGCTTGGAGCGCCTTGCCGTTGACATTCACGATCATTATGTGTCTGCGTGTGAAAACGATCCCGGAAGAGTGCAAAAAGCCATGATCGTTTGTTCCGGCAGATCGATTGCCTATACGCTTCTGAAAAAATTCCAGGAAAAGTATCCCGAATGGTTTGCGGAAAGGAAGGTGGCGGACGGAACCGTCGTTTCTGACGAGGAATTGCGTGAACTGAAGCCGATGCCTTTTATGGCGATGGTTTCAAGTGTCGGTAGCAACGATCCCGCAGAGATGTATAACTACCTTGGCGGAGTAAAGAACGGAGAGCGCTCGGAGGCGCTTGATGCCGCATTTAGGCAGGAAAACTCCAACTTCCGAATCGTCATTGTGGTGGATATGTGGATTACCGGATTTGACGTTCCCGCGCTGACATACCTGTACAACGATAAGCCGCTGAAAAAGCATCTGTTAATTCAAACCATCAGCCGGGTGAACAGAAAGTTTCCGGGCAAGGATTACGGTCTCATTGTCGATTACATCGGCATTCGGGACAACATGCGGGAAGCAATGAAACTCTATGGTGGAGATGCCTCTGTCGCCCCGTCTTCGGATGACGTGGAACAGGCGGCGGCAGTTTTCAGAGAAGAGTTGGAAATCCTCAAAAACCTTTTTGACGGGTATGATCTGAGTCCGTTCCTCATGCCCGACGGAGACCCGGCAGAACGTTATAGGCTTTTGGCAAAAGCGGCGGAATACGTCTTTATTTCCGCGCGGTTTCTGAATTCGGAAACAAATCGCGGGAAGAAAGTTTCCAAGGTTTCTTTCAAAACCTATTTTCTGAAAACCGTAAAAAGAATGCGCGCGGCATACGACATTTGTCAGCCGTCCGGCGACCTCGGTGAAGAAGAATCCGCCCTGGCGCAGTGCTTTATGGCGATTGCCGGATTTGTCCGCAAGATGAGCGGAACGGACACGGACATCGATACCGATACGATGAATCGTCGCGTCTCCGAAATGGTGGAACAAGCGCTGAAATATAATGATGTCGAAAGCATTCTTGATGACGGCGAGCAGGAAGATTTGTTCAGCCCCGAATTTTTTGAAAAGTTGGCGGATGTAAAAATGCCTGCCACGAAACTTGAAATGCTCGTGAAAATGCTTCGCAAACAGATTCGGGAGTACGGGAAGACCAATCAAATGGCGGCGAAGAAATTCCAAGAAATGCTTGAAGAAACCGTCAGGCAATATCACGAAAGGAGAAAGCACCTCTCCGAAGAAGAAGCGGGAGAAACACAGGAACAGACCGCAAACGAAATTATTCGAAATGCGACAGAACAGGCACTTCAAATTTTAAAGAATATGAATGCCGACCGTGAGAGCTTTAGAAAAATCGGTCTTACATTTGAGGAAAAAGCATTTTACGACATTTTGATGGATTTACGCGATCGGCACAACTTCGTGTACGGGGAAGACAAACTTGTCGGAGGCGTTTCTGTTAACGAAAAATGCAAGTCGCTGGCAAAGAAAGTGAAAGAAATTATCGATACGAAATCTTCTTTTTCGGATTGGCTCAACAATCAGATTATTCGGGACCGGCTTAAATTTGACATTAAAGTTTGTTTGATCAAAAACGGCTATCCGCCGCAGTACTGCCCCGAAGTTTTCCGAAAGGTTATGGATCAGGTCGAAAATTTTGAAGAGAACAACTCGGGAGTTCTTGAAGAAAAGAGTATCGTGAGCTATTCGGACGAAGAAACTTTGCTCATGGTTGCGGAAGATCCGGAGGCTTTTCACAAGCGCCTTCCCGAGAAATCCTAAGGATTAAAAAAGCGTTCCCGCGAAAATCACGGGAACGCTTTTTTTTACCAAATGGTTTTGGCGGGTTTGAGTTCGAGAGCGTTTTGGACGGATTCTTCGAGGTCGGAGAAAAAATTCAGACCGCTGCGGCGTTCGATTTCTCGAATACTTGTAAGGTGTGCGCGAGCGTCGTCCTCAATTCCTTTGCGGTGCGGAATGATAAATCCGAGCGTTCGTAGTGCGTTCCCGCGCTCTTCGTCCCGATCGGCGATAATCATAAAAAATGCATCGGGCACGGTAACTTTCCCTTTGAGTTTACGCCGATTTTGTTCCTTGTCGTAAATCGGACCGCAGACGACCCACACGTCGCCGAACGCACGCGTATAACGTTTTAAAATACGTTGTTCCAAATCTTTCCAAACGCCGGCATTGACTTCGTGGATTTGCGGAACGATGTTTGACATTAAAAACGATTCCCGTTGAGCCGTTTCGCCGTAACAAACGCTCATTGCCTGATTCGGTGCCATGTGTCCGCGATCAAAACCGGAATTGGTGTAGTCGGACGGTTCGACGCGGGCTCGCGTGCGCGTGTCCGATTCAAAATTCGGACGGTCTTTTGTTTCGAAACTCTTTGGCGGGAACACTTTATAGGCGACCCATGCGGGATTTCCGGCGGCGTTGTCGTAGCCGACAATGTAGCCGCGATTTTTCAAAAAGTTCAAAGAAGTTTTGCTTTCGGGAGAACCTCCGAGCACAAATCCCGTGGCGTCGAGCGTTCCCGCGTCCACGCTTTGTCCGCAAACGAAGGGCAGGAGGTGCGCGATTTCGTCGAGCAGAAAAACCATTTCATCCGGCGTGGCAGGACACTCGCGCGCGATGTCGATAACGGTAACGATTCCACTTTCGATGGTGTCTTTGGTTTCTTCGTCGCCGAAAAAGTGAACGGTTTTTACACCGAGCGCGGCGACGGCGAGAATGCCGGCACAAATTGCGAGCCGCTTGACGTTGAGTTTTCGCGGATTGATTTTCCGGGCTTTGCGTTTTTTTGCCATGAGAAGATTTTTGAAATTAAAAAAAAAACTTACGGAAACTCCTCAAACAGAGCACCCGGCAGAGTTAATGAATAGTGAATAGTGAATAGTGAATAATTAAGTCTTCAAAGTTTTTGCCTTAGGCAAAAACCTCGGCACTGCGTTATTCGTTATTCACTATTTATTATTAATTATTTTCACGAAATTGCGTTTTCCGGCTTGGATAACCGTTCCCGCAGCGGTTTCACGGGAGAGTCGCGCGTTGACGTCGGAAAGTTTTTCGTCGTTTACTTTGACGGCGCCGCCTTCGATGAGCCGGCGGATTTCCTTTTTGCTCGGGAAAATTTTCGTTGCGGCGAGCAGGTCAATCACGCTTGCGTCGGGCGTTCCCGCGGGAACGAGTGCGTCCCACGCAAATTCCGGAATGTCGGCGCGCACCTGTTTTTTCGAGAAAACGTTTTCAAACTGCTCGCGTTCGTAGCGTCCGGCTTCTTCTCCGTAGAATTTTGCGGTGAGCGCGGCGGCGAGTTGTTTTTTCATTTCCATCGGATGCTCGTTTTTCATCGCAGCGATTTCCGCCGGAGATTTTTCCAAAAGCAATTCGTAGTAAACCCACATCGTGGCATCGGGAATGCTCATGACTTTGCCGAACATATCTTTCGCGGAATCGTTCAGCGCGATGTAGTTCCCGTAGCTTTTGGACATTTTGCGTTCGCCGTCCAAGCCGACGAGCAGCGGCATCGTAATCACGGCTTGTTCCGGCATTCCCGCTTCCTTTTGAAGCTGGCGACCGACGAGATTGTTGAAAAGCTGGTCGGTCCCGCCGATTTCAACGTCGCTTTGCAATTCGACGGAATCACGTCCCTGCAAAAGCGGGTAGAGAAACTCGATAATCGAAATCGGTGTTTTCGACGCGTAGCGTTTTGCAAAATCGTCGCGTTCGAGCATACGCGCCACCGTCATTTGGCGGGCGAGCTGCAGGGTGTCGATCATCGACCATTTGCCGAACCATTCGCTGTTGCGGCGCACTTCGGTTTTTTCCGGATCGAGAATTTTAAAAGCCTGATCGAGATAGGTTTTTGCGTTGGCTTCGATTTCTTCAATCGTCAAGACCGGGCGCGTGGAGCTGCGACCGGACGGGTCGCCGATGCGCGTCGTGAAGTCGCCGATGACGAGCACGGCTTGGTGTCCCAAGTCCTGGAATTGGCGCAGTTTGTTAAATACGACCATGTGCCCGAAGGTCAGGTCGGGACGCGTGGGGTCGACGCCGAGTTTTACGCGGAGTTTTTTCCCCGCTTTAATGCGTTCGATCAGTTGTTCTTCTCCGAGAAAAACTTCGGTGCGTTGTTTCAAAAGTGCAATTTGTTGTGCGGCGTCCATCGGAATGAAATTTTCCCGCGAGTTTAAAAAACGTTCCCGCGGGAACGCAAAAGCATTTTTGGGGTTTGTGCCGCTTACTAAGCGGAATGAAGATAGCAAAAGACAAAATTAACGCATACGTGATTTCGATTTTAATCGCGATGGGCGTCGGAGCGCTCGCCGCCTATTTCACTTCGGCGGGAATGAAGACGCTTTACGCCGAAATCCAAGTGCCGCCGCTTGCGCCGCCTGCGGTGATTTTCCCGATTGTGTGGACGGTGCTTTATTTCCTCATGGGAATGAGCGCGGCAATGATTTGGTCGGAAAAAGATCCCGAAAAAGCCTCAACACGCCGCCGTGCGCTTATTGTTTATGCGGCGAGTCTTGCCGTGAATTTTTCGTGGTGCTTCGTGTTTTTCAGTTTCCGTGCGTTTACGTTGTCGTTCGCGTGGCTTTTAGTTTTGCTCGCGCTGGTTCTGAAAACGATTTGCGAATACAAAAAAATCAGTCCGCGCGCGGCGTATTGGCAAATTCCTTACGCGATTTGGCTTTGCTTCGCCGGCTACCTGACCTGCGGAATTTGGTTCCTGAACTGACGGGAACGCACAAGGCGACAGCGAGAAACAGCGAAGCGAGCGTTTTCATTGCGACAAATTTTGTTTTTCTCTTCGATAAACGCTAAATTTCAATTTGCGGGAACGGAGGCGGGAACGTAATCTTTGGCGTATGAAAAAAATTACCCTTTCTCTGATTGGCGTTGTCGCTTTGCTTTCCGCGGTTTTCGGTAATCTCGTTCCCGCGCTTTCCGCCGCGCCCGCAGATCCCGGTTCCCCGAAGGAAAATTGGCGGGAACTTTTTGCGGACGGTCTTTTCCGCGCGGACGGGACAGAAGTCAAACTTGCCGATGCGTTGAACGGGAAAAAATATCTCGGGATTTACGCGTCCGCTTCTTGGTGCGCACCGTGCAAACATTTTACGCCGCGGCTGATTGAGTTTTACGAAGAGTTTAAGGATCAGGTGGAAGTCGTTCTCGTCGGGTGCGACGACACGCAGGCTCAGGTTTTGAAATACATGAGCGACTACAAAATGCCGTGGCTTACCGTGGATAAAAATTCCCCGGCGGTCGGCGGCTACAAGGGGCGCAACGGTATTCGCGGTATTCCCAATTTCCGTTTCTACGAAGTGAAAACGGGGAAACTTCTCGTCGCCAACGAGATTGATTTGCGTGTTATTCGCCGTGTTATTACGGGCGAAAAAGATACGACTTCGCCGGGAACGAAGGAAGATTGGAATATTTTTTTCAAAAACGGATTGATTACCGCGAAGGGAAAAAGCGTTCCCGCAGAAGCCTTGAAGAAGAAAAAATTTATCGGGATTTACTGCGCGGACGAACGCGCGCCGCAATGTGAAAAATTCACGAAGCAACTCGCCGCGTTTTACAAAAAGAACAAAGATAAAATCGAAATCGTTTTCTTTACCTACGGGAAAAGCCGTGAAAAAATGCTCGCCTACGCGAAAAAAACGAAAATGCCGTGGCTAGTCATGAACCCGGAGCCGAATGAATCCCAACGTTTTCTCATGAAATATCGCATCAAAAAATTGCCGGATTTCCGCATTTTTGACGCTAAGGGCAAACAGATTCTCGAAGACGGAACCGACCTCGCCGACGCGAGAAAAGCCATCGGCGGGAAAAAGTAAAACAGCATTTTGAAGGATTTCCGAAAAACCGGTCCGGACTTTTGTCCCAGCCGGTTTTTTTGCGTAACGCTCCGTTCGGTTTCCGGTCTCAAAATGCGTTTTGCGTTCCCGCGTCAAATCCGTTTAAATGCACGTTCAATTTTTCAACATTACGGGAACGCCTAATGCCTGAGATCAGCAACATTCGCAACTTTTGTATCATCGCTCACGTCGACCACGGAAAAACGACGCTCTCCGACCGTCTGCTCGAACATACGAAAACGGTGGAATTGCGCCAGATGAAGGATCAGCTCTTGGACGCGATGGATCTCGAACGCGAAAAGGGCATTACGATTAAGAGTCATCCCGTTTCGATGAATTACACGGCACAAGACGGGAACACGTATTTGCTGAATCTGATCGACACTCCCGGGCACGTGGACTTTTCCTACGAGGTTTCGCGCTCACTCGCGTCCTGCGAAGGTGCTTGCCTGCTCATCGATGCTTCTCAGGGCGTGGAAGCGCAAACCGTGGCAAATGCGACGCTTGCGCTTCAGCAGGACCTCACGATTATTCCCGTAATCAACAAAATTGACCTGCCGAGCGCGCATCCGGAGGAAGCTAAACGCCAAGTGGAGGACGTGCTTGCCATTCCCGCAGACGAGGCGATTTTGGCTTCGGGTAAAAGCGGGCTCGGGATTACGGATATTTTGGAAGCCGTCGTCAAAAACGTTCCCGCGCCGAAATGGGCGGATTATCCCGCGCCGCGTGCTCTGATTTTTGACTCAAAATTTGATACATACAAAGGCGTGATTACCTACGTTCGCGTCTTCTCGGGTTCGTTTAAACCGGGAGATCAGATTCAGCTCATGGCGACGGGCGCGAAAAGTCAGATCAAGGAAGTCGGGATTTTTTCGCCGAAAATGAAAACGGCGGACGCGCTTGAGCCGGGCATGGTCGGTTACGTCGTCACGAATATTCGCGACGTTTCCGAAGTTAAAATCGGCGACACGCTTACTCACGCGAACGCGGCGGCAAAGGAGCCCGTTCCCGGGTTCAAAGAAGTGCGCCCGATGGTTTTCAGCGGTATTTATCCGTTAGATACGAGCGAATACGAAAAGCTCAAAGCAGGACTCGCCAAGCTCGCTATTAACGATGCGGCGCTCACATATACGGCGGAAAGCTCCGTCGCCCTCGGATTCGGATTCCGTTGCGGATTTCTCGGATTGCTTCACATGGAAATTATTCAGGAGCGTTTGCGCCGGGAATACGACCTTGATATTATTTCCACGTATCCGAGCGTTATTTACAAAGTTTATACGCACGGCGGAAAACTTTCCAAAATAGACAATCCTTCGCTCATGCCGCCTGCGGCGGAAATTGAGAAAATGGAGGAACCGACCGTTCGTGCGCACATTCACGTTCCGAGCACGAGCATCGGCGACATGCTCACGCTTATTCAGGAAAAACGCGGGATTTGCGATCACATCGACACGATCGATGACCAGCGCGTCATGCTTTCCTGCGTGTTGCCGTTGAACGAAATTCTCGTCGACTTTAATGACCGCCTCAAATCCATCACGCGCGGATACGGGTCGATGGATTACGAGTTCGGAGATTACGTCGAAAGTGATTTGGTCAAACTTGATATTCTGGTTAACGGCGATCCCGTGGACGCATTTTCGAGCATCGTGCACACGGCCAAGGCGGAGTCCAACGGTCGTCGCCTTTGCGAGCGCCTCAAGGAACTGCTCCCGCGTCAGCTTTTCAAAATCGCGATTCAGGCCGCTGTCGGCGGAAAAATCATTGCCCGCGAAACGCTCGGCTCCGTCGGGAAGGATGTTCTTGCCAAGTGCTACGGCGGAGATATCACGCGCAAACGCAAGCTGCTTGATAAGCAAAAGGAAGGCAAAAAGCGCATGAAGGAAATCGGAAAAGTTTCCATTCCGCAGGAAGCCTTTATTAAAATTCTCAAAAACGAAAAATAATTTTTCTCGTTCCCGCGGGAACGGATTTTTCAAAAAGCGCCCGGAATTTATCCGGGCGCTTGCTTTTATCAATATTGTATTCGGCAGAAACCGACAGATTTTTCATATGAAAATTTATTCCATGAGCGCGTTTTTCGAAATTTATCAAAAATTCGGAAAATCTCTTTCGCCGGGCGAGCCCACCACGAGCGCGATTTGCAGGTAATCGCCCGTTTTTGCGGGAACGCGTCGATTTCGCTCTCCGTTTCAAAAGAGGCAATAGGCGTCGGATGATACAAAATGTATTCGACATTGTTTTGCCAATAGCGGTCCATGAAGTCGTCAACAGGGCGAACCCATTTCCGGGAATGTTTCAGAAAGCGTTGCGCGGCGGCGCATCTCAGAAAATAGGCCTGCGCTCCTCCTCCGGCATTCGGCGCAGTGAAAAAAGGCGGAGTAATCGTGTAAGAGTGGATTCGTTTTGACGTTGAGAGTCGCACGCAATCCCAGGTGCTGTGCATACATGCCCGCGCGGCGGAAATAAATTCTTCCGGGCAAATTTTTATATCGTCTTCCATAACGATAATCCCGTTTTCGTGTTTCGGCGTATCTTCGTTTTCATTACGGAAATTCAGAACGAGTTTCCATAAATTGTAGTGGGAGGCGTAGCAGGCTTGTTCTCCCGGAGTTAACGGTTTTCCCGTAATGTGCGCACGGATTGCGCTGTATCGGGATTTTTTTGCAAATTGCGGGTCTGCCGCATCGACGGCATCGAAGAATGTGATTTTTCCCGTGTATCCGGCTTCAATGAGCGCGTTTTTTTGCGCCTCCATTAGTTGCCGCCGCTCTTGTGAACGAGCAAGGGAAATGATGTAAACATCGGGAAGTTTTGAGTGAGCCATTGTGTTGAGTGAGACGATTTTCGATAGTCAACACGAGGCTCGAAGCGTTGTCGAGGTGTAATTACTTCCTGCTTGGTAGTCAATGTTTTCCCGGTTTTGATATCTCGGAAAGCGCGGGAAGGCGTAGCGGTTAGCGGCTCAGAAAATCGGTGATTGCGGGAACGAGTTTTTCCCCGGCGTCTTCGAGCAGGTAATGTCCGGCTTCGGAAGTGTAGAGCGTTTCCGCATTGGGGAAACGTTGTTTCCATCCGTTAAAAAAGGTGTCGTCGAAGCAAAAATCGAGTCCGCCCCACGCGATGAGCATGGGTTTTTCCGAGAGGCGCGGGAGCGCGTTTTCGATTTCACTCAGCGTGGCGTAAGTCGGATGTTTCGGCGAGAGCGGAATGTCGCGCACGAAATTGGCTACTGCCGTGCGGGAACGGAAAGTGCGATACGGAAAAAGAAATCCGGCTTTGACGGCGGAAGAAAGTTTTTTGCGGACGGACATGAACGTCGCGGGCCACGCAAACGCGTTAAAGGCTCTAACGATGAACGGACCGAACACCGGAATTTTGCAAATAGCGATGCGTTTCGGAATATTCAGCGAGCGAAACGCCGCCGTGTTGGTGATAACGAGCTTTTCGATTTTTTCAGGCGAACGCGTTGCTACGCCGCTTCCGATTGCTCCGCCCCAATCGTGAACGCAGAGCGAAAATTTTTCGATGCCGAGATGTGCGAGCAGGGCTTCGACGTGGGCAATACGGTCTGCGAGGTGGAAAAATTTTTGCGGTTTGTCCGAAAGCCCCATTCCGATGTGGTCCGGCGCAATACAACGGAACCCGCGCGCGGAAAGTTCTTTGATTAAATCGCGCCACAAAAACGACCACGACGGATTTCCGTGAAGCAAAACGACGTTCCCGCGGTCGCCCGTTCCCGTATCAACGTAATGAATACGCCCGCTTTCGGTTTCAAAGAAATTATGAGAAAACGGATAAAGTTCGGCGATTTGCGGGGGAAGCATTGTTTTAGGTCGGGCGGTGAAAGATGAATGTCTGCGTGAAGAAAGCGGTTCCCGCTCAGTGCTTACAGGCAGCTTTTTGCGAAAGTATGAATTTTGCCGACGAGGTTGGAAAGCCCGTTGCGGCGATTCGGCGAAAGGTGTTGGTCGATTCCCGCAGAGGCGAGAAAGTCGACATTGTCGGAAACGATTTCTTCCGGTTTTGCACCGTTGAAATAATCGCGAATGAGCGAAGCGATTCCTTTCGTGATGACGGCATCGGCGTCGATGTCGATACGGCAAACTCCGTTTTCAAAACGGCACACAAGCCAGAGTTGAGACGTGCAACCTTCGACCAGATTCGCGGGAACGCGATGCTCGGCATCGAGCGCGGGCGCGGATTTCGCGCGATCGATCAAATACTGGAAGCGGTCTTGCGGATCTTCAAAGGGTTCGAGTTCCGCAAGGATTTCATCGTGTTTTTCTTTTAAACTCATGGCGATTTTTTCTCCGGTAACAAAAAAGCCCGCGTTGCGGCGGGCTTTTTGTTCGGCTGGTCGGGGCGAGAGGATTCGAACCTCCGACCTCTTCGTCCCGAACGAAGCGCGCTAGCCAGACTGCGCTACGCCCCGACAACCGAAAGCCCAGAATGAAACCACCCCGCGTTCCCGTATGCAAGACTTTTTTTAAGAATTAGGAATGAGGGGGCTCGCGTTGCTCGCCAATGCCGAATTGCGAATCCCGCAAAGTCTCTCACGGAGACGCAGGGTCACGGAGCTTCTTATAGAAATCTCTGTGTTTCTCCGTGTTAAAAAGAAAATTCCGTGTTTTCGGTGCGTTCCCGTGGAAGCGGAAAGAGTGCCGCTTCTTCCGTTTTAAAATCTTAGTGGTTTTGTGTGAGTTTCAGGAAAAAGCACGGGTAATTCCGCTCTTGCGGCTGGCGTTCCCGCCGATTACGTTTTCCCGCCATGTATATTTCTCCCGAAACCCGCGCTAAAATCGACGAAATCGTTCGTCGCGGCGGGCATCTTTACAAGTTTCTCGACGTTCCCGCGAAGCAGGAACGCATCGCCGCGCTGGAAGCCAAAATGTCCGAACCGGATTTTTGGAATGACCAACAGGCGGCGCAGAGCGTTATCTCCGAAAACACCTCGCTGAAAGCCGCCGTAACCCCGCTCGTCGCGTTTTTGCGCCGGACGGAAGATTTGCAGACGCTCGCGGAACTCGTCGGAGAAATGGACGAGGGCGACGCGGGAGCGACCGATGAACTCGCCGCTCTCGATTCTGAGGCGGGAACGATGCTCGAAGAAATCGACACGCTCGAAATTTCCTCCTTCCTTTCCGGACCGCACGACAAATCTTCCGCCATCGTCATGATTAAAGCGGGAGCGGGCGGCACCGAGGCCTGCGACTGGGCGGGAATGCTCATGCGTATGTATACGCGCTGGGGCGAACGGCGCGGGTTCAAAGTCAGCATCGAAGATTTGCAGGACGGCGAAGGTGCGGGAATTTCCACCGCAGTTTTGCGTTTTGACGGAGAAAATGCCTACGGTTACGTCAAAGCCGAGCGCGGCGTGCATCGCCTCGTGCGCATTTCGCCGTTTGACGCGAATAAACGCCGCCACACTTCGTTTGCAAGCGTCGATATCGTTGCCGACATCAAAGACGACATCAACGTCGAGATTAAAGACGAAGATCTGCGCATCGACGTTTACCGCGCGTCCGGCGCGGGCGGGCAACACGTCAACCGCACGGAATCCGCCGTGCGCCTCACGCACTTGCCCACGGGAATCGTCGTCGCGTGCCAGCGGGAACGCTCCCAGCACCAGAACAAAGAACTCGCGATGCGTATTTTAAAAGCGCGCATTTACGAAAAAATGGAAGACGATAAGCGCGCCGAAATGGAAAAATTTTACGGCGAAAAGGGCGAAATCGGTTGGGGAAATCAGATTCGTTCCTACGTTTTTCAACCTTACCAAATGGTCAAAGACTTGCGCACCGGCTACGAAACGGGAAACATTCAGGCGGTGATGGACGGCGATTTGGACGGCTTTATCAACGCTTGGCTTCGTGCCGGCGGACCGCGTTCCCGCAACAAAGACATCAAGGTCGAGGATTGACGAGGCTTCCGTAGCAAGATTTGCGAGGTTTTTTTACCACGGAATTTTTTAACGCAACGTTTTTGAGAACTGATTCTTCATTCTTTCCCAAACTCCGTGGTTCTGTGACTCCGTGAGAGCCATTCTCTTCAACTCAAAGGAATGGAAGTAAAAGACGGAACTTTGTTAAGCGCTAAGCCGTGCTCGCGTAAAGAGAAACGCGTGCGAAACTAAGTTCCGCACGCGCCCTTTTTCTCTCTCAACTGACTTGACTCTCTAACTTCTCTATTAACCTCAAAAACATAAACGGAGCGGAACGGATTTTGTTTTTTGTCTAAAAATTTTCGGAAATAAAAAAATCGGGCGCACCGGGCGTTCCCGTGTGAGTGCTTCCCGGCTTGACGGCGGGAAACGAAATGCTTCTAATTGACTTCGCTTGGTGCAAAACCGCTTCTTCTTCCCGTCAAATTAGGAGATTTCAAACAATGACTCTCGGCCTTACGGGCGGAATCGGGTGCGGGAAATCTTCGGTTCTTCCTGCTTTCAAAAAGCTCGGTTTCGCCGTTATCGATACGGATAAAATTGCCTCTGAACTTCATTCGGAGCCGGCAACACGTCGTTTCGTGCGGGAACGTTTCGGGGAAAAGGCATTGGCGGAAGACGGTTCCGTAAATAAGCCTGCACTTGCAAAAATTGTTTTTTCGGACAAGGCGGCGCTTGCCGATTTGGAAGCGTTTATGCACCCGAAAATTCGTGCGGTGTGGCAGAAAAAAATTTTAAATTCCGCCGGCGGAGAAAAATTTGTCGTCGAGGTTCCGCTTTTGTTTGAGAAAAACTATGAAAGCGATTTTGACGCGACGGTTTGTGTCGCAGCCTCAGAGGAAATCCAGCTTGCGCGTTTGGCACAGCGCGGTCTTCCGGCGGTGCAGGCGCGGGAACGCATTGCGGCGCAACTTCCGCTTCCGGAAAAAGTTCGGCGGGCGGATTTTGTGATTTTTAACGACGGCTCCCGTGAATTTCTCGAAGCACAAGTGTGCGAGTGCGCAAAATTTTTTACACGATAATTTTATATTTTTTAGAACAGAAAAAAAAAGGACCCGAACCCATGGATAACGAAAATCCTGAACTTAACGAAATCTCTTTGACCAATGAGGGCGTTCCTGCCGAAGTGACGGTGCCCGCCGCGCCGAAGCGCCGTGGGCGCCCGCCGAAAAATCCCGATGCTCCGGCGACCGCGCCGAAACGCCGCGGACGTCCGAAAAAAACGACTGAAGATGCTCCGGCGGCAGAGGAAAGCGTTCCCGCGCCGAGTGCGGAGCCCGCAACTCCGGAAATTTTCAGTTTTGATCCGGTCGAGCCGGCGGAAGCTCCCGTTCCCGCAACGGTTACTCCGAGTGTTCCCGTCGCCGAGAAGCCGGCGATGCCGAAAATGCCTTCGCCGCCGAAATCCGTATTTTCGTTTGATCCGGAAGAGGAAAAACCTGCTTCCGAGCCAGCGCTCAAAGCGGAATCCGTTTCTGAACAAGCGGCTTCGATTCCTGTTTCGGCAGAGCCGGAATCCGCGTCCGCTTCGGACGTTCCCGCGCCTGCGGCGAGACCCGCAGAGAGTGCAAAACCTTGGGAAAAGAAAGACCGTCCGTGGAAAAAACCGTGGGAGCGCAATGGTTCTGCGCCGCAACAAGGCGGCGAAAACGGCGGAAGCAACGGAAACGCGTCGGCTCCGAATCCGGGGCAGGGCGGCGTTCCCGCAAAGCCGTGGGAGAAAAAACCGTTTGCGCCGAAAGCTCCGAAGTTCGGCGGCGGGAAGTTTAATCCGCAGGGGAAATTTGAAAAATTCCGTCCGAACGACAATAAGCCGGCGCAAAAACGCAGTTGGGGAGAACTCGCCAATGCGGATTCCGCAGAAGAAGCGTCGCTCTCGCTGGGTGCGGTTTTCGACTACAATTTGCTTGGAAACGAAGCGTATTTGGAGGAATTGGCGAAGTTGGCGCGCCACGTCGCTAAGCGTGTCGACAAGGCTTCGCCGTTTGTCGCGCCGGAACTCGTTCCCGCCGCAGAAGGCGAGGCTCCGAGCGTTCCCGCGAAGGCGGAATTGGAAGAGGATTTGCCGGCGGCTCCGATTGATTTTAACGAAGTTTACGAATCGTCGATGTCGTTGTTGATTTCGGCAGCGAAGTCGTTCGGGATTCCCGTTTTCCGCAATCCGGTGCGCCGCCCGCTCGTGAAGAAAATTCTCCGCGCAGCGTTCGCCGAAAGCCGTCCGATTAAAATTTGCGGAACGTTGGAACTTCTTGCCGACGGGAACGGGCTTTTGCTTTACGGTTGCGACAGCTATCGCGTGAAAGAATTGAGCGCGTTCGTGCCGAAAAGTTTGATCGAAAAATACGGTTTGCAGCGCGGACACGATGTCGAGGCGGTTGCGTTCCCGCCGATGAAAGGCGAAACGGCTCCGATCGTCGTTCATATCTCGTCGATTATGGGCGCAGAACCCGAAAGCGTGAAGGATTTGACGCCGTTCACCGAGCTTACACCGTATTATCCGACTGAGCGCATTATGCTCGAAACGGACAACACGGTGGAGTGGAACAATTTATCGATGCGTTGCGTGGATTTGCTTTGCCCGATCGGGCTTGGACAACGCGGACTTATCGTCGCGCCTCCGCGCACCGGGAAAACCGTGCTCTTGCAGGCGATTGCCAATTCCATTGCGAAAAACAAGCCGAACGCGCACCTAATCGTGCTTCTTGTGGACGAACGTCCGGAAGAAGTGACGGATTTTAAGCGCAAAACCAAGCACGGCGAAGTGATTTCCTCCACGTTTGACGAAAATGCGGAAAATCACGTTCACGTCGCGGAAATGGTGATTGAGCGCGCACGCCGCATGGTCGAACTCGGGAAAGACGTGATTATTCTGCTCGACTCGATTACGCGCCTTGCGCGTGCCTACAACACGCTCATGCCCAACGGCGGAAAAATCCTTTCCGGCGGGGTTGAAGCGGGAGCGCTTTCTAAGCCGAAGCGTTTCTTCGGCTCGGCGCGTAACATCGAAGACGGAGGCTCGCTTACGATTCTCGGAACGGCGCTCATCGACACCGGCTCGAAGATGGACGAAGTGATTTTCGAAGAATTTAAGGGCACCGGGAATATGGAACTCGACCTCGATCGCGACCTCGCGAACAAGCGTATTTACCCGGCGATTAATTTTGAGCGCTCGGGAACGCGTAAGGAAGAACTGCTCTACCACCCGCAGGAAATGCAGTGCGTTTACTCCATGCGCCGCGCGATGAAAGGCGTGCCCTCGATTGAAGCGATGGAAATGCTCATCTCCCGCATGAAGAAAACCAAAACGAACGCGGAGTTCTTGATGACGCTTGCCGGCAGGTAGCCCGGCGTTCCCGCCGAAGTTTTTCGAAAAATTAACGTTCCCGCGAAGGAAATTCCTCGCGGGAACGCTGTTTTTTATCCACGAATTTCAACAAACCTTCTCTTATTTTATTGGGAGTGAGGACCTCCCGGTATTCACCACGGGAACGTTAGTACGTTTCAAAGCCACGGATTTTCACGGATGAATTTTTAACGCGAAGGGGGCAAAGAGGCGGTTGCTTTTTTACAGGAATAATATCTACTTTGTAGGTGGTGTTTTCTGTCTTGAAATTCTTTTGCGCCTGCATTGTTGTCTTCTTCTCTTACGTCCTTCCGCTTGAAGCGGAAACGTTTTTCCGGGGAGAGCTGGAAGAATTTTTGGAAAAGTATGTTTCCGAACCACCGTATAATCCGCAGGTCGTGCGGGAAAAAGTTCGAGCGTTTTTGGAGAAAAACCAAAACCAAGGGCGCGCCGTTCCGCTCAAATACGATCCGCGTGGGCATTGGCAGGTTTACTATTATATGAAGGCTCAGTCCAAACTGACGCGGGGGGCACAGTTTTATGCGGTTTTGCAGGCATTGGATTTTGTCGAGCGCAATCAAAAGCATAAGCGAATCGAACGGCAACGAGCATCGTTGATTGCCTTGAGCGAAATCATTTCGACGGTGGCATATCTTCCGCCGCCGCCCTACGAGAAGCCCGGATTTGAACGGAGAAACGGAAAAGTTCCCGAGTGGCAGTTGCGGGAACGTGATGCTCTTCGTCTTTTAATTGAAGCCGGTTGGCTTACTCCGTATTTCGGAACGGAATTGGTGGAAAAAGATAAAAAGGCGGCAGAATATTTTGTTCGGGATTTCGAATTTCACATCCGTGAAGCACGCCTTAGCGGAAAGAAATTTTACCCGTATGCGTGTTGGCAATCGGAACGGTTTATTCCGAAGTATTATGCGAAAAGACCGGTTGCGCAGGCGCGGCTTTATTTCCGTCTCTCGTGGATGTATTTGCATTTGGAACAATTTAACAAGGCGAAAATCGCTGCGAGAAAAATTCCGAAGATTCGGGGAATGGAACAGGCGGGCGACCGTTTCATAAAGTATGCGGACGAAGAAATAAAGAAGCGGCGTTCCCGCAAAAAATGAATCTCTTATGAAAACAAAACTACTGACGTTAACAATAGCTGTCGCTCTCGGGTGGTTTGCTTTTGCACTTTCGGGATTTGCGGCATTTGAAATTCTCGGCGACGATATTTGCTCCGTTGTTTCCGAATATTCCTGCTTTGAGGACGAAATCGAACGTGCGAGGAAAGGCGAGTTATCTCAATCCAACAGCACGCTCGTTAATCCGAGGAAAAACCTATCTCCGATAAAGGAAAAATATTCGACGCAAATTTCGCTTACGAAAGATGCGGACGGGAACGCGCATGTCGCGGCGGTCGCACTTGTTCCCGATGACGGGTGCGACGTGCGCGTCAACGGAACGCAGTGGCTGAATGAAAGCGGAAAAGGGCACGACATCTCGACGGGGGTGAGGCGTTACGGGAAACTCCTGCTCCCGGGCGACGAGAATCGGTTCGACATAGAATACTCTCAGACGTTCTACGATCCCGCCGTTTTGGAAAACGATTTGGACGGACTGACAATGGTCGTTATGCCGATACCGATCGATATTTCCGTCAAAGATTCAAGCGGTAAAATGAACGATCGTATCCTTGTCAAAAAAGGCGAAACGATCGAGATCGCAATTCACCCCATGTTTTGGGAATACGACCTCCCCGGAAACGACAAAATCGAATGGGAATTGGGGCAGTTGAGCGGAACTGGAAAACTTTCTTGGGAAAAAATAGGGACGAAAGGATCAAAAATCTCTATTCAGATGGAAGAGTCCGGTATTTTTCGGCTTCGTGCGACTATTAACGGGATAAGTTTTGACTATCGCCGACATCAAGACGTGCCACACCATCGTGGCGTTGTCGGGTTACAGGGAGGGGATTATGACTATGTCGGTGTTTACGATTACGATATACAAAAGAAATTAGTGGATAGAGCGTACTTATATTGCACTCAGCAATCAGACAAGTTTTTACAGGATAAGCCGTTTGATCTTAGCGTTTATAGTTCGCTTAACCCTATTTTTCCGTTTCAAATGAAAGGGGCTCCCAAATGCAATATATTTGTTTATGTTGTTGCTTATGAAGAAGGGGTAAAAATAGATATGATTTTGCGCCTTCCTTTCATGTATAGAACTCCTCCATTGGTCGAGGAGTGGTGTAATCCTTTAGAAAAAATAAGAACATCTCCTTACCCTCGTTATTGGGTACATTGTTATGATCGAAGTTTTCCTGAGCCTGGTTTCATTGTTTGTGGATCTGAGCATATGGGAATTCTCGACTACGATGGAAGGTGGATTAGCGCAGGTGATATAAACGTAGTAAATAAACGAGCATGTTTCCCTGGTGTAGGAGAAGATTTTTATCCGGTAGAAGCTTTTCGTGAAAGAGAATCGAATTAAAAAGAAAAAAATGAAAAAGATCGCATGTTTTCTTAGTTGTTGTTTCGTGGTGCTTGAGCTTTTTTGTGCCCCGGAAAGGGAGATATCATATTTATCCGCAATTGAAAATATAACAGCCACGTTATCTGTGGGCGAAGAATTGGATGAAGAGCAAGAGCGGTTTCTTTTCCCTGAAGAGTCTTCCGGAACATTCGGAAGATTTCTTGCGTTGAATTACAGAGATAAGCGGGTGTGGAGGTTGCGGGAGCTTATACTTTCCTCAAATTTTTCAAAACGACGAAAAGAATACATTGCAGGAATGCTTTCGCGAGAGGGGCGAATGGGTGCACTCCAGTGGATTTGTTATAACGGGCTTGAGCTGCCGCCCGTTTTATCGGAGGAGGATTGGGATGAACGGTTTCAACCGAAAGATGTGCCGTTGTCGAAAGACGAACAATTTGCAACTATCCGCCGTTTTGCGGATGCCGGAGAGAAGTTTTCGGCAGCGTTAAAATCCGAGAGAGGGCGAGATGTCGATTTCATTTTACCGTATTTTTGGGAGGTGATTCGTCTGCGCGGGGAGGTGTTTGAGCTTCGTTCTCCCGTAAGTAAAGCGGAAAGGGCAGAGGTTGCGGAGCTATTTATAGCGGTGTCTGATTCTTTGAGGGAAGCGTTCGAGCTTGCCGATGAATATTTTTTCTCGAAAGGAACGAATCTTTATTTATTGGGAGAGATTGATGTCAATCAGTTGTTTTGCGCAGATTCTTATATTCTGGATTATGCTTTGCTCAAAGAGCGGGAAAAAGTGTTGAGGCGGCGACGGGAACGAGAGAAGGGGAACGTTGCCGCCCCGTAAGAGTTTTTCACAAAAAATCAAACATTTTCTGCAAAATTTTTAGAAAAATGTATTGACGAAAATTTTTTACAAGGCAAAATGTCCGTTCCTTTTATTTCGTTTTCACGAGATAGAGGTCCCTTGATGCCCTTGTAGCTCAGTCGGTAGAGCGCGTCCTTGGTAAGGACGAGGTCGGCAGTTCAAGTCTGCTCGGGGGCTCCAGTTCCAATTTCAATCAACAATAACAACAAAAACAATATAAACTATGGCTAAAGAAACCTTCGTTCGTACGAAACCGCACGTCAATGTCGGCACCATCGGTCACATCGACCACGGCAAAACGACCACGACTGCCGCTATCCTCGCTGTTCAGGCTTGCAAGAACCTCGCAGTTGTTAAGGCTTACGCGGATATCGCTAAGGGTGGGACGGTTCGTGACGCGACCAAGACCGTTACGATTGCTGCTGCGCACGTCGAATACGAATCCGACAAGCGCCACTATGCTCACGTTGACTGCCCGGGTCACGCGGACTTCGTTAAGAACATGATCACCGGTGCTGCTCAGATGGACGGCGCTATCCTCGTCGTTTCCGCTGCTGACGGACCTATGCCGCAGACGCGCGAACACATCCTCCTCGCTCGTCAGGTCGGTGTTCCGAAAATTGTCGTTTGGTTGAACAAGTGTGACCTTCTCGACGATCCGGATCTGCTCGAACTCGTCGAAATGGAAATCCGTGACCTCCTCAACAAGTATGAATTTGACGGAGACAACGCCAAGATCGTTCGCGGTTCCGCTACGCAGGCTCTCGAAGATGCCGCTGCGAACAACGCTGAAGGTCCGGGCTACAAGGCTGTTTCCGAACTCATGGATGTTCTCGACACGGAAATTCCGGAACCGGAACGCGCTGTTGACCTTCCGTTCATGATGTCCGTCGAAGACGTGTTCTCCATCACGGGTCGCGGAACGGTTGCTACGGGTCGTATCGAACGCGGTAAGGTTAAGGTAGGCGAAGAAATCGAAATCGTCGGTCTCGCTGAAACGCAGAAGTCCACGGTTACGGGTGTTGAAATGTTCCGTAAGAACCTCGAAGAAGGTCTCGCCGGTGACAACGTTGGCGTCCTCCTCCGCGGTATCGAAAAAGACCAGGTCCAGCGCGGTCAGGTGCTCGCGAAACCGGGCTCCATCCACCCGCACACGCAGGCTAAGGCTCAAATTTACGTCCTCACGAAGGACGAAGGCGGTCGTCACACGCCGTTCTTCACCAACTACCGTCCGCAGTTCTTCTTCGGCACGGCTGACGTCACGGGTATCGTCCGTCTTCCCGCGGGAACGGAAATGGTTATGCCGGGCGACAACGTTGAAATCGAAATCGAACTTGGCAAGCCGGTCGCTATGGAAAAAGGTCAGCGCTTCGCTATCCGCGAAGGCGGTCGCACGATCGGTTCCGGCAAGATTGTTGAAGTCATCAAGTAATGTCGGGTTCAAGCCGGACGCGCGGGATCGCTCCTTCGCGTTCGGCTTGTGCTGAACATTTTTTATAACAGGGCAATAGTTCAATGGTAGAACAGCGGTCTCCAAAACCGCATATGAGGGTTCGATTCCTTCTTGCCCTGCCATTATAAAAGAAATGTTTTCAAAAATTATCAGATTTTTCGACACTTTGCGTCGATTCTGGAATGAGACTTATTCCGAAGTTGTAAAAAAAGCCATTTGGCCGAAACCTCGGGAGCTTTTTCAGTATACGCTGGTTGTTTGTGTTGCGGTAATTGTTCTGACAAGTGTTATCTTTCTGTTCGATTTTTCGCTGATGAATCTGATTCAATTTTTAACCGAACTTGTGGGCGCTTAATTCGAGCGCTCTTTTCTAACGTATAAAACTTTCAGAGACACGACGCAGATGAATCCAGGTGAGGCAGTCGACGGCTTTCGTTGGTATGCAATCCAGACGCTCTCTAACATGGAGCAGAAGGTCAAGAAATACCTTGATAAATTCGTGCAGATTGAGCCCGGAATGGCTGATTACGTCGCCGAAGTTCTGATGCCGACTGAAACGGTATCGGAAGTCCGCGGCGGAAAGCGTTCCACGCGTGTTCGCAAGCTCTACCCGGGATACATCTTTCTTCGGATGCGTCTTTTCGACGAAGATGGCAAGCTGATTAATCAGCCGTGGTTCTTCGTCCGTAACGTTCAGGGCGTTATTGATTTTATCGGCGGGGAACGCCCCGTCGCCCTCAAACCTTCGGAAATTGAGCTGATTTTGGAACAGGTGCGTGCCGCAGAAGGCAAAACGGTTCCGAAAGTTCAGTTTAGTGTCGGAGAAGAGGTTAAGATTAATGACGGTCCGTTTATGAACCTCACGGGAACGATTGATACTATTGATGTCGATCGCGGAAAGATGCAGGTTTCCGTCTCTATCTTTGGTCGTCTGACTCCTGTCGAGCTTGAGTTCTGGCAGGTTGAGCGTGTTACCGAAAGTTAATACACGACATTAACACGACAATTTAAAGACACATACAATGGCAAAAAAAGTAGTAGGTGAAATCAGACTTCAGCTTCCGGCGGGTGCGGCAAATCCGGCTCCCCCGGTAGGTCCGGCACTCGGTGCGAAGGGCGTCAACATCATGGCGTTCTGCAAAGAATACAACGCGCGCACGAAAGACCAGGCCGGTCTCATTCTTCCGGTTGTTATCACGGTTTACCAGGACAAATCCTTTACGTTCGTTCTCAAGACCCCGCCGGCTTCCGTCCTTTTGAAAAAGGCTGCGAAGATCGAAAGCGGTTCGGGAGCTCCGAACAAGGATAAGGTCGGAAAAGTGACCCGTAAGCAGATTCTCGAAATCGTCGAGATGAAGAAAAAAGACTTGAACGCGGTTGACGCGGATCAAGCTGCAAAAATGATCGAAGGCACGGCCCGTTCGATGGGTATTGAAGTCATCGGTTAATTAATTAAAACCCGCGGGAACGCATTATGAAGGAAATTCTTGCGTAGCGTTCCCGCGGGTGTTAAATTCATCTGAATTTTCTAATCCAAAATACTGCAATTAAGCAGGAGACAAAAGTCGATATGTCCAAAAAACAATCCAAACGATACAAAGCAGCTCTTGCTGCGGGCGATCTGAAGGCGAGCTACACGGTTGCGGAAGCGGTCGAAGTGCTCAAAAAAATGCCGGTCGCCAAATTCGATGAAACGGTGGAAGTCAGCGCCCGTCTCGGCGTTGATCCCAAGCAGTCCGACCAGATGGTTCGCGGAACGGTTTCCCTTCCGAACGGAAGCGGGAAGAAGGTTTCCGTTATCGTCTTCACGGAAAAGCCGGAAGAAGCGCTCGCGGCAGGTGCCGACGAAGCGGGTCTCGCAGACCTCATCGCTAAGGTTAGTGGCGGCTGGACGGGATTTGACGTTGCCGTTTCTACGGTGTCCGCGATGAAAGAAGTCCGCAAGGTCGCTCGCGTCCTCGGTCCGCGCGGTCTCATGCCGAATCCGAAATCCGGAACGGTTTCCGACGATATTCCCGCCACGATCAAGGCTGTCAAGGGCGGTCGCGTTGAGTTCAAGATGGACAAAACCGCGAATATCTCGATCGTCGTCGGTAAGCGCTCTTTTGAACCGAATGCTCTCGCGGAAAACGCGGAAGAAGCGATTCGTGCTCTCGCCAAGGCTCAGCCTGAAGCGCTCAAGGGCGGTAAGTTCATTAAGTCTCTGACGATCAGCTCCACGATGAGCCCGGGCGTCAAGATCGACATTAAACCCTATGTTGCATAAGGGAGACTCTGAATAATGAGAGCTGAAAAGAAATTTTTGGTGGAAGAAGTCGCAGCGCACCTCGCGAAGTCGAACTATCTTTTCCTTACGGACTTTACGCACGTCACGGTTGTTGACTCTGCGAATATCCGCAACGCAATCCGCGAATTCGGCGGCGAATATCACGTCGTCAAGAACAGCATCCTCAACATCGCGATGAAGGATGCCGGTATGCCGGATGTTTCCGAACATCTCACGGGGCATACGGCGATCGTCGTCGGCGGGGAAAACCCGAGTGCTGTTGCTAAAGCGCTGATTAAGTTTTTCAAAGATACGACGCGCCTCGAAATCAAAACGGGTGTTGTCGAAGGCGAACTGCTCGATAAGGCTGCGATCGAAGAGCTTTCCAAGCTCCCGACGCTTCCGGAAGCTCGCGCGCTGTTCCTCTCGCTCCTCTCTGCTCCGGCATCGCAGTTCGTGCGTTTGCTCGTCGCGAAAAGCGAAAAGGAAGAAGGCGCTCCGGTCGCCGAATAATGTTCGCGGGAACGACGGCTTCTTCGTTCAATTTTTCGATAAGCCGTCGTGCCGTTTAAATGAAATCCATTTTTCGCAACCGTTTGAAGTTTTTCGATTTTAGACGGGAACGGGAAAATCCAAGGAACCAGGTTAGGGGTCTCCCCTTAAATGTCCGAATAATCGGACGCTAATCATTCAAGGAAAAATAAATACAATGTCAGACATCACAAAAGAACAAGTCATCGAATGGCTCAGCGCTCAGCCGATCAAGGAATTGGTTGCGTTGGTCAAAGAACTCGAAGAACTCTGGGGCGTTTCCGCCGCAGCTACGGTTGTCGCCGCTCCTGGCGCCGCTGCTCCTGCTGCTGAAGAAAAGACCGAGTTCGACGTTATCCTGAAGGCGAAAGGCGCAAGCCCGATCAACGTCATTAAGGAAGTTCGCGCAATTACCGGTCTCGGCCTTAAAGAAGCGAAAGACCTCGTTGAAGGCGCTCCCAAGGCCGTCAAGGAAGGTTGCACCAAGGAAGAAGCGAAGGAAATCGCCGACAAGCTCAAAGCAGCCGGTGCTGAAGTCGAGGTCAAATAATTTTGCCTCACTCCTTTTCTTCCAATTTGCGATTTGCGGACAGCGGACAACGCTGTCCGCATTCGCGGCTTAACGCAAAACGGGATTTTTGACCGTTTGCGTAAACGGAAAGCGGGACAAACACGCGGGCATCGCGTGGCTTTCAATTGAAAATTTGTCCGAAAGGGTTACGGGAACACCCTAAAGTTTCTCGAATTTGTCAGTAGCACACTCAACCAATTTCAACAAACGATATGTCTGAGCGTCAGAACTTTGGAACTTTGCGCGAGGTTATTCCTCCGCCCAATCTTATTGAAAACCAGATCAATTCCTATGTGGAATTTCTTCAGCGCGACCTCGATCCCGCCAAGCGCAGAGACGTGGGGCTTGAAGCGGTCTTTAAAGAAGTTTTCCCGATTGAAAGCTACGACAGCCGTTGCCGTCTGGAATACGTCAGCTACGACCTAAAAGGGCCGAAATACACGGAGCTTGAGTGCATCCGCGAGGGAATCACGTATTCCGTTTCCCTGTTTCTGAAGTTGCGCCTCGTGGAAGGTGACAATGTTAAGGAAGAAGAAATTTTTATGGGCGAAATGCCCCTTATCACCGAGCGCGGTTCGTTTATCATCAACGGCGCCGAACGCGTCATCGTCAGTCAGTTGCACCGTTCACCGGGGATTTGCTTTGAACAGAGCGATCACTCCAGCGGGAAGACGCTTTATGCTTTCCGCATTATTCCGGATCGCGGAACGTGGCTTGAAGTTCAGTTCGACCAAAACGACCTGCTCTACGTTTATCTCGACCGCCGTCGCCGTCGCCGTAAGTTCCTCATCACGACGCTTCTCCGCGCATGGGGCTTCAGCACGGATGCGCAGATCATGGAGCTGTTCTACAAGTTCGAAACGCTCAAAATCAAGAAGGCAATCGAGATGGACGGCGTTTCCAAGTATGTCCTCGTCGAAGACATCATCGATTCCGAAAAGGGCAAAGTTCTGGCTCGTGCGTTTGAGCCGATTACGAAAACTATTCTCCGCGAAATCGAAAAAATCGGAATCGGCTCCGTTCGCGTCATTGATACGTCCGTTGACGACGGCGCAATCATTCGCGCGCTGAAAAAGGATCCGACCCGCAACGAAGAAGAAGCTCTTAAGGATATTTACAAAGTCCTTCGCCCTGGCGAACCTCCGACGATTCCGAATGCGCGTTCCTTGCTCAAACGCCTTTTCCTTGACGCTAAACGCTACGATCTCGGCGGCGTCGGTCGCTATAAAATCAACCAGAAGCTCAAGCTCAATACGCCGATCGCTACCCGGACGATTCAGACGGAAGACCTCGTTCAGGCGACGAAATACCTTTGCAACTTGAAGCGCGGGGACGGTGTGGTCGACGATATTGACCACCTCGGTGCACGCCGCGTCCGCAATGTTGGTGAGCTCCTCGCAAACCAGTGCCGCGTCGGTCTTGCACGCACGGAACGCCATGTCCGTGATCGTATGTCGATGTATGACCAGAGTGTAGATTCCGTGACACCGGGCAAACTCATCAATCCGAAAGCGCTTTCCACGGTTGTCCGCGACTTCTTTGCGCGTAGCCAGCTTTCCCAATTCATGGACCAGATTAATCCGCTCTCCGAGCTCACGCACAAGCGCCGCTTGTCCGCACTCGGTCCGGGAGGTTTGAATCGTGACCGTGCAGGCTTTGAAGTCCGAGACGTTCACCCTTCGCACTACGGTCGTATTTGCCCGATTGAAACACCGGAAGGTCCGAATATCGGTCTTATCAACTCGCTCTCGACTTATGCCCGCGTGAACGAATTCGGCTTTATCGAAGCGCCTTATCGCATCGTTAAGAAAGGGAAGGTCACGGATGAAGTGAAATATTTCACGGCGGATGAAGAAGAAAATTACAAAGTCGCACAGGCGAACTCCGAAGTGGACGACAAGGGCAATCTTGTCGGCAAGGTTACGGTGCGTTTCCGCGATGACGTTCTCGTCATTGAACCGGAAGAAGTGGACTTGATGGACGTTTCGCCGAAACAGGTTGTTTCTGTCGCTGCCGGTTTGATTCCGTTCCTTGAACACGACGACGCGAACCGTGCGCTCATGGGTTCAAACATGCAGCGCCAAGGTGTTCCGTTGTTGCAACCGCAGGCTCCGTTTGTCGGAACCGGTTTGGAAAAGCGTATTGCTGAAGACTCTAAGACGGTCGTTCTCGCGAAGCAGGACGGGATCGTCGCTTCGGTGGATTCCCGCAAGATTATCGTTACGAAAGACGGGAAAAATCCGAATGCCTCGGATGCTCAAGTTTACGAACTTCGTAAATTCCTTCGCTCGAATGCGACTACCTGCTTTAATCAACGTCCGTCCGTTAAGAAGGGCGATAAGGTCAAAAAAGGTCAGTGCATCGCAGACGGTGCGTCCACGGAAGGCGGAGAACTCGCGCTCGGTCGCAACGTTCTCGTCGCATTCATGCCGTGGAACGGATATAACTTTGAAGACGCTATTCTGCTCAGTGAACGCGTAATCAAGGATGACGTATTTACATCGATTCACATCGAAGAATTTGAAGTAACGGCGCGCGATACGAAGCTCGGACCGGAAGAAATTACGCGAGACATTCCGAATGTCGGTGAAGATGCCCTGAAAAACCTCGGGCGTGACGGTGTTATCCGCGTCGGCGCAGAAGTCCATCCGGGTGATATCCTCGTCGGGAAAATTACGCCGAAATCCGAAACCGAACTCGCTCCGGAAGAAAAACTCCTCCGTGCTATTTTCGGTGAAAAGGCGGCGGACGTTAAGGATTCTTCGCTCAAAGTGCCTTCGGGAACGTATGGCATCATTATGGATGTCAAGGTTTCCACGCGGACGGATAAGGAAAACGAAAAACTTTCGCATTCCGACCAGCGCCGCATGATGAAAAGCGTGAACGAAAACTTCCGCACCCAGACGGATAAACTCCGCGATGAGCTCACGGAATCGCTTTCCAACATTCTTCTCGGAGAAAAAATTCCGCTCGACGTTATCAATAGCGATACGAAGGAAGTGATTATTCCGGCGGGTCGAAAAATCACGAAGACGCTTCTCCGCAAGCTCGCTTCCGTGCCGAAATACATCGATATGCCGCAGTCTCCGGTTCGCATTAAAATTATGCGCATCGTTGAAGATTTCCTCCGCAAATTTACGGATCTCGAAGAAGAACGCGATCGCAAGGTTGCTTCTATCGCCGCTGGTGAGGACGACTCGGGAACAATCAAAAATGTTAAGGTTTACATCGCTGTTAAGCGTAAAATCCAAGTTGGGGACAAGATGGCGGGTCGTCACGGGAACAAGGGTGTCGTCGCCCGTATCGTTCCCGTGGAAGATATGCCGTATTTGCCGGACGGAACCCCGGTTGACATCTGCTTGAATCCTCTGGGCGTTCCTTCCCGAATGAATGTCGGGCAGGTTCTTGAAACGCACTTGGGCTGGGCGTGCAAAAAGCTCGGTCTCCAGCTCCAAACCGGAGGTTTTGATGAAATGGCACTTGCACCGGCTGCCGACCATGGCTTGCCGGCGGGGATCAAGGTCTCGACACCGATCTTTGACGGCGTTCCCGAGGCTACGATTCGCAATTACCTCGACAAGGCGGAATTGCCGCACAGCGGTAAAACCCTGCTTTATAACGGGCTCACGGGCGAAGCTTTCGACCAGGACGTCGTTGTCGGCGTGATTTATATGATGAAGCTGAACCACCTCGTTGCGGACAAAATCCACGCGCGTGCGGTCGGGCCGTATTCTTTGATTACGCAACAGCCGTTGGGCGGTAAGGCTCAATACGGCGGACAGCGTCTCGGGGAAATGGAAGTCTGGGCGCTTGAAGCTTACGGTGCGGCTCACGTGTTGCAGGAAATGTTGACGGTGAAGTCCGACGATACCGTCGGGCGCACGAAGATTTACGAACAAATCGTCAAGGGCGACAACTCGCTCGCAGCGGGAACGCCGCAGTCGTTCAACGTTTTGATGAAGGAACTCCAGTCGCTTGCGCTGAATGTTCAGCTTGGCGATTCCACGAAGCAGCTCTGAATCGGCGCGGGAACGCGGGTTTTATGAAAACCTTTTCAGAAAACTCCGCTCCCGCAACCACGAAAAACATCCATCAAATTTTACCGAACAATGATCAACAACGCAGAATCCGAAATCAATTCCGCGGAGCAGAATTTCGACTATGTGTCCATTTCGCTCGCTTCGCCCGACGTGATCCGTCAGTGGTCTCACGGCGAAGTTAAAAATCCGGAAACCATCAATTACCGCACGTTCAAACCGGAACCGGGCGGACTTTTCTGCCAGCGAATTTTCGGACCGGTGCGCGACTACGAATGCGCATGCGGTAAGTATAAACGCATCAAGTTCAAAGGCGTGGTTTGCGACCGTTGCGGCGTCGAAGTTACCGTTGCGCGGGAACGCCGCCGCCGCATGGGGCACATCGAACTTGCTGTTCCCGTCTCACACATTTGGTTCTTGAAATCGATGCCGTCGCGTCTCGGGCTTTTGCTCGATATGACCGCGCGTCAGCTCGAATCCGTTATTTACTACGAAAAATATCTCATCGTCGATCCGGGCAAAACTCCGTTTGAAACGAAACAGCTTTTGACCGAAGACGAGTATGCGCAGGCACAGCTTGAATACGGCGATGATGCGTTCGTGGCGAAAATGGGGGCGGAAGCACTTCGCGACGTTCTCGCTGCGCTCGACCTCCCGCAGGTCGTTCAGGAACTGCAGGAGCAGATGGCAAACACGCGCTCTAAGCAAGCGAAAATCAAGTTTGCCCGCCGCTTGAAAGTTATTCAGGGCTTCATCGAATCCGGCAATCGTCCGGAATGGATGATTCTCGAAGTTCTCCCGGTGATCCCGCCGGATCTTCGTCCGCTCGTCCCGCTGGACGGCGGTCGCTTTGCGACTTCGGACCTCAATGACCTGTATCGCCGCGTCATTAACCGTAACAATCGTCTCCGTAGCCTTCTCCAGCTGAAAACGCCGGACGTTATTATCAATAACGAAAAGCGCATGCTTCAGGAAGCCGTTGACGCATTGTTTGACAATGGTCGTCACGGTCGCGCCGTCACGGGAGCGGGAAATCGTCCGCTCAAATCCCTCAGCGATATGCTCAAGGGGAAGCAGGGTCGTTTCCGTCAAAATCTTCTCGGAAAGCGCGTCGACTACTCCGGACGTTCCGTCATCGTTATCGGTCCGGATCTGAAGCTCAATCAGTGCGGTTTGCCGAAGAAAATGGCACTCGTTCTGTTTGAACCGTTCATCATTCGCCGCCTCAAAGAACTCGGCTTTGTCCACACGGTTCGCGGTGCGCGCAAGATGATCGAAAAGCGTCCGCCGGAAGTTTGGGACATTCTCGAAGAAGTCACCAAGGGGCATCCGGTTATGCTCAACCGTGCTCCGACGTTGCACCGCCTTTCGATTCAGGCATTTGATCCGGTTCTCATCGAAGGTGATGCGATCCGCTTGCACCCGTTGACTTGTACCGCGTTCAATGCGGACTTCGACGGTGACCAAATGGCGGTTCACGTTCCGCTTTCCACGGAAGCCATTATGGAGTGCAAACTCCTCATGCTTTCCACGAACAATATTTTCTCCCCGTCCAGCGGGAAGCCGATCATCACGCCGTCTCAGGACATTGTGCTCGGTTCGTATTACCTGACGTTCCAACCGCCGAAAACGCCGGAAGAACTCGGTCAGAAGCACGTTCCCGTGATCGGGTCCGTCGAAGAAGCTCAGATGGCGGAACTCGACGGCGCACTCCACTTCCACGATTGGGTGGACTTTGTCAATCCGGACTATGGGCGCAAAACGATTTACGGGAACCCGGACAAAAAGGTTATCCGCACGACGATCGGACGTATCGTTTATAACCAAATTTGGCCGAAAGCCCGCACGGAAGCCGGTGAAGATAAAGAACATGAAGGCATGGGCTTCATCAATTTCCCGGTTAAAAAAGGTCAGATCGGAGATCTTATTCTTTCCTCCTACCGCCTTGTCGGTAAGGAAGGTGTCGGTCCCGTCGTTGACGCGCTGAAAGCAATGGGCTTCCGTATGGCAACGCGTGCCGGTATCTCAATTGGTATCGGAGACATGATTTTCCCGAAGGAAAAGAAAGCCATTGTCGAAAAGTCACAAGGCGAATGCGACGAAGTCGAAGCGCAATACAAAAAAGGTATTATCACTGCCGGAGAACGCTACAACAAAACCGTCAATATTTGGACGAAGGCGACCAACGAAATTGCTTCCTCCGTCTTTAAGACGCTCGAAGCCTCCGCCGTTCCCGCGCGCACGATTAAGCAATCCGCCGCCGACCCGCGCAACAAAGGTCGTTGGATCCTCAATCCGGTTTACGTTATGATGGATTCCGGGGCCCGCGGTAACAAACAGCAGGTGCGTCAGCTTTGCGGCGCTCGCGGTCTTATGGCGAAGCCGAACGGCGAAATCATTGAACGCCCGATTCTTTCGTCCTTCCGTGACGGTCTGACCATCGGCGAATACTTTATTTCGACGCACGGTGCGCGTAAAGGTCTCGCAGACACGGCTCTTAAGACGGCTGACGCCGGTTACATGACGCGTAAACTTTGCGACGTGGCGATGGACGTGATTGTCTCCGAAGTTGACGACGGCAACCGTGACGGTATTTGGAAAAAAGCAATTCGCGACGGCGAAGACGAAATCATTCGTCTCTACGAACGCATTGAAGGTCGTTGCTCCAGCGATGACATCCGCAATCCGCAGAATCCGGACGAAATCTTTGTCCGCTCCGGCGAAATGATTTCGACGGAAGTCGCCAAGAAGATCGAAGATTCCGGTATTGAACGCGTCAAGGTCATGTCGCCGCTCACGCACATGAAAGTGAACAGCATTCCCGCGAAAGCGTATGGTCTTGACCCGTCCACGGGACGCCTCGTCGAACGCGGCACGTCCGTCGGTATCATCGCGGCTCAGTCCATCGGTGAACCGGGCACTCAGCTTACGATGCGCACCTTCCACATCGGCGGTATCGCGAACCAGATTCTCAAAAATCCGGAAATCCGCGTTCCCATCGGCGGGATCGTTCGCTACAAGAATTTGCGCTACGTTGAAGTCGGCGAATCTATTGCCGTCGTGCTCAACAAAACGGGCTCCGTCGAAATTCTCGACGAAAAGGATCCGTCCAAGGTGCTCGACGAACACGAAGTCGTGATCGGAACGTTCCTTTCCGTTCTCGACGGCGGAACGATCAAAACGGGTGAACTCCTCGCAAAGTGGGATCCGCACAATATTCCGATTCTTGCGGAAAAGGCGGGAACGGTGAAGTTCCGCGATATGATCCCGGGCGTTACGGTTTCTGCAGAAATGAACGAAGCCACCGGACAGGTTCAAACCGTTGTTATCGAACACAGCGACGACCTCAATCCGTCCGTGCTCGTTTACGCCAAGGGCAAATGCGTTGCCGAACACGCAATTCCGACCGGCGCACAGGTCGTCGTTTCCGAAGGAGACGAAATCCTCCCGGGCGCACTTCTCGCGAAAACGCCGCGTTCCGCTTCCAAGACGCAGGACATTACCGGTGGTCTTCCGCGCGTCGCCGAGCTCTTCGAAGCTCGTCGTCCGAAAGATACGGCGGAAATGGCAAAGACCGAAGGAACGGTTTCCTACGGGAACACGCTTCGCGGTAAAAAACGCTTGGTCATTACGGCTCCGGACGGCACGACCTTTGAACACCTGATTCCGCACGGAAAACACATCGTCGTTCAGGAAGGCGATTACGTCCGCAAGGGACAGCTTCTCACCGAAGGTTCGCCCGACCCGCACGAAATCCTCGAAATTCTCGGTCTTTCCGAAATTCAGGATCACCTCATCGAAGAAATTCAGAAGGTTTACCGTGTTCAGGGTGTTACGATTAACGATAAGCACATCGAAATCATCGTTGCACGCATGCTCCGCAAGGTCAAAATCACGGACCCGGGCGACGGTTCGCACCTCTGGGACGAAAAGGTCGACCGCTCCATTATCGTTCGTGAAAACGCCTTCATTGAAGACAAGGGGGGTATGCCTGCGACCTACGTTCCCGTGCTTCTCGGGATCACGAAGGCTTCGCTCGAAACGGAATCCTTCATCTCCGCCGCGTCCTTCCAGGAAACGCCGCGCGTGCTCACCGATGCCGCAACGCTTTCCAAGAAAGACCGCCTCGACGGCTTCAAGGAAAACGTCATCATGGGGCATCTCATTCCGTCCGGAACGGGGCTCCCGGCTTACCGCCATATGCGCCTTACGACGCTCGGCGGCGCTATCGACGACACGATTCCGACCGAAGAGGTTCCGGCTCCTGCCGCAGAATAATTCGGGCTTCGCTCCGAAAGTCAAAAACGTTCCCGTGGGAATTTCCCTGCGGGAACGTTTTTGTTTTGCATTTGATACGGGAAAGAGAGTCTCCCGTTCCCGCGAGGGAATTTTCCGCTTTATACGGAAAGGGCTTCATGACAGAATCGGGCGCATGTCCGCAGATTTGAACAAAACCCCGATGATCCAGCAATATTGGGAATTTCGGAACAAACTTCCGCCGAACACCCTGCTGTTTTTTCGCGTCGGGGATTTTTATGAAATGTTCGGAGCGGACGCGGAGCGCGGGGCAGAACTCCTCGGCGTTACGCTGACGAAGCGTTCCGGTTTGCCGCTTGCCGGCGTGCCTTACCACGCACTTCAAACATATTTACAAAAGGCGCTCAACGCCGGCGTAAAAATCGCAATTTGCGAGCAGACGGAACCCGCAAAGCCGGGAAAACTCGTCAATCGAGCGCTCGTGCGCATTATCACTCCGGGCACGACGCTCGAAGATACGCAGCTCGACGCGAAGCATAATAACTACATTCTCGCTATCGACGAAAATAAAAACGGACTGCACGCCGCGTGGCTTGACGTTTCGACGGCGGAGTTTCGTATCGCAACTTCGCGGGAACGCGTCACGCTACTTTCTCTTTTACAAACGCTCAATCCGAGCGAAATCCTCGTTCCCGAATCCTGGCAACAGGGCAGAACTCCGGGTTATTTGGATTCCCTTTTGCAGTGGAATCTTGTTTCCCGCACGCCGGATTGGCAGTTCGACACGAAAATCGGAAACGGAACCGTTTGCAAGGTGCTCAAAGTCAGCAGTCTCGCCGGATTCGGAATCAGCGAAGACAATGCTGCGCTCGGCGCCGCGGGTGCGCTCCTCAATTACGTTTCTGAAACGCTTTGCGAAACACCCGGGCACATCAAAAAAATTTCCGAACTTTGCAGCGACGATGCAATGATTATCGATGCGGCGGGAACGCGGAATTTGGAGCTGTTTCGCTCAGCGGCGGGAACGCGCGAAGGTTCCCTGCTCGCGGCGATTGACGGGACGCATACAGCGTCGGGCGCCCGTTTGCTCGAACGCTGGCTGGCATCGCCGTCGCGTGACGTGAATGTTATCCGCAACCGCCAAGAATGTGTGGAAGCCTTTTTCCGGAGTCACGTTGTGATGTCTCGCGTTTTGGTTGCGCTTGCTTATGTCAAAGATATTTCCCGCACGCTGACACGTTTGCAAAATCGTCTGCGGTCTCCGCGGGAACTTGGCGCGATTCGGGAATCTCTCGCGCAGCTTCCCGAAATCAAGCAAGCTCTGGAAATTATCTCTCCGTCTCCGCTTGATGCCGTCAACGCACGCATTGATTTGCACGAAGAGCTTTACGCGATGCTGGTTGAGGCGCTTGCGGAAAATCTTCCGATGGATTTGGAAGGCGTAATCCGGCAAGGTTACGACAGCCGTTTGGACAGCTTGCGCAACTTGCGTTCCGACAGCAAAGTTTGGCTCACGGAATTTGAGCGGCAATTGCAGGAAAAAACCGATATTCGCAACCTTCGCGTGCGCTACACGGGAGCGTTCGGCTACTATATCGAAGTAACAAAAGCAAATCTGTCGAAAGTGCCGGAAACTTGGGTGCGGCGCCAAACGCTTGTTAATGCCGAGCGCTACACGACGTCGGAACTGCGCCAGAAAGAACAGGAAATCCTGCAGGCGGACGAACTTGTCGCTCAGCGCGAAATGGAACTTTACGCCGGACTCGTCGAAAAAGTTCTCGCCCATTCCGCTTCTCTGACGGAAACCGCCATAGCGCTTTCCGAGCTCGATGTTTTCGCAGGGTGGGCGCAACTTGCCCAAACATGGGATTATTGCAAACCCGAAGTGGACAACTCCGATGTTTTGCAAATTACGGACGGGCGCCATCCCGTCGTCGAGCAAATGCTTCACCGCCCGGGAATGTCTCACTCTTTCGTGCCGAACAGCACGGATCTTTCCGCGTCGGGAACACAGATAAACATTCTCACGGGACCGAACATGGCGGGGAAATCCACTTATATCCGCCAAGTCGCACTCATTACGCTGCTCGCACAAATCGGATGTTGGGTTCCCGCAAAATCCGCGCGTATCGGAATTGCCGACCGTATTTTCTGCCGCGTCGGCGCGTCCGACGAGCTTTCCCGCGGGAACTCCACGTTCATGGTCGAAATGAACGAAACGGCAAATATTTTGAACAACGCCACGCCGCGAAGTCTCGTCGTGCTCGACGAAATCGGGCGCGGCACTTCAACCTACGACGGTCTTTCCATCGCGTGGTCTGTTGCCGAATACATTCACGGGAACGGCGAATGCGGCCCGCGCACGCTTTTTGCCACGCATTATCACGAACTGACGCGTATCGCCGAGGAATTGCCCCGCGTGAAAAACTACTGCGTCGCCGTTCGCGAGTGGAACGACGAAATTATTTTCGTCCGCACGGTCGTTCCGGGCGCGGCGGATCGTTCTTATGGGATTCATGTGGCGCGGCTCGCGGGCTTGCCGCTGTCTGTGATTGAGCGCGCGAAAGAAATTCTTGCCGACTTGGAGCAAACCAACGAGGAGTTTCGCAAAAAGCTCGAAGCGGAATCTCCGGCTGTTGCCGCCGTTGCGGAGGATGCACCTGCGCCTCGCCGCGTTTTCCCGACGGCAAAAGTTTCCCGTGCTCCGCGTCCCGACCCGTCTCAGCTTTCGCTGTTTTAAAGTTCGTCGTGCGGAATCCAGCGAAACGCCGTGATTTCGTAACGCCGCCCGAATGCGCGATTGAGAAAATTCTGTTCGTCAAACGACGTTTCCGCGTTTTGCGCGGGATCGAAAAAATCCGATTTTCGCTGAACGCGCATTTCTGCACAAGCCGAGCCGAGAATTTTTCCGGAAAAAGGGTGAAAAATTTCCGCCCGGCATAAAATCGTAAACGTATCGCCGCGCGGTGTCGCCGTCGGCGCAAGCGACTCCATCAGCGCGCCCGGAGAAATCGCCCCCGGAACCCACGCCGGAATTTCCGTTCCCGCAACACAATTAATTCCGCTTTCGCGAATTGCTTTTTCCAAAATTCCGGAATCGGCAAATTCTTCCAGAGAACGAAACGGCGCGTTCCCGCGCTTGCGGCGAAGCCGGATTTCCCGCGCGAGCGTTTCGGCAAAATTTTCCAGCGCTTCCGGCGCAATTTCCCGTAAATTCTGTTCGGCGAATGTGCGTTCCCGCAAAGTTTGCGAAAGTGAGGAAAATTCTTCGTCGGCGTAAATTTTTCGCGTCGGTCCCGCCGGGTGGATTTGTGCGGAAAACGGAAGCGTGAAAAACGCGTGGCGGAAATTTCGCTCCGTTCCGACAGGGTGCAGTTTCCCGTGCGACATTTTGAGATTTTTCCACGCGGGAACGTCGTGTCCGAGCACAGCCGCCCACGCTTCCGCATTTTCTGAATTGATGTTAAACGCACCGGAAATCAAAGCGTGTTCTCCATCAAAAACGTGGTGCGGATGCGTTCCCGCGGAAAAATACGCGCGGTCGAAAATCGCGTTGGGTGAAATTTTTCCGCTTTTCAAATTTTCCGGAACGGGAGAACCGAACCCCGAGCGGGGCGGAAGTTCCGAGAATGCGGCGTGGCGAAGCGCTCCGACCGAAAGGGCAGGCGCGTGTGGCGTATCAAAAAGGCGCACGCAGGAAAAAGCGTTGTCCGATTGCGTCGCGTGTTCATTCGGAAACCGGTCGCGTAAGGGCGAAGGATTGCGCGCGGCGGATTCCGCAGCGCCGCCGATTTCGGCTTCTTTTTCGGCTGCCGCTCCCGTGAGCGAAAAAATTTCAAACGCATTGCGCACGGCGGGAACGTTGAAATCAAAAATTCCGAGACGCGGTTCAATGGCAGAAAAAAGCGCATTCATCGCTGCGGAATCTTCCGCTTTCAGACGGATTTTCCAGACGAGAAGCGCTTGGGAAATATCGTAGTCGCCGGCTTTGGCGCGGTTGTAATCTTCACCGGAAATTTCGAGTTCAAACGGCGGGAGCGGCACGTTGCGAAACTCAAAAACAGGTTCGGCGTAGTCGCGCGGATCCGTTTGCTGGCGCAGCGTTCCCGCGTCGCCGCGCACCAGAAATGAGGCGGGGAAAAAGGTCGGCAAACTTTCGATGCGAATGATGTGCGCCGGGTGAAACCATGCGCCGGGCTTGGCTCCGGAGGGCGGCTTGTCAATGCGGGCAAGGTTTTTCTGGTATTTCCAGGAAGTCCCGCCGAGATTGCGCGCGAGACCGACAGCTTGCCCTTGCGGATCGGGAAATCTGGCGAGAAAAACTTCCCCGGCATGCAGACCTGCAGCGTTCCCGCGAAATCCCTGCTCACTCGCATCGAAAATCCGGCAGTATGCGTTGCAGGTTTTGTCCGAAGGCGTTTGGCGCACGAGCCCGAATTGCCCGACGGGAAAATCCGTCGGAGAAAACAAAACTTCGCCGCCCGTATTCTGGTTTTCGATACGAATCAGCGGAAGATTTTTAGCGTCAAACAAGCCGAGTCGCCCGTCGCCGTGTGCAAGAAGCGGGAACGCGTAGGGATTCCAGAATCGCGCAGTAACGTGGAAACGCGCGCGGTGCTGACCGTCCGTTCGCGGATTGAAAAACCCGAGGTGGACTTTCAGTTCCGTAAGAAGCGGAAACGGGTGAGAAAACGCTCCGAATGTGCCTTCGGGTGCGGGAGGCACGGTTGCGACGGGCGTTCCCGCAAGCGGAATTTCGACGGTGCCGAGCAAATTTTTCAGCGTGTTTTCGGGGAAAAAATCGGAGAGTTCGGAAAAATTTTTCGGGTCGGACAAATCGATTTTCAGTTGCCGGCGTTGCCAGTCGGCGGGAACGGCGCGCGCGTCGAAGGTGAGTGCGTCTTTGGCAGCGGAACGGTGTTTTTTCGGAAGACTTTCGCGAAACGCGTCCAGAAAAATGCGTTCGCAGGGCGCGGCGGCGATTTTTTCGCGAAACTCGGGCGCGTCCGGATTGTGATTTTCAAAAAATGTTTCGAGGCGGGCGCGGCGGGAAATTTGCTGGCGGAGGCGTTGCAGGAGTGCGGAATCATTGCGGAAGGCGAGCAGGTGGCTGTCGCGTTCCCGTTTGGCGATGGACGCTCGCTGGGATTCATCGATGATAAAGTAGGCGAATCGGGCATTTTCACCGAGCGTTTCCCACGGGATTTTTGCCGGAGCGGACATTTTGCTTCTGTCCGAAATCCGGCAACTTTGCTCTTTTGAAAAAACGCCGCGATTGGAAACTAACGGCGTCCATTCCGAAAGCCCTTTTTCTCGGCGGGAACGATTCCACGCGCCGAGGAGCGGGGCGGTGTCGGAATCGGCGGAAAAAATCGGTGCGGTGGCACAGGCGTCCGTTCCCGTGAGGGCTTGGAGTTCGCCGAGCGCAATGCGCGTTCCCGCGAGCGCGGCGGATCGGGCGGCATGGATTGCAGCTCGGGTCTCGTTCTTCTTGGCGTGGCGGAGGCTTTGCGCGGAAAGCGAAAACGCACAGGCGGCGGCAAGCCCGAGGAGTAGCAACACGGCAAAAACGGAAAATGCGGCGCGGCGGGAGTTCGGAGGCGTCGACATAAAGCGGGATAAGAGGGGCGGTTTATTGACTACACAAAAAGTAGGTAAAAGTGCGGTTCCGAGAAAGTCAAAAATGCCGAAATTCGGATTTTTTTGAACCACGGAATGTACGGAAAACACGGAATTATTTTTTTAACACAGAGAAACACAGAGTTTTTTTACCGCGCCGACCGTTTTTCGTTTGCAAAGATTTCATTTTCGCCGCCGGCGGGAACGGGCGAGAGCGACCGCCAGCGGTTACGTTTTTCTCAATAAATTTATGGGGGCGTTTTAAAATATACTCTATCGGTGTAGTTTTGTTTTGTGGATTGACAGTGTAGGCGGTTCTTCGTCTTATAGGAGACCGAACCAAATCCGTAGTTAAACCTATGAAAAAGAAGCTTTTTTTACTCTGTGCCGTCTCCGGATTTTTTCCGTCGCTTGCGTTTTCTGCATCGAAGACGTTGTTTGCGCCCGGCGTTTCGGAAACATCGGGCTGGTATGATACAAATAAAGCGTTTAATTCGGAAGATTCGGGGCTTTGTTGGGCGGCGACAGCTTCGAATGTTATTGCGTGGTGGCTTGATACGTATCGGCGCGGCGGCGGGGATTTGTCCGGCGTTCCCGCGCAGAAGCCCGCAGATATTTTCCAAGCGTTCAAAACGAACTGGGCAAATTTAGGCTATGATAATGCAGCCGGGGTTAATTGGTATTTTACCGGAAAGTTTTCGTCCGGGAGCGCACCGGAAGAACTGGAGATCAAAAATAGCGGAGGCTATTTGAAGCATCTTGACGGGGTGGGCGGCGGGAACGCCGCATGGGGACCGCTTGACGGGATTGTCGGGGACTGGGGCGTCTGGAAGACAAAAAAAGCGTTTTTGAACAATATGTCCGGCAGTTATTACGAGAACGAACCGCTTTATTCCATCGAAAGTTTTTCGAAAACGATAATCAATCAGCTTTCCCAAGGCGCGGCGATGCTGAGTGTGCATCAGACGGATGCTTTGGTTAGCTCGACGGGGCATTCCATTACGCTCTGGGGTTGTGAGTATGACGAGGAAACCAAGCTCGTCAGTAAAATATTTATTACGGATTCTGACGACCGCTACGACGGGCTGAAATCTTTTTCCATTGTTGAACCTACGAACGGCAAAAGCGGGGTCGTGATGGATAATTACTGGGTAGATGTGTATCGCTACGGGAGTATAACGTCTTCGGTTATGATGTATTCGGCGTATATTCCGGAGCCGTCGGCGTTCGCCTTGCTCGCGGGCGCGGGAACGCTCTTGGTTGTTATTTCGCGTCGACGACGAAAAACTTCTCATTAACGGACTCTGCTTTAATACGAAATCGCTATATACAAAAGGAAAAAAAAAAACGATGAACACCCGAAAAACGCTTTCCCTGTTGGCTTTATCCCTTTCGGCAACTCCTTTTGCCGTTGCCGCCGAATTTACGCTTTTCGCCGCCGGCGTGAACCCGAACGATATTTCGACGTATTATAATGCCGATCAGTGGCCGTATCCGACGTGCTGGGCGGCTGCGGGAAGTAACGTCGTGGCGCATTGGCAGGATCACCATGTCGAAAATCTTCCGGAGGGAACACCGACCGGGACGAAGGTTTATGAGTCTTTTTTAGATTTGTTTTCGACACCTGCCGGTGGAAATTCGCATTATTTTTACCAATGGTGGTTGGGGTATTATCCTCCGACTTCGTTTAACGGGACTCTCAAGGAGAATTGGGAGTCGTTGGGAATAGGCGGGTATTATGAAGACATATATTCGTGGAGCGAAATTCAGGACATGGCGTGGCTTCATTACACCGGAAATTCTGACTATAGTGCACGTCATGCAAGCAGGGCGATTTACTATGCGCTTCAAAACGGATATTCGTTTGCGATAGGGGTTCCGAATCTTAGGCATGCGTTTACGGTTTATGGGGCAACGTTTGATCCGGAAACGGAATTAGTAACCTCTCTGTATCTTTGTGATTCCGGCGAAGTTATATTTAAGAAAGAGAGCATGAGCCGCGCGAGAGTAAATCAAGTTGGAAATAAGCTATGCGTTGTCGGTTATTATGCGGAAGAAAACGATTTTGTCGGTGTAGATAACGGGCGATATCTTGACAATATTTATTTTTTGGGAAATACGGAGACTGAGACGTTGGATTTTGTTTATTCCGGTGTTCCTATTCCCGAGCCGTCGGCGTTCGCCTTGCTTGCGGGCTTGGGCGTGTTGGTGTTTGCCGGCGGTAGACGACACCGGCAAAGCCGAGAGATTTGAGCGGAATATCCGAATTTGCGTTCCCGTGAAAAGAGATATTCGGGAACGTTGATTAATCTGTGCGGCGGATATTTTTTTTCAAATAAAAACACACATGAAAAACACAATGAAAAAAATACATGCACCGGTTCTCGTTGTCCTGTTCGGCGCGGCGGGAACGCTTCCTGCAGCGGATTTTACGCTTTTTGCGAAAGGGGTAAATCCGGCGGATTCGAGCACTTATTACAATATCGACCAAGGCTGGAACCCTACTTGCTGGGCGGCGTCCGGGAGCAATGTTGTGGCGCATTGGCAGAATCATCACGCGGGAACGCCTTCGAAAGCGGCACCGACGGGAACGCAGGTTTATGATACGTTTCTTCGGGTTTATGCGGAGCAGTCCTCCGGGCAATCCGATACGCTTTATCGCTGGTGGCTCGGGCATTATTCCGCAATGGCGATGGGCGGTTGGTATCCGATCGATAATTGGCGGGAGTTCGGCGGATATTACACCGATCGCTATACGGAAAGCGAAGTTGACCAAATGGCGTGGCGTTACAATACGCATAATCTCGGAGATTTGAATTACACGACGGATATCAGCCGCGCGGTTTATTATGCGCTGAACCAAGGCTACGCGATGACAATTACGATTCCGAATGATCGCCACGCGCTCACGGTTTACGGCGCGTCTTTTGATCCTGAAACGGAGTTGATAACGTCGCTTTGGCTGTGTGATTCCAGCGGGTCGAGCTTTGAAGACGCGTTTGATAAAATGTTGCGGGTGCGGGTTGCGCAGCGCGGCGAAAATTTATGTCTTCTGGGACCTTACAGAGAAGGCATTTTTTATGAAAAATACGACACGAAAAAATACCTTGGCGATGTGGCATTTCTCGGAAATATGAGGTCGGATACGCTGGCATTTATTTCGAGCGGGATCGCGATTCCGGAGCCGTCGGCGTTCGGGTTGATTGCGGGCGTGGGTGCGCTTGCGCTCGTGGCATCGCGCCGCCGTCGGCGATAAGAGCGCTTAAAACTTAGAGCGCGTTCCCGTGGGGATTTTCCTCGCGGGAACGTTTTTTTCGCGCGAAGCCGCTAAACCGCGAAGTTTTTTTAAGAGGTTCTCACAGAGCCGCAGAGGCACAGAGCTTTTATTTAAAAATCTTTCAAAAACTTTTGCGTTTTCGCGTTTTTGCGCGAGTTTTTTTGTGGTTCCGCCACCGCACGTTTCGTTGGATGTCTTTGTCTGTTTTATTTTCAAAAAGAGCTTGCAAAGCATGTTTTTTTTTTTGCGAGAATCGACATCGATAATTGGGACAAATCGGCGGGAACGCCGCTTTTATCCTCGTTTTTAACCACGAAATATTAAAACCCACAATCAAACTTAATCATTATGAAAAAATATATCACAATCGCCGCGCTCCTCGCCGCAGGTAGCGCTTTCGCAAATGCAGAGTCGCTTACGCTGGATAACGCCGTCGGCTATCTCTCTTTGGTTGACGGAGTTCTTACACCGTCTGCCGAAAACATCACGTATTCTAACGGAACGCTCTCCGTCACGGATGGAAATTGGACTAGCTTTAATAATACCAGAACCGTTTCAACGATTGCTATGACGTTTGATGCCGCCTTGCTTGCCGCTGGGCTCGCTTCTAGTGCTCAGCCGTTGGTCGAGCTTGATGGAGATAGTGCTGATTGGGGCTTGGGGCTCTCCTCGTCCGGAATGTTTACCGGAACATGGGTTCTTCATTCAAATGGTACAACTAATTATGCTTACTTTACTTCCGGACATGGTGTTTCCTCCGACTCTACCGGGAATATCACAGTTGTGATCAGCCTCGGAGATAAAGGAACGCGTATTTGGGAAGACGACTCCACCTTTTGGAGCAGTAGCGGTCTGAAAGCAAAGCTCGACACAACTGGAAACGTCTCGGCAATCAACTTGAGCGAGCTTGCCGTTTCTGCATTAAACAACATCGTGGTTTGGAATGTTGATACCTACACAGCAGACAACGCCCCCACGGATGCAGAAGGCGCTGCAAGCGCGATGGCGACGTCGGTATCCTTGATTCCGGAGCCGTCGGCGTTTGGGTTGTTGGCGGGTCTTGGTGCGCTTGCGCTCGTGGCTTCGCGCCGCCGTCGTTCCCGCTAAGCGGTAAAAAAATCCCGGAATTGTGCGAAAGTGCGATTCCGGGATTTTTATTCTTTTGATTTTCCAAATTGTTACTAAAATCGTCGCCATGAAACTACCCCGATTTTCTCCCCTCTGTTTCGCCTCTGCGCTTTCCGTTATTTCCGTTCCCGCGTTTGCCGAAATTGATTTCGGCAACATCGCCTTTGTCGGCGATTCCATCACGCAAGCGGACGGAACGAATGCTGTTTCTTACCGTTATTCGCTTTGGAAGCATTTTGTCGACGCAGGAATTTCTTACAATCCTCAAGGTTCGATGAACATCTTCACTAGCGGGAGTTCGACATCAAGCTTGGCTCCGAGTTATTTGGGGAAAACGTTTAATAACACGAGCGAGGGGCATTTTGGCTGGGATGCCGCTTGGATTGTCAGCGGGGAATCGCAAGGGAATCGCCCTAATACGGGACAAAATACCGGAGGACTTGCGACATGGATTGACGGTTATGATGAAGTGCCGGATGTCGCGACGGTTTTGATCGGGATTAATGACCTTTCCCGTGGAAATTCAAATAGCTATTTTTCCAATCTTTTAGCAAATCAAAAGGCGATTGTTGAAACACTTCAGTCAAAAAACGAGAACATAAATGTTTATGTTTTTTCACTTTTGCCGAGTTCACAAACGAGTTGGACGCACTGCGAGACAAACGAAAGTCCTTGGGCGACGGTTCTTGCATACAATAGTCTGTTAAAGGAGGCTGTGAAGACATGGGGAACTGAAAAATCAACGGTCACCTATGCGGATATAACGGCAGGATTTGATCCGACAAACGGCGTTCATACATATGACAGTCTTCATCCGAAAGCGCAGGGGGAATTGTTGCTCGCCGGGAATATTGCTCGCGCATTCGGTATTGCGCAACGGACGGTCGGCTTGGAGCGTCGTGCGGCGATTTCTCTGGCTTCGCAAACGAGTTTTACGAAGAACGGGAACGCAGGAGTGAAAGTTTCGGTTAAAAGCGGAGAGACGACGAGGGTAATGGAAAATTCTTCTTCGTTCTGGACCGTCAATACGCAGGGGAATATTGAAATTAACACGACCTCAGATACGGCGGGGAGCAATATACAGCTAACATGGGGGGGCAGATTCCGGGAAAACTCATGAATTTACGTTTTCTATTGATGTAAAAATGAACGCTGTTAGTCCCGATTCGCATTCTGCGACTAATTTTCTCGGAATATTACTCGGGAACGGACTTGACGAGGTCGGCGCTCTGTATATCGGAGAAAGCGGCGTTTATTGGGGCGGAACAGCTGCGGCAAATCTGCTTTACGGGCAAAGCAACGACGCATACAAAGACAAATTTTTCACGCAGTCGACAAATTCGTTTAGGGTGGACTGGATTGGCGAGACCGAAACAGGAGCCGCGAGCGGATTTTACGTTTGGTTGAATGATCAGTTGATAGGCGAGGCTTTGAGCGGGCTTGTAAGGAGTGATGTTGTTTCGAGTTATAAGAATTCTCTTCTTGTCGGTGATATTGGCAGTGCCTATGTGACATTTGCCGAAATTTCCGAAATGTCGTTCGATGCTCAAAAAGCGTATGCTCCTTCCGTTCCCGAGCCGTCGGCGTTCGGGTTGCTCGCGGGCATGGGTGCGATTGCGCTTGTCGTATCGCGCCGCCGCCGCAGATAATTTCAGTAATATATTGATTCATAGATTGGCGTTCCCGTGATTCGTCGCGGGAACGTTTTTTATTATGGTCGGGTTCGTGTCTTTGTGTCTCCGTGGGAGATTTTGTGTTCCCGCGTTTTTCAAACGTCGCGGCAGCGCGTGTTTTTACTTAAACAAAAAAAAAACGGCTGAAAACCGTTCGGATTATAGCCCAACGGCAAGTTCGCGAAGCGAACGACGCCTTGGGGCAACGAACAAACAAAAATCCGTCCTGTGAGGACAAAAGAAAGAGGACAGCCGAGACGGCTGGACTCCATGACAAAATCCGTGGAATTTGTGAGAATTAGTGGATAAACAAAAAAAAGTAATTCCGTGTTTTCGGTGTGTTCTGTGGTTAAAAAAACTTTGCGTTCTTTGTGTCGGCGGGGCAAAATTTCGCGATTGTGGAAACCCCGAATACCTCCCCTGTTGTGCCCAAGAAGTTTCTTGTGCCGTTTATCATGCTCGTCTCCTGCTTTGCGCTGTGGGGCTTGCTTAACAACATGACGGACAATCTTGTTCCGGCATTTAAAAACATCTTTTCCATTCCGCAGGAAAAGTCGGCGCTCGTGCAAGTCGCCTTTTACGGGGCGTATGCCGTGCTGGCGATTTTCGCCTCGATTCTGATTGAGGAATTTTCCTACAAAAAGGGCGTTCTCATCGGGCTCGGCGTTTATATCCTCGGCGCGTTGATGTATATTCCCGCGTGTATCGCGCAGAGTTTCGACATTTATTTTGTCGCGATTTTCGTAGTTGCCGGCGGCTGTTCGCTTTTGGAAACGACTTGTAATCCTTACGTGCTTTCGATGGGTCCGCAGGAAACGGCGGTGCGCCGTTTGAACTTCGCTCAGGCTTTTAACCCGGTCGGTTCGATTGCGGGGATTTTGCTTGCACAACAGCTTATTTTGTCGAATCTGAATCCGGCAACGGCGGACGAACGCGCGCTGATGCCGGCGGAGCAGCTCAAGGAAATCGTCCACCACGAATTGTTTTGGGTTTGCGCGCCGTATGTCGGGCTTTGCGGGATCGCGTTCCTGATTTGGCTCTTTTTCCTGTTTTTGAAAGAAGACAAAAAGCCGGTAGCGGTCGAAGGCGGCGACGTTCCCGTCGCGGGAACGCGGGGCGGCGGAATGCGCGTTTTCATTGCGGCGCTTTTCAGCGTTGTTCCGCTGACGGTGCTTTATTTCCTCTTCCCGGAAATGAATAAGGTGGCGTGGGTGCTCTGCGGCACGCTCGGTCCGATTGTCTATATTTGCCTCGTGCCGAATTATCGCGCGATGCTGCTCGCGCTCTTGGCGAAACCGCGCTACTGGTGCGGCGTGATTGCGCAGTTCTTCTACGTCGGCGTGCAAATTGCCGCGTGGACGTATCTGAACGTTTACTGCTGTAAGGAACTCGGCGTAACGCCGGCGGAAGCGGCGAGCTATTATCTGATTTCGCTCGTGCTCTTTATCGCGTGTCGCTGGGTCGCGACTTACTTCATGAAAATGTTCAATCCGGCGGCGATGATGGCGATTTTCGCAACGGCGGCGATCGCGTGCTGTGCGGGCGTAATGTATTTGCCCTCGACGGTGCTGTTCACGATCGGCGGCTTGGATTTCTCGGCAAACGTGCTTTGCCTGATTGCGATGTCCGGCTGTATGTCGCTGATGTTCCCGACGATTTACGGGATCGCGCTCGGCGGATTGGACGAAAAAATCGTCAAGCTCGGCGCGGCAGGGCTCATCATGGCGATTCTCGGCGGAGCACTGATTACGCCGTGGATGGCGGGCGTGCTCGGGAACGCGGATTCCGCGTGGATTTCTCTGCTTCCGGGCTTTGACAATACTTGGGACACGAACCTCGGCACCTCTTCCGCCGCCGTTCGCGCCTCGTTTGTCGTTCCCGCGATTTGCTTCGCGGTCGTTCTTGCTTACAGCCTGATTTTCCGAAAGAAAAAAGCTTAAAAAAGATGAGAGATGAGGGCTGAGTGCTTAGAGGTATTACCTGCGTTTTGCGCAATGAGAAATTAGAAGCACTTACCTCTAAGCTCTCAGCTATCACCTATAACCCTTTTCTATAAAATTATGAAATACGACACATTACCCACTATCGGAATTCGTCCGACGATTGACGGCCGCCGCCTCGGCGTTCGCGAATCGCTCGAAGACCAAACCATGAACATGGCGAAAGCCGCCGCCGCGCTCATTGAAGCGAACATCACGCACGCGAACGGGCAGCCGGTTAAATGCATTATCGCCGACACGACGATCGGCGGTCCCGCAGAAGCCGCCGCCGCGAACCAGAAGTTCCGCGAAAACAACGTCGGATGCTCGCTCACCGTTACGCCGTGCTGGTGCTACATCACGGAAACGTTTGAAACGGACGCGACGCTCCCGAAGGCGATTTGGGGCTTCAACGGAACGGAGCGTCCGGGCGCCGTTTACCTCGCCGCCGCGCTCGCCGGCTACGCGCAAAAAGGCGTTCCCGCGTTCTCGATTTACGGACACGACGTGCAGGACGCGAACGACACTTCGATTCCGGAAGATGTCGCGGAAAAAATTCTCCGCTTCGCCCGCGCCGGTTTGACGGTCGCTACGCTCCGCGGGAAGGGCTACCTCTCCATCGGCGGTTGCTCGATGGGTATCGCGGGATCGATTCTCGACCACTCGTTCTGGGAAAGCTACCTCGGCATGCGTGTCCAACCCGTTGACATGACGGAAGTGCGCCGCCGCATGGACCTCGAAATTTACGACAAAAAAGAATTCGAGCTCGCCATGGAATGGGCGAAAAAATACGTCAAAATCGGCCCGGACCGCAATCGCCCCGACCTCGTTCTTTCCCCGGAAGAAAAGGAACGCACGCTCCGCGAATCGATTCTCATGACGATTATCTTCCGCGACATGATGCACGGGAACCCGTATCTGAAAACAATCGACCGCGAAGAAGAAGGTCTCGGCTTCAACGCCATTTGCGGCGGGTTCCAAGGTCAGCGCCACTGGACGGATTACTACCCGAACGGCGACATGGCGGAATCGCTTTTGAACAGCACGTTTGACTGGAACGGACCGCGCGAAGCGATCCCGTTTGCCACGGAAAACGACGCCATGAACGGCGTTTGCATGCTTCTCCTCCACCAGCTCACGGGGCGCGCGGCATGCTTCTCCGACATTCGCACCTACTGGTCGCCCGAAGCCGTCAAACGCGTTTCCGGCTACACGATGGAAGGCTACGCGAAAAACGGGATCATGCACCTCATCAACTCCGGCTCGACCGCACTCGACGGCAACATGCAGGCAACCGGCGTGGACGGTAAGCCGATCATGAAAAAGACCGGCGAAACGACCTGGCAGGACATCGATGCGATGATGGCGGCAGCTGAATGGTGCCCGGCAAACCGCGAATACTTCCGCGGCGGAGGCTACTCGCTCCACTTCGTTTCCAAGGGCGACGTTCCCGTGACGATGATTCGCATGAACCTCGTCAAAGGGCAAGGCCCGGTTCTCGTTATCGCCGAAGGCTACACCTGCACGCTTCCGGAAAACGTGAACAAGATTCTCGACGAACGCACCGACCCGGGATGGCCGACGACTTGGTTCGCGCCGATTCTCACCGGCAAGGGCGCGTTCACGGACGTTTATTCCGTCATGGCAAACATGGGCGCAAATCACGGCGCGTGGACTTACGGGCACATCGGCGCGGACATTATCACGCTCGCTTCGATGCTCCGCATTCCGGTTTACGCGCACAACGTTCCCGAAGACAAAATCTACCGCCCGGCGGCGTGGAATCTCTTCGGTACGGCGTGTCCGGAAAGTGCCGACTTCCGCGCTTGCGCGAACTTCGGCCCGATTTACGGAAAATACTAAGATTAATGAATAGTGAATAGTGAATAGTGAATAACGAATAATTTAGTGCGATGGTTTTTGCCTTTGGCAAAAACTTTGAACACGGCGTTGTTCACTATTCATTATTCACTATTCATTAAATTTCCCTCATTTCTAATTTTTAATTTCTCATTCCTTCAATGTTTGTCCTGTGTTTAGATTGCGGCGCAACGAATGTGCGCGCGATGCTTGTTGACGAAACGGGAACGATTGTCGGAAAGGCTTCTCAGCCGAATGCGACCGTTCCCGCGCCCGAAAACGCGGAGTTTCACCATTGGGATGCCGACCGCATTTTGGCGCAACTCGCCGAGTGTGCGCGCAAGGCTCTCGAAGGCGTTCCCGCCGGCGAAATTAAGGCGGTTACGATTACGACTTTTGGCGTGGACGGCGCGCTCGTCGACGCGCAGGGCGAACTGCTTTACCCCGTCATTTCCTGGAAATGTCCGCGCACGGCGGACGTGATGGCAAGCGTCGGGAAATATATTTCGCAAGAAGAACTCAATCGCATTTCCGGTGTCGGTGCGTTTGCGTTTAACACGATTTACAAGCTGATCTGGCTCAAGGAAAACCGCCCGGAACTTTTAGAAAAAGCCGCCGCGTGGCTTTTCATTTCCAATATTCTCGCGTATCGCCTGACGGGCGTGATGGCGACGGACCGCACGATGGCGGGAACGTCGCAACTTACGGATTTGGCGAGTGGCGAGTTTTCAGATGAAATTCTCGGCGCGCTCGGATTGGAAAAATCCCTTTTCCCGAAAATCGTTGATGCGGGAAAAATTATCGGAACCGTTACCGAAACCGCCGCACAAAAATTGGACTTGCCGATTGCCGGCGTTCCCGTGGTTTCGACCGGGCACGACACGCAGTTTGCCGTTTTCGGCTCCGGCGCGGAAAAAAATCAGCCCGTGCTTTCTTCGGGAACGTGGGAAATTCTCATGGTGCGCTCTGAGCAGGCAAAACTTTCTCCGGAAGACTATAAAGACGGCGCGACTGCAGAGCTCGACGGAGATTCTGCGCTCCGCAATCCCGGCTTGCAGTGGATCGGCTCCGGCATTATCGAATGGGTTAAAAGCCTTTGCTACGCGGGCGAATCCTACGACACGATGGACGCCGAAGCCGCCGCGCTTCCGCCGGGAAGCAACGGCGTTACGCTCAAACCGGATTTTCTGCCTTCGGGAACGGAGAAGGGCGCGATTTGCGGACTCGTTCTCGGACGCACGCGCGCGCACATTTACCGCGCCGCGATGGAAGCGCTCACGTATCGCCTGAAATCGCGTCTTGCGCGGCTCGAATCCGTCGGCGGTTTCAAAAGCGAAAGCCTTGTGCTTGTCGGCGGCGGAGCGCGCAACAAAGTTTGGACGCAGATTCGCGCGGACGTTCTCGGGATTCCCGTAAAAGTTTCCAAAGTTTCGGAAAGCACGGTGCTCGGTGCATCGATGTTTGCGTTTGCGGGCGCGGGCGCGTTCCCGTCGCCGGAAGCCGCGCGCGAAGCTTTCGGAATCGAATACGAAACGTATTTGCCCGGCGAAAATGCGGCAAGCTATCGCTTATTAGTGAACAGTTAATAATGAATAGGAAATAACGCAGGCTCCAAAATTTTTGCTGAAAGCAAAAATCTTTATCCTGAATTATTCATTATTCGTTACATGAAGTTTTTCTTTTCAACAATTAATTCCTCAAAAAAAATGTCAGACGATTGGTCCATCAAACCTGAACTTCCCAACTTCATTTTCCCGTGGGAAAATTACGATCCGCGTTCCCGCGAAGAAGTGGAAGCGTTTTTTAATTCTCCCGAAATTCGCGTCATCAAAGAGCGCATGTGCGACATCGGTCGTCGCCTCTGGGCGCGCGAATACGTTGACGGGAACGGCGGAAACATTTCCGTTCGCGTTGCGAAAAATTTGCTCCTTTGCTCTCCGACGCTGATTTCCAAAGGCTTTATGACGCCGGAGGACATTTGCATGGTCGATATGGAAGGGCGGCAGAAAGCCGGGATTCGTCCGTCTACCAGCGAAGTTAAAACGCACATCGCGATGATGAAGTCCGTCGGCGTGAACGCTTGTATTCACGCGCATCCGCCGCACTGCAACGCGTTTTTGTTTGCCGGAATCGTCCCACCGTCGGGCATCAATCCGGAAGCGGACATTTTCCTCGGGCACATTGCGCTCGCGCCTTATGGCACGCCGGGTTCTCCGGAAACTGCCGCCGCCGTCGCCGAAGCCGCGAAGCAATCCACCGTCGTTTTCATGGAAAACCACGGTGTTATCACGGGAGCGCGCCACGTTGAAGAAGCGTATTGGTTTATGGAAAACGCCGATGCTTACAGTCGCATGGTTCTGCTTGCGGACGCGCACAAGGCTCCGCTCAATCAGGTCGGCGAAGAAGGCGTGAAGGATTTTCTCGCCATCCGTAAAAGCATCGGCTACGCCGTTCCCGAAGGGCAACCGCTTTACAACATGGACACTTACGCCGGTTACAAAATGGGGAAAGCGGGAAAATAAGAATTAACGAACAACGAATAACGAATAGTGAATAACGCTGTGTTTAGTTTTTGCCTTTGGCAAAAACATAAAGACTGAATGATTCACTATTCACTATTAATTATTCATTATAAAAAATATGCTCAAAGGTATTTCTCCGGTTATCAGCCCCGATTTGCTGAAAATTCTCGCCGAAATGGGACACGGCGACGAAATCGTCATTTCCGATGCGCATTTCCCCGCGCATACGTTTAACGAAAAGGTCGTGCGAGCCGACGGACTCGGCGCGGACGCGCTTCTCGCGGGAATTATTCCGCTCTTTGAACTCGATGCTTATGCCGTTCCCGTGATCATGATGGAAGCCGTTCCCGGCGACACGCTCGATCCCGCTGTCGAAGCCAAATACCGCAAGGCACTCGGCTACGACGGTCAAATCGAACGCGTCGAACGCTACGCGTTTTACGAACGTGCGAAAAAAGCCTACGCGGTCGTCATTTCCGGCGAAACCGCCAAATACGGAAATATCATTCTCAAGAAAGGCGTAACGCCGATTGCGTAAATAGTTTCCGTTTTTTTTTTTTAGAACGGCGTTCCCGCAGAATAAAGCACGGGAACGCCGTTTTGTTTACCTTTCCCGTCTTGCGGCAATCGGAGCGTTTCGTGGGATGGGGCGTTTAATTTGTGGCAAAAATAAAATATACTGATTTGGTAGAAAATATGTTGACTCGCCGGATCTTTTTCTTCAGCGTTCTTCCGAAACAAATGAAACCAAAAAGGTAGTCTCTTCTCCTTCGCTTCGTTTTCATTCCTTTTTAAAAAACACACAAACACAAAAAAACGCATGAAAAAAATAGCATTACTACTGGGCGGAACTCTTCTCATGGCAGGAGCCGCTCTCTCTAACGCTCAAAACGTAACGGATATATTTGTTTTCGGGAACGATTCCATTTCAGGTGGGCAAAAGGTGAATTTAACAAATACTCAACCTCAAGGAACAAACACGTGGAGTGGGACGGGAACAAGTGTTAAGGTTACATTTCAAAATCAGTCATCAAACCTTAACGTGTCTTTTCCTGCGAGGCTTAATGAGGATTCTTGGAATGAACAGGGAAATGTTGCAAAAGCCTTTTTAGAAACGACAAACAAATCTTCAAAAACTGATTTTTCAGGAATAAAAAATGGACTTTATTCTTACGGGAGTGGAACTGGTGGCGGACCTCAGGTGAGATTTCAGGGATTCACTTCCGGTCAGGAGTATGAAGTTGGGTTTTGGATTAAAACAGGGCAGGGAGCATCGAATCCTAATTTGCAAATTTCAGATCTGAGTAGTGGAATTTCAGGTGTTGTGTGTTATTACGGTCTTTTGTCGGGAACCGAATTTACGAAAGGAGAAAAATCGATAACGTTGTCTGGGCAAAATAATCAGTATTTTGTCAAATATTCATTTACGGCAGGAAGCAATTCTCAGCTTGCATTGTCTTTCAATGCCGTATCATCCGGAGCTCCCTCCGTTCCCACTTTTGACATTGGGTTGATTGCGATTTCTGCTGTTCCTGAGCCGTCGGCGTTCGGGCTTTTGGCGGGTGCGGGTTCCTTGGCGCTTGTTGCTTCTCGCCGTCGTCGTGTGAAGAAATCTTAAAGTCAGGGCTTAAAAAGTTTAGAGAGCGTTCCCGTAAGTCATCTTACGGGAACGTTTCTTTTTATCCGGAAAAGCACCGTTCCGACAAATATTGTGCGTGTATTCCATTTCAAAAATTTAAATTTTTTTATGTTGTTTTTACGAAGCGGGAGTTTTACAAGAGGCGGGTATGCGTTCAAATACGATGCTTAGCCTCGAAACGGAGCCTGTAGGTCGGCTTTTGTTGAAATATGCGATTCCGGCGATTGCGGGCATGATTGTGTTTTCGCTCTACAATGTCGTAGACAGCATTTTTATCGGGCAATGGGTCGGCGAATACGCGTTGGCGGCGTTGGCGATTTCGTTTCCGGTGATGAACCTTTCGGCAGCGGTCGGGACGCTTCTCGGTGTCGGCGGCGCGGCACTCTGTTCGATTCGGTTGGGCGAAAAAAATGATGCGGGAGCGGCGCGTGCTTTCGGGAACGTGTTTATCCTCGGGCTTATTGTCGGCGTTGTTTTCGGCGGAGTTTCGGCGTTTTTTCTGGAACCGGTTTTGCAACTGTTCGGCGCAAGCGAACAAACGCTTCCGTATGCGTATCGCTTCATGCTGATTATGCAGTTGAGCGCTCCCGTGACGTATACGTTTTTCAATTTGAATCACATCATGCGTTCGACGGGCTACCCGAATCAGGCGCTCGGGGCGCTTTGCCTGTCCGTCGGCGTAAACATTATTTTGGCGCCGCTGTTTATTAAAATTTTCGGGTGGGGCATCACGGGAGCGGCGCTGGCAACGTTGGCGGCGCAGCTTTCCGGAATGGTGTTTGTCATCGCGCATTTTTGCCGGAAAAAAAGCACCGTGCATTTTGTGCGCGGGATTTTTCGTCCGCGGGCGGAAACGGTGCGCCCGGTGATTTCTATCGGCATGGCGCCGAGCCTGCTTAATACTTGCGCCTGCGCAGTCGCCGTCGTGATAAACCACCAACTTTTGCTCAACGGCGGAGACTTGGCGGTTGGGGCAAACGGGATTTTGTCGCGTGTTCTCATGTTGGTGGCGATGTTGGTGGTCGGGCTGACGCAGGGCGCACAGCCGATTATCGGCTACAATCACGGCGCGTGCCGGTTTGATCGCGTGAAAAAAGCGTTTAAGCTGACGTTTTGGGCGGGAACGGTAATCACTTCCCTCGGATTTTTGGCGTGTGAAATTTTCCCCTACGCCATTGCGCGGGCGTTTACCGATAATGAAACGATGATCGAATTTACGATTGCGGGAATGCGCATCGGCGTGGCGGCGTTCCCGCTCGTCGGCGGGCAAATTGTAATTAACAATTTCTTTCAGGCAATCGGACACGGGAAAACCTCGGCGGCGCTTTCCACAACGCGGCAAATGCTTTTCCTCGTGCCGGGGGTTTTGGTGTTCCCGCACTTTTTCGGGCAAACGGGCGTGTGGATGAGTTTGCCCGTGGCGGACTTGGCGGCGGTGCTCGTTACGGCGTGGGTGTTTCTCCGTTTCCTGCGCAACTACAAACCGAACATCGTCGTTTCGCCTTCGGGAAACTGAATTATGGAGTGCGGCGCAGGCGTTTCCCCGGAAAATTTCAAATCGCATTGGTCGCCGAGACTGAATCCGAAATAAATCCGTATTCGACTTTGCCGCTTCGAGGCTAAAAAAACTTTCGCAACGCCCCGTGCGGCGGTTATGCTTGCGAACATGAAAAAAATTTTTGTGTTCTCGGGATTAGCTTGGCTCATCGTTTGCGGGGAGATTTTTGCTCAAAGTCTGTTTGAAAAGCACGAACGTTTTTTGACGGAGCCGCAGAGCTACGTTTGTTTGCGCGCCGACGAAGAAATCAAAATCGACGGAGAGCTCGACGAAGCCTCGTGGAAAAATGCCGCAGGAACGGCACCGTTTGTCGACATCAGCGGAAAAGGCTTTCCCGCGCCGAAGTTTCGCACAACGGCAAAAATGCTTTGGGACGACGATTTTCTCTATGTCGCGGCTGAAATGGACGAACCGAACTTGCAGGCAAGCCTGACCGAGCACGATTCCATCATCTACCGCGACAACGATTTTGAGGTTTTCCTCGATCCCGACGGCGACGGGAAAAATTATTTCGAGATCGAAGTAAACGCACTCGGCACGATTTTCGATTTGATGCTCGATAAGCCGTATCGTGTCGGCGGAAATTTTCTCACGCAGTGGAATTGCCCCGGACTGAAAGTCGCCGTGAAGCTCGCGGGAACGCTCAACGACGCGTCGGACAGCGATCGCGGGTGGACGGTCGAAATGGCGATTCCGCGCAAGGCGCTCACGCTCAATTTTGATAATCCGCTCCAAGCCGGGAAGTGCTGGCGCGTGAATTTTTCCCGCGTGCAGTGGCTTAAAAAAGACGGTCCGGAAGAAAACTGGGTGTGGAGCCCGACGGGAAAAATCGATATGCACATGCCGGATCGCTGGGGCTACGTTTTCTTTTCGGAAAAAACTGCGGGAACGCCGCAGTCGCGAGAAGATTTTTTGTTCCCGTATCCGCAGAGTATTTACAAATTGCTTTGGGCGATGTTCTACGAGCAGCGCGAATATTTTTCGCGGGAACAAAATTATTTGCGTTCGCCGGAGCAGTTTTTCCTGACGGAAAAGGAAACGGCGCATTTGCCGGGCGGGACAAAACTCGCCGTCGAAGCTACGGAAAACGCGTTTCTCGTTATGGCGGACGTTCCCGCCGAAAATAAGCGCTACTCCGTGAACGAACAGGGCGAGTTCCGCGTGGAAAACCTCGCTCCGCGGCGCGTCAAAAACTGGGTTTGGTTGCGCATCGACAAAAACCGCTCGCCGCAGGAATGGCGGGAACGCTTTGCGCGCATGAAGGAATGCGGGATTTCCGCCGCCCTTTTTGAAGGTTATGACGAAGCGGTTTATCGGCTTTGCAAGGAAGCCGGATTGGAGGCTCATTATTGGCGGTGGACGTTGAATCGTGCGGAATTTCTCGAAACGCATCCGGAATGGTATGCCGTGAATCGGCTCGGAGAATCGTCATACGACAAACCTGCGTATGTCGATTACTACCGCTTTTTGTGTCCGAGCCGTCCGGAAATCGCGGCAACGCTCGCGGAAAGTTATCTCGCGGATGCGAATTTGCCGTTCGTGGACGGCGTGCATCTCGACTACATTCGTTGCCCGGACGTTGTTTTGCCCGTCGGTCTTTGGAAAAATTACGGAATTGAGCAGACGCGGGAACACCCGCAATACGATTACTGCTATTGCACGCATTGCCGCGAAGCGTTTAAAAAACAAAGCGGGAAAGATCCGCTCGAATTGGAGTTCCCGATGGAAAGCCAAATGTGGCTGAACTTCCGCTACGATGCGGTCGGCAACGTCGCAGACACCATCGCACGCCGCGTGAAGGGAAAAGGAAAATTCATTTCCGCCGCCGTGTTCCCGGGCCCGTCGATGGCGCGGCGCATGGTGAGGCAGGATTGGGGACGCTGGACGCTCGACGCATTTTTTCCGATGATTTACAACGGTTTTTACGATGAAGGCGCGGCGTGGATCGGTCGCTCGGTGAAGGAAAGTGTCGCCGCCGTCGGTGGGCGTGCGAAAATTTATGCCGGACTGATGTTTCCGGACATCAAAGGCGATTTCGAAGCGTGCTTGGATGCGGCGTTTGACAACGGCGCGGCGGGAGTTTCGTTTTTCGACGGTCCGGACGAAGCCTACCTGCGTCGGCTAAAATTCTATCTGCAAAAACGCGGTTTCGAGTATTAATGCACATCATTTCTTCGCGGTAAAAAAATCGTGCGTTCCCGGCGGAATACACGTAACATCTGTTCCCATGAAATTTGCGATACTCGGTTCGGGGACAGGAAGCAACGCGGAGGCAATTTTGAAGGCTTACCGCGCGGGAACGTTGGGCAATGCCGTTCCCGTGGGCATTTTTTGCGATATTCCCGGCGCGAAGATTCTCGAACACGGGAAAACTTATGGCGTTCCCGCCGCACAGCTCGATCCGGGTCCGTTTAAAACGAAATTTTCCCCGGAGCGAGAAATCGCATGGGCACAGGCAATCAAGGATGCCGGAGCGGAATGGATTGTGCTCGCCGGATTTATGCGTGTTCTGAAAGCGCCGCTTTTGGAGGCGTTTCCGAATCGTATCATCAATTTGCATCCGTCGTTGTTGCCGTCGTTTCAAGGGCTTGACGGTATCGGGCAGGCGTGGCGCTACGGCGTCGCCGTCAGCGGGTGCACCGTGCATTACGTGAACGCGGAGCTCGATCGCGGCGCGATCATCGATCAGGCGGTTGTGCGTCGTGAAAAAACGGATACACTCGAGACGTTTGCTCAAAAAATTCATGCGGAAGAACATAAAATTTTGCCCGATGTCATCCGTCGGCTTTCTCTCGGAGAAGGCGTTCTTTAGGTTTTATCTCTCACCTTTGATTAAAAGAAAATGATCGAAACACGTTGCCAAATTGAGGGTTCGTTGGCTCAGCCGCTCGAAGATTTTTTTTGCGAGCTGGTGCGTTCTCCGTGGCTGATTTTTCATGAAAAAGCCGCTCATCCGCCGGTGCTGATGGGGTATTTCGACAGCGAATCCGAGGCGCTCGACGCATGGGCGGATTTGCGCAAGGCGTTCAAAATGCTGCCGGAGCGCCCCGACATCGGGACCCTCGAAGACCGCGATTGGAAGGAAGCCTACAAAGCGAATTTGCATCCGTGGAGCTACGGGCGTTTGCACTGGGTGCCGGATTGGCGTCGCGCCGAGTATGACGTTCCCGCCGGGGCGGCGGTGGTGTATTTTGACGCGGGCTTGGCGTTCGGGACCGGAGACCACCCGACGACGCGGCTTTGCGGGCAGCGCCTTGCAGATTTTCTCGGTGCGCTTCCCGATGCGGATGCCGTCGCGGGAACGTCCGTTATCGACGCCGGATGCGGTTCCGGAATTCTCGCTATTTCTGCGGCACAGTTGGGATGTAAAAAAGTTTACGGTTTTGACCGCGACCCCGAAGCCGTAGAGGTTTCCGCAGAAAATCGTGCGAAAAACGATTTGCCCGAAAACGCTGTGGTATTCACGCATGACGGAATTGAAACGGGGCTCGTTAAAGCGGGAGCGTCCGATATCGTTCTCGCCAATATTATCAGCGATGTGCTTTGCATTTATGCAGATAATCTGCTCGCTGCCGTCAACAAGGGCGGAATGCTCGCACTTAGCGGGATTCTCGCCAGTGAACAGGCGACCGTGATGCGCGTTTTTGAGTCGAAAGCGCGTGCCGTTTGGGGCGGGAACGTCCGCGTCGAAGGTCGTGTTATGGGTGAGTGGTCCGACGTGGCTCTTTTCCGCGAATAAGCAAATACCCGCGCCGCTTAATCCCGCAAGTGAGTGGTCCGACGTGGCTCTTTTCCGCGAATAAGCCCGGAAATTTGAGTGTTTTTCGAGTCCTTGGGGATATGAAAATTCCTAAGGACTTTTCTCTTTTTTGAGGTCAAAATCGGGTGAAAAATCCGATTTTGAAGTGTGTTTCCGGGCGCGGAGAGCGTGTCCCGGAAAAATTAGTTATTCACAGAGATATTTTCATTAGAATTTGCGGATAATTGTGAATAACTTAAAATATGCGTAAGTTGTTCCTAAAAAATTAACATTAAGATTCGTTATTTTAAAAGGTTTTTCGGGGTTATTCACAAAAAATCGCAAAGAAGGGCAATGTGAATAAAACTTTTGTGAATAACTTGAAAATAGTTTCGACTTTTTCTCAGAAAAGTTTCACTATCTCTATTATATGGAAAGGGAATTAAAATAGTAGCTTTTCATGAATACCCTTTTTTGATAAATCTATTTGGAAAAACAAAACACAGAGAACACACACTATGAAATCGTTGCTCACAGTTTCCGGAGTCGTATTCGGACACATTTGCGTTTTCCTTCTTCTCGTTAACGGTTGTCGCGGTCCCGAAAACGGAGCCGACACATGGCATAAAAACACGAGCGTCTATTCCGGCGGTGCACGTTCGGGCGTTCCCGCTGCGGCTGAACCCGCGCAGGCGGAACCTGCGGTCGCCGAACCGGCTTCCGCCGTTCCCGGGAAGGCGGCTCCGGCAAAATCGAGTCCCGCTCCGGTTGCGGACAAACCGGCGGAAAAGCCCGCCGCGTCTGCCGCTCCTGCCGCGGGAACGGAAAAAGTGTATGTGGTGCAAAAAGGCGATGTCCTTTCGACCATTGCCGTGCGCCATGGCGTGACGCCGAAAGAAATCGCGGACGCGAACGGAATTCGTCTCGACGGGACCATTTTTGAAGGGCAGAAGCTGAAAATTCCGGCGCCGAAGCCGAAAGCGAAGGAAGAAAAATCTGCTGTCGAAGGCGAAATTTATGTTGTGAAAAAAGGCGATGTGCTCGGCACGATTGCCCGTAAGCATAAAATATCCGTGGCTCAACTGAAAAAGGCAAATAACCTGAAGAAAGACACGATTTTTGTCGGACAAAAATTGGTGATTCCGTCCAAGGATGCGAAGAAGGAAGAGCCCGCCAAGGCGAAAGAAGTTCCGGCGGACAAGGCATCGGAACCGACTAACGCTCCGGCGGAAGCGGCTCCGGCTTCGACCGAGCCCGCGACGGCGGCGCCGGAAAAATCCGAACCGGCGAAATCCGTTCCTCAGGAAAAATCTGCGGAACCCGTTATTGACGAAAATTTCGGAATGCCCGAAGGCGGTTTCGTTGATTTCGGAAAAGATGAGCCGGCGACATCGGAACCCGCCACGGGAACTCCTGCAAATTAATTTTTGTTTCCGTTAAAATTCGATTGGGATTTTCGAATTGATGTCTGAGCGTTCCGGCTCTTCTTCCGGCTTTCCCCGCTTCGATACAGATGCGGGGATTGTCGTTTTCTTTGTCCTCGCATTGTCGATTTTCGGCTTAGTGATTCAGACGAGTGCGGGGCAATATTTGCGTGAATCGATGCGGCTTACGCACGATCCGCTCTACACATTTCGGATGCAGTTGATATACGTCGTTCCCGCGCTGATTGCCGGATTTTTCTTTTTCCGGGTCAATTTGCAGTGGCTGCGGAAGTATGTTTGGTGGATTGTCGGTGCGGCTTGCGTTTTGCTGATTTGTGCGCGATTTGCAATCCCGGGAGTGAAATTTTTCGGATCGACGTTCCCGGGCGTGGAGGTCAACGGCTCGTGGCGGTGGATCAACCTCGGAATTTTGCGTTTACAGGCGAGCGATATCGGAAAAATTGCTCTGGTTCTGGCGCTGTCGCATTATCTCGCGGGAGCGCAGCGTTTTTTACAGCACGAAAAAATCGTTTGGTGGAAACCGAAATGTTTCGGGATTCCGACGAAAGAATTTTTTGCGGACGCGTTCTACGGATTTATTTGCCCGTGTATGATTATCGGGCTGATTGCCGGATTGGTGGCAATCGGTCCCGACCTCGGGACGATGGCACTTTGCGCGGCAGTCGGCGTCACTATGCTTTTTTTGTCGGGCGCGCGTTTGGGTTACCTCGTTCCCGTGGTCGCGGCAGGCATTTCCGCGCTTTCCGTTGTCGTTTATTTTTGGCCGAATCGTTTAAAACGTATTTCGGCGTTTCTTGATCCGGAGGGAACCAAACTCGAGGAAGGCTACCAGCTTTGGCAGGCGCTCATCGGTTTGGGCGGCGGCGGCTGGAAAGGTGCGGGTTTGGGCGACGGCGTGCAATACCGCTACTTTTTGCCGGAGGCGCACACGGACTTCGTTTTCGCCGTGGTCGGCGAGGAACTCGGGTTTGCTCGCGCGGCGATAGTCGTGCTCGCGTTTTTGGTGCTTTTCGGCGTGGTGATCTTTCGCTTGCGGCGTATTCCGGATACGTTCCACTTCAATGTTTGTTTGGGCGCGTTGCTCTTCATCGTTTTACAGGCGTTGATTAACATGGGCGTCGTGACGGGTTTGCTTCCGACGAAAGGGATGTCGCTCCCGTTCGTCAGTTACGGCGGGAGCAACCTTGTCGTTATGTTTTCGCTGACGGGGCTGATGCTCAACGCGATGCTTAACTGGCGCAAGAGCGTGTTCCCGTCGGTAGTAGTTCCGAGTGAGAATTTTATTTTGCAAAAGGAAATCTGAGTTATGAGAAAAACATTCGTTATTGCCTGTGGCGGGACGGGCGGGCATCTTTCTCCCGGAATTGCGCTTGCCGAGCGCCTTACGGACCTCGGCTACCGTTGTGTTCTCATCGTGAGCCGAAAGAAAATTGATGTTCGGCTTTTGGAAAAATATCCGCAGCTCGAATTCCGTCGTGCTCCCGGCGCGGGTTTGGAGTTTTCGCCGATTGGATTGTTTCGCTTCTTTTGCTCGCAGGCATCGGCAATCGGTTTTGCGTTCGCATTTCTTTTGAAAAACCGCCCGGCGGCGTATGTCAGTTTCGGCGGGTTTATGACATTGGGCATGGCGCTTGTTTGCAAATTGCTTTTCATTCCCGTGATTCTGCATGAAGCAAATCGCATTCCGGGCAAAGCCGTGCGGTGGATTTCCCGCATTTCGACGCGTGTTTATCTGCCGCCGGGAGTGCGCGTGAAAGGGCTTTCGCCGCTCACGTTCCGTTCGGCGGGCTTTCCCGTGCGCCGTGAAATCCGCCCGCTCGACAAAGCCGCCTGCCGCACGAAGCTCGGGTTTCCCGAAACCGGAAAACTCGTGGCGATTTTCGGCGGAAGCCAAGGAGCAAAGCCGCTCAATGATTGGATTTCCTCCGCGTGGGAAAAATTTGCCGCCGCCGGTGTTTCCGTCCTTTGCGTAACGGGTCCCGGAAAAGACGCGGAATCTCCTGTTCGCGAAGCGGTTTCCGCCGCGGGAACGCCGGTCGTCGCGCGCTTTATCTCATTCTGCGATACGATGGCGGAAGCCCTTTCTGCGGCAGACGTCGTTGTCTCTCGCGCAGGCGCGGGAACGCTCGCCGAATGCATCGCGTGCCGCGTTCCCGCCGTGCTCGTTCCGTATCCGTTTGCGGCGGACGATCACCAAACGGCAAACGCAAAATATTATCAGGAAAAGGGCGCAGGCGTTTTAGTGCCGCAGAGCGAAATTGAAACCCTTACGGAAACGGTGCTCGATGTCGTTACCGACGACGAATTGTTGGCGCGTTTCCGCGACGGAACCGAAAAACTCGCTCGCGAATACGTCTGGGACAACGTCGTTTCCGACCTTGTCCAATACGCCACGAAGGAACGCAAGATCATCCGCGCGGAACAGGCGTAATTTCCGGCGCTGAAAATTTTTTACAAATGGACGCTTCGACAGAAAAATCCGCGTGGCTACTCGGCGTGTGCGGCATGGGTGTGGGACCTCTTGCCGTTTATATGTGCGAGGAAGGTTGGAACGTTTCCGGGTGGGACGATGCAACGGATTCGCCGATGCTGGCGTTTCTCGAAAAAGCCGGCGTGCGGCTGACGTCTTCCCCGGACTTGGATGTCGGTGTCGTCGGGCGTTCAAGCGCCGTCAAACCCGGGCATCCGCTCTACGATTTGGCGCGGGAACGCGGTATGCGCATGGTGCGCCGCGGAGAATTGCTTGCCGAACGCGTTGCCGCGAAAAAACTGATTGCCGTTTGCGGAAGCCACGGGAAGACGACGACGAGCGGAATGCTCGCGCAGTCGCTTATCGCGGCGGGAACGGACGCCGGCTACGTTCTCGGCGGGCTTTACCGGAATCCGTCGCAGCCGCCGGCGCATTTTTCTTCAACGACGGATTGGGTCGTTGCCGAAGTTGACGAAAGCGACGGAACGATTGTGAATTTTTCTCCGGAAATCGCCGTCGCCGTCAATCTCGATTGGGATCATCCGGACTACTATCGCAGCGAGGAGGATTTGGAAAAAACGTTTCGCGATTTGTTCCGCCGCACACGCCGTGCGATTTTTATTCCGGAAAATTCCGCGCGCTTGGAGCGCATCACGGCGGAGCTTTCCGTTCCCGTGTATAAGGTCGGGCCGAGCGGCGATTACGCGTTTCGCGTGTTGCAGGCGGGCGCTTCCGAAACGCAGGTCGAACTCGGCGGCAAATTCAACGCGGGAACGCTCACGCTTCCCGTCGCCGGGCGCTTTAATATTATGAACGCGGTTTTGGCGCTTGCCGCGACCGCGTATGTCGGCAACGGAAAAATCGGTGTCGAGCCGCTCGGAAAATTTTCGGGAATGCGCCGCCGCCAAGACGTGCTCTATCGCGGCGAGCGGCTGAAAGTGGTCGCCGATTACGCGCACCACCCGACGGAAATTTCCGCGCTGTTGCGCCTGTTGCGCGAAACGCATCTCGGGCGCCTCGTCGCCGTGTTTCAGCCGCACCGTTATTCCCGCACGCGGCAATACGCGGCGGAGTTTGCTCGTGCGCTTTCCGTGGCGGACGAGACGTTGCTGATGCCGGTTTATTCGGCGGGCGAAGCGCACGTTCCCGGCGGAGATGCGGCGGACATTCTCGCAAATATTCCTGCGGGAACGGGAAATATTCGCCTCTATCCGGAAACGTCGTCGTTGCTCTCGCGTCTGCGGGACCTCGCCTCGGAATCGGCTTCCGCGGAGACGCTCGTCGCATTTGTCGGCGCGGGAGATATCGACCGCATTGCCGCGTCGGTTTTTGTTCGCGAACTTTGGTTGAGTGATGCCGCTCACGCCGGCGGGAACGCGGATGATTTTGCAAAACGCATGAAACGCCTTCTTCCGGCGGATACCGTTTTTGAAGAAGACAAATGTATCGGAAAAATGACTACGCTCGGATTGGGCGGGAACGCGCGTTACTACGCCGAACCGTCCAACGTAAACGAACTGGAAGTGCTCTTGCGCGGGGCAGCGGTGTGCGAGATTCCCGTTTTCGTGCTCGGGCGCGGGTCCAATTTGCTCGTCTCAGACGAAGGTTTTTCCGGTTTGGTGATTCGCCTCTCGCAACCGGCTTGGCGCGGCGCACGGCGTGTGCGGCGCGGGCAAAGCTCCGGCGCGGAAACGGCGGAAGACGGGCGCGACCGCATCCGCGTCGGCGCTGGCATGAAGCTCAAAGAACTTTGCGGATTCGCGATGCGGGAAGGCTTGGGCGGATTTGAATTTCTCGAAGGCATTCCGGGAACGCTCGGCGGCGCCTTGCGCATGAACGCGGGAGCGATGGGCGCGTCGATTTTTGATGTCGTGGAATCCGTCGAATGGATTATGCCCGACGGCACGCGCCACGAAGCGCGGCGGGAACAGATGAATCCCGTTTATCGCGATTGTCCGGAGCTTCACGGCGCGATTGTGCTCAGCGCGGTGCTCGGCTCGAAAGAGCGGCGCACGTTGGACGAAATCAAAAAAGTAACGTCCGCTTATGCCGAAGTGCGTCGCGATTCTCAGCCGCGGGAACGCTCTGCCGGATGCACGTTTCGCAATCCCACGGGAACGTCCGCCGGAAAGCTGATTGATCGCCTCGGGTTGAAAGGTTCGGGAATCGGCGGCGCGGAAATTTCCGAAGTTCATGCGAATTTTATTATCGCGAAAGACGGTGCGAAGGCGGCAGATGTCGTCGCGCTCGTGCGACGCGTGCACGGGATCGTCAAGGCGGAAGCCGGAGTCGACCTCGTCCCGGAAATCGTTCTTCTCGGGTCGTCTTGGGAGAAGGAACTCTAATCTATCAAAATCTCCCACGGAGTCACAAAGCCACAAAGTTTTTTTAATTTGTGAAAAAAAGTGCTTGCAGAGGCACTTTTTTTTTTTGCGAGAATCAACCTTCAATTTTGGGGCAAATTTTCAGGAATGGATCCTGAGGGTCTCAAATCTCAAAAACTAAACTCAATAAAACAACAACATGAACAAAACATTATCTGTTGCCCTGCTTGTTTTCGCGGGAACTGTCGGCGTGATAGCGGAGAGCGATATTAGGGATGATATCTCGGGATATGATTATAAGCAGACTCGCCATCTGAACTTCAACAACATGAGACAGGTGGGGACGAAAAATACCGCGTCGTGGACGCAAAACTGGAATTGGTCTAATTTCCAGAAACTTGATCTCGGGCTGGACAACCGCTACGAGCTAACGTTCAAAATTTACGCAAATACGTTCAACGATACGGAAGATCCTATTTTTAACATTTATCTGGCGGGGAACAACAAGTCCATTCTCTACGGGAACTACATGGATCAGTATCACAACGGGGCGTATTATTTGGACGGATGTTCCGGTGTTTATAGCGTTAACCGAGATGTTGCCGGATTCGACAATGCCCCCGGAGCTTCGACTTGCATTCTTAGCTACGATATTCACTCGTTAGCAAGCGTCGTTTCGGAGGTTGGCGCGACACGAATGGGCGATGTCACCGGACAAGGCACAGAACTCAAAACCGGCTTCCACACCTACACGATCTTTATCGAAGCGTTTTCCGATACTTCCAAGCAGGACTTGATTCATTTTAAATACAGCGGAGCGAACAACGGGAACGCCGACGCATCGCATTCCTCCAGCTGGGGAATTCAAAATATATTTGGGATTGGTCATAGTGAGCAACTGGATGCAGGCGTATTCTTTGCAGATGACGGAGCCTACGGAGACATTGTTCTCTCCAACTACTCCGGTGTCGACTTGACCCTTGTCACGGAAAGTCGCACGCTGACGCCTCCGCCTGAACCTCCGGCACCGCCGGTTGTGCCGGAAGTGCCGGACGTGCCTGTTGAACCCAGCGTTCCCGAGCCGTCGGCGTTTGGTTTGCTCGCGGGCTTGGGTGCGATTGCGCTTGCGGCGTCTCGCCGCCGTCGTTCCCGCTAATTAAGCGAGATTGGTTTTAAGGTTTGTCGGGTTTTCCTTAAAAATCCGACTTCATATATATTATTGTAGATTAATGTTAGTATTAGTGGGCGCTTCCGAGAGTTACTCTCGGGAGCGCTTTTTTTTTTAGAGAGAATGAATGTCGTTCCCGCGCGTTTCACGGGAGTCGCCGGAGATTTAACGCACTTTTTCGCGCCGCATGATTTCGCCGAGCGCGAGGTAAAGGTCGGAGCGGTTAACGACTCCGAGAAGTTTTTTCGAGGTTTCGTCTTCAACGAGCGCGAGCGAATCCTCGTGTTTGCGGGAAGCGAAAATTTTCAGCGCATCGGGCAATTTCATTTCCGGCAAAAGCACGGGCAAATTGTTGCGCGAGACGTCGATGGCGATAATCGCATCGGCGAGTTCCTTGTTTTGCGCAAATTGCAAAATATCCGAAGAGACGATGGCTCCGCGGTAGCTTTCGTCTTCGCCCGTGATGAAAATTGTCTGCGCCGGGTGGCGAATGAGGACTTTGGCGACGCGACCGAAATTGTCGTTCGGGCGGACGGTCGGCGGATTTTTCCGGGCGATTTCAATGAGGCGGACTGCCGAAAGCGGTTTGGAGAAAATGCTACGCGGACCGGAGGCGAGGGCACTGTGATACATGGATTCCGTGCGCAAAAGTCGCGCGAACCCGTGAGAAACGACAACACCGATGAGCAACGGGAACATCAGCGTTCCCGCGAGCGTAAATTCGACAACGAGAAGCAGAGACGTCATTGGCGCGCTCGCCGCCGTCGTGAAAAACGCCGCCATGCCGACGAGTGAATACGCGATGGCGTGGTCGCCGGGAACGCCGAGTTTTGTCATCAGCGCGGAAAAAAGAAATCCGATAAATGTGCCGATGGTCAGGCTCGGTGTCAGCGCCCCGCCGACGGTTCCGACGCCGAAAACGAAAGCGACGATTCCGACTTTGAGCGCGAGCAAAATTATCGCCTGCTCCGGCGAAAATTGTTCGGCAACGATCCCGCGAATCATCGTGTAGCCGTTTCCGGTCAATTCCGGATAAAAAATAGCCGCCACGCCGACGAGCGCTCCCGCGATTGCCAAGCGCACGGGAAGCCACGCGTGTTTTCCGTTCAGCAGTTTTCGTGCTTTTTTCAAAAGCCAAAGCCAGCCTTTTGCCGCGAGCGAGGCAATCGCGCCCAGCGCGATACAACTGACGGCGACAATCAGCTGATTGGAACCGATAATGACGTTGCCCGAAACCTCATAAATCGGGTCGACTGCGCCGAGCAGGCTCAGCGTCAGATAGCCCGCACAACTCGCCACGAGTAGCGGCGCCAGCACGTCCAGCGTTAGCGCGCCGAGAACGATTTCTCCGACAAAAAGTCCGCCGGAAAGCGGCGTGTGAAAGGTCGCCGCCATTGCCGAAGCCGCCGCGCAAGCGACAACGAGGCGGAGACGCGGAGCCGGTAAACTGAATTTCGAGCCGAGCCACGACGCGGCAACGGCGGAAGTCTGAATAAGCGGACCTTCCCGCCCGATTGCCGCGCCCGAGCCGATGGTAAAAACCGCAGAAAGGCTTCGCAGCAAACTCGGTTTCGGCGGAACGTAGCCGTTCCCGAGCGCAATGGCTTCCATGTATTCCGTCGCTCTCACGGGAACGAATTTGTGCATGAAAAGCAAGGTCGCTCCCGCCAAAAGTCCGCCGATTGCGGGAACGAGTATGCAATGCCATTTTTGAAGTGAGGCAAACGCGTCTACCTGCGAAAGGCCGTGCGTGAGCGTAAGTCCGTCCTGCACGCCGTGAACGCAAAGGCTGAAAACCAACGCCGTCAGCGCGCCGATAAATCCCGCGCCGAGCGCCCAGATGTAAATGAGTTGCGTGTCGCCGAGCCGAAGTTTTTCGCGCAAATTAAGCGCGAAGCGTATCCGGCGGGAGAATTTATTTTCGGCGGAGGAAGACATAGCGTTAGGAGTTCAAAATATCAGGCATCAAATATCAAGCGTCCACTTCAAAGAAACCTTAGCTCGTTGCTTGATGCCTGATGCTCGACACTTGGGGCTTTCAAAAATTATCAATTACTATGAAATGAGGCTTTTCAGCTCGGCAAGAAGCGCGGCGGGATCCGGGACGCGCCCGTCGGGAGTGACGGTTTTCGTGTCTTTGTGCCAACGCAAAATTTTCTGCATGAGCAAAAGGTAATCGCGGATCATTGCTGCGGGAACGCCGAGGAGGAGGACGAGGTGGGCGCGGTTGTCCGCATCGTCCCACGGGATTCCGGCTTCGGAAACGCCGACGGCAATGCGGATTTCGTCGAGCGCGTCCGTGCGTCCGTGCGGGAGCGCGAGTCCGCGTCCGAGAAACGTGGACGAAGTGTGTTCGCGTTCGATTGCCGCCGCTTTCATGGCTTCAATGGCTTCGGGGCTTGCGGCTTGCTCTTTTTCAAAGGCGGAAAAAAGGGATTGGAGCGCATCGTCGCGGGACGCGTTCCCGCAGAGGAGGACAGGTTGTTCGAGGACGTTCGGCATAGTCTGGGAAAACGCCCGAAAAACTAACAGAAATTTGCCTCAGGCAAAAGAGAGAAACCACGAATGAACACAAATAAACACGAATTATTTTTTTTTGTTTGATATAGATGTAGCAGATTCAAACAGATGAAAAACTTCGCGATTTTGCACGATTTATTTACCGCTAAGTAATGAAGGTAAAAAAACTTTATAGTAATTTCTGTAAAAAACATCTGATTTCATCTGTTCAATCTGTGTAAAAAATTCGTGTTAATTTGCGGTTATTCGTGGTTATATTTCCTCTTTCATGAAAAATCTCAAAAACGACGAAAACATTTTTGCGGGAACGGAAGTGCTGGTTACTTTGCGCGATTGGACGCGCTTTGCCGTTTCTCTGTTTTCAAAAAGCGGACTCTTTTTCGGGCAGGGCATGAGCACGGCTTACGACGAAGCCGTTTATCTGCTTTGCCACACGCTCGGCTTGCCGACGGACGGCGGTGTGGAAACTTTTTTTGATGCAAAGCTGACGGCGCCGGAAATTTCCGCCGTGAAAGACGTGCTTTTCCGCCGTGCGGAAGAACGCGTTCCCGCCGCCTATATCACGCGTGAAGCGTGGCTCGGGGATTTCCGTTTTTATGTGGACGAACGCACGATTGTGCCGCGCTCGTATTTCGTGGAAATGATTCCGGAAAAAATCCTGCCGTGGATTCCGGGAATGGATGCGGAGGCGGTCGAACGCGTTGCCGACGTTTGCACGGGCGGCGCGTCGATCGCGATTTTGCTCGCGCACGCGTTCCCGAACGCGCAGGTGGACGCTTGCGATATTTCCGATGCGGCGCTTGAAGTGGCGCACAAAAACGTTTCCGACTACGGTTTGGACGAACGCGTTTCGCTGTGGAAAAGCGATGTGCTCGACGGCGTTCCCGCGGACGATGCGAGCTACGACATCATCGTCAGCAACCCGCCTTATGAGCCGGAGGAACTGCGCGAAACGCTTCCGGAGGAATTTCGCCGCGAACCCGACAACGCGCTGTTTTCCGGAGCGGACGGACTGGACGTGATTCGTAAATTGCTCCCGCAGGCGGCGAAAAAACTCAAGCGCAACGGCGTGTTGCTCATCGAAGTCGGCGGCTTGCAGGACGCGCTCGCGGAAGCGTTCCCGCAACTCGAAATTTCGTGGTTGGAAACGGCGGACGGCTCGGACTGCATTTGCGCGATTTCCGCTTCGTCCCTGCGCGAAGTTTTTGCCTGAACCTACGTTCCCGTATGAAAAAACTTTCGTTTCAAATCATCGGAAGCAGTTCTTCGGGAAACTGCGCCGTGTTGCGTTCGCCGAATTGCACGCTACTCATCGATGCCGGTTTTTCCGGAAAAAAAATTAAGGAAAATCTCGCAACGCTCGGGCTTTCCCTGCGCGATATCGATGCCGTTTTTTTCACGCACGAACACTCCGACCACAGCGAAGGCGCGCGCGGGCTTTCCCGCGAGGAACATTTGAGCTTTTTCGCAAATCGCCTGACGGCGGAAGGCATAGACCGCAAACTTTCCCGGCGCCTCGACTGGCAGTTCTTCGAGACGGGAACGACGTTTGAGTTTTGCGACTTGCGCGTGACGACGTTTGCGATTCCGCACGATACGAACGATCCCGTGGGCTTCGTTTTCTCCTGCGGGGAAACCGCGGGAACGACGGAAAAACTCGCGTGGGTTACCGATTGCGGGAAAATCACGAATCCCGTGCGCCGCGCCGTTGCCGATGTCAACGCGCTGGTGCTCGAATCCAACTATGACGAAAAAATGCTCGATGCTTCCGAGCGGCCGCTCGAACTCAAAGCGCGCATTCGCGGCACGCACGGGCATTTGTCCAACGACGCGGCGGCGGCGTTTTTGCGGGAATACGAAAACGACAGGCTCGAACGCGTGTTTTTCGCGCACGTGAGTCGCGAGTGCAACGCTTGCGGGAACGTCGAACGCGTTTGCGTTCCCGCGCTCGGCGCGCGCGCGTCCTGCGCGACGGTCGTCGATCCGCTCGCGTTTTTGCCGAAAAACGCCGGCTGGGGATTTTAGTAGGCGCGAACGCACTTACTAAATTGCGAATCTCAAATCCCGAATCTCGAATTTGTTTTCTTTCCCAGAATGAAACCGTATTTGTGTTGGTTGCTCGGTGCTGCGTTTGCATTCTTCGCCGGATCCGTATTCGAGGAGTATTGGATTTGTGCCGTTGCGTTCGTTGTCGCCGTCGGAGTCGTTGTCGTTTGGATTTTCCGCAGATTTAGGCCGGAAGATTTGAAAAAGTTCAAAAGTTCTAAAGAAATACCGGACCCAAAAGAGCAACAGACCCGTAGAATCTTTTTTCGCATAGTCTTGGGGATTATCTCTCTAAAGATTCTCCTTTTCTTGTTCTTTCTTTACGAAAAATCGGGACATTGAAAATTTTTCCGTTTGAAGAAATTCGTGTTTATCGGTGTTCATTCGTGGTTCCCGTTTTCTTTGTTCGCTTCGGCAAATTTCAATTTGCGAGTGCTGCGGGAACGCTTTATAAAAGGCTTCACTCAATTTTTTAACCTGTAGAATAAATTACCTATGTCTGGTCACAGTAAATGGGCAACGACGAAGCGTCACAAGGGCGCAATCGACGCTAAACGCGGCAAGATTTTCAGCAATCTCGCCAAGGAAATCACCCTCGCCGCACGCGCCGGCGGCGGAGACCCGAATGCCAACGTGCGCCTGCGCTCCGTGCTTTTGCGCGCCCGCGCGGCAAATATGCCGTCGGACAATATCGACCGCGCCATCAAGAAGGGCACGGGCGAACTTCCCGGTCTCGTCTACGAAGAAATGCTTTATGAAGGCTACGCTCCGGGCGGAGTCGGGCTCATTGTCGAAGTAACGACGGACAACAAAAACCGCGCCATCGGCGAAATTCGCAGCACGTTTACGAAAAACGGCGGCAACCTCGCAAACTCCGGTGCGCTTACGAGCTTTTTCCAACGCAAAGGGCAAATCATCATTTCCGCAGAAGTAATCGGCGAAGACGAATTGATGGAAATCGCCCTCGAAGCGGGAGCGGAAGACATTAAAAACAACGGCGATTTTTACGAAGTCATCACCGCCGTCAGCGATTACGATTCCGTCGCCAAAGCGCTTGAAGACAAGCAAATCAAATCCGAATCCTCCGACCTCGTTTACCTGCCGAACGTCGAAGTTCCGATTTCTGATGCCGATACGGCAAAGAAAATCCAAAAACTCATCGACGCGCTCGAAGATCTCGACGACGTGAAAGCCGTTCACTCGAACGACGACATCGCCGACGGGCTTCTCGACGGATAAAAAACGAAGTATTTTATCCGTAATCGCGAATATCGAATTTCGAATCTCGAATGAAATAATTCGGAATTCGGGATTCGATATTCGAGATTTTTTTTTTTTTCTAAAAAATGCAGCCCCGTAAGCCGTTCACGAAAAAGAAAGCGCCGTTCCCGCCGTTCAATCCGATCCGGGTCGCGGCGCGTGCCGTGATTGTGCGCGACGGGAAGTTGCTCGTCGTGATTTTGCGCGACGATTCCGGTCCGTTTTACATTCTTCCCGGAGGCGGACAAAAACACGGCGAAACGCTCGCGGAAACCGTGCGGCGGGAATGTTCGGAAGAGCTCGGCATCACCGTGCGTCCGGGAAAAATGCTCTACATCCGCGAATACATCGGGCGTAACCATGCATTCAAGGCGCGCCACAAAGCATTTCATCAGGTCGAAATCGTTTTTGAGTGTGAAATCGAAAACGAAGACAACATCGGGCACGGTTCCGAAGAAGACAAACGCCAAGTCGGTTTCACTTGGGTGCCGCTTTCGGAATTGCGCGAAGCCCGCTTGTTCCCGTCCGTTTTTAAAACGTTTTTGCGGGAAGACAACACGCTCGATATTCCGCCGGGTTATCTCGGCGACATAAATTAAGACGTCCCTTTTCGGGCGTTCCCGTATTTTGCGGGAGAATTCGGTGTCCCCGTCGGGTTCGGGAAACTTAGGAAGATTTTTGTTTAACGAAAATCTAACATTCCCCAAATACGGAACGAACATTTGCGGGGTAAGATTCGGTGACAAAAATGAATACGACACCGAAAATCTCCGCGAAAAATCTGAACTTTTTCTACGGGAACCATCAGGCGCTTTTTGAAAATAATTTGGATATCGCCGCAAACCGCATCACGGCTGTCATCGGTCCGTCCGGTTGCGGAAAATCCACACATTTGCGGACATACAACCGCATTTTTGAGCTTTACCGCGAGCAACGCTGCGAGGGCGAAATCCTGCTCGACGGCGTGAACATTCTCGACAAAAGTGTCGACGTATTGGAACTGCGACGAAAAGTCGGAATGATTTTCCAAAAACCGACGCCGTTTCCCATGTCGGTTTTCGACAATGTGGCGTATCCGCTTCGCCTGCATTTCAAAAAAACGCGCAACGAAATCGCGGACGACGTGGAGCGCGCTCTGCGCGGCGCATCGCTCTGGGACGAAGTGAAAGACAAACTTTCGGCGAGCGGACTCGCACTTTCCGGCGGACAGCAGCAGCGCCTTTGCATCGCCCGCGCCATCGCCGCCGAGCCGGAAGTTTTACTCATGGACGAACCGACAAGCGCAATCGATCCCGTGGCGACGCTTAAAATCGAGGAGCTTTTGCTCGGACTGAAAGAACGCTTCACGATTGTTATCGTCACCCACAATATGCAACAGGCGGCGCGCGTCAGCGACGACACGGCGTTTTTCTACAAAGGCAAAATCGTCGAGTTTTCCGACACGAAAACGATATTTTCCAATCCGAAAAACAGACAAACGGAAGATTACATTACGGGACGATTCGGATAATTAAAAAGAATTAGGAATGAGAAATTAGTAATTAGGAGTAAGGAATTAGAATTTATGAAAGAGCATTTTACGCAGGAAATTTCACAGTTGAAGCGCCACTTGGCGCGTCAGGCATCGGAAGCGGAGCGCTCGCTCGGGAAAGCCTTGCGCGCCGTCGCAACGTTTGATTCCGTGCTGGCGGCGGAAGTCGCCGAAAACGATTACGCCATCGACTGCGAAGAAATTCGCATTGAGGAAGATTGCCTGAAAATACTCGCGCTTTACCAGCCGGTGGCAACGGATTTGCGCACGATTGTTACCGTGCTGAAAATTAACGCCGAAATCGAGCGTGTCGCCGACATGGCGGTCAACATTGCCGAGCGCACAAAAAGTGTCGCCGAATCCGGCGTTCCCGCAGACAAGCGCATCGATTTTTCAAAAATGGCAGCGGCGGCAACGGCGATGCTTAAAGACGCGCTCGACGCTTTCGCATACCGCGATCCCGCCGCCGCTCGCGCCGTGATTTCGCGTGACGACGAAGTGGACGCGCTCCATTCCGGAAACATCAAATGTATTCAAAAAAACATTACGGATTATCCGGAATACGCGTCGTATTATCTTTCCTGCATGACGATTTCAAAAAATCTCGAACGCATCGGCGATGTCGCCACCAACATTTGCGAAGACGTGATTTACCTCGAATGCGGAAACATTGTCCGCCACGGGAACGCGGGATAGAACTTCGCTTCCCGCTTGAAAAGACGCTTTAACCTTCGGATTTTAAGCGTTAAACTCTCACAAAAACTTCTATGAACAACCGAATTCTGATTGTCGAAGACGACGAAGCGATTCGCGACGTTGTGCGCTACGCGCTCGAAAGCAACGGTTTCAAAAATGTCCTCACGGCGGCGGACGGCGAAGAAGGGCTTCGCCTCGCTTTGCGGGAATGCCCCGCGCTGATTTTGCTCGATTTGATGCTTCCGAAAACGGACGGTTTGGAAGTTTGCCGCCGCCTCAAGCGCGACGAATCCGTGCGCGACGTTCCCGTGATCATGCTTACCGCAAAGAGCGAGGAGAGCGATATCGTGCTCGGGCTCGAACTCGGCGCCGTCGATTACATTACGAAACCGTTTAGCACGAAAGTGCTCGTCGCGCGCGTGCGAGCGCATCTGCGGCAGGCATTCGATCAGGAAAATTCTACGGAAATCCGCCGCGACGGGCTGACGCTGAACACGGCGGAGCACACCGCGCGCCTCAACGGCGAGCTGTTGGAGCTCACGTTTACCGAATACGGAATTTTGCAGTTGCTCGCTTCGCGCCCCGGGCGCGTTTACACGCGTGACCAAATTGTTTCCCGCGTTAAAGGCGACGATTATCCCGTGACGGATCGCGCCATCGATGTGCAAATGGTAAATCTGCGGCGCAAGCTCGGCGCGTGGGCGGTCAATATCGAAACCGTGCGCGGCGTCGGCTACCGCATGAAAGCGTAGCGTTCGTTCCCGCGCATTTTCGCTGTTCTTACTCCTCATTCCTCATTCCTAATTCTAATTTTTAATTTCTCCCTCTCCATGCGTCCCGGCGACAGAGTTCTTTTCGCGTTTCCGAGTATTTTGGGTCTGCTTGTTTTGACCATTGCGGGAACGCTTTTTTTCAGCACGCGAAGTTTTGAAAAATTTTACATCGAGGCGGAAATGCGCGATGTGATGACGGAAGCGGGTCTCGTTGCGGACAAAATCCGTCCGATGCTCCTCGCGGGAGCAATCGACGAAGCCGCCGCCTACTGCGAACAGTTTCCGGAGCGTTCCCGTCGCGTAACGCTCGTGCGCGACGACGGAACCGTGGTTGCCGATTCCGTGGCGGAGGCGAGCGACCTTGACAACCACGCCGCCCGCGAAGAAATTGCGCCCGCGCTCACGGGAACGCCCGCCGTCAGCACGCGTTTCAGCGCTACGAACAACGCGCTCATGTGTTACTGCGCGATGCCGATCGATATCAACGGGAACGGGCATATCGAGTATGTTTTGCGCCTCGCGATTCGCAACCGCGACATGGACGACATGATTGCCGCCGCGAAATTCAGCACATGGCTTGCGCTTGCGCTCGGCGTTTCGATTGCGCTCGCAGTCGCGCTCTACATTCTGATTCGCGTGCGCATTCCTCTGGTGCGTTTGCAGGAAAGCGCAAACCGCATTGCGCGCGGCGAACTCGACGAGCGCATTTCAATTCCGGAAAAAGGCATCGTGCGGGACCTCGCCATCACCGTCAGTCGCATGAAGGAAATTTTGAAAAGCCAGCTCGATCGGATTACGGCGGAGCGCAACGGACGCGAACTCCTGTTTTCTGCGCTTTCGGAGGCTGTGCTTTTGATTTCGGAAAGCGGAGAAGCGCTTTACTTTAACAGCGCGGCGCGGAGGATTTTTAATGTTTCTCCGATTGCCGGACGGTTTGATCTCTCACGTTGCGGGTCTCCCGAGCTTGTCGCACTCGCGAATCGCGCATTCGCGGAAAACGTTTCGGTCGAAACGGAAATCACGCTCGAAACCGCGGGAACGCCGCGCACGCTTTTCGCCAAAGGCGGACCGATTTTCCACGGCGGGGAACGCCGTCTCCTGCTCGCCGTCACGGATTTGACGAACTTGCGCCGTCTGGAATCATTCCGGAGCGACTTTGTCGCCAATGTTTCTCACGAAATAAAAACGCCGCTTACGGGCATTCTCGGCGCGACGGACGCGTTGGAATCCGGCGCGCTCTCAGATCCGGGAATGGCGAAAAAATTCCTCGGGATTCTGTCCGCTCAGGCAAAGCGCCTGAACGCGCTCGTGCAGGACGTGCTGAGCCTCGCCGCGATTGAGCGCCGACAGGTTTCCGGCGGGAAGGATACGCTTCCGTTCCGGCTCGACGCCGCCGTCGAAAACGCCGTCAATTATTGCCGTTCCCGTGCGGAAGCGGCAAACGTTGCGCTGGAAATTACGCGTAACGATGAGACGGATTTTGAAGGCGACAGTCGCCTGATTGAGCAGGCGGTAATCAATCTCGTTTCCAATGCGATTAAATACAGCGGGAGTTCCCGCGTGGAGATTTCGCTCGAAAAAACGGGTCCCTTCGCGCTGGTTGCCGTGAAGGATTTCGGCATCGGAATTCCGCCGGAACATCAGGAGCGCATTTTCGAGCGTTTTTACAGCGTGGATAAAGCGCATTCGCGCTCCCTCGGCGGCACGGGGTTGGGTCTCGCCATCGTCAAACACATCGTGCGCCTCCACGGCGGCACGGCGTCGCTCGAAAGCGCTACCGGAAAAGGCTGTATCTTTCGCCTCGCGTTCCCGCTGGAACCGCAATAGGACGCCGGGGACGTAATATCTCCCTTTGATTACAAGACATCCTTTCCCCTTTGGTCCTTTCAGTTAAAAATCCGAAAAGAAACGGCGTTCCCGTGATTCGTTGCGGAGCCGGATAAACGAGATTTTTTCTTGCTCCCGTTTCTTTTGCACGCTTCATTTCTTCGGCATGAGATCTAACCCCAACTCCTCGCGCGACGAAGACTCCAAGATTCCCAATCTTCCCCGCCTTCTCGCCGCGCACGGATTGCGCAACACGCAACAACGCCGCGCCATCTGGAGCGCCGCCTACGAGACGCCCGGACATTTCACGGCGGAAGAGTTGCTTCTCGCCGCACGGGAACGCGATCCGTCCGTCTCCCGCGCTACCGTTTACCGCTCCATTCCCGCGCTTATCGCCAGCGGAATCGTCAGCGAGCTCAATGTCGGTCGCGATTTCAAATACTACGAAAGCACGCGCGGTGCGGGAACATTCAAGGGACACATCGTCTGCGACAACTGCGATAAAATCATCGAATTCGACGCTCCGTTCATGGATTGGTACGGACGCGCCATCGCAGAAAAAAACGGGTTAAAATTCATTTCCCAGCACTTACAAATCACCGCGAGTTGCCCCAACTGCGACTGCAACGTTGCAGACCGGAAGAACTCCGAAAAAAAATAATCCGGACGCCGCAATTTGAAATTCGGGCTCGGCGAGCGCCGTGCGTCATTTCTTCTCTTGAGATTTGATGCCCGGCGCTTGGCGCTTTTTGTTGCTCGCGAGCTGTCTTTGGGGCAAAATTCACGCAACGATGTCCACTTTTTCCCGTTTTGCAGGTATTGTTTTTGCGGCGTTGGCGCTGATTCCCTTTTCCCTGTCCGGAGAGGAGCCGCGTCTTGCTCCGGCGGAAGGTTCGTTGGCGAACTTTACGCCGTTGGGATTTTTGGCGGAAAAATCGCGTGAAAAAGCGGATGCGCGCGTGCGCGGTTTGGAAGCGGAGTTGGCGTTGCTTTCCGGTTTGCCGTCGCTTGCCGAGGAGCTTTCCCGCAAGGAATTGGAGGAAAAAAGTTTGTCCAACGCAGAACGGGACCGCCTTTTGCTGACGCTTTCCGGCGCTCAGATTGCGCGCGGCGAATACGCGTTGGCGTCGGCGTCCGTCGGCGATATTTCCGGAAATTCTGCGCAAAAACATTTGCGCACGGCCTTTCTTGCCGTAACGCGCGGGGAATTTGCCGAAGCGGAAAAGCAACTTTCCGGTTTGTTCGTCGAATCGTTCCCGCGGCAGGAGCAATCGTGGTTTTTCTTTGTGCGCGCGCTGTCGGAATTTTTCCTCGGAAAAAAAGATGCGGCGAACGTGGATTTTGAAGCGGCGGAAGAAAATGCGTTGAGCGCGTCGGAGCGTGAACATATTGCGTTTGTCCGCCAATGGGCGAATGTCGTCGGCGGGGAAAGTGTTTCCGCCGAAGAGCTCGATGCGATGAGAACGGCGCGCGAAGCGGCGCGTTTTACCCCGGCGTTTGCCGAAGCGGGAAAACTTTACGCGGTGGCGCTTGCCAAGAGCGGAAATCTCGCGGGAGCGCGGGAAGCGCTGAACGAGGTTTCGCCCGTTCCCGCGAAAGAGACGGCGGATTTTGCTTTGCTCGAAGGGCTTTGGGCGGAAAATCCCGGAAGCGATGTTGCGCGGACGGCGTTTTTGCGCGTTATCGGCGAGCGCCCGCCGCGCGCGCGCCAATCGGCGGCGCTTTCCGGGCTTTTGCGCAACGTAATCGCTTTAAACGGCGCAGGGAAAAAAGAGGAAGCGATTCTCGCCGCCAACGGAATCGAAGATTTTTTGGGCGCATTGACGCCGGACGAAAGCGTGCGCGACCTTGAGCTTTTCACGCGAGCGCGCATCGCGAGCGAGGTGGGAAATTTCCGTCGCGCGGAATCGCTGACGGAAGAGCTGATTTCGCGTTTCCCCGCGAGTCCGTTTGTTTCGGACGCTTTGCGCCTGCTCACGGGAATCGCCATTGAGGAAAAAGAATTTCGCCGCGCGGTATCATTGCTCGAACGCTTGCGCGTAACAACGCTTTCCCCGGAAGAAATTTTGCGCGCGGACATTTTGATTGCTGACTGCAACTTCCTTTCCGGGGACTACGCGCTCGCCGCCGACGCTTACGCACGCCTTTCCGAAGGGGAAACGAGCACGATGGACAGCGAAAATCTCGGCGGAATTTTCTTCCAGCGTATTTACAGCGAAATCCGGAGCGGGAACGTTCTTGCCGCCGCCGAGCTTCTGGATTCCCCGATTGCCGCACGCGTTCCCGCAGGGTGGACGATGCGTGCGGAATGCGCCGTCATCGAAGGTTTACAACAGGCAGGTCGCTGGGAAGCCGCCGCCGCGCGCGCGAAAAAATTCTTGGCGCGAACGGATTTGCTGACGGATTTTCGCATTCGTATTCTTTGGACGCAGGCGCTTTTGGCTTTGGATTTGAATGATCCCGAACTCGCTCTGCGCAATGCGGATTTGATTTCGGAACTCGCATCGGAACCGGATAAAATTATTTCCGAGGAGTTGCAGAGAACGGCGTCGGAACTCGTCAGTCGTTCGGTTTTGCTCAAAGCTCGCGCATTGTTTTTGCTGGGCGAGCAGGCGGAGGCGCTGAGCCTGCTTGCCGACTTGCGGGAACGCTATCCGGACAGCGCGTCCGCCGTCGTTTCATGGCTGGAGGAAGGGCGCCGTTTCCACGAATTGGGGAAGCCCGATCGCGCGCTTGTTTGCTATGAAACGCTGATCGACCGCTACGGCGCGCAGGAAAAGTTTGCGGAATATTTTTCTATTGCGGCGTTTGACGCGGCGCAGGCGGCAGCAACTATCGGGCGTCCGGAAGAAGCGGTGAAGCAAATGCAGACGCTGATTTCGCGCTACCCGAAAAGCCCGCTCGCGTTTTATGCGCGTATGCGTCAGGCAGACTTTTTCCGCGTACTGAACGATTTCGACTCCGCACTTGCCGTGTATGACAATTTGATTGCGGCGGAAGCGGATCGCCCCGAAATGCGTATTGTCGAAATGCGCCGTGCGGATACGCTACGCGCGCTTGCGGCGCGTGCCGAGGGCGACGCGAATTCCCGTAGCGCTTTTTTGGATGCGCTTTCCAAGGCGAAAGCCGCCTACGAGCGCCTGTTTAGCTTGCCGGATCAACCGCTTTCTCTGAAGGCGGAAGCCGGATTTAAGTGGGGCTATGCGGAGGAAGATTCCGTTCCCGAAACCGGCGATCCCGAAGAGCGGGAACGCGCGTGGGAACAGGCGCGGGCCATTTATTGGAAAACGGCATCCGAAATTATTGCCGCCGCGCAAAAGCAGGGAGAAATTACGCCGATCGAAGGCGGATATTGGGTTTCCCGCTGTCTTTTCGCGCTCGCGGGATTGTATGAAAAATCCGGAGATTACGAATCTGCCCGTAATACTTACGAAAAAGCGCGTGAGTGGGGCGAACTCGGGCTTATCCCGGGGAAAAATTACGCCGAGCAACGCTGTCGCCGCATCTTTGAAAAGTAGACTATAAAAATAAAAAAATGAGGAATGAGGAATTAGAAGTTAGAAAAAATCCTCTTTCCTCATTCCTAATTTCTAATTCTTCATTCCTAATTCTTTTTTACCAATGAATCCTACTCCTGAAATTACGGTTTTGTCTTCGGCGGATTCCGCCGTGAATTTCTCCCTTGTCGCCGACGGCGGACCTTTTGTCTGGTTGCTTTTGGTGTTCGGTTTTATCGGCTTTCTTGTCATCGTGGAGCGCTCGATTTATCTGCATCGCGGGCAGATTAACGCCGACGCGTTTGTCGAAGGAATTTGCACGAACTTGCGCAACGGGCGTTTCAACGAAGCGCTGACGGTGTGCGAGGATTCTCCGGGACCGATCCCGCGCGTTGTCAAAGCCATTTTGCTTCATGCCAAAGAAGGCGAAGCGCGGATGCGAATCTCGGCGGAAGAGGCGGCGCTTTTGGAAATTCCGGCGCTTGAACGCCGCGCGGGAACGATTCGCGCGCTGGCAAAGATCGCTCCGTTAGTCGGGCTCGCGGGAACGGTTTTTGCCATTCTTCGGGCGTTTCTCGTGATGCGTGCTTCCGGGCACTACGCGAATGCGGACGTTTTTTCCGGTGATATCGCTTCGGCGCTCGCCGCGACGGGAGTCGGCATTTGCCTCGCGATTGTGTTTCACTTGGGCTACCACTTCGTTTGCGGGCGTATCCGCTCTATTACGTCGGATATTGAACGCGCCGCCGTCGGCATGATTAGCTTCATTTGCTACGGAAAAGATCAGGCAGAGGAAGAAGACGGCAAATAGAATTTTGCGTAAATTGTAAAATCGACGAAGCGGGAATGTTTATCTCGCTTCGTTTTTTCTCCTAAAAATTTTTGAAAAATGAAAGTTTTGAGAGCCGAAAGCGCGGGTTTTTGTCGCGGCGTTGAGCGGGCGATTAATATCGTGCGCGATTATTTGAAAAAAGGACGCGCTCCCGTGTTTACGGACGGACCGCTCATTCACAATCGGCAAATGATGGCGGAACTTGAGGCGGAAGGCGTGCGCGAAGTCGGCGATTACCGTTCCCGCTCAAAGTTGGATTTGAATCTTTCGCCGGAGGAAAAGGAAAACGCGGTCGTGATTGTCCGCGCGCACGGCGTTACGCCCGAGCGCCGGGAATACTTGAAAACGCTCGGCACGGAATTTCGCGATGCGACTTGCCCGGACGTCGGCGTAATCGCCGGGCGTGTTCGGCTTTGTGCCAAAAAAGGTTTTTCGACGCTCGTTTTCGGCGATCCGAATCACCCGGAAGTCGTCGGGATTCTCGGCTATGCGGAAGGTCGCGGGTTTGCCGTGCGCACGGAAGCAGATTTGGCGGCGCTCCCGCCGCTCGGCGACAAAGTTTGCATGGTGTCTCAATCGACGATGTTTCCGGACGAGTTTGAAATTCTCGCGGAAAAAGTGCGGGAACGCTATCCCGACGCGCAGATTTTCAATACCATTTGCGGGGCGACGCGTTCCCGCCAAGGTGATGTGGTTCGCCTCGCGGAGCAGGGTGCGGAGGCAATCGTCGTTATCGGCGGTCGCCACTCCGCAAACACCGTGAAGCTGGCAACGCTGGTCGAACGCCAGGGCTTGCCGTGCTACCATATCGAAACGTTGCGGGAACTCGATTTGGAGCAGATGAAACGCTACTCCGTAGTCGGCGTTACGGCGGGAGCGTCTACGCCGGGCTTCCTCATCGACGAAGTCTGCAATACGCTCGAAAACAGCAAGAATTATTAAGTATATAAACCGGAACAGAGTATGAATCATATAGATTTATGTTCTTTGATCAGAGAAAAATCCGTATTGAATTTTTCTGAAGCTAGCGATGCGCTACAGCAGATATTGTTTGGTGCAAGCAAAGCCGATGTTTTGCCCCTATTAAAACAGATAGGAACTATACCTGAAGATATTCGGCACGATTCTTCGGAGGAGAAACTATACACGAAAGCATCAGATATTCTATTCGCCAAAGTGCTTAAGGAAATGAATTTTGACGCAGTAGTGTTAAGGGAACGGTCCAATTGTGCTGACATTGTGGCGCAAAGCAAGTATCACAACTACTCTTTGGTGGGTGATGCAAAAGCGTTTAGGTTAAGCCGGACAGCAAAAAACGCGAAAGACTTTAAGGTCGAGTCCATGGTTCATTGGAAAGGAGACAAAGATTTTTCCGTATTGGTTTGCCCTTATTTTCAATATCCGAGGGAGAGCAGTCAGATTTACCGGGCGGCGCTTAGTGGTAACGTCGCTTTGTTTTCGTGGGAATACCTCTACATTATTCTTTGCGAGGATGTGAAAGAGAGCGCAGAGGTCGATTTACGGAGTCTATGGAATCAAAGTGATAATATCATGCAGGAGACAAAGATCGTGGACGAAAATAAGTGCTTCATTAGGCAACAAGATGAGAACCTAAGAAAAATACTTGAGATAACAGAGGAACAATTTATCTCTTATTTTGATGAAATAAAAGGGGCGGTTGTTTGTCGTGGTAATGAGGAGATTCATTACTATGAGTCAGAAATAGCGAGGATTCAGAATTTGAATAGGGCGGATGCGATTAAAGAGCTTCTTGCCTCTATGAAATTAGAATCGAAGATAAAAACTATTAAAAAATTTATAAATCAGGTTCAGGGATGATACACGGGTTCGTAAATAAGATTATAAATGGAAATTGTGTGGATATAATGAAGGATATGCCGGATTGCTCCATTGATATGTGTATTACGTCTCCTCCATATGATAACTTAAGGGAGTATAAAGGTTTTGTTTTCCCCTTTGATGATATTGTTGCTCAGTTGTTTAGAGTCATGAAAAAAGGGGGGGTCGTCGTGTGGGTCGTTTCCGATGCAACAATAAATGGAAGTGAAACTTGTACGAGTTTTAAACAGGCAATGAATTTTGTTCGTGCGGGGTTTAATCTGCATGACACTATGATATTTCGGAAAACGAATCCTGTTCCCCAAATATACAGAAAGCGCTACAACAACGAGTTTGAATATATGTTCGTTTTCTCAAAGGGAGGGGTTGGGACGCATCATGCATTAACGACCCCTTGCTTGCATGCTGGGTTGGAATTGAAAGGGACAACGTATAAGAATTATTCCAAAGGAGAGCAAAGGCGGGGAAAATTAGCTAATCCTGTAAAGCCCGAAAAAATAAAAGGGAATGTATGGGAGTATGTTGTAGGGAAGAAAGCTATCGACCAAGAAGCGAAGTTTCACCCAGCACCTTTCCCCTACGCTCTCGCTAAGGATCATATTCTTTCTTGGAGCAATGAGAACGATATCATCCTTGATCCTATGTGTGGAAGTGGTACTGCATGTGTTGCCGCTTTTGACAACAATCGTAAATTCATAGGGATAGATGTTTGCCCAGAATATTGCGATTTGTCCAGAGAAAGAATTGCAAGGCATGCGCATGAGATGGAGATGTTAATTTTTTAGGGCATTTGGAGGGTTAATTCCGGGCGATAGGTTAAAATTATTAGTTTGTTCTGTTTGATTTGGCACGCCTTGTGCATGAATTATGGGACATTTCTCAATTTTTATTCAAAAAAAATCAAATCTTACACATTCAAATATGAGCAAAGATAAAAAAGAAAAATGCTGCTGCAAAAAAAGCGGCTCTTCCGTTAACGTCAAGCCGCTCGGCGATCGCGTTCTTTTGAAGCGCTGCGAATGCGCGGAAGAAATCAAGGGCGGAATCATTATTCCGGATTCGGCAAAGGAAAAACCGATGGAAGCCAAGGTCGTCGCCCTCGGAACCGGTAAGGTTGAAGACGGTAAAAAAATCGATTTCTGCGTCGAAATCGGCGACAAGGTGCTGATCGGCAAATACGCGGGAACGGAAGTCAAAATCGACGACACGATGTATATCCTCGTGCGCGAAGACGAAATTCTCGCCGTGCTCGGATAATTTTTCCCCTCACCGTTAAAAAAATTTTTAGAAAGAAATAAAAACTATGGCAAAAAAACAGATTCTTTTTGATGAAGCCGGTCGCCGCAAAATCCTCGCCGGCGTTCAGACGCTCGCGAAAGCCGTTAAAATCACGCTCGGACCGAAAGGTCGCAACGTGATGATCGACAAAAAATACGGCGCACCGAAAGTGACCAAGGACGGCGTTTCCGTCGCCAAGGAAATCGAATTGGCGGACGCGTTTGAAAACATGGGCGCGCAAATGGTGCGCGAAGTCGCCTCCAAAACCGCCGACAAAGCGGGCGACGGCACGACGACCGCCACCGTTCTCGCCGAAGCCATTTACAAAGAAGGCTTGAAGAGCGTTTCCGCGGGAGCGAACCCGATTTTCGTCAAGCGCGGGATCGATGCCGCTTGCGAAACCATCACGAAGGAACTCGCTTCCTCCGCGAAGAAAATTAAAAACAGCGACGAAATCAAGCAGGTCGCAACCGTTTCCGCCAATTGGGACGATTCCATCGGCTCCATCATTGCCGACGCGATGAGCAAGGTCGGAAAAGACGGCACGATCACGGTTGAAGAAGCCAAAACCATCGAAACGACGCTCGATGTCGTCGAAGGTATGCAGTTCGACAAAGGCTACCTTTCCCCGTATTTCTGCACGAATGCGGAATCCCTCGAATGTGTGCTCGACGACCCGTATTTGCTACTCTTTGAAAAGAAGATTTCCTCGATGAAGGACTTGCTCCCGATTCTGCAGGAAGTTGCCAAGGCAGGAAAACCGCTCGTCATCGTCGCGGAAGACGTGGACGGCGAAGCTCTCGCGACCCTCGTCGTGAACAAGATTCGCGGCACGATCAACGTTTGCGCGGTCAAGGCTCCGGGCTTTGGCGATCGCCGTAAAGCCATGATGGAAGACATCGCCATTCTCACCGGCGGAAAATTCATTACCGAAGATCTCGGCATCAAGCTCGAAAGCATCACTATCGCCGATCTCGGCAAAGCAAAACGCGTTGTCGTCGATAAGGAAAATACAACGATTATCGAAGGCGCCGGAAAATCTTCCGATATCCAAGGTCGCGTGAAACTTATTCGCCGCCAAATCGAAGAAACGTCCTCCGATTACGATCGCGAAAAACTTCAGGAACGCCTTGCGAAGCTCGCCGGCGGTGTCGCCGTCATCAAAGTCGGTGCCGCTTCCGAAGCCGAACTCAAAGAAAAGAAAGACCGTGTTGACGACGCGCTCCACGCTACTCGCGCGGCAGTTGAAGAAGGTATCGTTCCCGGCGGCGGCGTTGCGCTCCTGCGCACGGCGAAGGCTGTGGATAAGCTCATCGAAACGCTTGACGGCGACGCGAAAACGGGCGCGAAAATCGTGCGCCGCGCGATTGAAGAACCGCTCCGCACGCTCTGCGAAAACGCCGGCGTCGAAGGTTCGCTCATCGTGAAGGAAGTCCTCAAAGGCAAGGGCAACTTCGGCTACAACGTGGCAACGGATGTTTACGAAGATCTCGTCGCCGCCGGCGTCGTCGATCCCGCGAAGGTCACCCGCACCGCAATCGTTTCCGCTACGTCGGTCGCTTCGATGCTCCTCACCACGGAATGCCTCATCACGGACGTTCCCGAAGAGCCGAAAGCCGCGCCCGCAATGCCGGACGGCGGAATGGGCGGAATGTATTAATCGAAAAAAAAAGATTAGAGCTTAAAGCTTAATGCTTAAAGATGCGTTCCCGTGGGGATTTTCCTCGCGGGAACGCTTTTTTGTGTCGGGAGAAGCGGGGTTTTAAAAACCACGGAAAACACGGATTTTTTTACGGAATAAGAGAAGGACGAGATTGCTTCTTTTTATAGGTGACTCAAAGCTCCGGAGGAGCGTTACTTCCGTAAACCCGTGCGATGCGAGCACCGCGAGCGGAGCTTGGGGAGACAGACAAAAAACGCGCCGCGGGAACGACGCATGCGCTCCCCGATTCCCTCACGGCGCAATGGAACTTTGACACTCTTTCTCAATCCCAAGTTGAAAAAGGCAAGCGTGCGAAGGCTTAAGAAGCACGGAAAACACCGAAAAACACGGATTTTTCTTCAAAATTTGTGAGAAAGTGCTTGCAGAGGCACTTTTTTTTTTTGCGAGAATCGGTAACAGGAATTGAGCCAAGTTGGCGGGAACGGTTTTCGTCAGGGTTCTATTCTTTTAACAATTAACTGATTTAAATAGTCTATGAAAAAATACATCACTATTGCGGCTCTCCTCGCCGCAGGAACCGCGTTCGCGAATGCAGAAGAATCGGTAGATAGTCTCTCCGATGCTAAATTTTCAATCAAAAATCCGACGACCGGAACGTATACGCTTGGTGATACGTTTAGCTCTACAAGCTTCAGTTTCACATTCACACTTGCACCTGACGTTGTCAATGTCATCGGAGAGTCGGTTGAAACGAGTGAGGCTATGGAGATCAAGCCGACGTTGCTTTCCGTAACAGCAGGTGCAAGCCACTACGTCGGTGCAGGGGTCGGCTATTCTTCCAATGGCGAGACTAAACTGATTACAGGTGCCGGTATTTGGGGGCAAGCAACGCAAGCTTCTTCTTCGACCTCTTGCGGGACATATTTCGGAGGATCAAATATTGACAACCTCGATGATGTTAAGACCATTGCCGTTACGGTTACTCATGAGGTTAACTCCGGAACGACGTTTTATATTTCCGCTCTTTCTAATGATGGAACTTGGGCGGAATATACTCCGGCAAAAAATACGAGCTTAAAATGGAGCAGTGGTAATGCGGCTCCATCGGCTTTAGATCTCAACACAAACGCAGGAATTTCTTCCGTGTATATTTTTGATTCTACAATTCTTTCTGCGAGCGGTGCTCAAGCAATTAACCATGCCGCAGTCGCTGCCCTTCCCGAACCGTCGGCGTTCGGTATGTTGGCGGGGCTTGGCGCTCTTGCGCTCGTGGCTTCTCGCCGCCGCCGCAAATAATTTCTGTAATATATTGATTCATATGATAGGCGTTCCCGTGGCTTCGGTTACGGGAACGTTCTTTTATGGGAGAAGCGGCACTCTTTCCGCTTCCGTGGGACGTGCGGTGTGAATCTGCGGGTAAAAAAACTTTGAGCGTTCCCGTGGAAGCGACAGGAGAGTCTCTTCTCCCGATAAAGACTTCGCGCATCGGTTCCGGTGTTTTAAAACTTTGTTTCTTCAAAAAAAACTTCGACGGGAGTAGAATCGGCTTGCGATGAATTTCCGAAACACGAATGCGCTTTGGAGCGCGGTTTTTATGCAAACGCTGAAAAATTGCGGCGTTCGCACGGTCGTTGTTTCGCCGGGTTCGCGGTCCACGCCGCTGACGGCGGCTTCGGCGGAAATTCGTCGTTTGGAAACCGTTCCCGTGTTGGACGAGCGCTCGGCGGCGTTTTTTGCGCTCGGGTTGGCGAAAAGCACGGTGCGTCCGGTGGCGCTGGTGTGCACGTCGGGCACGGCGGCGGCGAATTATTTGCCTGCCGTTGTCGAAGCGCGAATGTCGCGCACGCCGCTGATTGTCGTGACGGCGGACCGCCCGCCGGAATTTCAGGATTGCCACGCGGGTCAAACGATTCCGCAGGTCGGGATTTTTTCGCATTTCCCTGTTTGGGGAAAAAACTGCGTTCCCGCGCTGACGCAGGTTTCGCTCGAAGAGGCGCGCGCAACGGCGTTGGAAGCCGTTCGCCAAAGCATGGCGCAAAGTGCTCCCGTGCACGTGAATGTGCAGTTTCGCGACCCGCTCGCGCCGTCGGTTTGGGAAAAAACTTTCCCGGGAGAAATTCCCGGAGATTTTGACGTGCAAAAGTTTTGCGTGGTTCCGCAAGCGCCGATGCGCGATTTTCTCGCGCCGGGCGAAGGCGAAGCGATTTCTCTCGACGGGAAAAAAGTGATGATCGTTGCGGGAACGGTGCCGCCCGGTCAGGACGACGCGTTTAATATCGAGCGCGTGAGCCGGAAATTCGGCGCGCCGATTCTGGCGGACGCCACGCACCCGCTACGGCATTTCCCGCCGGCGCGGGAACGCCTGATTGAGCGTTACGATGCGATTTTCCGCAACGCGGGCAAGCCGTATTCGCCGAGCCTTGACGCGCTTCGCCCCGACATCGTTTTGCAAATCGGAACTTTGCCCGAGAGCAAATTCCTGCGCGCGTGGCTCGAATCGCTCGGCGAAACTCCGGTTTACCTTTTCAATTACTGCGGAGACAACACGGACGCGCTTCGCCGTCCGAATGCGAAAATCGTGCCGCAGCGTTTTCGTGAAATGTGGAACAATGTGTTTTGCGACAACGACGAAACCGTTCCCGCGAACACGGATTTTCTCGCTGCGTGGAAAAATGCCGACGCGCGCTTCCGCACAAAGTCCGACGCGTATTTCCGCCACGGAGCGACCGGCGCGGGAACGCCGACGGAGCCGCAAATCGCGCGTTTTCTCTGCGAAAATTTGCCCGAATCCGAGACGGCGATTTTTATCGCCAACGGAATGCCCGTGCGCGACATGAATGCGTATTGTCCGGCGGGAGCGCGCTTTTGGGCGTTTCACAATCGCGGCACCAACGGAATCGACGGCACGCTCTCGACCGCGCTCGGCGTGGCGCACGGGTGCATGGAGCAAACGATTCTCTACACGGGCGATTTATCGCTTCTGCACGATACAAACGGTTTTTTGATTGCGCCGCAGTTTTGCGGAAATTTGTGCATCGTTTTGCAAAACAACGGCGGCGGAAACATTTTCCGGCATTTGCCCGTGGCGAAGGAAAATCCGCATTTCGAAAAATTGTGGCTCACGCCGCAACGTGCGGATTTTGAAAAAATTGCGGCGGCATACGGCGTCGACTACGCTCGCGCGGGAACGCTCGCCGAGCTCGGGGAACTGCTCGTGCGTTTCCGCTCGCGTCAGGGAATTCACCTGATAGAAATTTGCACCGACGGCGAAGCCTCCCGAAACATTCGCACGGAGCTTTCCTGCTGATAGCGCCGTTTTTCGTCAATTCCTGTTCATTATTCACTGAAACTTCCGATGGATTATTACTACCAAAACCCTAATTCCGACCGCGTCGGACCGCTGGACGAAGCAACATTTTTCGCACACGCCAACGCGGGAACGATTCTTTTTAACGCGCTGGTTTGGCGAAGCGGAGAGGAAAATTGGGCACCTTGGGCAAATGTCGCGGCGGCGTGGATGAGTAGCGAGGGCGGCGTTCCCGACGAGGCGGAAAGCGGCGACGATGAAGGCGAGGTGATTTCCGATGATCTCGGAATCGATTCGCTTTTCGGGGACGCGTGGGAAATTTTCAAGCGACATTGGGGAAAATTCGTATTTTTCGGGCTGATTTGCTCCGCGCTCTCGTTCGCTTCCGAGGCGGGACGCGCGTGGCTCGATTTTGCACGGGAATCTTCCGGAGAAGAACTGGCGGCGGGGGTTATTCCGGCGGTGATTGTGCTTTCGCTTTTGTCGGGCGTGGTTTCGGCCGGACTTCCGCTCGGCGCGCTGAAAATCGCGCGCAAGGAAGACACGGGAACGCACGCAGGATTCGGCGATATCTTTCCGATCGGGCGAATGTTTGTAAAATTTTTGAAATTTCTTGGTGTCGGGTGTGTTTGGTTCGCCGGCGTGTTTGTTGCGTATTTCCCGTTGGCGGTGCTTGCCGTTTCTCTTGCAGAAGCGGGAGATTCGGCGGACGGTGTTGCGACCGAGGTGCTCGGGACGGCGTTTCTATTGCTTGTCGAAGCTCCCTTGCTGATTTGGCTTTTTACGCGGCTTGCGTTTGTTGCGTATTTTATTTTCGATACGGATTGCGGCGTGTTTGTAGCGTTTAAGGCGAGCTGGCGGGCGACGCGCGGGAAATTTTGGCGAACGTTCGGCTACGGCGTTTTGTCGGCGTTGCTTGTGATGTTCGGTTCGCTTTTTACCTTGGGACTGGGCGCGATTTTGCTCATTCCGCTGGGCGCGGTTTGGTATGCCGTTTATTACGTCAAACTTTGTAAAAACTGCGACGACGCTTTGCCCGAAAGCACGCTTCTTCGCTGAGGTGCTTTTCTTTTGCGTTCCCGCGGAAAAATCGGCATAAGTTTCGTGAAAATGAGCAATCCCGAAAAGCCTGTTGAACCCAAGAACCTGCCGCGCTTAGTTTGTGCTTTCGCGGGGCTTTTTGCGTTGGCGATGCCGGCGTTTGCCGTGATGGTCGGCGCGGGAACGCAGGCGGCACTCGGAGAAATCGCTATGCGCCAAAGTTATGCGGATGCGGTAAATTCCGTTTCGGTCTCGATTTTGGATGCTTGCCAAATCGCTTCGTGGGGCCTGCTCGCAGTCGGCGTAATCGCGGCGGTTTCGCTGTTTTTGCTCATGCGGAAAAATTCTGCGGCGGGAACGCTTCACGGCGCCGGGCGCATCACGCTTGCGCTCGCGGGAACCGGCGCACTTTCCGTGTTCTATTTGGCGGCGCTGATTTATGCGGCGGCATTTTCCGTGGTTTGATTTTTTATATTTTTTTGAAAATTTTTTAAGAAACCCAAGTTTTAACCCTTAGCACAGAAAATAAAATGGCTGTTGAAAAGAAAGATTTTGGCGCGGTCGAAGGTTGCGGGAACGCGACGCTTTACACGTTGACGAACGCCGCCGGATACTCGGCTTCGTTCACCGATTACGGCGCGACTTGGGTCGCTTGGCTGACTCCGGATGCCGGAGGAACGTTTTCGGACATCGTCCTCGGGTTCGATTCCGCGGAAAAATACGCCGAGCAAAAGGCTTATGCCGGAGCGGTTTGCGGGCGCGTTGCCAATCGCATTGCGGGCGGTAAGTTTCTTCTCGACGGGAAAGAATATCAGCTCGCCGTCAACAACGGCGAAAATCATCTCCACGGCGGAACGCGCGGCTGGAACGCTTATCTTTGGGATGCCGAAGTTTGCGGGAGCGACGACGAACCGGCGGTAAAATTTTCGCGAGTCAGCCCGGACGGCGAAGAAGGCTATCCGGGAACGGTCAAAGTTTCCGTAACGTATACGCTTTGCGCCGACGGCGCGGTCAAGATCGACTACGCGGCGGAAAGCGATGCCGCGACGCCGATTAATTTGACGAATCACGCGTATTTCAACCTCGCCGGACACGGCACGGGAACGGTGCTCGCACAGTGGCTCAAGCTCGCTTCGGACAAGTTTTTGCCGATTAACGAAAAGAATATTCCCGACGGAGAAGTGTGGCACGTGCGCGGGTTGGCGCCGTTTGATTTCCGCATTTTCTATCAAATCGGTTCCCGCATTGCGGCGCGCCACGCGCAACAACTCGTCTACGGCAAAGGCTACGATCATTGCTACGTCATCAACGGGCTTGCGGGAACGCTTCGCACGGCGGCAACTTTGCTCAACGAAGCGAACGGGCGTATGCTTACCGTCGAAACAACGGAGCCGGCGATGCAGGTTTACAGCGGTAACTGGCTTGCGGACGCCATCGGGAACGTTTCCGGAAAAGACGGTGCGATTTACGGCGACCATTCCGGCATTGCGCTCGAAACGCAGCATGTGCCCGACGCGATCAATCAGGGGCAGTTCCGGGCGAATATTCTCGTTCCCGGACGCGTTTACACCAGCACGACGATTTATCGTCCCGGCATCAAGGGATAGTTTTTTCGATAAAAATGATTCGCACCGCAAGTATTGAACGCAACACGGCGGAAACGCAGATTTGCCTCAGCCTCAACCTCGACGGCACGGGCAAGGCGGATGTTGCAACGGGAATTCCGTTTTTTGATCATATGCTGACGCTGTTGGCGCGGCACGGATTGTTTGATTTGACTATTCGGGCAAAGGGTGACACCGACGTGGATTATCACCACACGGTGGAAGATGTCGGAATTGTTCTCGGAAATGCGTTGAAACAGGCGCTCGGCGATAAGTTGGGCATTCGGCGCTACGGATTTTTCATTGCGCCGATGGATGAATGCCTCGCGCGCGTCGCGCTCGATATCGGCGGGCGGCCGTATTTCGTTTACGAAGTTCCTGCGGCGAATCCGATGATTCGCGATTTTAACATTTGCCTCGTTCGTGAGTTTTTCCTCGCAGTTTCCAATTCTCTCGGTGCAAATCTGCACATCAAATTGGAATACGGCGAAGAACCGCACCACATCGCGGAAGCGATTTTTAAGTGCTTTGCCAAGGCGTTGATGGGCGCTTGCGAAATCAATCCGCGTGCGGCGGGAATTTTGCCCAGCACGAAGGAGGTTTTGTGAGCAACGAAAAGCGCGTTCCCGTGGCGCTGATTGACTACGGGATGGGAAATCTCCGTAGTGTGCAACGCGCGCTCGAAGCAAGCGGCGGGAACGTGAAAATCGTGCGCTCCCCGGAAGAAGTCGGCGATGCCGAAGCGCTGGTTTTTCCGGGGCAGGGGGCAATCGTCGATGCTATGCGTGAAATTAAACGTAGCGGATTTGACGTCTTTTTGAAAAATTGGATTGCCGATGACAAGCCGTTTTTCGGGATTTGTCTCGGATTGCAAATGCTTTTTGAGCATTCCGAAGAGGGCAATACGGACGGACTCGGAATCTTTCGCGGGAACGTTCGCCGCTTCGCGGAAGCGCCGGATTGTAAAGTGCCGCACATGGGCTGGAACAGCGTTTCCGTGGTCGAAAACAATGCGGGAACGCTTGTCGACGGAATCGCCCTCGCTGGCGAATCTTTTTACTTCGTGCACAGCTATTACGTGGATACGCCAGAGCGCGATATTGTCTGGTGCGAAACAGAATACGGCGGTGTAAAATTCGCCAGCGCAATCCGCCGCGGGAACGTTTTCGCTACGCAATTCCATCCCGAAAAATCTCAGTCAAAAGGACTGAAACTTTACGAAAATTTTCTGCGTTCTGCGGAAGCATAATTTTTCAGAGGCAAAACTTTCAGCTCTCGGGAACACTCCCGGGAGTTTTTTTGATGAAAATTTTGATACAAAAAAAACTCCGGCGGGAACTACGTTTCCGCCGGAGCTACTCTGATTTCTCTCTAACTTTAACTTCTAACTAACTTATCTCTATTAACCTCTAACTAACAAAAAATTTTTATTAGACTTTTTCCAAGGCTTGGGTGAGGTCGGCGATAATATCGTCGATATTTTCCAAGCCGATGGAGATGCGGACAAGTCCTTGCGGGATGCCGGCGGCGACGAGTTGTTCGTCGGTGAGCTGGCGGTGCGTGGATGTTGCCGGGTGAAGCGCGCAGGTGCGGATGTCTGCAACGTGAACGCACTGCGTTGCCAATTGGAAAGCGTCAAGGAAGCGCGCTGCGCCGTCGCGTCCGCCCTTGATAACGACGGACATGACGCCCGCGCAACCGTTCGGCAGATATTTTTTCGCTAACGCGTGATATTTGTCGCTTTCGAGTCCGGGATAGGAAATGGATTCGATTTTCGGATGTTTGCTGAGGAATTCCGCAGCTTTTTGTCCGTTGCGGCTGTATTGCGGCATGCGGACGGCAAGCGTTTCCAAGCCAAGGTTGAGCAGGAATGCGGAATTTGCCGCAGGGGTCATGCCGAGGTCGCGCATGAGTTGGACGCGCGCCTTGACGATAAACGCCGCGGGACCGAACGCCTTGGAATAAATTGTTCCGTGGTAGGATTCGTCCGGCTCGGTGAATTCCGGAAATTTCCCGTTGGTCCAATCAAATTTTCCGGAGTCGACAATGACACCGCCGACGCAAAGCGCGTGTCCGTCCATATATTTCGTCGTGGAGTGAATCACGATGTCTGCGCCGAATTCGATCGGGCGGCAGAGGATCGGGGTCGGGAACGTATTGTCGATAATCAGCGGAACGCCGTTTTTGTGAGCGATCGCCGCGAGTTTTTCGATGTCGCAAACCGTGACTGCGGGATTGGCGAGAGTTTCGCCGAATACGGCTTTGGTGTTCGGACGGAAAGCTTTCTGAATTTCTTCTTCGGAGGCGTCGGCATCGACGAATGTGCATTCAATGCCGAAACGCTTCATCGTTACCGCGAAGAGATTGACGGTCCCGCCGTAAATCGTGGCGGTGGAAATGAAATGGTCTCCCGCCTTCATGATTGTGGCAAGCGCCGTGAAAGATGCCGCTTGGCCGGAAGAGGTGCACATGGCGGCGATCCCGCCTTCGAGTGCGGCGATTTTGTTTTCGACCGCTTCAACGGTCGGGTTGGAAAGGCGTGAGTAGAAATGCCCCGCAGCCGTTAGGTCAAACAGCTTCCCGATGTGAGTCGTGGAATCGTATTTGAACGTTGTGCTTTGGTAAATGGGCAACGCGCGCGGTTCCCCGTTTTTGGGCGAATACCCGGCGTGAAGACATTTCGTTTCCTGTTTCATGTTAATGTATACCTATGTAGTAGTTATTTTGAATATTGAAAAAGTTATTTATATAAATCAAGTGTAAACGTTAAAAGAAAATTTTTTGAAGTTTCGGATTTTTTCCGGGAGAAAAAAATCGCGTTCCCGCGTGAGTTTTTCTAAACTTGCGCCCGTTATGATGCTTATTGACCGAGTCAAGTCCGCCTATGAAAGCGGCAATATCACCGAAGACACGAAAAATAACCTTACGGAATGGCTTTCCGCCGACTTTCTTCCGGCTTGGGCCGTGGCGGCAATTGAAGAACTTTTTGCCGCCGGGCAGTGGAGCGAAATCAACGACCGCTTTTTCAAAAAAATCGCATTCGGCACGGGCGGAATGCGCGGACGCACCATCGGAAAAATTACGCCTGCCGCCGAGGCGGGAACGCGCGACGCGCTCGGCGCTCCCGAGCATCCGGCTGTCGGCACCGCGAATCTGAATGACTTCAACATTGTTCGCGCCACGGTCGGGCTTTTTCGCTACATTTCAAAATACCTTGCTTCGACGGGAACGACGCGTGCGCCGCGTATCGTTATCGCACACGACGTTCGCCACTTTTCCAAGCATTTTTCGCAACTTGCGGCGAGCATTTGGACAAAGCTCGGCGGCGAAGCCTACGTTTTTGACGACGCACGCTCCGTCCCGCAGCTCAGCTTTACGATTCGCGCGCTCGGCACGGACACCGGTATCGCGCTCACGGCAAGCCACAATCCGTCGCACGACAACGGTTTCAAATGCTACTTCAACGACGGCGCGCAGGTGATTTCCCCGCACGCGGAATCCATTATCGGCGAAGTCAATGCCGTTACGCTCGCGGACATTCCGCAGTTTTTGACGAAAGATCTTTCCGCCGTGAAAATCGTTCCTGCGGAAGTCGAACAACAGTATCTCACGGACTTGGAATGTGCGATTTTGGACAAATCCGTCATTGCGCAATCACCGATTAAACTTTGCTATACGAACATTCACGGCACGGGCGATGTCATGATCGTTCCCGCGATGAAAAAATTCGGCGTGGATATTCACGTTGTCGAAGAACAGCTCCCGCACGACGGGCGTTTCCCGACCGTGAAATCCCCGAATCCGGAAAACGCCGAAGCGTTTACGCTTTCGCTTGCAAAAGCGAAGGAAATCGGCGCGGACATCGTTATCGGAACCGACCCGGACGACGACCGCGTCGGCATGGCGGCACGCAACCGCGACGGTTCCTACACGCTTTACTCCGGCAACCAAACCGGCACGATGCTCACGGCTTTCCGTTGCGCGCGCATGAAAGAACTCGGCATTCTCCCGCCGGACGGTTCGCCGCGTGCGACGATTATCAAAACGTTCGTCACTTCGCCGATTTGGGACGCTATCGCGGAAAAGAACGGGCTTCGTTGCGTGAATGCGCTCACGGGCTTCAAATGGATCGGCGCCAAGCTCCGCAAATATCAGCTCGAAGTCGAAAAAACCGTCCCGAATTACACGTCGCTTCCGTGGCGGGAACGCGCCGACGCGCAACTCGCGGCGGGAACGTTCTACGTTTTCGGCGGCGAAGAAAGCTACGGCTACCTGCACTCCGACAGCGTTCGCGATAAAGACGGGAACGCCGCCGCGCTCATGGTCGTCGAAATGGCTTCGTGGGTGAAAGCCAAAGGCATGACGCTTCCGGAATACCTTGATTCGATTTACCGCGATTACGGTTATTTCCAAGAATCTTTGCTCAACATCGTGCTCGAAGGCGCGAAAGGCGCAGCGCAAATTAAGCGCATTCTCGCTTCGCTTCGCGAAAATCCGCCGGCGGAAGTCCTCGGCAAAAAAGTCGTTTCCTTCCTTGACTTCGGTCGCGACGAGATCAAAGACTGCGACGGCGACGTCATTCCGAAAGAAGATTTCTACTTCTTCACGCTCGAAGACGGCATGAAAATCGCTGTGCGCGGAAGCGGAACCGAACCGAAAATTAAGTTCTACCTCTTCGCGACGAGCACAAATCCCGATCTCGTCGCCGCGAAAGCGGATGCCGCCGCCGCAATCGATGCGACGAAGGCGTTCCTGCAGGAAGAAGCCATGAAGCGTGCCGGTGCCTAATGAAATTTTTCGCGAAAAGAAAATTTCTTGTCGTTCCCGCGGTAATGTTTGCCGCGGGAGCGCTCGCGTCCTGCACGACGGCGGAAGATCCCGAAGATCCGGGTTTTAACAAACCCGCCGTTACAGGCGTGCTCAAAGGCGAAATTACGACTTGGGAAGGCTACGGCGACGCCCTCGAAAAAGAAAACCGCCGCGCCAATCGCGACGGACCGCGCTGGAACGACGGGTTTCGCGAAGATTTTTAAAAAAAAAAGCGCCTAAGGCGCTTTTTTTAGTGCTAAGTTCAAAGCATCAAATATCAAGCAACTACTTTAAAGTTTTTGCTGAAAGCAAAAACCTTCGCAATTTGCTTGAAGCGCGATGCCTGATACTTGGCGCTTATTGCTTAAAGTCGCACTGCGCCTGCTCGTATTCGGCGAGAGTCCCGAGGTCGCGCCACGTTCCCGCGTCGTCGATGACACCGCGAATTTCGCCGTTCCCGCGCGCGATAACGCGCAAAAACGCTTCGACGACGCTTTCGATTTTTCCTGCGGGAATTTCGTCAAAAAACTTTCGCGAAACGCAATAAATTCCCGTGAATCCGCAGCGCCGCGTTCCCGCGTTGCCGAGACGGTCGCGCAAATCGACGATGGTTCCGGGCGGGTTTTCGGAGTCCGAAAAATTTACGTTCCCGCGTTCGTTCGTGCGCAAAAGTAAGGTCGCGAGCGCGCGGGAACGCAGATGCGCCGCAACGAGTTTTTCCAAATCCAAATCCGCGAGAATGTCGCCGTTGTAAACGAGCAGATTTTCGTCGGAGCTATCGAGAAATGTTTCGATATTTTTCAGTCCGCCGCCGGTGTCGAGTAAAACGGGTTCGTGGACGAGTTCGACGGGAACGCCGCGATAATTTCCTCCCGGAAATTTTTCCGCGTAAACCTGCGCTGCGTGGTGTGTGTTGACGATGAAGCGCTTTACACCGAGAGTGATCAGCGAGTCCATCGCACGGCAAATCATCGGCTTCCCGCCGAGCGGCAACAGCGGCTTCGGACAATTTTCCGTCAGCGGGCGTAACCGCGTCCCCAGTCCCGCGCCCAGCAAAAACGCGGTGCGAATCAAAGGAGAAGCGATTTTTTTGTCGTTTTCTAAAAACGCGGTTGAGGAAATTTTCGTTGTATCCGAAGCCATATTTCCAATTATCTCCGCAAACGTTTCTTTATCCACAAATTTCCGCAACCTCCCGCAATTTTTTTCGGAAACGCAGTTTTGTTAGACGAAGCGGAGAAAACCCACGAAAAATTCGTGTGCAGTATATTGATTTTACACTAATAAGAAGGCATACTAGCACCCAGAAGAGGCTTGACCCATTTAGCAACTAACACAAACGAAGAAGTTTTGATGGCTAATTCGTATCGGCATATTGCCAATCAGTATCAACGGAATATCGAAAGCGCTGGTATACTAATTAGATGCCCAGAAAGTGTCGTTCAAAATGATACAAATTGGTGAAAAGTCCCAGGGTGCGTATTTGGAAGAATTAATAAAAAATTGAACCGGTAAGATATTAGGTTGAGGAGTCCGGATATGGCAAAAAGTATAGTGTTTTTTGATACCGAGATAGGTGTTGATGACCAAAAAATACATGACATAGGAGCAGTACGTAGCAACAAGGGAACCTTGCATACGGCATCCGTGTCAGATTTTTGTGCATTTGCGGCGGATGCAGACTTTTTGTGCGGGCACAATGTGGTGCATCACGATATGAAATATCTCGCGCCCGTTGTGAGCGGTAGAGTTCCGAAGAGAATCATAGACACGTTGTATTTGTCCCCTCTTCTATTCCCGAGGAGACCGTATCACAAGCTGGTGAAAAATGATAAGCTTCAAGCGGAGGAATTGAACAATCCTGTAAATGACAGCTTGAAATCACAGGCGCTTTTCTTTGATGAAGTAAATGCTTTTCATCAACTCTCATTCGGAAAGAAAAAGATATTCTGCGGGCTTCTTTACAGCTTTGAAGAATTTCAAGGCTTCTTTGATTATGTAGGGTTTAAACCTTGTGCAAACGAAATGGCACAGATGATTCTTGCTGAATATAAAGGCAAACTTTGTGCCAATGCCGATATTGATATTCTTGTTAAGCATCATGCGAAGGAGGTTGCCTATGCGCTCGCTTTGATCGGATGTGAAGATTCCTACTCCGTTACGCCTCCGTGGTTGCTTTACAATTTCCCGAAGATTGAGAATGTAATCAAGCTTTTGTGCAATACCCCTTGCGCGGATGGATGCGATTATTGCAGGAACGCACTTGACGTACATAAAGGACTCAAAAAGATATTTGGGTTTGATAATTTTCGGACGTATAATGAAGAGCCGCTTCAGGAAATGGCGGCGAGGGCCGCAATGGAAGGAAAATCTTTGTTGGCTGTGTTCCCGACCGGAGGTGGTAAATCCATCACATTCCAATTGCCGGCGTTGATGGCAGGGAAGGCTACGCACGGGTTGACGGTTGTCATTTCTCCTTTACAGTCCTTGATGAAGGATCAGGTGGACAACTTGTCTGCAAAGGGAATAGCGGATGCCGTTACGGTAAACGGCATGCTTGATCCTATTGAACGAAGGGATGCTCTTATGCGAGTCTCAAGCGGACAGGCTTCGATTCTTTATATCTCGCCCGAGCAGTTGCGTTCTAAAACCATAGAGCATCTCTTGATGTCGCGTAATATAGTGAGATTCGTAATTGACGAGGCTCACTGTTTTTCGGCGTGGGGACAAGATTTTAGAGTGGATTATCTCTATATCGGAGATTTCATCCGCAAACTCCAAGAGGAAAAGAAAGCTGACAAAAAATCGATACCTGTATCTTGCTTTACCGCAACGGCAAAGCAGAAGGTTGTTACGGACATTTGTGATTATTTCAAGAAAAAGCTAGACTTGGATCTTGAAATATTCGCGTCCTCCGCGACGAGAAAAAATCTTCACTACACGGTTTTATACAAAGAAACCGATGAGGAAAAATATAATGAGCTACGTAGGTTGATTGTGCAGAAAAACTGTCCGACGATTGTCTATGTTTCGAGAACCAAGCGCACGTTTGATCTTGCAGGCAAATTGACAAGCGACGGACTTAGGGCTCTTCCGTACAACGGAAAGTTGGATCCCAACGAAAAAATTACCAATCAAAACGCCTTTATGAATAACGAGGTGTCAATTATTGTGGCGACCTCGGCTTTTGGAATGGGTGTTGATAAGAGTGATGTAGGGCTTGTCGTTCACTATGACATTTCTGATTCTCTCGAAAATTATGTTCAGGAAGCGGGTAGGGCGGGACGAAATCCTGCCTTACAGGCTGATTGTTACGTCCTTTTCAACGACAATGATTTGGATAAGCATTTCATCCTTCTCAATCAAACTAAGTTGAGTATCAGTGAAATACAACAGGTGTGGAAAGCGATCAAAGAGCTGACGAAGAACCGCCCCAATGTTTGTTGTTCCGCTCTTGAAATTGCGCGTCAGGCTGGTTGGGTTGATTCTGCCGGAGCTGAAATGGAGACGCGTGTCCGAACCGCTGTGTCTGCGCTTGAAACTGCAGGGTATATTGTGCGAGGACGAAACGTTCCGAAAGTATATGCAACAAGTATTCGTGCAAAGAATATGAAGGAGGCATCCGATTGTATTTGCGACTCTGACCTGTTTACGGATGAACAAAAAAATACGGCGTTGCGCATTGTGAAATCTTTGATTTCAAATCGTAGTGTCGCAACGGCAGGAAACACAGATGCCGAATCTCGTGTAGACTATCTCGCTGATATTCTTGGAATAAAGAAAGCGGCTGTAATTGAGTCGATAAATCTTATGCGTCAGGTCGGATTGCTTGAGGATTATAGTGATATGTCCGCATATATTTATGATTCCGGCGGTCAGAATAAATCGGTTCGTATTCTTGAGAGCTTTTCAGAACTTGAAAGATTTCTTCTTTTAAAGATCACGGATGCAGGCATCACCTTTGGATTTAAAGAACTTAATGAAGAAGCACAAAACAAAGGCATTACTACCTCTAATGTGAAGCATATCAGAACGCTTCTTCACTATCTGACAATCAAAAACTATATAACGAAAGAAGAAAATAGAGATAGCGTCTTGGTGAATCTTGTTCCGTCGTTTGATCTTAAACGACTTATGAGCAGATTTGAGCGAAGAGTGGAGATTTGTCGTTTCATCCTTGACGAACTTTATTCAAAAGTGCTCCCGTATGGTGGATCTGATACCGAAAAGAAACCTGTTGAGTTTTCTCTTGTGGGCTTGTTTAAGGACTATCAGGCGGTCCCGAGAATGAATTTTGACGGAATTCCTGTTTCTCTTTCTGATGTGGAGGATGCTCTTTTATATCTTTCTAAAATCGGCGCACTAAAGATCGAAGGCGGTTTCCTTGTTCTTTACAATAGAATGGAAATTAAGCGGCTTGTTAAGGATAACCGTATTAAATATAAGGTAGACGATTACCGTTTGCTTGATGAGTTTTACAAGCAAAAGATAAGGCAAATTCACATTGTCGGCGAATATGCGAACCTTATGGTTCGTGACTATGATGCTGCATTAAAATTTGTTCAAGACTACTTCAATATGGACTTCAAGAAGTTCATTGCGACCTATTTCAAAGACGATAGAGCAAAAGAAATTGAGCGTAATATCACGCCTGAAAAATACAACCGGCTCTTTGGTGCACTTTCAGATAAGCAATCCGAGATTATAAACGATGCGGCTTCTAAATATATCGTAGTCGCGGCAGGTCCCGGAAGCGGCAAGACAAGGGTGCTTGTGCACAAGCTCGCGTCTTTGCTTCTTCTTGAAGATGTAAAACACGATCAACTGTTGATGGTGACTTTTTCTCGTGCGGCGGCTACCGAATTCAAAAAGCGGTTGATCGGTTTGATCGGTAATGCGGCAAATTTCGTGGAAATCAAAACTTTCCACTCGTATTGCTTTGATCTTCTCGGAAGGCTCGGGACTTTGGACGCATCAAAAAATGTCGTCAAGGATGCGGTCGAAAGGATTCGAAATGGCGAAGTTGAGCAAGGAAAGATTTCAAAAAGCGTTTTGGTTATCGATGAAGCTCAGGACATGGATGAGCACGAATTTGAGCTCGTGAAGGCTCTTATGACAATCAATGATGAGATGCGAGTTGTTGCCGTTGGTGATGATGATCAGAACATTTATGAATTTCGGGGAGCTAATTCCAAGCATCTCGGAGCTTTGATTAAAGATTACGGTGCTCGCAAGTATGAGATGACAACGAATTACAGAAGCAATGCAACCGTTGTTGATCTAGCAAATGCTTTTGTAAAATCAATTACAAATAGAATGAAATCTGCTCCGATTGAGGCTGGGACGGATAAATCCGGAGATGTGAAAATCACTCATCACGCCTGCGCCAATATGGAAGAAGCTGTGGTTAATGACCTGATCGCAACATACAAAGCAGGCAAGGCGTGTGTGCTTACTAATACGAACGATGAAGCACTTTGTATACTCGGGCTTTTGTTGAAGCACGGAAAGCGAGCAAGGCTCATTCAGTCTCTTGACGGATTTAGCCTTTACAACCTTCTTGAAATCCGCGTGTTCCTCAAATCCATAGATCGAAATCTTCATTCACCTGTTATATCGGACGAAATATGGAGGAATGCGAAGGAGAAGCTGTTCTCGAGTCGTTATCGAGACAGTGCCTGCATCGATAATGTAAGGCGGTTGATATCGGATTTCGAAGCAACCCATTCGGTGAAGTATCGTTCTGATTTTGAGGAATTTTTAAATGAATCGAAATTCGAGGACTTTTACGACGCGCACGAGCAGGGAGTCATCTGTGTTTCGACCATTCATAAAGCGAAAGGCAGAGAGTTCGATAACGTGTATATGATGCTGAAAAACTCTGCAGGCAAGACCGATGCAGAGCGCAGGGCATTGTATGTTGGTATGACGAGGGCTAAGAGCAATCTTTACATCCATACAAATACAACATTGTTCGAGCGATACCGGATTAACGGAGTTCAGCACGTGAAAGATTGCGCGAAATACGGAGAACCGACAGGAATCATGCTTCAAATGACCCACAAGGATGTAGTCCTTAGTTTCTTTAAAGATAAGAGGGAGATCATATTCAACCTTAGAAGCGGCACAAAACTGAAGCTTGACGATGTATTTCTTATCTCCGAATTGGGCGGACAAAATATTCGCGTTGCGAAATTCTCCAAAGCTTTCATAGCAGTTCTTAGAAACCTAAAGAGTAAAGGATATTCTCCTAAATCTGCCGAGGTGCGTTTTATCGTCGCGTGGAAAGGCAAAGAGGATACGGAAGAAACACCGGTTGTTCTTGCGGATATTTATTTTGAAAAGGAACCGGTCAAATTAATCTTCTAATGCTCGGAGATTTGAAAGGTAAAAAGGCGAAATCAGCACGAAAAATTCGTGCTAATTGGTGTTTATTGGTGGTTCCGGGGTTTTAGGAAAGTTCGCGGAACATGAGCGGGAAGGTGTCGGCGGCGGGAATGCGGGTCCAGAGCTCGAAGGCGAGGGCGCCTTGCCACGCGAGCATGGAGCGACCGTCGGCGGCGGGAAGGTTGCGTTCCCGTGCGGCGGCGACGAGTGCGCTTGTGTGCGAGCCGTAAGTCGTGTCATAAACCGCCATGCCGGCGCGCAGAAGTTCCGGCGGGAACGGCGACGGATCATCGGGTTTTAAGCCGAGCGAAGTCGCATTGACAATCAGGGCGGGCTCTTCCGTTGTTAAATTTTGAATGTCGCAACTCGAGAGAAAGGAAATTTTTTCTTTCGGAAAAAACGCGCACAAATCCGCGATGAGCGTTTCGGCGCGTTCGCGGGAACGGTTGACGATGGTCAGCGAAGCGCAATTTTGCGCGAGTGCTGTCGCCGCAATTGCGCGTGCCGCGCCGCCGGCTCCGAGCAAGACAATGTGCGTTCCCGCGAGCGTTGCGCCGAGCTGCATTTCTGCGGCGCGGGCAAAGCCGCGACCGTCGGTGTTTTCGCCGCGCCAGCCGCCGAGGGCGTCGTCGCGCACGAGCGTATTTGCCGCGCCGATGATTTCGGCTTCGGGCGAAAGTTTTTTCAACGCCGGGAGCACGGCGACTTTGTGCGGGATCGTCAGATTGAGACCGTGAAAGTTTTTTTCAAAAAACAGCGGGAGTGTTTCGGAGAGTTCTTCCGGCGCAATCTCAAAGCGGAAGTAGCGATATTCGGTAAGCTCCGGGCGGCGTTCCCGCGCGGCGGCGAAAGCGGCGTTGTGCATTTTCGGCGAGAGCGAATGCGCAATCGGTTTGCCGAGGACGGCGAAACTCGGTTCGCGACGTGTCCACGTGCGCAAATCGTCCAACGAATAAACTTTCTCGAAGCAAGCCATGCGCACATTAAAAAACAGAAATTTTACATCGGCAAATTTCAAATTGGAGATCGGGGCCGGGTAACAGTAGGCGTTATTCTTTGTTCGTTACTCTCTATCCATTAACGGGAACCAACTTTAATTTTCGTTGACTTGTCGGGCGGGAGCGCATTTCATTAGCACTTCTTTTAGCCACGGAGAGATGACAGAGTGGCCGATTGTGCCTGACTCGAAATCAGGTGTGCCGCAAGGCACCGGGGGTTCGAATCCCTCTCTCTCCGCCACTTTTCCCGCCGCCGTGCGGGATTTTTTGTTTTACGAAAAATGCATTTTGCGCGATTGTTTTCAGACTCTCAATTTTCTTGAAAAATGTTTGCCGTTCTTGCTTTGACGCCGATTATCGCGGCGATGATTTTGATGGGTGCGCTTCGCGTTTCGCCGCCGGTTTCGCTGACTGCGGCACTTGTCGGTTCGGCGGTTCTCGGGTTCTTCGTTTGGGGAATGCCGGCGGATTTGATTGCGGGAGCGTCGGTGCTGGGCGCGCTGAAAGCGCTCGATATCATTCTGATTATTTTCGGGGCGATTCTTTTGCTGAATGTCTTGGAAAAAAGCGGCGCGTTGGAAGTGATTAACGGTTCATTTTCAAAAATTTCTTCAGACCGCCGTATCCAAACCGTCATTTTGGCGTGGCTTTTTAGCGGTTTTATCGAAGGCGCGGCGGGCTTCGGCGCAGCGGCGGCGCTGACGGCTCCGCTTTTGGTCGGGCTCGGTTTCCCGGCGGTTGCGGCGGTGGCGGTGGCGCTGATTTGCAACTCGATGCCCGTGCCGTTCGGCGCGGCGGGAACGCCGGCGATTACGGTGGGGAAAACGCTTTCGGAAGCCCTTTCCGCCGCCGGAATCGAGCAAAGCGGATTTATGGCGCAGGTGGTAGAGCAGACGGCGGGCATTTTCGCGAGCTCCGGAACGTTTTTGCCGCTGATTGCTGTCGCGTTTCTGGTGCTGACCACTTCGCGGGAACGCCGTTTTTTTTCAATTCTGGAAATTACGCCGTTTTGCCTATTCTCGGGCTTGGCGTTTACTGTGCCGTGGTATTTGACGGCACGTTTTTTGGGACCGGAATTGCCGTCGATGCTGGGCGTGGTGGTCGGGTTGCCGATTGTGATTTTGAGCGTGCGCACGGGATTTTTAATTCCGAAAAAAGTTTGGCGTTTTGAGAGCGACGGGAACGCGGAAACTTCTCTTGAAGCGTCTTTGGCGAATGTGGCGGAGACTCCCGTTCCCGCGGCGCGGATTTCCGTCGTAAAAGCGTGGTTGCCCTACGCGGCGATTGCGATGATTCTGGTGCTGACACGGCTCGAGTTTTTGCCGTTTCGGGAGTGGCTTGCGTCGTTCGGACACATCGTTGTCGAAAAAGGTTTTCTTCCGGCGAAATTTGATTGGGCATTTTTTAACAATCCCGGCGTGATTCCGTTTTTCCCGGTGGCGGTGGGTTCCGGATTGTGTTTCGGGTTGCGCTTGCGTGAGATTTTCGGCGTTTGCCGCGCTTCGGAAAAACAGATTCGCTCGGCGGCAATTGCGATTATCGCAAGCGTCGCGATGGTGCAAATCATGGTTTTCTCCGGACGCGGGAGCGGCGATATGCCGGAGATGCTGACGGCGATCGCGCAGGCGGCTGCGGCGCTGGCGGGAAGCGCGTTCCCGGTGATTTCGCCGTTGATTGGCGCGCTCGGCACGTTTTTCTCCGGCTCGTGCACGGTTTCGAGTATCCTGTTTGTATCCATTCAGTTCGATACGGCAAAGCTCCTCGCGCTTCCGCAGGAAACGCTGGTTGCGTTGCAGCTCGTCGGCGGAGGTGTCGGGAGTATTGTGCGCATCAGCGGCGTGATCGCGGCGTGCGCGACGGTGAACGCCGGCGGCAAGGAAGGGCGGCTGATGGCGCTCGGTTGCATTCCCGTGGTGATTTTGGCGCTACTCTCATGGCTCGCCGCAGAGATTTTTTACCTCTGACATTTCGCCCTAAAGGAGAGATTTTTCTGAACCACGGAAAACACGGGATAGTTTTTTTTGTTTATCCACAAATTTCACGAATTCCACGAATTTTATTTATAGGAGGACAGCCGTCTCGGCTGTCCCTTTTTTATTTTTTACGGGAAATTTAAAAATAGATGGTTCCGAATTGTGTCGGTGTTTCATTGCGCCGCGATGGCGTCAGGGCGCAAATTTGTTCCCGGCGCGGCGCGGTTTTGTTTTTGTCCCTGTCCCCAAGCTCCGCTTGCGTTGCTCGCTTCGCATGGGGTTACGGAAGTAACGCTCCTCCGGAGCGTTCAAAAATCATTTAAAGGTAAAAACACGTGCTGAAAGCGCACAAAGAATATAGCACAGGGCAGGCGAGCGGAGCGAGTCGCGGCCCTGTGTAGCAGACTCCGCCCTCACAGAAATACAAAATCTCTCACGGAGTCACCAAGCCACGGAGTTTTTGTTTATAGGAGAAGCGGGCCTCGGTCGCCCCCATGGGGGCGCGAGAGATTTTTTTTTTGCACCACGGAATGCACGGAATACACGGAATAGTTTTTTTGTTTATCCACAGATTTCACGAATTTTATTTATAGGAGGACAGCCGTCTCGCCTGTCCTTTTTTTTATTTTTTTGAGGATAATTCAACGCATCGGAGATGCTTCACATCCGTAACCCCATGCGGAGCGAGCAACGCGAGCGGAGCTTGGGGACAAGTCCACCGCCCAAGCCGCGCCGCGGGAACGACTCATTCGCTCCCTGACGCGCTCGCGGCGCAATGGAACAATCTCGAATCAATCCGTTCCCACAGAAACACAAAATCTCTCACGGAGTCACCAAGCCACAGAGTTTTTATTTATTAAAGAAGCGGGCCTCGGTCGCCCCCATGGGGACGCGAGAAATTTTTTTTGAACCACGGAATGCACGGAAAACACGGAATCGTTTTTTTGTTTATCCACAAATTTCACGAATTCCACGAATTTTATTTATAGGAGGACAGCCGTCTCGGCTGTCCCCTTTTTTATTTTTTTGAGGATAATTCAACGCATCGGAGATGCGTCACATCCGTAACCCCATGCGAAGTGAGCAACGCGAGCGGAGCTTGGGGACAAGTCCACCGCCCAAGCCGCGCCGCGGGAACGACTCATTCGCTCCCTGACGCGCTCGCGGCGCAATGGAACAGACAGCTCGCTTTGCTCGCTAATCTCAAATTCCGAATTAAAATTCCGTGTCTTTCCGTGCGTTCCGTGGCTCAAAAAAACACCGCATTTTTGTGTTCCCGCGCAAAAATTTCCGTAAAAAAAATAAAATATTTTTTCGCGTTCCCGCGCCAAAAACACCCCGGAATCGCCCTCGTTCCCGCATAAACACTACGTGAGATAAAACCCCATAAAAATAGTAGTCAATGGAAAATTCTTGTCTCATTTCCTCTTGCAAAGACGACAAAAAAAAAAACTAAGATGTGAACAACTTCATTAAACACTCATCTAATTTACATCCATGAAAACAACCAAATTCCTTCTTCCTACCCTCATTGCCGCCGCCGCAATGACCGCTACTGCGTTCGCTACTGATTACACATGGGACAGTTCTCAAGACTACACGTTTACATGGGATTTTTCCCAGAGCAACACTCAAAATGGACAAACCGGGGTGCTCGGTGGAACTGTATCTAATACGTTTGTTACGGAAGTCGTTGATATTATTTCCTCGACCGCGATTAAAAAAGGTGATTCCACCGGGCAATACTGGGAAACGGGGACAAATTCATTTTTCTACGATGCGCTTAATTTTGTGACAACGTCCGGGACAACTGCGTCGCTGACATTTACAGTCGATTATTACTACACAGGGGCGCAGTGGGGAGAAAACATCCTTCATATCGGAAAAGACGGGACGGGGATTGCACTTGGTCTCGCCAAGTCCGGCTATGTTTCCTTTGGGACAGGAACAGCTACGGATAATACGTTCGTGACGAGTGATATCCAACTAGAGGCAAATACTTGGACTACGATTTCTTGGACAATCTCGAACGGGGGGTGGAGTGCAACCGTCGGTGAATCGACAAGCGATACTACCTCTATCGGAAGTATCTCCTGGGATTCTTCCGCTGATGAGCGAAACAAGTATAGTATCGGTGTTAAGGCTCCTGGGTGGAACAGTGGGGCTACTGGTTTGAATGATTCAGGATGTAAAATCGCAAATCTTTCCGTTAGTTATTCTGGGGTTACTGTAAGAGATTTGATTTGGGGAGGAGAAGATGTCGGGACCTGGACTGATGAGTCTTGGAATTCTGGGAGCGATACAGGAGTAGCTATCAGCGAAAATTCTAATGTAACATTTAGTAAAACTGTCGCAATGACCGCAGACACCGATGTCTCTCTGCCATCCGTGACGGTTGAGAAAGATGCAACGTTGACTCTTGCCGGCGAGGGGATCGTCTCTGCATCCACGGTAACAGTAAACGGAAATCTTTCTGTTTCAACTGATTCGACACTGGTGTCAAACAACACTATTTCTCTTGCGGAAAGTTCGATTCTTTCAGGGGGCGGGAAGATTGACCTTGGGTCAGCAGGAGTGATAACCCTCAACGGAGCTGAATTAGATCTCTCTGACTCTGGCTTCTCGGATTGGTCTGGAACAATCGTCATCTCTGAGCGGGCATCGCTCACGGACTTTTCGTTCGATAAATATGTTACAAGTGGCTCCAAAGTTGAAGTGACGGGTCTCGCCGGATGGCTTAACTCATTCACTTCCACCCTTGGGGAGGTTGTTTTGACAGACTCCTCGTCAGATTCTGCGTTTAAAGTAACCAACGGGTCGTCTAAAGGAAAATATTCTTTTGCCGGAAAAATTTCAGGCGCTGGGACGTTTGAGCATGCGTGGACTGGTGGAACAGGAGGGTGCGAATACACTTTTTCTGGAGATATTTCCGAGTGGACAGGGGCGTTTAAGCACTCTGCTTCCGGAAAAACCAATAAGGTGATTTTTTCAGAAAATATTTTGTCGATTACTACCGGAATTTCTGTAGCGGCGGGGATTTTGGAGGTTGAATTTGGTAACGATGATGCCACATATTCAGGCGAGATTTCTGGAGAAACAGGCGCGAGTATGTCCCTTAGTACATCTGGTACGCTGACGATTGACGGCTCATTTGCCAATAAAGGGACGACGGTTTTGGCGTCTGGAACAATACTTTGGAAAGCCGAAAATACACTTGGAAATACGCACCATACAGTTTCTGTCGGTAGCGATGCGCTTCTCGACTTGACGCAAGGGAGTAGCCTCTTTTCCGGAGCTGAACACGTTTCCAATGGTCGCTTAACGGTTCAAGGGAAGGTGAAGGTCGCCAACACAAATTGGGAGACTGGGACTTCTTTTGGCAAGTTACAGCACAACTCCGACACAATTTCTGTTGACGGCGGGGAAATTGTTTACACGTTGACTCACACAGCAAGTAGAGCTCTCAATTTCACGGCAAATGGAGGAAAGATTACGATTGAAGATGGACAGTCGGTTGTGTTTGAAGGAAACGAAAATGGAGACGCTTTTATCACGGATGCCTCTGGTGGAACGCTAGCGTTCAATACCGTTGGGGATGCCGAAGTTTCTGGCACAAGAGGGGTTATTCAAGGAGGCGCTGGTATCGAAAAGACTGGCGCGGGAATGCTTACTCTTTCCGGTAGCAACAGCTATTCCGGCGGAACGACGATTTCTGCGGGTAAGTTGGTCGCGGCGAATGCAAATGCGCTTGGTGATGCCGGCGGGGCGGTAACGATTTCCGGAGGTCAGTTGAGTGTTTCTCAAAATGTCACTCTTGCACAAACCGCGATTACGATTGTGCTCAATGATGCGTACAATACGGAGAATACGGAAAAGATAGCCGCGATTTCCGGTGCGGGAGCTTTTGCGGACGGAACGACGATTACTCTTGATAAAGCAGCAGACGCTGTCGCTCTGTCGCTCGTGGCGGAGGCACCTCAAAAATATTCCTATCAGATTTTTGATCCTACGTCTTCCTTGGTCGGAACTGACTGGACATTTGAGCTCGGATCCGCGTGGGATGGTTGGGAGCAGTCGTATGATACGACCAGCGGGGTGCTCACACTTACGATTCCTGAGCCGTCGGCGTTCGGGTTGTTGGCGGGCGTGGGTGCGCTAGCGCTTGTTGTGGCGCGCCGCAAACGCCGCAAGTAAGCCGAGGCGAGAAAAGAATTTCGGGGGAAGTTTATAGCTACTTCTTCCGGAAAACAGATGAAGTACAGGCGTTCCCGTGATGAGTCGCGGGAACGCTTTTTTTTTGAGCCTCGAAATAGGCGGGAAGATACGGATTTTATTTATAGGAGGACAGCCGTCTCGGCTGTCCCTTTTTTTGTTTTTTACGGGAAATTCAAAAATAGCGAACTCCGAATTGAGTCGGTGTTCCATTGCGCCGCGATGGCGTCGGGGAGCGAATGTGGCGTTCCCGCGGCGCGTTTTTTTTTGTTCGGGTTCCCCAAGCTCCGCTCGCGTTGCTCGCTCCGCATGGGGTTACGGAAGTGAAGCATCTCCGATGCTTTTGAATTTCCTGCAAAAAAACTTTGTGTCTTGGTGACTCCGTGAGAGATTTTGTGTTTCCGTGAGGATGGATCGATTCGAGGTCGTTCCATTGCGCCGCGATGGCGTCGGGGAGCGAATGTGTCGTTCCCGCGGCGCAGTTTGGGCGGTGCCCTTGTCCCCAAGCTCCGCTCGCGTTGCTCGCTTCGCATGGGGTTACGGAAGTGAAGCATCTCCGATGCTTTTGAATTTTCTGCAAAAAACAAAAAGGACAGGCGAGACGGCTGTCCTCCTATAATAAAATTCGTGAAATTCGTGGAATTTGTGGATAAACAAAAAAACAATTCCGTGTGTTTTTGTGAGGACGGATTGATTCGAGGTCGTTCCATTGCGCCGCGATGGCATCGGGGAGCGAATGAGTCGTTCCCGCGGCGCGGTTTTGTTTTGTTCGGGTTCCCCAAGCTCCGCTCGCGTTGCTCGCTTCGCATGGGGTTACGGAAGTGAAGCATCTCCGATGCTTTTGAATTTCCTGCAAAAAAAAAACTCTGTGTCTTGGTGGCTCCGTGAGAGCTGTTTTCCCGTTAGCGGAGAGGGTGGTCGCTTTCGGGAACGACGAAACATTCCGGCGGGAGAGATTTTCTCGGAGAGGAAAAAACTCCGCCGAGGCGGGCAAAAATTTTTGCCTGTTCCGGGGAGCCGGCATACGCGTGAAGCAAAAACGGCGGGAGTATTCCCTCGGTGAAAAATTCGCGTAAAATTTCTTCGGTTTTTCCGAATGCGCGCACAACGTGAATTGTTACGGGAACGCGAAATTCGGCGGCGATGGCGAGTTGTTCGCGAAAAGCGGGTTCTTGGTCGGAAAAATTGCCGCGACAGCGGTCGAGCCCGATTTCTCCGACGCTTGCGCCGGGTGTATCCGAAAGAAAATTACGTAAGATTTTTTGCGTTTCCGGATTCCATTCTTCGGCGAACCACGGGTGAATGCCGAACGCGGGAACGATTTGTTCGGGAAATTTTTTTGCGAGTTGTGCGACTCGGGGAAAATCTTCCGGGCGTGTCGAATTCAGCAAAATTTTCGCGTTTGCGGGAACGGAGATTTGCCCGTCGTTTGCGGGGTTTTCCGGCAGGTGCGCGTGCGCGTCGGTGAAGAAGCTCCAAATATCAAGCATCGAGCATCAGGCAAAGTGTTAAGGATTGTTCCTTGTCGCTTCGTTCGGCATTGCCTTCGGTAAAATCCTTAAAGTATTCACTTGATGCCTGAAGCCTGATACTTGGAACTTTCCGAAACGTTCAGCTTTCATCTTTCAATCATCAACTTCCGTCGCGCCGCTCCACGCTTCTTCGTCTGTCCACGCGAGTGTCGGCGGGAACCAGCGCAGGTCTTGGCAATGTTGGCCGATTTCGGTTTGCGGGCAGCGAATGACGACGGATTTATAAAAAGCGTCTGCCGTTTTCGGGTCGCGGTAGCGCAGCCAAACGCCGGCGGAGCAGAGGAGGCGGGCGGTGCGTTCGTCGTTGTTCGGAAGGAGGCTTGCGGCGTTTTGCGCGAGCATGGCGGCGCGGAAGCGGCGGTCGTTGACGAAGCGCGAAATATCGCGTGATTCTACGCGGGAACGCTCTTCGGCGTTGGCGAGGTTTTCCGAAAAGCGAAGTTTCAGAATCGGATTTTCTTCCCATTCGCCGCCGGAAATGTAAATCGGGCCTGCGGCGGCGAGGAAGAGCGCGTCGCCGTCGTTGCGGACGATGAGCGCTGCGTCCCAGAATCCGCGCGCGCGTTCGGTGTCGGAAAGTTTCGGGTTGTATCCGCGTTGGATTGCGGAGACGTAGGCGTTGAAAACGGGAAGGAGGTCTTCGGGAAAATAGTTGCGAGCTTTCGCCCATTGGCCTTCGCGCAGGAGGCGGCGGGCGAGCGTGTAGCGAATTTCGCGTGCGCTTTCCGACGGGGTGTCAACGGTGTTGAGGTCGGCGGAGGTGAAATTTTTGCCCGGGAATTTTTTTTCGACGAAATTGAGCAATTCCTCGGCGGAAAGAACGTATTCCGCGAAATAGGCGGCGAGGTCCGAATCGCCGGAGACGAGCGCTTCTTCGAGAGTGCGCTCAAATTCGGCGAGGGCGTCGGGCGCGGCGGCAACGGTAATCGGTTCGTTGTCGAGCGGGCGTGCGGCGTTTTCGGCGGTTTTTTCTTCCGGCGTCGTCGTGCACGCGCAAAGCGTGCAGAGCACCAAGGCGGATAAAGCGTTTTTCAAAAAGGAGACGGGCATGATTTTGTTTCGGCAAGCACGGGAAACTTGCGCGGCGGACGGCGTAATTCGCGGGGAATTGCCGTGCGCCGCGCACCGTTTGTCAGTCGATGTTCGGCGGCGGAGTCATCGGCAGTCCTTTAGCGGTCTGCGTCATGTAGTGAAGCTGAATCAAGATTTCCTGAAGGGGGCGGATGGCGGAAGCGCCTTTCGGGAAAAGTTTTTTCGCGGATTCGGCGCGCACGCGAATACCGTCGAACATTTGCAGATTTTCCTTCAAAACGTTGTTCATGATGGTCATGCGTTCGCCTTTGGCTTTCGGAGAGCCGGCGGCTTTAACGGCTTCGTCGGCGAGTTTCGAGAGCTTATTCATTGTGAGGCGGAATTCCTCTTCGATGGGCATGACCGTGGTGAAATACGGATATTTTGCGCGGAGTCCGAGTTTGCCGTCGGGGTCTGCGGCGAGAATTTCCTGAATGTAGTCGATGTTGAAGAGTTGGAGGCTGAGCGGCATCGTCGCAAGAAGTTCGTCGAGCTGTTTTGCGCGGTTGGGACCTGCGGGAACGCGGGCGATTGCTTTTTGCGTTTTGTATTGAGCGGAATCTTTCCCTTCGGCGGAGATTTTTTTCAGGTGCTCAATGTATTTTTCCGGACCGCCTTCCACGTAGCCGGTTTCGGCGAAAACGTCGCCGGCGGCGTCCATGAGCAAAACGGTGGGAAAGCCGCGAATGAGGTAGTATTGAGTGAGTGCGCCGTTTTGTTTTTTGGCGATTTCGGAAAGGCGGTTGGTGTTGTTCGGATTGTCGATGTAAACGGGAACGAAGAGTTCGGAAACTTTTTCCGTGAATCTGTCTTTGGAGAAAACTTCGTGATCGAGGCGGATACACCAGCCGCACCAGTCGGATCCGGAAAAGGCGACGAGGAGGTCTTTGCCTCCGGCGGCAGCCTGTTTTTTTGCGGCTTCAAAATCGTCTGTCCATCCGTCGGGCGTGGAGTTTTTGACGACGGCGGTCGCAGCGGGTTTTGCGGGAGCGGCGATGGGTTTTGCAATTGCGGCAAACGGGACGAGTGCGACGAGTGCAATTGCGGCAATGAGTTTTGTTTTTGTCATATTTGTGTGTTTTTTTAGGGAAATGGGGAATTCGCAGGGAAAACCGGGAACGGGAAACGAAAATTTGCCGAGGCTTCGGTTTCCCGTTCCCGCGAACCTTATTCGCCGAGGTGTTTGTCGGGAATAAGGTAGTTTTTGACGTAGTCGGTGACGGATTCTTCGAGCGGGACGAGGTATTGCGCGCCGCCCAAACGCGTCAGCTTGTCGATTTTCGCCTGCGTGAAATACTGATACTGCGCGCGAAGCGATTCCGGCATATCGATGAATTCGATTTTTTCGGGAACGCCCATCGCGGCAAAAATCGGGCGGACGAGTTCGAGCCATGTGCGGGCTTTTCCCGCGCCGACGTTGACCAAGCCCGTCGCTTCCTCGTTTTGTGCGAGGTGCACGGTGATTGCCGCCGCTTCTTTTGCGCCGAGGAAGTCGCGCATCTGGCAACCGTCGGAGTATTCCGGTTTGTAGCTTTTGAAAAGCTTTACGCCGCCGGTTTCCCTGATTTGGTTAAACGCGCGGAAAACCATGCTGACCATGTGCGCCTTGTGGTTTTCGTTCGGACCGAAAACGTTGAAATATTTGATGCCCGTGATTTTGTTCAGGTAGCCGTTTCGCAACGCGTGCAGGTCGAAAAGATGTTTCGAGTAGCCATACATGTTGAGCGGCTTGAGCGGGAGGATGTCGCCTTCGTCGTCCATGCCGTTTTCGCCGTTCCCGTAAGTCGCGGCGGAGGAGGCGTAAACGAAGCGTGCGCCGTTTTCGAGTGCGAATTTGGCGAGCTTTTTCGTGTATTCGTAATTGTTGTGAATGAGGTAAGTGCAGTCTTTTTCCGTCGTCGCGGAGCAGGCGCCGAGGTGGAAAATCGTTTTAATATCGGCAAACTGCGCGGGATCGCTTTCAAAAGCGCGGTCAAAATCCTCGTATTCCATGTATTCGGCGAATTTGAGCGGAACGAGGTTTTTGTAGCGCAAATCCGTTCCGAGTTTGTCGGTAACGAGAATGTTTGTGTGTCCGAGTTCGTTGAGGCGGGCGATAATGGCGCTTCCGATAAGCCCGGAACCGCCGGTGACGAGAATTTTTCCTTGCGAGATATCGTGCATAACGCGTCTCAGTATAAAGCGTTCCCGCGCATGAAGAAAACTTTAAAAATGTAGGGTGACGGGATTCTCTTCTCCGGGTCGGATTTCTCTGCGAGGAGAAAACAAAAAGGCGCTCGAAAGAATCGAACGCCACCCTCAAAAAAAAAATGGAGCCACTTGTCGGACTTGAACCAACGACCCTCTCATTACGAATGAGATGCTCTACCAACTGAGCTAAAGTGGCTGAAAGAAGCACCAACGATACGCTTTTTGTGCGTTTGTGCAAGTCTTATTTTCGGGGAAAAGTTTTTTGAGCAAAAAAACTTTGCGTTCCTGCGCGGAAAATCGAAAATGGCACGTTGTTATGAGCAAAATCAAAGTCGGAATTGTCGGAGCTTCCGGTTATGCCGGAGAGGAACTTGTGCGCCTGTTGTCGCGCCACCCGAATGCGGTGCTTGCCTGCGTGTGCTCGCGCTCTCTCGCGGGAACGCCGCTGGCGGACGTGATGCCGCAGTTTCGTGAAATGATTCCCGCAGGGCTGACGTTTATTTTGGCGGATCCGCAGGCAATTTGCGCCGAGCCGATTGATGTTTGGTTTCTCGCGTTGCCGCACGGCGTGGCGGCGGAATATGCGCGTCCGCTCGTCGCGGCGGGGAAGCGGGTTTTTGATTTGTCGGCGGACTTTCGTCTGAATTCGCCGGAGGTTTACGAAGAATACTACGGCAAGCCGCATCCGGATGTTGAACTTTTGAAAAAATCGCCGTATGTCGTTCCCGAGTTGGTGCAGGGTGATGCTTGGAAATCGGCGTCGCTCGTGGCGTGCCCGGGTTGTTATCCGACGAGTATCCAAATTCCGCTGATTCCGCTTTTGCGCGGCGGCGTGATTAAGCCGGCGGCGGGAACGTGCGTGATTAATTCGTATTCCGGCGTTTCGGGTGCGGGGAAGAAAGCGGATTTGGCGTATGCTTACTGTGAGCGCGATGAATCGGCAAAGGCTTACGGTTTGCCGAAACACCGTCATTTGTCCGAAATCGAAGAACAGCTTTCGCTCGCGGCGGGAACGCCGATTGTCGTGCAGTTCTGCCCGCATTTGGCTCCGATGAAACGCGGAATTTCAACGACGATTACCGTTCCCGCGAACGGAGCAACCGTCGAAGACGTTTATGCGTGCTGGGAAAAAGCATACGCGGGCAAGCCGTTTGTCGCTGTTTTGAAAAGCGGAAAATTCCCCGATACGGCGCACGTCACGGGAACGAACAGAGCGGATATTTCCGCCGTTTACGACTCGCGCACGAAGAATTTTGTCATTACCTCGTGTATCGACAACGTAGTGAAAGGCGCTTCCGGGCAGGCGGTTCAGCTGATGAACCTCGCCCTCGGCTTCCCGGAGACCTCCGGGCTGATTTAAAAATGGATAATTGATAGTTTCGTCCTAAAGTGGCTCCGTCGGCGGTATTTGCCTCCGACAGAAACAACGCTGAGCATTATCGATTATTAACAATTCACTATCCATTTTCAATTTACCTTGATAGAGAAATCTGTTTTCCTTGTCCCATTTAGGATATTTCATGGACAAGAAAAGCACGTTTATCGGAATTTTGCTGATCGGATTGGCGGTCGGGCTGATGTTTTTTAACGCGAAAAACGCTCCGCAACCCGCGCCCGCGCCTGTAGCTACGCCCGCTACTTCGACGGCGATTGCGCCTGCTCAGCCTGCCGCCGTTCCCGCAAAACCGGCTCCGGTATTTTCCGGAGAAAAGAAAATTTTTACGCTCGAAAACGGAAAAATCGCATTGCGCCTGAGCTCGTTCGGCGGCGCGATTGAGAGCGTTGAGCTCAAGGATTTCCCGCAATCTCAGGAAGATCGCAATCCGGTTGTTTTTAATGATGAATCAAGCGTTCCCGCGCTGACGCTTGCCGGAGCTCCGGCAACTCTCGGTGCGGCTCCCGCACCGTGGAATATCGTTTTTTCCGTGGAAAGCGACGTGACGGACGATGCGGCAAAAACCCGCACGGTAACGCTGGTCGGCGCTGATTCACAAAAAACCGTGCGCCGCGTTTATACGGTTTCGCTTGATGACGAAGGGCGCGGTGCGGCAGATCCGTATTTGGTTCGCCACAATATCAAGCTGGCTCCGGTTGCCGGTGCGGATTCCGTTCCCGCGACGGATCTTTACCTTTCTACGGGAATGCTTCCGCCGACCAACGGCGATACGGCAAATCTTTTCCTGAATGCTTCGTGGTTTAACGGCGACAGCTACGACAAAATCGACACCGGGCATTTCAAAGCCAACGGCGGTTTCCTCGGGCTCGGTGCGCATCCGGCGTATGCGTCGTATGTCGCTCCCGCCGAAGCGGGCGATCCGTTCCAATGGGTGGCGACGACGAATCAGTATTTTGCAAACATTCTCGCGTTCCCGCAGGCGGATGTGCGCCCGCTGATTTCCGAGCTCGCCGTTTTCCCGGAAAAACTCGTTCCCGCGGAAGATGCGGACAACAAAACGGACTTGTCCGTCGTCGGATTCGCGCGGGTGAAGCTTCCCGCGCTTCGTTCCCTGAATTTGGAAACGCTTTACTACGTCGGACCGAAGGAATACACGCGTTTCGCGGATTTGCAGAGCGCGGATTTGATTGAAGATGCGGATCTCGTGGTGCAGTTTACGAGCCTTTTCGGCTTCATCAGCATTGACTGGCTCTGCAAAATTCTCGTCGCCGTGATGAATTGGATTCACGAGCTGATTCCCGCCAACGCGTGGTCATGGGGCTGGGTAATTGTCGTGATGACGCTCATCGTCAAAGGCATTACGTGGCCGCTCACGATGGCGCAACAGCGTTCCGCAAAAAAAATGCAGAAGTTTTCCAAGCCGATGCAGGACATTCGGGAACGCTACAAAGACAACCCGCAGAAAATGCAGCAGGAAATGATGAAGTTGTATCGCGACAACAAAATCAACCCGCTCGCGGGCTGCTTCCCGGTGCTGATTCAGATCCCGATTTTCTTCGCGATGTATTGCACGTTCCAAACCTGCGCGGAACTGCGCCTGCAGCCGTTCCTGTGGATTCCCGACCTTTCGATGCCGGACGTTATTCCCGGACTTGAAGACTGGCGTATTCCGCTGATCGGCGCACAGATTCACATTCTCCCGATTCTCATGGGCGTAACTATGTTCCTGAACATGAAAATGACGCCGATGCCGAACGCGCAACCCGGGCAGAAAAACATGTTCTACGCAATGATGGCGATTTTCCCCATCATTTGTTACACGATGCCTTCCGCTCTCACGCTTTACTGGACGCTTCAGAACATCTTCACCATGTTCCAAACCTGGCTCGTGCGCCGCGCCCGCGACGACGAAAAGGGCGGGAACGCAAAATCCGGGAACGTGGAAATCATTCCGCCGACCAAGAAAAAAGGCCGCGGCAAAGGACGCGTTACAGGTATTAACTCTTAACTTTAAACGGTTACGTAAAATCCGGCTTAATCGTTAAAAGTTAAAATTTAATCGTTAAAAAAAAGTGTTTATCGACGAAACCAAAGTTTACTTGCGCGCCGGGAACGGCGGACACGGTTGCCTCAGCTTCCGCCGTGAAAAGTATTTGCCGAAAGGCGGTCCCGACGGCGGCGACGGCGGAACCGGCGGCGACGTCATTCTCGTTTGCGACGAAAACGAAGGCGATCTTCGCCGCTACGCTTTTCAGCCGCATTGGAACGCAAAAAACGGTCAGCCCGGCGCCGGGCGCAATAAACACGGTGCAGACGGCGCGGACGTGATTTTGCCCGTTCCTCCGGGAACGCAGGTTTTTGAAACCGAAAGCGGACTGCTCGTCGCCGAGCTTCTCGAACACAACGAACGCGTCGTTCTTCTCAAAGGCGGTCGCGGCGGGCTCGGCAACAATCAATTTAAAACGTCGACGAATCAGGCTCCGCGCAAAACGACTCCGGGCAAGGAAGGCGGTCGCGGCGATTTTACTTTTGTTCTGAAAACGATTGCAGACGTCGGTCTCGTCGGCTTCCCGAACGCGGGAAAATCCTCGCTTACGAATGCGTTCACGAATGCGCGCCCGAAGTGTGCGCCGTATCCGTTTACGACAAAAAATCCGAGCGTCGGCATCATCGAATTTGACGATTTTAAGCGCATTTCCCTCGCCGATATTCCGGGGTTGATTGAGGGCGCGAGCGAAAATCGCGGGCTCGGGCACCGTTTTCTCAAACACGTTGAGCGTTGCCGCCTGCTTCTTTTCATCATCGACATGGCGGGAACGGACAATCGCAAGCCCTCCGACGATTACGCGGCTCTGCTCGCCGAACTCGAAAACTTCGATCCCGCGCTCTTGGAAAAACCGCGCCTCATCGCCGCCAACAAAATGGATTGCGAAGAATCCGCGAAAAACCTGACCGCGTTCCGCCGCAAACACAAAGGCTTGGATATTTGCAAAATCTCCTGCACGGCGGGAACGGGGCTCGACAAACTCAAAGCGCGCATTCGGGAACTTGTCGAAAAAGAATAATCGGAAAAAAAATTATGGCTAAGAAAATTTCCACCGACGGAAAAACTTCCGGCGTCTCTTCCATCAACGACGCGTTCGGCTCACTTCACATCGAAAATCTTCCGCAGGCAGAGCCGCCGCAAAAACGCCGCTCCGCAAACTCCAAGCCGAGCGTTCCCGCAAAACTCGGAAAAGTCCATCTGCGTATCGAAAAATCCGGGCGTAGCGGAAAAACCGTAACGATCCTCGAAGGTCCGGGAATTGCGGCACTTCCCGCCGAGCAACGCTCGGACTTGCTCAAATCTCTCAAACAAAAATTCGCGTGCGGCGGATCCGAGGTTGACGGAAAGCTTGAATTGCAGGGCGATGACCGCGATCGCGTCCGTTTCTTTCTCCAACTCCTCGGCTACTCTGCGTAAGAAGGAGTTCGGATTGAAGAAAAAAAGCGTTCCCGTGAGATTTTCACGGGAACACTTTTTTTTCTTTAAGCTCTAATTTTTAATCTTTCTTAGTATTCGCGGTCGGCGTATTCGCCGAATTTTTCCATGACGAAATCAAGGTCTTTGTCGCCGCGCCCGGAGAGATTGACGAGGATTGATTCCGTCGGGCGTTCCTTGGCGAGCTTCGTCGCAAACGCCACGGCGTGCGCGCTTTCGAGAGCGGGAATGATGCCTTCGAGTCGCGAAAGTTGGAAGAACGCCGTGACGGCTTCGTCATCGTTGATTTGAACGGCTTTTTCGCGCCCGATTTCGTGCCAGTAAGCGTGTTCCGGACCGACGGAAGGGTAGTCCAAGCCGCTTGCCGCAGAATAAACCGGCGCGGGATTGCCGTCGGCATCTTTGAGCATGATGGAATTGAAGCCGTGCATGATACCTTCGGTGCCGTAGGCGAGCGAGCAGGCGTGTTCGCCGAGCTTTGTGCCGCGACCGAGCGGTTCGACGCCGTAAATTTCGACGGGATCGTCAATAAACGCGTGGAAAAAGCCCGCCGCGTTGGATCCGCCGCCGACGCAGGCGCAAATATTATCCGGCATTTCGCCCGTCATTTCAAAAAACTGTTCCCGTGCTTCGATGCCGATAACGCGTTGGAATTCGCGAACGAGAAGCGGGAACGGATGCGGACCGAGCACTGAGCCGATGCAGTAAATGGAATTGACCGGATCTTCGAGGTAGGATTCAAACGCGGAGTCGACGGCTTCTTTGAGCGTTTTATCGCCGCGCGTCACGGAAACGACCTTCGCGCCAAGCACTTTCATGCGCATGACGTTCGGATATTCTTTTTTGATATCGACTTCGCCCATGTGAATTTCCACGGGAATGCCGAAATACGCTCCCGCCGTTGCGAGTGCTACGCCGTGTTGTCCGGCGCCCGTTTCCGCGATGAGTTTTTTCTTGCCCAAATATTTTGCGAGCAAGCCTTCGCCCATGCAGTGGTTGAGCTTGTGCGCTCCCGTGTGGTTCAGGTCCTCGCGTTTGAGATAAATGCGTGCGCCTCCGACTTTTTCCGTCAGATTTTTGCAGTAATAAACCGGAGTCGGGCGTCCCTGAAAATGTTTGCGGATGTTGCGCAGGTCTTGAACAAAGTTGTGAGAACGGCAAATCGTGTGGTAGGCGTGCGCGATTTCGTCCATCTGTTTTTGCAATTCCGGCTGAACAAAGGAGCCGCCGAAGCGACCGAAAAATCCGTTGTTGTCGGGAAGACGTTTCTTTGCTGGAAGCAATTCTTTTTTCATAATTAACGCGAAATTTTCCGCCGCGTTTCCGCATGAGGCAAGGAAATTTTCGGAAATTCCGGACACAAAAAAAGAAAACGGCGACACGGGAATTTGGCTCTCGTGTCGCCGTATCCTTTACGGATTTCGTGTGTGTTTTTTATTTTAGGATCAAAACCGAAGCTGTTCGGTTATTTTTCATGTGTGATTTCCTCCGTATGAAAATAATGTTTACCTGTTTGGTCAACATTATTTTTCAAGAAACCGGAAATGTGATTGAGATCGGGTTTTTCGGGTGCTACCGCAGAGAGAGCGGCGGCGAAAGAATTTCCTGCGCGAGAACGGCGCGACGGAGCGCTTCGCGGTCAGCAAAAATATCGTCGTCGGCGTTTGCGTCGGCGGTTTTTACCGGAGGTTCTGCTGGAGCGGCGGGCAGTGTTGATTGGTGTTTCGGCGCGGGAACGAGAGCGGTTTTGCGGATTGCGGCGTGAACGTCCGAACCATCAACGCGCGTTTGCTTCGCGATTCTTTCGCGTGCTTGCGCGAGCAAAGTTTGGCGGCGGCGTTCCCGCAACTGCTTGTCGTATGCGGACGTGTTCCCGTAGTCGACGACTATCGGCGGGGGCAGGGCGCTTGTTTCCGGATTTTCTTCTTCTTCCTCTTGCCAATTGCCGAAAATCGATTCGTCTACGCTTGGTGTAGCTTCGTTTTCGTCATTTTTCTTCAAAAACTTCCCGATGAGCGAACCGAAAATCGAAATCACGGCAATGACGACGAAAAAGATTGTTTCGAGCAAATCTTTTCCGTCGCCGCTTGCGAGAATGTGTATTTCGTTCAACATCGAAAAAACGAAGTTTAACGCTCAACTTTTAACGTTCGGGTTGCGGCTGCCTCAATCCTTACGGGCGAGGTTTGCGCGCATATCGGTGTCGGCGTTGATGTTTTTCAAACGATAAAGATCCATTACGCCGAGATTTCCGGAGCGGAGCGCTTCCGCCATGGCACGCGGGACTTCAGCTTCGGCAGCGACGACTTCTGCGCGTTTTTCCTGAACGAGGGCTTTCATTTCCTGTTCCCGTGCGACGGCTGCGGCGCGCTTAATTTCGGCTTGGGCCTGCGCCATGTTTTTATTGGCTTCCGCCTGCGCTTCCTGGAGCTTTGCGCCGATGTTGTCGCCGACGTCTACGTCCGCGATGTCGATGGAGAGAATTTCAAATGCGGTGCCGACGTCGAGACCGCGTTCGAGCACGCGCTTGGAAATGGCGTCGGGATTTTCGAGAACTTTTTTGTAACTTTCTGCAGAGCCGATGGAGGTAACGATGCCTTCGCCAACGCGGGCGATGACGGTTTCTTCCTGTGCGTTCCCGACGTAGCGGGCGAGGTTAGACCGCACAGTGACGCGTGCGCGGACTTTCACTTGAATGCCGTCTTTGGCAACGGCGTCAATTGTCAGGCGCCCGGATTGAGGATTCGGGCAATCGATGACTTTCGGGTTAATCGATGTGCGAACAGCGTCAATAATGGATTTTCCCGTGCCTTTGGTCGCAAGGTCGATCGCGCAGGCTTCGTTCCAAGAAAGCGAAATGCGTGCTTTTTGGGCGTTGATGATACCTTGAGTCGTTTGCAGGACATCGCCTCCGGCGAGGTAGTGGGTTTCGATTTCGTCGATGGAGAGGTCAATGCCGGCCTTGATTGCCGTGATGCGCGTGTCGACGAGGAGTGCGTAGGGAACGCGGCGCAGGCGCATGGTGAAAAGCTGGCGAAGCGAAACGTGCGCTCCCGCGAGCAAGGCGCGGATCCAGACGCTGAAGAAGGAAAGGAAGATGAAGAGGAAAATCAGCCCGACAGCGCCGAGCGCGATGTAGATAACATTAGACGTATTCATGGCACTAATGTTAGCCGTCTTTTGAGCGGTCCCGCAAATTGAAATTTAGCGAAGGTCCGCTGCGCTAAATTTCAATTTTTCCGGACGATGAGCTCGAAATCGCGGAAGCCGACAACGATAATTGTGTCTCCGCGTTGAATGGCTCCGCTTTCGGCAGAGGCTTCAAACTGCCGTTTGTCGATTTCGACGATTCCGAGCGGGCGGAAATCCGTCAGGGCTGTTCCCGTGGCGCCGGATTCGGGCAGATTCTCGTTGCGGGAACGGGCGCCCTGGACTCGTGAATCTTCGATTTCTCCGACTTTGTTTTGGAGGACAATCTTGTCGCGAAACCATTTTGCGGGAAGGAGTTTCCATGCGAGAAGAGTGGCGACAAAAATGGTTACGACGGTCAGCCCCATGTGTTCGAGTGGGGAGGAGAGCATTTCCCAATCAAATTCGTAGGAGCCGTCGGGAAGTTTCCAGAAATCAATCCCGCTCCAGAAAATACTTCCGATAATGCAGGCGAGTCCGATAACGGCGAAAATAAATACGCCGGGGGCGAGAAAAACTTCCGCAAGAATTAAGGCGATTCCGGCAAGGAAAAGCAGAACTCCCTCGTAACCGGCGAGCCCCGCCGCGTGCTGGACGGCGAAGTAGAGACCGATCAGCGCGATTCCGGAAATTCCGGGAACGCCGAATCCGGGGGATTTGATTTCGATGAAGATGAGGAGCATACCGAGTCCGAGCAGAATCGGCAAAAAGGGCGAGGCGAGTTGTGCAAAGCGCTCTAAGCCGAGCGGTTCGATTTTTTCGACGGAAACGGGCGTTCCCGCAAATTGTTCCGCAATTAGCGTGTCGAGGTTGTCGCAAATTCCGGCGCCGAAAAGCGGTGTCGCGGGAACGCCGACGGGGCGCATCGCTTCTTCCGCGGTGAGCGTAAGTAATGCACCGGCGGGTTTGACTGGATCTCCGTTGCGGTCTTTCAGGATTTCTCCGTCGATTTTCAGAACATAATCGGCATCAAACATTGCGCGGAGGACGTCGGCACGGTAGGGATTTTCTTTGGAAAACGTTTTCGTGAGCGCGGCAAGATAGGAGTCGATTTTCATTTTCATCGTTTTGTCCACGTCTGTTCCGTCTCCGGTAACGACTGCTGCCGCACCGATTTTTCCAGTGGGAGAGAAGAATACTTTTTGCGTAGCGCCGGAAATGTAGGCTCCTGCCGAAATGGCATCGGGGTTGACGAATGCAAGTGTTTCGCCCGGAAATTTTTGTAGCGCGTCGATATAATCAAGCGTAAGAGAAAGTTCTCCGCCGGGTGTGTTGATATCGAGAATGAGAACGTCTGCGTTGTCGGCAAGGGCTTTTTTTACGCCCCGGCGAAAAATATACCAGTTGGCGTTATTGATCTCCCCGTGGACGGGAATAACGACGATTTTTTTTGCCGGTTGTCGGGACTCCTCGGGAACGAGCGCCGTCGAGGTGGGCGCGTCCGCGAGCGCGGCAATAAGACCGAGAAAAAGGGCAACCAAACAGAAAATCGCTTTTTTCATTGTGCAAGAGATTTGCAGGAAATAACGGCGGGAACAAGCGTAATCCGTCGGGTCGGGATTGCTGGCGGCGTTCCGGTTCTCCGCTCGCGAAGCCCTATTTTAGGGGAATCAAGAAAAATTTTTAAATTTTTGGAAAAAGTGCTTGCGCGGCTCGATAAAAAAGTTATTAATAGCCGTTCCTATTCATTCAAATTTTTAGATTAGCTTCAATGCCAACGATCAATCAACTCGTCCGCAAGCCGCGGAATAAAGCCAACATCAAGTCGAAATCACCCGCCTTGAATTGCTCTCCGTTTAGACGCGGCGTGTGCATTCAGGTTATGACCCGCACGCCGAAAAAGCCGAATTCGGCTCAGCGTAAGGTTGCGAAAGTGCGCCTCACGACCGGTGTCGAAGTCATCTCCTACATCCCGGACGAAGGACACAAGCTCCAGGAACACAGTGTCGTGCTCGTTCGCGGCGGTCGTGTTAAGGACTTGCCGGGTGTTCGTTATCACATTGTTCGTGGTCCGCTTGACTGCGCCGGTGTTGAAAAACGTCGTCGTAGCCGTTCGAAATACGGCGTGAAGCGCCCGAAAGCCGGTAAATAATTTTTAAAAGAAAGAATAAAAACATGTCTCGTCGTCGTCGAGCCACTAAGAACCCGCACAAGCCGGATTCCCGTTACAATAGCCCGCTGGTGAGCCAGCTGATTAATGTCGTTATGAAAAACGGCAAAAAGACGGTCGCGCAACGCATCGTCTATGGCGCGATTGAGCGCGTCAGCGAAAAACTCGAAAAGGGCGATCCGATGGAGCTTCTTCTCGGGGCGTTGGAAAACTGCCGCCCGAAGTTGGAAGTCAAGAGCCGCCGCGTCGGCGGTGCGACCTATCAGGTTCCTGTTGAAATTTCCCATGAGCGCCAGACGAGCATGGCATTCCGCTGGCTCGTAAATGCGGCTGCGGGGCGCAAAGGTCAGCCGATGGTGGAATCCCTCGCCTCCGAGTTCATCGATGCCTACAATAATACGGGCTCGGTGGTTAAGAAACGCGAAGAAACCCACAAAATGGCTCAGGCGAACCGTGCGTTCGCGCACCTTCGTTGGGGCAATAACTAAAATTTTTTTTTGAGTCGATACCGTTATGGCTACACTTTCCGCCAAAAATTCTTCCTCCCGCGGCACGCCGCTTGAATACACCCGTAACTTCGGTATTGCTGCGCACATCGACGCCGGCAAGACGACGACTTCGGAACGTATTCTCTTTTATGCGGGCGTTATTCACAAAACGGGTGAAGTCCATGAAGGCGCTGCGACGACTGACTGGATGGAGCAGGAACAAGAACGCGGGATCACGATTACGTCTGCCGCTGTTTCCTGCGGATGGACGGTCGCTGATGGTCCGTTTGCCAAGATCCCGCATCGCCTGAACGTTATCGACACTCCCGGTCACGTTGACTTTACGGCAGAAGTCGAACGCTCGCTTCGCGTTCTTGACGGAGCCGTCGCTGTTTTCTGTGCTGTCGCCGGCGTTCAGCCGCAGTCTGAAACCGTTTGGCGTCAGATGAACAAGTATAGCGTTCCGCGTATTGCATACATCAACAAGATGGACCGCACGGGCGCAGACTTCTTCAATGCCGTTAACGGTATTCGCGAAAAACTTCGCGGGAACGCCCACCCGCTCTTTATTCCGATTGGCGCAGGTGACACGTTCACGGGACTCGTTGACCTCGTTAAGGGAATCGCTTACGTCTATGACGAATCCGACCCGAAGGGAATGAAGTATGCGAAGACAGATGTTCCCGCCGACCTTAAGGCTGATTACGAAAAATATCGTGAAGCTCTTATCGAAGCGGTTTCTGACTTCGATGATACTATCGCTGAGAAATATCTCGACGGACAGGAAATTTCCGCGGATGAACTTCGTGTTGCGATTCGTAAGGCGACGCTTTCGTTGAACTTCGTCGGTGTTATCCCCGGTTCCTCCTTTAAGAACAAGGGGGTCCAGATGGTGCTCGACGCAGTTGTCGACTATCTTCCGTCTCCGCTCGATCTTCCGCCGATGAAGGCGTTCAAAGACGACGGCGACACGGAAGTCGGTATTGAACCGGATGATAACGAAAAGCCGATTGGTCTTTGCTTTAAACTTTGGTCTGACCCGTATGTCGGGCAGCTTGTCTTCTTCCGCCTCTATCGAGGAACCCTCAAGAAAGGTGACGCGCTTTACAATCCCCGCACGCGCAAGACGGAACGCGTTTCCCGCCTCATGATTATGAAGGCAATGGATCGCGAAGAAATCGACACTGCGTATTCCGGAGACATTTGCGCGCTTATCGGTCCGAAAGAAATCGTTACCGGCGACACCCTTTGCACGCGCGAAGAAGATACGGTTCTTGAACCGCCGTCCTTCCCGGAACCTGTTATCTCTATGTCGATCGAACCTGCGACGAAAGCCGACCAGGAAAAACTCTCGATCGGGTTGCAACGTCTTGCTCAAGAAGACCCGACGTTCCGCGTTTCCTCCGACCAGGAAACAGGACAGACCATTATTTCCGGTATGGGTGAGCTCCACCTTGATATTATCGTTGACCGCCTTCGTCGCGAATTTAAGGTTGATGCCAAAGCCGGTCGTCCTCAAATTTCTTACCGCGAAACGATTACCGCTCCCGCACGCGGTATCGGTAAGTTCGTCCGTCAGTCCGGCGGACGCGGGCAGTACGGTCACGCCGAAATCGAAATCGAACCGAATCCGGGTAAGGGAATTGAAATCGTCAATGAAATCGTTGGCGGCGTTATCCCGAAAGAATACATCAAGCCGACGACGGAAGGTATTCAGGAAGCGGCAAACAACGGAACGATTGCCGGCTATCCGGTTATTGATTTCAAGGCACGTATTGTTTTCGGTTCTTACCACGAAGTCGACTCGAACGAAATGGCATTCCGTATGGCGGGTATCTTCGCGCTGAAAGATGCGATGAAGAATGCCTCTCCGATCTTGCTTGAACCGATTACGAAGGTTGAAGTCGTAACGCCGGAAGAATATCAGGGTGATATCATGGGTGACTTGAATCGTCGCCGTGGGCAAATTCAGAACATGGAAACGAAGAACGGTGTCTGCACGATTAACGCGTTCGTTCCGCTTCAAACCATGTTCGGTTACGCGACGGACGTTCGTTCCCTCTCGAAGGGTCGTGCTTCCTATACGATGGAACCGGATCACTTCGAACAGGTTCCCGCGAACGTTCTGAAGGAAATCGTTGAAACCGCCTCCCGCGCTCCCGCGCGTTCGTAATACGGCGGAAATTTTCTAATCATTTACAAACGCACAACTATGAGCGCACAAAAAATCCGCATCAAACTGAAAGGCTTTGACTATCGCGTCATTGATCAATCTGCGGGCGATATCGTTGAAACCGCAAAACGCACCGGAGCCCGTGTTTCGGGGCCCGTGCCGTTGCCGACGGGAATCGAACGCTGGACGGTTAACCGTTCGCCGCACGTTGACAAAAAGTCGATGGATCAATTCGAACAGCGCACCCACAAGCGCCTGATCGACATTATCGGACCGACGGCACAAACCGTTGACGAACTGAAAAAATTGAACCTTCCCGCGGGCGTTGACATTTCCATTAATGTCTAACCCTCGCTTAACCGATTAAACATAAACCTATATTTTCGTTTATTCGGATTGCGTTAGGTCTGTAAGAGAATTAGATCACTAACATACTGATTTATGCAGCCTAAAGCAGGTCTGTGCAAACGGAATTAAACTCCACCTGCCTCTTAGCTATGAAGTTACAACTGATTGGCAAAAAAATTGGGATGACCCAAATCTACGACGGGAACAATACACTCGTTCCCGTGACCGTAGTTCAAGCGGGTCCCTGCCCTGTAGTCCAAGTCAAGACTGTTGAGTCTGACGGATACAACGCCGTCCAAATTGCCTACGGCATTCAGAAAAAAGAACGCTTGACCAAACCGGTTCAAGGTCACTTCGAAAAAGCCGGAATCGACGCGCACTCCGTGCTCGGTGAAATCCGCTTTGACGATAAAGCTCCCGAATACAAAGTCGGCGATGTGCTTACGGTCGCCACTTTCAAAGAAGGTCAAATTGTTGACGTTATCGGAACGACTAAAGGTCGCGGTTTCCAGGGTAACGTTAAACGCCACAACCAAGCCGGACAGCCGGATTCGCACGGGCACATGATGCACCGTCGTCCGGGATCCATCGGTATGCGCCAGACTCCCGGTCACGTTTTCAAAGGAAAGGACATGCCCGGTCACATGGGGCAGGTCCGCCGTACCGTTCAAAATTTGACGGTGGTTAAAGTCTTGGAAGACCAAAACCTCATCCTCATTAAGGGTTCGTTCCCGGGGGCAAACGGTGATTTGGTTTTCGTTCGCGAAGCCAAGAAAGCGAAATAATAAAGAAAGGACACCGAAGTTATGAAACTTAAAGTTTACACGGTTGACGGTAGCTCTTTCTCCGAAAAGGAATTTGAAGCATTCCCGGTTCTCGAAGAAGGCAAGGGCGTTGCCGCGCTGAAACAGGCCGTTATTGCCTACCAGGCGAATCTCCGCCAGGGTAATGCCAAGACGAAGGATTACGGCGAAGTCGCCGGTTCCGGTAAAAAACAAGGTCCGCAGAAGGGCTCCGGCGGTGCTCGCCACGGCGACAAACGCGCCCCTCAACTTTATAAGGGCGGCGTTGTTTTCGGTCCGCGCCCCCGTGATTGGTCCAAGGCCATCACAACGAATGTCAAGAAACTCGCACTTTCCCGTGCTCTTGTCGATCTCGCGTCCGAAGGCGGGTTGAATGTTATCGAACGTATCGAATCCGCTGATGCCAAAACCAAGACTATGAACGGCGTATTCTCGAAAGTGTTCCCGAAGGGAAAACTTCTTGTGATTGCTGATGCTTGGGACGAAAATGCGGCTCGTGCAACGCGCAATATCGAACGTGTTTCCTGCGTCGAAGCAGACACTCTCAATGCGCTCGATCTCGTTTCGTTCAGCCAAGTGCTTATTAGCGAGCAAGGCTTGAACAAGGTTCTTGAACGCGTTAAATAAGGAGATTTTCAAGAATGAAACCTGCATACAGCGTTATCAAGCGTCCGCTCGTCTCCGAAAAGACGGCAGCGTTCGCGGAAGACAATAAATACGTCTTCGAAATTTATCCGTGCGCGGATCGCAAGGAAGTCGCCGCGGCCGTTGAGGCTCAGTTTAAGGTGACCGTTACGCGCGTTAATATTCTTAATGTCAAAGGCAAACAGAAGATGTCCCGCACGAAACGCGGAGAAATCATCAAAGCCTCTGATGTCAAGAAAGCGATTGTTACCCTTAAGAAGGGCGACAAGATCGAACTCATTTAACAGTAGAGGATTCCGAAAATGGCACTCGCATCCAATCGCCCGCTTACACCCGGACAACGTTTTCTCGTCCGCAATAAGCAGGAACTTTCCAAAAAGCGTCCGGAAAAGGATCTTGTGGAGTCCATCCACAATCCGAAAGGTCGCAACTGCTACGGTCGTATCACGTCACGTCGCCGCGGTGGAGGACATAAGAAGCTCTATCGTCGTATTGATTTTCGTCGTGCTAAGCTCGACGTTCCCGCGACGGTTCTCGCTCTTGAATACGATCCGAATCGTTCGGCAAACATCGCTTTGATTGAATACACGGATGGGGAAAAGGCTTATATCCTTGCTCCCAACGGTTTGAATGTCGGCGATCAGGTTATTTCCGCTTCGGGAACGGTCGAAGAATTTACACCGGGAATTTCCGTGAAGCTGCGTTATCTCCCGCCGGCAACGGATATTCACGCGATCGAAATGGAGCCCGGGCAGGGCGCTCGTATTGCGCGTTCCGCCGGTAATGCTGCTCAACTCCTCGGTATCGAAGGCGATCTCGCCATTATCAAGATGCCGTCCGGTGAACAGCGCTACCTGAACGCGAATTGCCGTGCAACAGTCGGGAAGGTCGGGAACTCCGAACACCAGAATCGCTCGCTGGGGAAGGCCGGTCGTAATCGCTGGCTCGGTCGTCGTCCGCGCGTTCGCGGTATGGTGATGAATCCGGTCGACCACCCGAACGGTGGTGGTCAGGGTAAGTCCAAGGGCGGCGGTGGTCGCCAGCATCTCAGCTCCCCGTGGGGACAGCTCGCGAAGGGCTTCCCGACCCGTATCAAATCCAAGCCCTCGAACGTTCATATTATTGTTCGTCGCAATGGGCGCAAAGTTAAGAAGGGCTAATAGACAATGGCACGTTCAATTAAAAAAGGCTACTATGTCGAACCGTCCTTGATGGACAAAGTGTTGGCTGCTCAGAAAAGCGGCGATCACAAGCCCATTAAGACTTGGTCGCGCCGTTCGACGATTACGCCGGACTTCGTCGGGCTTAATCTCAACGTTCATAACGGGAAACAGTTCCTGCCGGTCTACATTACGGAAAATATGGTCGGACACAAACTCGGCGAATTCGCGCCGACGCGTTCCTTCAAGCACCATACGGCTCCGACAAAGAAGGCGGTCTAATTCCGACAATGATCAAGGGTTTCACGGCAACGGTTCTTTCCGCTCTTGTGTTCTCGACAGTTTTGTCGGGAAGCACGGGCGGAGTGGACACCAATCGTTTCGAGGTCTCGGTTTCCGAGTCAAATGAAGCGGCGGTGTCTTCCGTTTTCGCCGGAACCTCGGCTGACGTGATTCTCGTTGATGCCGGCTATGATAAGAATTTTTGCACGGGAGCGCGTTGCCGCGTTGAACGCGGATCGCTTTTCGTTGCAGAAATCATTATCGCCACAGCAGAACGGAGTCAATCCGTTGCCCTGATCACTTTTCTTGAAAATAATCAAACGATTCAGACCGGAGATACGGTCAAACTGAAAACCATTTAATTTTAGCTAATTCCGGACAATGGAAGTTAAAGCCATCACAAAGTTCGCCCGTATGACGCCCCAGAAAGTGCGTGACGTGGCTCGCCAAATTCAAGGTCTCCCCGCGCTTCAGGCGGCGGACCTCCTCCGCTTCATTCCGCGCAAATCGGCTCGTCTTCTTTTGAAGACGCTCAACAGCGCGATTGCCAATGCGGAAAATAATAACAATCTCTCCGCTAAGGATCTCGTCGTTTCCGCTGCTGTAGTCAATCAGGGACCGGTTCTGAAACGTTTCCGTCCGGCTGCGAAGGGCAGTGCTCATCCGATTCGTAAATCGACGAGCCACATCACCATCGTTTTGAGCGACAAACAATAACCTCCGAAATTTTTCGATTATGGGTCAAAAAACAAATCCGATCGGCTTTCGCCTTGCAGTTCGCCGCAACTGGGACTCCCGTTGGTATGCGGACAAGAAAACGTTTCCGGAATACCTGAAGAACGACTACGCGATTCGTAAATTCCTTCACGAAAAGCTCCGTCAGGCCGGCGTTCCGACGATCTTCATTGAACGTGCGGGTTCCCGTATCCGCGTGAAAATTTACTCGGCGCGCCCGGGTGTAGTCATCGGCCGTAAGGGCGGTGAGCTCGAAAAACTCCGCGAAGACATTGAAAAGATTGCCGGTCGCGAAGTCATTCTCGACATCCAGGAAATTAAGAAGCCGGATCTCGTGGCGCAGTTGGTTGCTGAAAATATCGCTCTTCAGCTCGAGCGTCGTGTTTCCTTCCGCCGCGCGATGAAAAAAGCGGTGCAGAGCACGATGAGCTCCGGAGCGGAAGGTATCCGTCTCCGCGTCGCCGGTCGTCTCGGCGGTGCCGAAATCGCTCGCGTGGAATCTTCCCGTGTCGGTCGTGTGCCTCTGCACACGTTGCGTGCGAATATCGACTACGGTTTCGCTGAAGCACATACCGTTTACGGTAAACTCGGAATCAAGTGCTGGATCTGCACGAAGGATCCCGAAATCTAATTGAAAATTAAGAGAAGGACATAAAGTTATGCCTAATATTCAACCCTCTCGCACGAAATACCGTAAGGTCCAAAAAGGACGCATCTACGGGAACGCAACTTCCTGTAACCAGCTCGCCTTCGGTGAGTTCGGTATTCAGGCGTTGGAACGTTGCCGTATGACGGCTGCTCAGCTCGAAGCCGCTCGTGTTGCTATTTCCCGTTCGCTCAAGCGTAAAGGAAAGATGTGGATGCGCGTGTTCCCGCACAAACCGGTTACGAAAAAACCTGCGGAAGTCCGAATGGGGTCCGGTAAGGGGAATGTCGAGTACTGGTGTGCAGTCATTCGTCCCGGTACGATGCTTTTCGAAGTTTCCGGTGTTCCCTTGTCTGCTGCGCGTGAAGCAATGCGCCTTGCCGACACGAAGCTCCCGATTCATTGCCGCTTTGTCAGCAAAGAGCAGCTCGAAAAGTATTGATTCCTGATAAAAAAGTCTATTTATTCGAAACTTTTCCGCTATGAGTGCAAATAAAAACAATGCTTCCGCCATTCGCGAAATGACTCCGGAAGAACTTTCAAAGACGCTCCGCAGCGACCGTGAAGAACTCCTGACCTTGCGTCTCCGCAAGAATACGGGGCAGGTCGATAACCCGGCGCGCATCCGCACGCTCCGCCGTGAGATCGCACGCCTCGAAACCGTCGCTCGCGAAAAACGCGCCGCACGCTAACACTCCGCATTTAGGATAAAACAATGTCTGAAGAACAGAATCGTTCCTCCCGTAAGACGCTCACCGGTGTTGTTACAAGCAAAACCGGCGAAAAGAGCGTTAAGGTTACCTACTTCTACAAAATGCCGCACCCGATTTTCCGTAAGGAAATTAAGCGCAAGACGGTTATTCACGCTCACGACGAAAAGAACGTGTGCAACGTCGGCGACAAGGTGGAAATCATGGAAACGCGCCCGATCTCGAAGTTGAAGCGCTTCCGCGTTGTTCGCGTTATCGAAGCCGCGAAAATCATCGGGCAGGCTGCCGTCTAAGATCATATCAATAGAGAGGCAAATACAATGGTACAATTGAAATCTCGTTTGGACGTTGCCGACAATACCGGCGCCAAGGAAGTCGAAATGATTCGTCGACTTGGTCAGATTACGGACACGGCTTCTGTCGGCGATATCATCGTTTGCGCGGTTAAGGATTCTATTCCGAGTGCACCCGATGCCGTTAAAAAAGGCTCTGTCGTGAAGGCCGTTGTCGTTCGCACCAAGGCTCCGATTCGTCGTCCGGACGGAAGCTATTTGCGCTTCGATTCCAATGCTGTCGTTATTCTCGACGGGAACGGCAATCCGCGCGGAACCCGTATTTTCGGGCCGGTCGCGCGTGAACTCCGCCAGAAATTTATGAAAATCGTCTCCCTCGCTCCGGAGGTTCTGTAATATGGCTAAACAAAATCTTAAAAAAGACGACGAAGTCGTTGTTATCGCAGGCTCCGAAAAGGGGAAGCGCGGAAAGATTCTTAAAACTCTTCCCTCGAAGGGACGAGTTGTCGTTGAAGGGCTTAATATCGTAAAGCGCCACACTACCGCGAATGAACAGGCGGGAATTGAAGGCGGAATTATCGAAAAAGAAGCTCCGATCCACGCTTCGAATGTGATGCTCGCTTCGAAGTTTGATGCAAAGAAGAAATAAGCAACGTTCGCGTAGGAACACTCATTAAGAGAGAAGCTGAATATGCACACACCGGTTTTAAAGAAACTTTACCAGGAACAGGTCGTTCCCGAGCTCAAAAAGAAGCTTGGCGTGACGAACCCGCATCAGGTTCCCGCGTTGACGAAGGTCGTCATTAACTCGGCCTACCGCGCGGACACAGATAAGAATCTCCAGGCGGAAATTTTGAAAGAAATTTCGAAAATCGCCGGACAGAAGCCTGTCGTCACCCATGCACGTAAGAGCGTTTCGAACTTTAAAGTCCGTCAGGGTATGCCCCTCGGCGTGATGGTTACACTTCGCGGAGCCGCGATGTATGAATTCCTCGCCCGCTTGATTTATGTCGCGCTTCCGATGATCCGCGACTTCCGCGGGGTTTCGAATCGCTTTGACGGCAAGGGGAACTACTCCCTCGGTATCGCCGACCACACGATTTTCCCGGAAACGCAGGGTGACGGTTCGCAACGTCAGAATATCGGTCTTGATATCACGATTGTTACGACGGCTCAAACGGATGACGAAGGTCGCGAACTTCTTCGCCTCCTCGGAATGCCGTTCCGCAAGTCTTCCGCTAAGGTCGCTGCCGACGCCGCGACTGCCAACTAATTACTTTTTAGGAAAACAAAGGTTATGGCAAAAAAGTCTGCTATCGAAAAGAATTTGAAGCGTCAGCGTCTCGTTGCTAAGTATGCGGCGAAGCGTGCAGCGCTGAAGGCGATCATCGCGAATCCGGAAACGAATGATGAAGATTTCTATAAGGCGCAGCGCGACCTCGATTCGCTTCCGCGCAATTCTTCAGCAATTCGTCTGCGCAATCGTTGCGCGATTTCCGGTCGTCCGCGTGCGTACATCGGAAAGTTCGGTCTTTCCCGTATCACGTTCCGCGAGCTCGCTTCTAACGGAAAGATTCCGGGTATTACGAAAGCATCCTGGTAATCCCTCCCAGTAAAGGAAATAATCGTTATGGCAACACACGACACCTTGGGTGATTTTCTCACCATTATCCGCAACGGTAGCAACGCGACTCTTACGTCCGTTTCCGCTCAGTGGAGCTCTTCCCGCGAAGGTATTGCCCGTATTCTTAAAGAATGCGGCTACATTGCCGATTTCGCGAAAGTCGAAAAGAACGGTCTTCCCGTGATTGAGATTACACTCAAATACAACGGCAAGAAGGCTGCTATCACGGAAATCAATCGTATTTCCAAGCCCGGTCGCCGAATCTACACCGGATACGGCGAAATTCCGAAAGTTATCGGCGGTATGGGGATTTCCATCCTCACGACCTCCAAAGGTATCCTTAGCGACGTTGAAGCTCGCCAGCAGAAAGTTGGCGGCGAAGTTCTCGCTCAGGTTTGGTAATAACTCTTTTCACCGTAAGGAATAATTAAAGACAATGAGTCGAATTGGTAAAATCCCGGTACAGGTTCCTGCAGGCGTTAAAATCTCGGTTAACGGTTCCACCGTCGAAGTAGAAGGCGCTAAGGGCAAACTTTCCAAAACGTTTGACGCGACGGCTGTCAAAATTACGCTCGAAGGCGATGCGGTCCATGTCGTTCCCGCGAATGATTCCCGTTTTGCAGGGGCGATGCACGGCACGGTTCGTGCGATTATCAACAATATGGTCAAGGGCGTGAAAGACGGCTACCAGAAGCAGCTTGAAATTCAGGGCGTCGGCTTCAAGGCAGTGCTTTCGGGCGATAAGCTCGATCTCGCTCTCGGTCAGTCCCACCCGATCATCTATCCGATTCCTGCCGGAATCAAAGTGGTGATCACGGACGGAACGAAAATTGAAGTTTCCGGTGCGGATAAGCACATGGTCGGTCAGGTCGCTGCAGACATCAAGTCCTTCAAGCCGGTAGAACCGTATAAGGGCAAGGGTGTTCGTATCGTCGGCGAATATGTCCGTCGTAAGGAAGGCAAGAAGACTGCGTAATCCCTAACATTTTCTTGAAATGAATAAAATCGAAAAGAAGAATAAGCTTCTGCAGCGCCGTCGTTGGCGCATTCGCAAGGCAGTCGTCGGTTCTGCCGAACGTCCTCGCCTTGTTGTGAAATTCACGAATCTTCACATTCACGCACAAATTATTGACGATTCTGTCGGGCGGACGCTCCTCGGTGCCTCGACGACGCAGAAGGTCATGCGCGAAAAGAAGCTCCTTCCGAACGTCGCCGGCGCGACGGAATTCGGTAAGATTTTCGGCGAAGCTGCGAAAAACGCAGGTCTTTCCACAGTCGTTTTCGACCGTGCGGGTCGCCGTTATCACGGAACCGTTAAAGCGTTCGCGGAAGCCGTTCGCGAAGCAGGACTTCAATTCTAAGGATAAGCCCAATGTCACAAGAAATTTCTGAAAATACTGAAACTCCGGTCGTTCCCGCGGCGGAAGTTTCCGCTGAAAATTCGGCTCCGGCACAGGAACGTCGCGGTCGCGGACCTCGCCGTGACGGACGTCGCGGAGATCGCCGTAATTCCCGTAATACGGCTCCGGCGGATCCGAATGCACCCGAATACCTCGATAAGGTTGTTCACATCAACCGTTGCGCGAAGGTTGTAAAGGGCGGTCGTCGTTTCAGCTTTGCAGCGTTGGTCGTTTCCGGAGACGGAAAGGGCAATGTCGGTATCGGTTACGGCAAGGCAAAGGAAGTTCCGGATGCGATTCGTAAGGGAACTGAACGTGCGCACAAGGCGCTTCGTCCGGTTTGCCTCCGCAACAACACGATTCCGCACGAAGTTCTCGGAACGCATGATGGCGGAGAGGTGCTTCTTCGTCCGGCAGCTCCCGGGACGGGGGTTATTGCGGGTGGCGGTGTTCGTGCCGTGCTCGAAGTCGCCGGGGTGAAAGACGTTCTTTCCAAGTCGCTCGGCTCCAACAATCCCGGAGCTCTTGTCAAGGCGACGCTTGACGGCTTGCTGAAGCTTCGTACGCTTGAACAGATTCGCGCGACGCGTTCGTAATTCCGTTTGGCGGATGAATTGGCGGAGATGTATGTTCCCGCAAATTCATCTGCCGAAAGTATCCAAATAATTTTAAAATTTTCATATCCATGAAACTTCACACTCTTCCGAAAATCGAAGGCTCGACGCATCGTCACAAACGCCTCGGCTGTGGTCGCAGTAGCGGACACGGTAAAACGTCCGGTCGCGGACATAAAGGTATGAAGGCTCGTTCCGGCGGCGGTGTTCGTCCGGGATTTGAAGGTGGGCAGATGCCGCTTTACCGTAAACTTCCGCATCGCGGTTTTAACAATGTTAACCGTGTAGAGTTCGCCGTTGTCAATCTGAGCCAGATCGACAAATGCGAAGGAACGGAAATTGATCGCAACGCCTTCGTCAAAGCCGGACTCGTTCGCGAATCGGATCTCTTGATCAAGGTGCTCGGCAACGGTGAAATCTCCCGCGCCGTGACGGTTTCCGCACAAAAGTTTTCTGCTTCCGCTAAGGCTAAGATTGAAGCTGCCGGCGGAAAGGTTGTCGAATTGAAAGCGGATGCCGAATAATCGGTAGCGCTTTATTCTTCGATTCCATCCGAATGTCGAGTCTCCGTTCCCGCGCAGGGGAGGGGAATCGACATTCGCGATAAAATAGAGAATTTTTCTAATGTTTTCCGCTTTCATTAATTGCTGGAAGATTCCGGAACTCCGGAATCGCATTATCGTCACTCTCGGGCTCCTGTTTATTTCCCGCATTGGGGGAAATCTTCCGCTTCCGGGGTTGGATCCTACAGTGTTGACGGATTTTATTAAGAGTTTGCCGCAAACCGGAGAAGGCTTTGTCGGACTCTATAATATGTTCACCGGCGGGGCGATGCTCAAGGGCGCTATTTTTGCTCTCGGGATTATGCCCTACATCAGTGCATCGATTATCATGCAGCTGATGGGCGCGGTGGTGCCGAGCTTGGCTCGTCTTCGCAATGAAGAGAACGGACAACAGAAAATCGCTCAGTACACCCGTTACATGACAATCGCTATTGCGCTTTTGCAGGCGTTTATCATTGTCGGTATGTTCTGCAATCCGGTAACGGTTAGTCAGGCTGTAGGTGTTCAAGGTTTTACCGGCGAGATGGTTATTATCAACAAAACCCTCTTTACGGTTATGGGAACGCTGATTCTTACTGCCGGAGCCGTGATTATGCTTTGGTTGGGCGAACAAATTACACAGCGCGGAATCGGGAACGGGGCATCGATTCTTATCGTTCTCGGTATCGTTGCGGATATCCCGCAGGCACTTTCTTCTTTCGTCGCCCTTTTGGCGGGTCCGGTCGCGGGCTCGGGAACGACGGATAACGGCTTGGAGCATTTGCTCGGAATGATTCTTCTGTTTGTTGCGGGAACGGCGGCGCTTGTTGCCATTACGCAAGCGGTTCGGAAGATTCCCGTGCAGTATGCTAAACGCGTTGTCGGGCGCAAAGTTTTTAACGGACAGAGCGTTTACCTTCCCTTGAAGGTGAATTATGCCGGGGTTATGCCGGTCATCTTTGCCGGTGCGATTATTTCTTTTCTCGCAATGCCTCTCGGTTGGCTTGCGACAAAGCCGGCTCTTTCTTTCCTGCTCGGCGTCCCCGAACAGTTTCAGCCCGGTCGCGTTACGTATTATATCGTGATGGGTGCGCTGGTGTTTGTTTTCAGTTATTTCTGGGTTTCGGTGATGTTTAAACCGATTCAGGTCGCGGATGATTTGAAAAAGAATAACGGCTATATTCCGGGGGTTCGTCCCGGCGAACATACTGCGCACTATCTTGAGTTCGTTATGAATCGCCTGACTTTCGCCGGCGGCGTGTTTCTGGTTGTGATTGCCCTTTTGCCGGATCTTTTCATCTATAATTTTGATTTTTATCCGCGCCTTGCACGTGTTATCGGCGGAACCAGCGGTTTGATTACGGTCGGCGTTATTCTCGATACGATGCGCCAAGTAGAAACGTTGCTCTTGCAGCGCCACTACGACGGCTTCCTCAAAAAATCCCGTATCGGAGGGGTTGCAATTCCGCAGTCGGCACAATCCCGCCGCATTGCAGACATCGGTCAGCCTTCCGGTCTCGGGCGTTTGACTTACGTTTTGCTCACCATTTTTGTTCTCGGATTCATCGCTTTCGGAATTACGACGTTTGCGAACTAAGTTCTAACGAGTCCGATCTGTTCTTTCATATTTAATCAGCACGACCATGAAGCCGCTTTCTTCCGAAGAGCTTGTGAAAATGCGTGAGGCATGCCGCATCGCCGCGGAGGTGCTCGACCGCACATGCAAGTTCGTCGAAGAGGGGGTGACGACTTACGATATCGACCAGTTCGCGAAGCGGACGATGGCTGAGTTGGGTTGCACAAGTCCGTGCATCAATTACAAACCCGCTTCGAACATTCCCGCGTTCCCGCGTTACATCTGTGTTTCCGTTAACGAAGAAGTTATCCACGGAATCGGGACTCTCAATCGTGTGATTCGTGACGGAGATATCGTTTCGCTCGATGTCGTTACAGCCTATAACGGTTTCGTCGGTGACAATACGCGTACGGTTCTGGTCGGAAACGTTCCCGCAGACGTAAGGAAACTTTGCGAAGTTACGGAGGGCGCGCTTTATGCCGGAATTTCCGCCGCTCGTGCCGGAAATCGTGTGAGTGATATTTCGCGCGCCGTCGAGCGTTTTGTAAAGCCTCACGGCTACGGAATCGTTCGCGAGTTTTGCGGTCACGGGGTGGGGCGCTCCATGCATGACGAACCTCAGGTTCCGAATTACTATTCCCGAGGAGAAGGAAAAATGAAACTCCGTCCGGGAATGACGCTCGCTATCGAACCGATGATTTGTCTCGGATCCCGCTTTGTGAAGACCGAGGCGGACGGATGGACAATCACGACGCGAGACGGAAAACCGGCTGCCCACTACGAGCACACAATCCTCGTTACGGAGGGAGATCCCGAAGTGCTGACTGTTCTTTCCTAAAATTTTTTTTGCCACACATATAAAAAAGACTTTCCATTCACGAGAAGCTTTGACATACTGCCGAGCTTTTCCCTTTCAAAACAAACATAACAAGATTAAAAGAAAATGCCACGCATCCTTGGTGTAGACATTCCCAATAACAAACGCGTCGAATATGCGCTGCGTTACATTTACGGGATCGGTCCGACTCGCGCGACCGAAATCGTTAATGCGCTCGGCCTTGATCCTGCGCTCCGCTCCGATAAGTTGACGGAAGAGCAGCTTAACAAGATCGTCAATTACATTGTCGAACGCGGTTACAAGTGCGAAGGGGATCTCCGTCGCGAAATCGGCTCGAACCTCAAGCGCCTCCAATCGATTAAGTCCTATCGCGGACTTCGCCACTTCCGTGGACTTCCGGTTCGCGGTCAGCGCACGAAGACGAATGCCCGTACCCGCAAGGGTGCGCGCAAGACGGTCGGCGTTGTTTCCAAATAAGTTTAATCTCCGAAATTCTCTTTTATAATGAGTCAAGAAGAAATCAAGGAACAAACCGCGACCGCAGAAGTCGCTCCCGCCGCTCCCGAAAAGAAGGAGATTACGGCAAAGGATCTCCTCGCTGAAGGTCTTGAAGAAATCAAGATTCGTCGTGCAAAAGGTTCCAAGAACATCACGACGGGTGTTTGCAATGTCCTCGCGACGTTCAACAACACGAAAATCACTTTCACGGATCCGAACGGAAACGTTATCTCCTGGTCTTCTTCCGGGAAGTGCAACTTCCGCGGTTCCCGCAAGTCCACGGCATTCGCCGCTCAGGTCGTTTGCCAAGATGCAGCTCGCGTTGCGATGTCGCACGGTCTTAAAGACGTCGTCGTCAAGGTTCGCGGTCCGGGAATGGGTCGTGACTCCGCTATTCGTGCTCTGCAGCAGCTCGGTCTGAACGTCCTCTCCATTATGGACGTTACGCCGGTTCCCCACAACGGATGCCGTCCGCCGAAACGCCGCCGCGTCTAATTTTTATTTCCTGCGGGAACGCTTATTCCTGCAGGAAATAATTTTTTTTTACGAAAATTTTTTCTCCTTCCGGCAATGGCAAACCGGAGGGCATTCATTGCCGCCAAACTATAGAAAAATAAGAAAATGTCACGCTACACAGGCCCGACAAGCAAGATTAACCGCCGTTTTGGCCAGAATATTCTCCCGACCTGCAAGGCTGAGGAACGCAAGCCGTATCCTCCGGGAGTTCATGGTCCGACGCTCCGCCGCAAGGCTACCGAATACGGAACCGGTCTCAACGAGAAGCAGAAATTACGCTTCATGTACGGACTCAGCGAAAAGCAGTTCCGCCTTACGTTCGCTCGCGCAAAACGCATGGGGGGCGTTGTCGGTGAAAACTTCCTCACGCTCCTCGAAACGCGCCTCGACAGCGTCGTTTACCTTCTCGGTTTTGCCAATACGCGTCGCGCTGCCCGCCAGCTCGTCGGTCACGGACACATTTGCGTGAACGGACACAAGGTGGACATTCCGTCCTATTCCTGCAAAGTCGGCGACAAGGTTGAAATTCGCAACCGCACCTCTTCCAAGCAACTCGCAACCCGCGGCGTCGAAGAAAACCAGTTCCGCGCAGTTCCTGCGTGGCTGACGCTTCCTGCGGGAACGCTCGAAGGCACTATTGATCGCAAGCCGACGCGCGAAGAAATGCCGCAGGACATCAATGTCCAGCTCATCGTTGAATTCTACAGCCGTTAATCCTTCAATCAATAAGTAGGAGTTTATACAAAATGCCTAAACGCCTTGGTAAATTTGAGTTGCCGAAGAGTCTCAAGCGTGACGATTCGGTATCGAACGACACATATGCGAAGTTTATCGCGGAGCCGTTCGAAATCGGCTACGGGCACACGATGGGGAATGCCCTTCGTCGTGTTCTCCTCAGCTCGATTGAAGGCGCGGCGATTTGCTCCGTCAAAATTGAAGGCGTAAGCCACGAATTTCAGTCTATCGACGGTGTCGTCGAAGACGTGACGGAAATCGTTCTTAACCTGAAAAAAGTCATTCTTCGCGCTCACCGCCGCGACACCTTCACGGTGCGCATTGATGTCGATCGTGAAGGGCCCGTTACGGCGAAGGATATCGAGCTCGTTACCGACCTCGACCTCGTTAATCCGGATCAACTGATTTGCACGCTCAACGTCAAGCGCCGCCTCCAGATGGAGCTTACGGTGCGCGTAGGACGTTCCTGGTGTCCGGCAGAAGCGAATAAAACCGACGATCAGCCGATCGGCGTAATCGCAATCGATTCGCTCTTCAGCCCGGTTCGCCTCGTCCGCTACGGCGTCGAAAATACGCGTGTCGGTCAGATGACGAATTATGACAAGCTGGTTCTTGAGATTTGGACGGACGGGCGTATTACGCCGGCGGACGCTCTCAAGGAAGCCGCCTCGATTCTTCGCCACCACCTCGACGTGTTCGATTCCGCTTCCGGCGAAGTCGTTCAGTTTGAAACGGAGGGCAAGGAAGTCAGCGAAGAACAGAATCGTCTCCGCAAGCTCCTCAATATGAGCGTTAACGAAATCGAACTTTCCGTTCGCGCTGCGAACTGCCTCAACAATGCGAACATCACGACGGTTGGCGAACTCGCCCTCAAGTCTGAGTCCGAAATGTTGAAGTATCGCAACTTCGGCAAAAAGTCGCTCAACGAAATCAAGGCAAAGCTCGAACAGCTTGGGCTTTCTCTCGGGATGAAAATCGACGAACGCCTCATCGACCGCGATATTATCGCGCAACACAAGGCAAACCGTCCGCCGGTGGACGAAGCCTTGCTCGCCGAAGAGGATGACGACGACGAAGTCGCCGAATAATTCGCAGACAATAAAGATTAATCCAATAGAAAAATTTAGAAACTATGCGTCACTGCAAACACCGCTATCAGCTCGGCGTTAAAAAAGAGCACCGCGAAGCTCTTATGGCGAACCTCGCCGCCGCGCTCTTTATCCACAACCGCATCAAGACCACTCTTCCGAAAGCCAAGGCTCTCCGCCCGTTCGCGGAAAAGGTCATTACGCTTGCCAAGAAGGCCGCTCAGACGGATGACAAGGTGAAGAAACTTCACTACTTCCGCCTCGCGCTCTCCAAGGTGCGTAACGAAGAAGCAGTCGCGATCCTCTTCACCAAGCGTGCACAGGAATTCCTGAATCGTAACGGCGGCTATACCCGCATTTACAAGCTCGCGATCCCGCGCATCGGTGACGGTGCGGAAATGGCTCTCATTGAGCTCATCGCCGCAAACGACGAAGGCTATAAGAAAGCTCCGAAAAAGGCTGCTCCGAAGGCGAAAAAAGCCAAGGAAGAAGCTCCGGTTGAAGAAGCGGCTCCCGCCGAACAGCCCGCTGCCTAATCAGCTTTCTACGGCAAACAAAAAGCGCGTTCCCGCAAGGAGCGCGCTTTTTTGTTTATTTTAACGAAATAGTTTTTCCGTTTCACGAACAGACTCCGCTGTTTCTTCAAAAATTCTCGCGTTCCCGCGAAAATTCCACAAAAACTCCGTCCCTGACAGATACCGAGCAACGCGCTGACGCCAGGATTTTTGCCGAAACATGGCAGGACAAGGGCTACGGAAAAGTCGACATCGTGAAATAAAAAATCCGGAAAAATTTATCGTTGTTTTCAAAGTTTCTTTCGTTGAAATCCGACTATATTTATTCGGAAGATGTCGGTTACAACAATTTTCCGTGGTGCGAGCTGACATTGGAATAACGCGAGAAAATCGAAGCGATGGCGCAGTCAATTTTAGATGCGCGGGAACGCAGTTGTTGGAGAGCAAAAGTAGAGAATGCCCTTAGTTTTTTAGGGGATTGCTACTGTTTCAGTTGTCTTTTTTTTTGTGTTCCAAAAATATTTTCGAGGCTGAGGTTTCTCCCTTGCGGGAAAAGGTTTTCTGAAACAGAATCAGAAATTCTTACGGATACTCCATTACTGATTCTCATGAAGAAAAAAATCCCCTTTCTGTTTGCTGCGTTAGCGGCGTTGTGCGTTCCCGCGAGTATTTGCGGCGCGTCCGAAAAATTGCCCGTGACGGATGTTGCGTCCGGCGTGGAAATTTCCGTCAAAAAACTGCCGCCGCTTGTCGTTGAAGGAACGAATCCCGCGCAGGGCGTTGCGGGCGCGTTTGTGTATTCCGTTGACGGGAATGGGGTTTACGTCGGCGGCGGCGCGCTTTTCCCGGAAAAAGGTCCCGCGGACGGAGGAAAGAAAAAGTTTTACAACACGGTTTGGAAGCTGGACTTCGAGAAAAACGCGTGGGTCGTTTGCGGCGAAAAACTTCCCGTTCCCGCCGGTTACGGCGTTTCGCTCGGGCGGATGTGGCTCGGCGGCGAAAATGCCGGCGGCAAGCTTGATTCGCAGTGGGATTTTTCCGGCGCGGCGGAAGAAAAAATCCGCGCGTGGAAAAAAATGCCCGTGGCACTCGACAACGCGGCGGGCGCGGCGATGTTTGTCGGCGGCGGCAACGCGAACGGCGTTCCCGCGAACAAGGCTTTTGAGTATTGGATTAATTCTTTTCCGGGAAAAAAGTGCGAATGGAAAGCGCTTCCGGATTTCCCGGGAACACCGCGTGTTCAGCCCGTTGCCGGGCTTTTGAAAACACCGCGCGGAAACGCGTTTGCGCTCGTCGGCGGATTTTATTTTGACAAGGAAACGAAAAAAGCGACCGTCGATCGCGCGGGCGTGATTTATTACCCGCGTGAGAAAAAATGGGAAATGCTTCCGCCGCTTCCGGAGGAAATTTCTGAAGCCGGGCTTGTCGGTTCCTGTGCCGTTGCGGACAGTCGCGGCGGAATGCTGATTTTCGGCGGCGTGAACGCGAAAATTTTCAGGGAAGCACTTGAGAACCCCGCGCCGGATTACCTGCGCCACGATCCCGCGTGGTATAAATTTAACGCGGATGTTTTGCGCCTTTCTTTTGACAAAGACGGGAATGCGAAATGGGAAAAGCTCGCGACCGTTCCCGCGACTGCGCGTGCCGGGGCTTCCGCAGCCTCTCCGATTTCAATCAAAGCCGCTCGCGAAAAAATTTATTTCATCTGCGGCGAACTCAAACCCGGCTTCCGCTCCCCGGATTGTTGCTTGATTGAAATAAAGCTTAAAGAAGATGAGAGGTGATAGCTTAGAGATGAGAGGTAAATGCGTTTGCCTGCGGCAAAAAAAAGTTTCTGAAAATCCCTTTTAGCATTTACCTCTAAGCGCTCAGCTATCATCTATCACCTGTCTTTAAGCATTAAGCTTTAAGCTCTAATCTTTTTTTTTAACTATGAATGCTATCGTAAACTACATTAAAGGACTTGAGGATCCGGCGACGGGAACGTCTCCGACCTTCGACGCATTGGTCATTGTGCTGATGCTCGTCGTTATCGCGATTGTCGCGATTCAGGCGTGGCGCAAAGGCGTGCGCAACGTCGCGAACCTCGCCGATGCGAGCACCGCACCGGGAAAATGGGCGTGGATTGCCGTCGGCTTGCTCTGGATCGTCGTGATGCTCAATTATTTCGACCGACAGTTGCTCTCGGTCGTGCGCGCGCCGATTGTCGAAGATATTCCGATGACGGATGCGCAGTTCGGCTTAATCACCTCGGCATTTCTCGTTATTTACGCGGTGCTTAGCCCCGTCGGCGGTTTTCTCGCCGACCGTTATTCCCGCCGCTTGGTCATCCTTTGCTCGCTCGTCGTTTGGTCCACGGTAACGTGGTGGACGGGGCATGCGGAAGATTACACGACGCTCTTTATCGCGCGCGCCGCGATGGGCGTTTCCGAAGCGTTTTACATTCCTGCCGCGCTCGCGCTCATTACCGACTATCACCGCGGGAGCACGCGCTCGCTCGCAACCGGGATTCACATGAGCGGGATTTACGCCGGGATGGCGCTCGCAGGCTACGGCGCAACAATGTCCGACGCCATCGGCTGGCGTATGACTTTTGCCGTCTTCGGTCTCGTCGGCGTGCTTTACGGATTTGTTCTTATTGTTTTCCTGCGCGATCCGAGCAAGGCTCCCGCAGACAACGCGCGTGAACAACTTCGCGCCGAAGCCGACGTTCCCGCCGTTGCAGAAGAAAAAGCCGTTCCCGCCGCCGATTTTGAAAAAATGTCCGGCGCTCAGGTTTTCAAAAGCCTGCTCAGCTCCCGCCCGATGTGGATTTTGCTGACCGTCGTCGCCTTCGCGGGCGCAGGCAACTGGTTCCTGCTCACGTGGTATCCGACGCTTTTGACTGACACCTTTAAGGTAATCCAAGACGTTTCCGTTCCGCTTGCCGACGCAAAGGGCATGGGTGACGTTATCAGCCTCACGACGGGTGAAGCCGGACCGGCGGCAACGCTTTGGAGCTCCATCGCGAAATACATTGCCGTCATCGTCGCCGCGATTATCGCCGACCGTTGGGTGCAGAAAAATCTCAAGGCGCGCGCGCTCGTTCCCGGGATTTCGTTTGTGCTCGCGGGACCGTGCGTGATTCTCGCCGTCGTGCTCGCGGGAATGTTCGGCGGTGTCGCGTGGCTTTTCTACACGATGCTTGCGCTCGTTGCGACGCAGGGAATTGCGCAGGGCTCGCTCGACGCGACGCTCATGCCCGTCATGCGCTCGCATATCGACGAACGCTACTCCGCGACCGGCTACGGTTTGCTGAATTTGACCTCGGCGGGCGTCGGCGCGCTGATCTCCTTCTTCGGCGGCTGGTTCAAAGACCAGGGCGTGCCGCTGACCACGACGCTTGCCGTCGCCGGCGGCTTGATGTTCATCTGCGGTATTCTCTTCTTCGCGCTCCCGAAACCGCAGAAGTAAGGAGAACGAGATTAAAGATTAGAGTTTAAAGATTAAAGAAACTCAGAAGAAGCGTTCCCGTGGTGCATTTCGCGGGAACGCTTTTTTGTGAGAAGGAATCACTTTATAAAAGTTTGTTCCTGCCGGATCCGAGCAGGAGTAAAACAAAACCTGCGTTCTCGTGCGGCGAGTTGCAATATTCTTGATTTCCGGTGCCGGTTTTGTTCTTCTTCCGCCACCATCCCTCGTTTGCCCTATGTCTTATTTCAAAAAAAAATTGTCGTTAGGCGTATTGTCTGCAATTTGCGTTGTTGCTTCCCCAATTGCATATGCGGTTGAAATCGATACGAGTTCCAATGCCGTATTTGATCTTTATTTTTTCGGAAACGGAGAAGTCGCTCAACTCGGCGAAAATCTTTCCGGAGTTACGGATTACAATACCGGATTGGATCTGCAACAGATTACCGGTTGGACGGATTGGACGGGAACGCCTTCCTCCGCCAATGAAAATCTTTGGACGCAGGCGCAGAAACAGGCGATGACAGAAGCCGTTGCCGCATGGACCGACACAATTCAAAACGTTTATGATACCCAGGGCGGGACACGTCGTAAAATGCGTATCGGCTTTTTTCTTGATGATGCGACGCGAAGCGAATCGCTTATGGATGCGTCAATGACCGGCTACGCTTCTTACGCAACGACGACTTCTGACTTTGCAAACGGAAGTCCCGTAAATCTGTATTCGGTTCCGGAATGGCTGTGGCGAGACGGGAAGTCAGCGACAGTCTCTCCGCCGAGCTCTTCAACATCGGGCTCGTTTTGGAATTACAATTTGCTCCCTAATGCGGAAAATTGCATCGAAGTCGCCATTGTTATTAATCCGGAACAGCTTGTTTATTCGAATGGTCTGGCAACACGAGTGGAGCGGTCTGCGGAAGACCTCAAAAAAGTCGCAATGCACGAACTCGGACACGCGATGGGAATGGACAGTAAAATGTATAGCGCAAGTGAGTCCTATCCGAAGTCCAATTTGATAACGACGTGGGATTCGTTGATGATGATCGGAGACAATCAACGTGTTGTTACGCTCGGTACAGACGGAAAATTAGATTATGCTTATGAAAATTTTCGCGAGCTTTGCGCTGAAGGCTGGTCGCTTTACGAGGCTTGGTTTAATTCAGGCGAAGGCGAAGAAAAATTAATCCGCCTACAAAATGCCGACGGGGAAATTGTGAATCTTTTGGTTACGGCGGGAACGAACGTGGAAGGAAATTCGCTGGTTCACCTTTTAGGTGAACTCGGAAAGCAAAACGATGTTCTCGGTCCCGGCGGGCTACAAGGCGCAGAATTTACGGAGCTTGATTTAACTGCGTTGCGGATGCTCGGTTGGCAGGTTGCCATTCCTGAGCCGTCCTCATTCGGCTTGCTTGCGGGTCTGGGCGCATTAGCGCTCGTCGGGATGCGGCGGCGAGGAAAGAAAAATTAAGCATCAGTGCCTTAATGCTTGGTTCTTAAAGAAACTAAAACGTTCCCGTGGCTTCGCTTGCGGGAACGTTTTTTTTTTGTCGGCGATTTTTTTCGCCCGTATTCAGAAATACGCGACGTTTACGACGCCATGAAGACGCATGGTGTTTTTGCATTTTGTTTGAGCGATCACAAAAGATGCCCGTTGCGTCGGCGGGAAATTATTTGCATATTTTTTGATATCGACGGCGGGAAGTATGTTGCCCGGGAAAGGTCGATTTACCTCTAATCGGCAAAGAACATTTAAACCATGAACATCGCATCAAAAATTTTCTGCCGCGTTTTTCAAGCGGCGTTTCGTTTGGCTCTGCCCGTTTTGCCGTATCGGGAGCCGCAAATCGTCAATTCCTGTTCCGCACTTAAAAAAGTATTTGAAAAAGAAAACGTGAAATCGGTGCTCGTTGTTACCGACAAGGGCATCGTGAACAACGGATTGGTCGCGCCGCTCGAAAAGGTGCTGAGCGAAAGCGGCGTAAAATTTGCCGTTTACGCGGGAACGCAACCCAATCCGACGGTTCAAAACGTGGAAGCCGCACTGGAATTGTATCGCGGGAACGCCTGCGATTGCCTAATCGCCGTCGGCGGCGGCTCGTCGATGGACTGCGCAAAAGCCGTCGGCGCACGCGTTGCTTACCCGAAGAAAGCCATCGGGCAAATGAAAGGTGTTTTGCGGATTTTGCGCCGTTTGCCGACGCTGATCGCCGTGCCTACGACCGCGGGAACGGGAAGCGAAGTAACGCTCGCCGCAATCATTACCGATAGCGAAAAACAGCACAAATACGCGCTGATGAGTTTCCCGCTCATTCCGCATTATGCTGTGCTGGATGCTTCGCTGACGTATTCTTTGCCGCCGCATCTGACGGCGACTACCGGCATGGACGCGCTCACACACGCGGTTGAAGCCTACATCGGGCGCTCGACGACCAAGGAAACGCGCCGCCTTGCATTGGAGGCGGTGAAGTTGGTTTTTGACAATATAGAACTCGCCTGCGGGAACGGCAAAAATCACGCCGCACGGGAAAATATGCTTCACGCTGCCTACAAAGCGGGCGTTGCTTTTTCCAAATCCTACGTCGGCTACATCCACGCGGTCGCGCATTCCTTGGGCGGACGCTACGGAACGCCACACGGGCTCGCGAACGCCGTCGTTATGCCTTACGTCTTGGAAGCCTACGGCGAATCCGTATATAAAAAATTACATACGCTCGGAGTCGCCGCCGGCGTGTGCGACGGGAACGATTCTGATAAAACCGGTGCCGGGAAATTTATCGCGGCAGTTAAAGCGTTGAACAAAAAAATCGGCATTCCCGACAAGCTCGCGGGAATCCGCCGGGAAGACATTCCCGCGATGGCGAAACACGCGGAGAAGGAAGCCAACCCGCTTTATCCCGTTCCGAAGCTGATGACACAGGACGAACTCGCCGAATTTTACGCGCAGTGCGCAGATTGGAGTAATTAAAATGACCAACGAACAAATCCGCAGTTTACTTGAAAAACAAAAAAGTTTTTTCAAAACCGGAGCAACGATTCCGGTGCCTTTCCGCATTGCGCAACTCAAAAAGCTCTACGCCGTCGTTAAAAAATATGAAAACGAAATTTGCGCCGCGCTGACTGCCGACCTCGGGAAAAGCGCTTACGAAGGCTTCATGTGCGAAGTTGGCATGGTGCTGTCCGAGATTTCGTATATGCTCGGTCACGTTAAGCGCTTTGCGAAAAGAAAAACAGTTTGGACTCCGCTTGCGCAGTTTGCTTCCCGCAGTTTCAAGCAGCCCGTTCCTTACGGGAACACGCTGATTATGAGTCCGTGGAACTATCCGTTCCTCCTGACGATGGGTCCGCTGGTCGACGCAATCGCCGCGGGAAACACGGCAATCGTAAAGCCCAGTGCTTACTCCGGCGCGACGAGCGCGATTATCGAAAAACTCCTCACCGAGGCGTTCCCGCCCGAATACGTCGCCGTCGTTACCGGAGGCAGAGCCGAAAACGCGGCACTTCTCGAGCAGAAATTCGACCTCATTTTCTTCACCGGAAGCGGGAACGTCGGCAAAGAAGTTTTGCGCCGCGCGGCGGAACATCTGACACCCGCGATTTTGGAGCTCGGCGGGAAAAGTTCCTGCATTGTTGACGCGACGGCGGATCTCAAACTTGCCGCCAAGCGCATCGTGTTCGGCAAATACCTCAACTGCGGGCAAACCTGCGTCGCGCCCGATTACATTCTTTGCGAACGTTCCGTGAAGGACACTTTTGTCGCGGAAGTCGTGAAACAAATCAAAATTCAATACGGCGAAAACCCGCTCGCGAACAAAGATTACGGCAAAATTATCAACCGGAAGCATTTCGACCGCCTCGTCGGGCTGATTGATAAAACGAAAGTCGTTGCCGGCGGGAACGCCGATCCCGATGCCTGCCGGATTGCGCCCACCGTTATGGACAACGTGACGGAAACCGACGCCGTGATGGGCGAAGAAATTTTCGGTCCGATTATGCCCGTTCTGACCTTTGACCGTTTTGATTCCGTTGTCGATGATTTGAAAAACAAGGACAAGCCGCTGGCATTGTATATTTTTTCCAACGACAAAAAACGCATCGATCGCGTGATGACCGAGCTGAGCTACGGCGGCGGCTGTATCAACGATGTCGTCATTCACCTCGCGACGAGCGAAATGGGCTTCGGCGGAATCGGCGAGAGCGGCATGGGTTCCTATCACGGGAAGACGGGATTCGATGCGTTTACGCACTACAAATCCGTCGTGGATAAAAAAACGTGGATCGACCTCCCGATGCGCTACCAACCCTACAAAAGCAAACTCTACGAAAAACTGCTGCATCTCTTTTTGAAGTGAAATGATGATGTTTTTTGCCGGATATCTCGCGTTCCCGTGGTTGGCGTTTATCGCCCGCCGCGCTTCGCTCCGCACGGCGATTGTTCTGGGCGTGTTGTTACTTTGTGCGCTGTTGCCGGAACCGCTGTTGCCGTTTTTTGAGGACGGGAACTCCGAAATCTCTGTATTGAACTATTGCGGAATTTTGTGGGCGGCGGCGTTTCCCGTCGCACTGGGAATTGTTCCCCGGCGATCCTTTGAGGGGACGTTTATCTTTACGTTAATCCTGTGTTCGCTTTTCCCTCTGATGAGTATTTTGGGGATATTTTTAGTCCCAATCGTGTGGATATATACTGGACTTGTCGCAGGAATCGTTTGGCTCGCCGAGCGCTCCCTGTTCGGGAGGAAATAAAAAATCCCGCTCATGTTCTGAACGGGATTTTTAAAATGGTGGTGAGAGAGGGATTCGAACCCCCGAACGGAAAACCGAATGGATTTACAGTCCACGCCCTTTAGCCACTTGGATATCTCACCGATGAAAAAGGAGACACAAGGATGTTCGTTTTTCCGCGCGCGTGCAAGAGTTTTTTTTCGGTGCGGCGTGGGCTTTTTTTCGTTTGAAAAAAAAGCGGGGCGCGGGGAAACTTTTCCCATGAATCACCTCCACGCGTATTGGCGAATGGCGTATATCGAAGCGCCGAAAAAGGACAGCGGGCCGAAGTGCGACGATCCGTTTGTCGAAATCCCGAAGGTCGCGGACGAAAAATCCGTCCATCTGCTTTATCGCGGAAAAACCGGATACCTCGTTCTGAACACGTTCCCGTATAACGCCGGACATCTTTTGGCGATTCCGTATCGCGCCGTTCCCGCGCTCGCCGATCTTACGGAGGAGGAACGTGCGGATCTGATGGATCTGATTGTTCTCGGGCAACAAATTCTGACAGACGCGCTCAAGCCGCAGGGCTTCAACGTCGGCTTCAACTTCGGTTCGTCTGCGGGCGCCGGGATTCCGAAGCATCTGCATTGCCACATCGTCCCGCGCTGGGAGGGAGACAGCAACTTTATGCCCGTCATCGCCGATACGCGCACGCTTCCCGCTTCGCTCGACATGATGTGGGAGCGTTTGAAAAAATTTACGCCGAAAAATTTCGGTGAAAGCTGATTCGGCCGTTTTTTAAGGTCGGTACATGGACTTTTTTGAAGAAAACGCGGGAACGCCGCAAGACGACGCTCCGTTTACCGTCACGGAATTTACGCGGCGCATTAAGGCGCTTGTGGAAAACACGTTCGGCGGCGTTTGGATTCGCGGCGAAGTATCGAATTTGCGTATACAGTCAAGCGGACACGCGTATTTTACCTTGAAAGATGCCGGTGCACAGCTTGCCGCCGTGGCTTTTCGCGGGACGCTTGTCCGCGCGGGAACGCGTTTGCGAGAAGGGATGCAAATCGTCGTTTTCGGGCAAATCAGCATTTACGAGCCGCGCGGTAATTACCAAATCATTGTCCGCACGTTTCAGGAAGAAGGAATCGGGCGCTTGCAGGAAGCGTTTGAAAGACTGCGGCGCAAGCTCGAAGCAGAAGGGCTTTTTGACAAAAGTCTAAAGCGTGCGTTGCCGACGCTTCCGCGCACAATCGCGTTTGTCACGTCTCCGACGGGGGCCGCAATCCGGGATTTTATTAGTATTTTGCGGCGACGCGACTGGGCAGGGCGCCTCATTGTCATTCCGGCGAAGGTGCAGGGCGCGGGAGCGGCGGAAGAGATCGTTCGCGGGATCGAGCAGGCAAGCGCGATTCGCGATTTGGAATTGCTCGTCGTCGGGCGCGGCGGAGGAAGTCTTGAAGATCTTTGGTGTTTTAACGAAGAAATCGTTGCGCGCGCCGTGCGAGCCTCCCGTGTTCCCGTGATTTCCGCGGTCGGGCACGAAATCGATTTTACGCTGAGCGATTTTGCGGCGGACTTGCGTGCGGAAACACCTTCCGCCGCCGCCGAGTTTATTTCCAGCGCGCGCTTAGAAATTGCGGACCGTTTTGAAAACGCATCCGCACTGCTCGATGATTTGACCGAGCGCGCGATGCAGAATTTTTCCCAGAAACTCGATTTGCTCGAATCCAAACTTGCACGGCATTCGCCGCTCAGCCATCTCCGGCTTGTGCGGGAACGCCTTGCCGGAATCGCGTCGCGTATCGATTCTGCAATTACGTTTCGACTTACGCGTTCCCGCGAAAAAATTTCGCATATCGGGTTTTCTTTGGAAAAACAAAATCCCGAACACCGCGTTCGCCTTGTGCGGCTCCATTTGGAGCAGCTTGCGACGCGACTGCGTGCGTCCGGTTTGGAATCGACGCTGAAACGCGGATTCGCCGTCGCTCGCGATGCTTCAACGGGAAAAATCATCGACCGTTCCCGCGATGTCGGTTTCGGACAGCTCGTCGAACTCGAATTTTCCGACGGCAGAACGCGCGTTGAAGGGCGAGACCTGAATTGAAATTTGGAGCCCGCGTGCGGCAAATTTCTGTTCATTCGGGGTTTCTTTTTTTGTTAGAATTGGCGGGAAATGAAAGATTCTACGAAAAGTGATTTGCCCGTGGCGTTGACGCTCGCCGGTTCGGATTCCGGCGGAGGCGCGGGGATTCAGGCGGATTTGCTGACTTTTGCCGCGCACGGCGTCTTCGGGACGACGGCGATTACCGCTCTTACGGCGCAAAATCCCGACGGCGTTTCCGCCGTGCATCCCGTTCCCGCGGCATTTGTCCTCGAGCAGGCGGAGCAAGTCGCGCGCTACTTTAAAATCGGCGCCGCCAAAACCGGAATGCTCGCCACGTCCGAAATCATTCATGCCGCAGCGGATTTTTTTGAAGCGCATCGCGAAATCAAAGTCGTTGTCGATCCCGTGATGATTGCGACGAGCGGAGCAAAACTTATCGACGACGCGGCAATCGCCACGTTGCGGGAGCGCCTGATTCCGCTTGCGAGCGTTGTTACGCCGAATTTGGACGAAGCGGAAGTTTTGCTCGGCGAAAAATTCGCATGGCGCGTGAACCCGAAAACGGAGTCCGGCGAAATTTCAGAATCTGCGGAAAAACTTGCCGACGCGCTCGGCGTTCCCGTTTTGCTCAAAGGCGGGCACGGAGTCGGCGACGACGTTTTTGACGCGTTGGCGCTCCCGCGCGCGCAGGGCGGTTTTGATTCTTTTGTGAAACATCCGCGTATTGCAGAAACGAATACGCACGGAAGCGGTTGCACGCTTTCTGCCGCGATTGCCGCAAATCTTGCGGGAGATGCGTGTACAAATCTCGCCGAAGCCGTTTCCCGCGCCGTGGATTACGTTTCCGCGGGAATTTCCAAGCCGCTTCCCGTTGCCGGAGATCGTTTCATCGCACACTTGTAAGAGGAAAAAAACGGGAAGACAAGAGTTCGGGAAGAGGAATCGGTTCAAAAGAGAACTTCTTTTTGTCCGTAGTTTTAGACGGGAACGGCATCTTGCGGAAGCGTTAAGATGCCGTCCCCGCGTTATTTTCAACTTTCCCCGGGTCGCGGACGAAGCTATTTTTCTGTCCATGCCTAACTATTATTTCTTCCGTCGGGGCGGCACGGAGCAACTTCGCATCGAAACCCCCGAAGACCTCGCTGCCGTTACCGAACTCGACCCGAAACTGTGGGTCGCGCTGAGTATGCCCGTGAACGGGCAGGAATTTGACGCGCGGACGCTCGCTTTGCTCGACACCGATTCCGACGGGCGTATCCGCGTTCCCGAAATTCTCGCCGCCGTCAAATTTGTCCGCGAAAATTTCTCGAATTTCGACGCTTTCTTCGCGGGGAAAGACGCGTTCCCGTTGAGTTCGCTTTCCGAAAAATCTCCGCTTCGCGAAACTGCGGCGAGCGTTCTTGCTCATCTCGGCAAACCCGACGCGGGAACGCTCGCACTCGCCGATGTCGAAGCCGCCGAAAAAGCCTTTGACGCGCAGGCGTTCAACGGCGACGGCGTGCTCGTTCCCGCCTGCGCGGGAGACGATGCCGCGACGGAAAAATTCCTCGCAGACGCGATCGCCGCAACGGGCGGGAGCGCGGATGCGTCCGGCGCGCAGGGCGTTTCCGCCGCGCAAATCTCGGATTTTGTCAAAAGCGCCGAAGCCGTCTTGGCGTGGCGTGCCGAAGCGGAAAATGCTTCCGAAAAAGTTTTCCCGCTCGGGGAAAAAACGGCGGACGCGTTCGCCGCGTTTTCAAAAATCCGCGCGAAGGCGGAAGACTTTTTTGCGCGGACGCGCTTGGCGAGTTTCGATCCTGCCGCAGAAGCCAAAATGAATCCGGGCGAGGCGGATTTTGCCGCACTCGCCGCCGGCGGGGAAATTTCCGCTGAGGCATCGGCGCGTTTCCCGCTTGCGCGTGTTTCGGCGACGGACGGTGAGCCGACGCTTCCGCTCGTTGCCGGAGTCAACCCCGCGTGGGTTCCTGCGCTCGCGGATTTTGTCGAAAAGGCGCTCGCGCCTGCGTGCGAAAAACTTGGTGTTCCCGTGGGGCAAACGCCGGCGGCGCTTCCGGTTTCGCTCTGGGAAAAAGCGGAATCGCTCTTTGCGCCTTATGCCGCGTGGCTTGCGTCAAAGCCTGCCGGAGGAGCCGACGCGTTCCCGTCGGAACGCCTGAGCGAAATTCTTGCCGGAGACTTTGTCGAAAAAACGGCTCCGCTTTTCGTAAAAGATGCTGCCGAAAAGCCTTTGCGCGACGCACTTTCCGATGCGGAAAAACTTTGCCGCTACTCGCGCGATCTTGCCGTAATTTTGCGGAATTTCGTTTCGTTTGCAGAGTTTTACAAGCGCGACGCGGAGTCGACGGCGTTTCTCGTCGGCAAGCTCTACATGGATCGCCGCACCTGCTCGTTGTGCGTTCGCGTGGATAGCGCGGCGGCTCATTCGGCGCTTGCGGCAAAGTCGAATTGTTGCCTCGCATATTGTGATTGCACGCGCAAAAACGGCGGCGAAAAAATGTCGGTTGTCGCAATGTTCGGCGACGGAGACGCGCTCTCGCTTTACGTCGGGCGCAACGGCGTTTTTTACGACAAAAAGGGCAACGATTGGGACGCGAAAATCGTCAAAATTATCGAAAATCCGATTTCGATTCGACAAGCCTTTTGGTCGCCTTACCGCAAGGTGGCGAAATTTGTCGAAACGCAGATTGAAAATTTTGCCGCGGCGCGCGAAAAGAAAGTGGACGGGGATTTGAGCGCAGGCGCGGGAACGGTGCTGACGAAAGCGACGGCGGCTCCGGCGGGAACGCCCGTTGCGGCGGCACCGGCGGCAAAACCCGCGTTTGACGTGGCGAAGTTTGCCGGGATTTTTGCGGCGATCGGATTGGCGCTCGGCGCAATCGGTGCGGCATTGTCCGTCGCCGTGAGCGGATTTTTGGCGCTTGCTCCGTGGCAGATGGCGCTTGTTGTGCTCGCGGTGGTTTTGATGATTTCTGCGCCGTCGATGTTGATTGCGGCGATGAAACTGCGTCGCCGTTCGCTTGGACCGATTCTCGAAGCCAACGGTTGGGCGATTAACGGGAACGTAAAAATCAACATTCCGCTCGGGAAAGCGTTTACCGAAATGCCGAAAAATCCGAAAGGCTCGAAGATTTCGCGTGCGGATCCGTTTCGCCAAAAATCGTTCCCGTGGGGGAAAATCTGTATCGCATTCGTGTTCGTTGCCGTGATTTTCGTCGCCGCGTGGCGTTGGTTTGCGGTGTGCGCCAATTGCGAGTAGGAAATTGCGAATTTTGAATTAAAGGCGTTGCGTTTTTGCGGATTCATGAGAGCCGAATCGGCGAAGTGCGCGTTCCCCTTTGGACTTTAAAAAGGCGGGGGCTTTTGCTAAAAGAGAGCGGATCCTCATGGAAGGTTTCTCGAAAGAAAATCCCGGCGACGGGAGCGCGTGGACGCGGCGGCTGGTCAACGGAATCAGCGTCGTGTGTCTGCTTTTGGCATTGGCGATTGTGGTGACGATTGTCGGTTGGCCGGTTCAGGATTCTCAGTTGTTCTGGTTACGGACGGGAACGCGCTGTTCGGTCGGGCTGTTCCTGCTTCAGGAGGTGCTGCGCATGGTTTTTCGCCGGGAATCGATTTTGCGGCGCTTTGTGAAGCATTGGTTTGAGAGCCTGCTGTTTTGTGCGGCGCTGGTGATGGTGGTGGCGTATGCGCCGATGTTGCGCGGGCTGATGGCGGTTTTGTCGGATGTCGCGCCGTTTACGGTGCGCTTGGGTTATGCGGCGGGGCTGAATGCGCTGATTTTGTGGGTGCTGATGCTGCGCGGTATTCGTTCCCGTCATTCGTTTTTTAAGGGCGTTTCGCTGACTCCGGGGCGCGTGTTTATTTTGAGTTTCGTGCTTTTGATTGCCACGGGAACGCTTTTGCTGAAAACGCCGAATGCGAGTTTGGACGGGATTTCGTGGTGCGACGCGCTGTTTCTCTCTACGAGCGCGGTTTGCGTGACGGGGCTTTCGCCTTTTGACGTGGCGACGGAAATGACGTTTAGCGGACTTTGCATTTTGCTTGTGCTGATTCAGCTCGGCGGTTTGGGCGTGATGACGATTACGTATTTTTTTGCCTACTTTTTTGCCGGAGGGCTTTCGTTGAAAAACCGCTTTGATTTTCAGGATTTATTCAGCGAGGAAAACATGGGGCAAATCGGCACCGTGCTCGCGGTGATTGTCGGTTTTACGTTCGCGGCGGAAGCGGTCGGCGCGGTTGCGATTTACCTTTCGACGGCGGGAACGGAGATCGCGGCGGCGAACCCGATATTTTTTGCGGTGTTTCATTCCGTCTCGGGATTTTGCAATGCCGGTCTTTCCTGCGTTCCCGGCGGAATGACGAATCCGGAGCTTGCGCAGAGCATGGCGATGATTTCCTCGCTGTTCGTGATGGCGATTATCGGCGGCTTGGGCTTTCCCGTGATTCGGGATTTTTGGATGTTTTTCAGCAATCGCCTGCGAACGTTTCTTTGGAGCCGGAAAATCCGTCACGTTCCCGTGCGCTTGGCGACGCACACGAAAATCGTTCTCGTAACTTCGCTCGGATTGATTTTGTTCGGCTTCGTCGCGTTCTACCTTTTGGATTGGGCGGACTGGGGCGGAGATTCTTTGCGCCGCGCATTTTTCCTGGCGGGAACGTCGCGCACGGCGGGCTTTGACATCGAACCGACGTCCAATATTACTCCGGCGGCAAAAGTTTTGCTCATGGCGCTGATGTTTATCGGCGGAAGCCCGTTTTCGACGGCGGGCGGAATCAAAACGACGACGTTCGCAATCGCCGTGCTGTCCTTGCGGCAATACGTTTTGGGGCGGCGGGATCTCGAAGTTTTCGGGCGTCGGCTGGACAGCGATTTTGCGAATCAGGCGTTGGCGATCGTGTTGCTCGGCGCGACGGCGGTTTTTGTCGTTACGGTTTCTCTGTGTATTTTGCACCCGCAAATTGATTTTTTGTCGCTGGCGTTTGAATCGGTTTCGGCGGTGGGAACGGTGGGGCTTTCGTGCGGCGTTACGCCGGAGCTGGGCGAGCCGGCAAAATATCTGCTCGCGGGAACGATGTTTGTCGGTCGTATCGGAATTTTACTGTTTATCACGTCGTTTTTGCCGCGCAGAAAAACGCCGGCTACGGCGCGGCTTCCCGAAACGACGATTGTGCTCTCGTAACTTTCCCCTTTTAACTTTCCCCGTTCAACCTTAGACTCGCGCGTATGTTCGCCGTCGATTTGATTACATTTTCCGCAATATTGCTCTTCGGTATTACGCTGTTTGCGGGTATTGTCCGGTGGTATTACGACCGACGGGAACGCCTGTTGCATGACCATCGCCGCTACCAAACCGTGTTTTACTGCATTCGTTGCGGAAAAATTTACTCTCGCCCGCGCCAGCGTGAGGTTTCGGCGTGCCCGCATTGCGGTTTTGAAAATACGCGCATGAAATTTTGAAGAGGAGCGAAAAATTCCGCTCATCGCACTCGGGCGCTTCGTCCGCGTTCCCGCGTCCTCCTTTTCTTTTGCAAGGGCGCGAATTTCGTGTTAAAAATTCCGCGTTCTTTTCAAAACGGATGCGGCGAAAGGCTTTTTCGCAACGCGTTTTGCACAAAAGAACTTTTAATTTCCCCCATTCCTCGCCCCTTTTTTTTGTCAATCTTACAAGGAGACCCGAAATCGTGATTTCCGCTGATGATTATGTCATTGATTTGATTCAAACCGAGCAGCTTGTGCCGCCGGAAACCGTTGCCGCCGCGCGGGAATATGTGCTTTCCCAAGGCGCAACCGAAGAAAATGCGGACTCGGAAGCATTGACGCTTTTGGTCGACAAAGGCTACACGACGTGGGCGGCGATTACCGCCGCGCTCGCGCAACAGTTCGACATGGAAGTCGCAGATTTGGACGGCATTCGCCCGACGCCGGAAGCGCTTGAAAAAATGGGCCGCGAGCTCGCCGACCGCTACAACGTGCTTCCGTTGCAGATTGAGGGTCCGCAGATGCTCGCCGTTACCGCCGATCCGCTCGATACGGATATGATGGACGAGCTCGCGCGCGTGCTCGGGATGTCGGTTTCGTTCCGCCTCGCTCCGCCGGACGACATTCGCGCAGCGATAAAATCGGCCTACGGCGACGACGGTTTGCCGCAGAGCGATGCGATGAAGGCGCTTTTCGGCGACGCGGGAACGGGCGTGACCATTCCCGGAAACGATGCAAAGGGCGCGAGCGCCGACGACGCTCCGATTATCAAATACGTGAATTTGCTCATCACGGAGGCGATTCGCCGACGCGCGTCCGACATTCACATGGAGCCGTTGGAAAAACGTTTCCGCGTGCGTTACCGTATCGACGGTGTTTTGCAGGAAGTCGAAAACCCGCCGAAGCGCTTGCAAGCGTCGATTATCGCGCGCCTGAAGCTCATGGCGGAGGTTTCCCTCGCGGAAAAACGTATCCCGCAGGACGGTCGTATCCAGATTCAGGTTTCCGGAAAAGACGTGGACTTGCGTGTTTCCGTGCTTCCCACGGTTTACGGCGAATCCATCGTCATGCGTATTTTGGACAAAGAAGGTCTGCGCCTCGGCTTGCCGGAACTCGGATTTTTCTCCGACGACCAGGCAACGTTCCAGAAAATCATTACGGGCGCGGACGGAATCTTTCTCGTCACGGGACCGACGGGCTCCGGTAAATCCACCACGCTGTATTCGGCGCTCAACTACATTAACCAGCCGGACCGAAAAATTATCACGGTGGAAGACCCGGTCGAATATCAGATGCCCGGAATCAATCAGGTGCAGGTGCGCCGCGAAGTCGGCATGACGTTCTCGGCGGCTCTGCGTTCCATGCTCCGCCAAGCGCCGAACATTATCATGATTGGGGAAATTCGTGACTTGGAAACGGCGGAAATCGCGGTCAACGCATCGCTTACCGGTCACATGGTGTTCTCCACGCTTCACACGAACGACGCGCCGTCCGCCGTTTCGCGTCTTGTCGATATCGGCGTGAAGCCGTTCCTCGTTTCCGCGTCGCTTCGCGGGGTGCTTGCCCAGCGCCTTGTGCGCCGCATTTGCCCGGATTGCACGGAATCATACAACCCGACGGAAAAGGAACTGATTTCCATCGGCATGACGGTGGGCGATCTTTCGAGCTCGAATTTCCAAAAGGGACGCGGTTGCTCTAAGTGCCACAACACCGGCTACCGCGGGCGTCGCGGCGTTTTTGAAATCTTCATGGTCAACGAAGAAATTCAGGAAATGATATACCGCAACGTTTCGCTCGTCGACTTGCGCCGCAAGGTGCGGGAACTCGGAATGCGGACGATGCGCGAAGACGGCATTCGCAAAATCGCGGCGGGGATTACCTCTGTCGAAGAAGTTTTGTCCACGACGGTCGAAGTCGAATAATTCGCGGGAACGCATAACACAACCACGCAACAAAGGATTTTTCTAAAATGAATTACACGCTGAAACAACTGCTCGACCTCATGGTGAGCGAAAGCGCGAGCGACCTTCACATTCACATCGACCAAGCTCCCGTGCTCCGCATTTCCGGTGCAATGATGCCGGTGGACGGTCCCGTGTTGACCGCGGAGGAAACCGAAGCGATGGCACGCGAAATTACTGCCGAGCACCATTGGAAACGCTTGCAGGAACGCGGCGGATGCGATTTCGGTTTTTCCTACGAAGGGCAGGCGCGTTTTCGCGTCAGCGTGTTTAAGGCGCGCTACGGGCACGGCGACACCAACGGCTACGGGATCGTCCTTCGCCAGATTCCGAACAAAATGTTCGATCTGGATCAGCTCGGACTTTCCGACAAAGTGAAGGCGCTTTTGCAACGCCAACGCGGACTGATTCTCGTCACGGGACCGACGGGCTCCGGTAAAACGACGACGCTCGCGTCCATGCTCAATTGGGTTAACCGCAACGAGGAAAAACACATCATCACGATTGAAGACCCGATTGAATATTTCCACGACCACCAGCGCTCCGTCGTAACGCAGCGCGAAATCGGGCGCGACGTTCCGTCCTTCGCGGAAGCCATTCGCGGCGCGCTTCGCCAAGACCCGGACATCATTCTCGTCGGGGAAATGCGAGACTTGGAAACTATTACCGCTGCCGTTTCCGCCGCAGAAACCGGGCACCTCGTTTTCGCCACTTTGCACACGACCGGCGCCGCGCGCACCGTGGACCGTATCGTCGACGCGTTCCCGGCGGATACCAAAGACCAAATCCGCACGCAGCTTTCGTCTTCACTCGTTGCCGTTATTTCTCAGGTGCTTTGCCGTCGCCGCGACGGCGGGCGTATCGCCGCTTACGAAATCATGATCAATACGGATTCCACGGCGGCGCTCATTCGTGACAACAAAACCTACCGCATTACTTCCGACATTCAGACCGGCGGCAATCTCGGGATGCGCACCCTCGACAGCCACCTGCTTTCTCTCGTGCAGGAAGGCTACATCGATCCGTCCGAAGCGACGAAGTTCGCACAGGCTCCGAACGAAATGCGCGATAAACTCCGCGCACTCTCTCTCATTTAATCCTCAACCGGCGTTCCCGTTATGTTTAACGAACACAGCGAAACATTAAAAAATATTTTTGAAGAATCCGGCCTCGTCTCCCGCGAGCAGCTCGACGAGGCGTGGGACGAACACGCCGAGACCGGAAAAGCGTTTACCGATATTCTCGAAGACGCGGGTTATTTCGACCGCAACACGATGCTGGAACTCATCGCCCGCAATCTCAACGTCGAGTTCGTTCCCGTGATTCCCGATCACATCGATCAGGATTTGCTTCGCATCATCAAGCCGGACTTGGCGCATAAATACGGAATTATTCCGTTCCGCGCCGACCCGAATAAAGTTTGGTTCCTTGCAAAAGACCCGCTGAATTACAGCATTGTGGACGATTTGTCTTTCTCGCTCCGCCGCGATGTCGAACTCGCGGTCTGCGATCCCGCGCAAATCGACGGCGCAATCGTCAAATTCTACGGCGAGCAACATTCGTCCATTGAAGATATTCTCTCCGAAATCGACTTGGACAACGTCGACGCGGACGATTCCGCAAATCAGGCGCCGATTATTCGTTTCGTGGACGTCGTTTTGCAGGAAGCCGTCAAAGCCAAAGCGTCCGACATTCACTTCGAGCCGTTTGAAGACCAGTTCCGTATCCGTTACCGTATCGACGGCGCACTTTACGAAATGGCACCGCCGCCGAAAAGCCTCGCAAATGCCGTTACCGCGCGCGTGAAGGTGATGTCCGGCTTGAACATTGCGGAAAAACGTATCCCGCAGGACGGTCGTATCAAAACCACCATCGGCGGGCGCCCGATCGACCTCCGTGTTTCCACGCTCCCGACACAATTCGGCGAATCTGTCGTGCTTCGTATTCTCGACAAGGGCGTCGTCAATCTCGACCTCGAAAATCTTTCGATGGAGCCGGAAATCATGAACGGGATTCGCGAACTCGTGAATCGCCCGAACGGTATTTTCATCGTCACGGGACCGACGGGTTCCGGTAAAACGACGACGCTTTATTCCGCGCTCCGCGAAGTCAATACAGTGGACGTAAAAATCCTCACCGCCGAAGATCCGGTCGAATACGAAATCGAAGGCATCATGCAGGTGCAGATCAACCACCAGGTCGGTCTCACGTTCGCCTCCGCTTTGCGCTCCTTCCTGCGTCAAGACCCGGATACGATTATGGTCGGGGAAATCCGTGACTTGGAAACGGGGCAAATCGCGGTGCAGGCGTCGCTCACCGGGCACGTCGTGCTCGCTACGCTCCACACGAACGATGCTCCCGGCGCGGTTACGCGTCTTGTCGATATGGGGCTGGAGCCGTTCCTCATTTCCGCGTCGCTCGAAGGCGTGCTGGGGCAACGTTTGCTTCGCCGCATTTGCCGCCATTGCCGCACGGCTTACGAGCCGGACCAAAACGTCATCTCGATGCTTCAGGTCGACCCGCTCGAAATCGCGGAAAAACAGTTCTTCTACGGGAAAGGCTGCTCCGAGTGCAACCGCACGGGCTACAAAGGACGCCAAGGGCTTTTTGAACTCATGGTGATCAACGACGCTGTTCGCGAACTCATCACGAAAAAAGCACCGACGCTCGTGCTCAAACAGAAAGCCATCGAAAACGGTATGCGCACGCTCCGCGACGACGGTTTGCGCTGTATTTTTGATGGATTGACCACTATCGAGGAAGTTTTAAAATACACCTAATCTTTTTAACCCCAGCCCTTTAAAAAACTATGGCAACATTCAAGTATTCCGCAATCGACGGGAACGGAAAACCCGTGAACGGAAAAATCGAAGCGCCCAACGAAGAGCAGGCACGCGCCAAGCTCTCCGCACAACGCCTGATGGTTTCTTCCATCTCCGCCGAAGGTTTCGGCAAGAAAGGTAAGAAAAACGCCGGCTTTAACAAAAAAATCACCGGCGAACAGTTGACGATTTTTACACGCCAGCTCGCCACGCTTCTCCAAGCGGGCTTACCGCTTCTGCGCGCGATGCAAATCCTCTCCGGGCAGGAAAAAAATCCCGTTTTCAAAACCGCACTCGAAACCATTTCCGAAAATATTCAGGGCGGGAACACGCTTTCCGATGCGCTCGCGCAGTATCCGCGTATGTTTGACCGCCTTTACGTCAACATGATCCGCGCCGGGGAAGCGGGCGGCGTGCTCGATACCGTGCTCGACCGTCTTGCGGCGTTTCAGGAAAAATCCGGAAAGATTAAGAAAAAAGTCAAATCCGCAATGGTTTATCCCTGCGTCGTTCTTTCCGTCGCGTTCATCATTGTGTGGGTGCTGCTGACGTTCGTCGTTCCGTCGTTCCAAAAGATGATTTCCGCACAGGGCGGAACAATGCCGCCGCTGACAAAGTTTGTCATGGATCTCGGAAATTCCCTTAGCGAACACTGGCTGATCGCCGTTACCGTGGTCTTTGGCGGAATTTTCCTCATTCGCTTCCTTTTCAAAAACGCGAAAACCAAAGCGGTAATCGACCGCATCGTTTTCAAACTTCCGAAAATCGGCTCCTTCGTCCAAGTCGTTACCGTTTCTCGCTTCGCGCGCACATTCGGAACGCTAATGTCTTCCGGCGTGCCGATTTTGCAGGCAATGACAATTACCCGCGACACGCTCGACAACGTCGTGCTCCGTAGCGCGTTGGATCGCGTTCACGACCGCGTCCGCGACGGCGACACGCTCGCTCAGCCGCTCGAACAGGCAAAAGTCTTCCCGCCGATGGTTTGCTCCATGGTGCAGGTCGGCGAAGAAACCGGGCAACTTCCGGAAATGCTTAATCGCGTGGCGGACAACTACGACGAAGAAGTCGACAACGCCGTCGGCGCGCTCACGTCCGTTATTGAACCGGTGCTGATTCTCTTCCTCGCCGTGGTCGTCGGAACAATCGTCGTCGCGATGTTTATGCCGATTGTTTCCATCATCCAAAAGATGGCATAAACGAACAGATTTCGTGAAAAAAGCGTTCCCGTGGCTTCGGTCGCGGGAACGCTTTTTTTTTTGTTTATCCGCAAATTCCACGGATTTTGTCATGGAGGACAGGCGTCTCGCCTGTCTTTTTTTTCTTTTGTCCTTACAGGACGACCGTTATTGGTCCGTTGACCCAAGGCGTCGTTCGCGTTCCCGCGAACTTGCCGTTGGTCTATAATCCGAACGGCGTTCAGCCGTTTTATTTTAGGGAAACAACAATTTCTCTCACGGAGACACGGAGACGCAGAGTTTTTTTGTGGAGGGGAGACAATCCTGTCGCACCTCGTAAGACACACCTTTTCAAAAAAAAAAGGTAAAAACACGCGCTGAAAGCGCAACAAGACCATAGCCCGGGGCAAGCGAGCGACGCTCGCAATCCCGAATTGAAAATCCGTGTGTTCCCGTGGAAGTGATTGAAAATCGCTTCTCCCCCAAAAAAACTTTGCGTTCTTTGCGTTAAAAAAATCCGTAAGAATCGGCGCGAATCTGCGTGCAAAACAACTCGAACGGAAGCGACCGGAGTCCGCTTCTCCTACAATTAAAACTTTTTTTTCCATCCTTTCCGGTTAAACAAAAAAACAATTCCGTGTTTTCGGAGTGCGTTTTCAAATTTGCTATTCGCCCTTGGCGGGCGTAGAGTTTTTCGATTATGTCAGCTTTGTGCGATGAATTGTTTGACGCGATTTTGATGGCGCGTCAGCGCGTGTATGCGGTGGCGGATGCGACTCCGCTGGAAGAGGTTGCGGCGGATTTGCCGTTTCGGCTTTTTGTGAAGCGTGAGGATTTGGGACCGATTAAGGCCTACAAGTGGCGCGGCGCGTATAATCGCATGGCGTTGCTTTCGCCGGAGGAGCGTTCCCGCGGGATTGTGGCGGCATCTGCCGGAAACCATGCACAGGGCGTGGCGCTTGCGGCGAAGTTGCTGAATATTCACGCCAAGATTTTTATGCCGCGCTCTACGCCGGACGTGAAGCAAAACGCGGTGCGTCGATTCGGCGAAAATAATGTGGAAATCGTGCTTTTCGGCGAATCTTACGACGAAGCGAGCCGCGCGGCGCACGAAACCGCCGATCGCGAAGATCTGACATTTGTGCATCCGTATGACGACCTCGGCACGATGGGCGGGCAGGGCACGCTGGCGGACGAGTGCGTGATGTCGGGCAAAGGACCGTTTGACGTGGCGTTTCTCCAAATCGGCGGCGGCGGCATGGCGGCGGCGTGTGCGTGCTGGTTGCGCCGGCAGTATCCCGGCATCAAAATTTACGGGGTGGAAGGTTCGGATCAGGCGTCGATGAAGGCGGCGTTTGAGGCGGGAACGCCGGTGGATATCGGGAAAACGGATATTTTTTGCGACGGGACTTCGGTGCGCAAAGCGGGAAGTTTGACGTTCCCGTTGTGTCGCGAACTGATGGACGGAATCGTGACGGTGACGAACGATGATGTTTGCTGGGCGATTCAGACGCTTTGGGAAACGCACCGCGTTTTGCCGGAAACATCCGGTGCGATGGGGGTTGCCGCCGCGCTCAAACTCGCGGGAACGCTTGCGGGGAAAAAAGTGCTTACGGTGATTTCCGGCGCGAATATCGACTTCGGAATGCTCGGCGTGATTACGCGCAACAGCCAAGTCAACGGTGCGCACCGTCGCTACCTGCGCGTGCGGATTCCGGAGCGCCCGGGCGCCTTGCTCGACGTGCTCGGGAGCGCGTTCTCCGACTGCAATTTGCTCGAATTTCAATACGGGAAAACGGATGCCGCCGCCGCGTGGTTTACAATCGGTGTCGCCGTGAGCGATGCGCAGTTTGCCGCACTCGGCGAAACGCTTTCCGCGAAAAATATTGAATGGCAGCACGTTACGGGCGAAGCGGATATTTTGTTCCGCGTAATCCCGTATGATGAAAAGCTGATGCGGGAACCTGCGTTTTTGCGGCTCGATTTTTACGAGCGGCCGGGCGCGCTTTCCGCGTTTTTGAAAAAAAATCTCAGCGCGAGCGAAAATATTTGCTACTTCAATTACCTTTACACGGGAGAACGCGTCGGGCGTGCGCTTATCGGTATTGAATTTTCCGATACGGCGGCGCGGGAACGCTTCCTGGCGGCGTTGCCGAAATCCGGCGACGGTTTCCGCTCGTGCGTCGTTGTCGACGGCGACGCGGCAAAGCGGCTCTCCGTGCGAAGCTGATTTTTTAGCGCCGAGCGGTTTTTTAAGAGGGAAAATAAAATCCCTCACGGAGCCACCAAGCCGCGGAGTTTTTTATTTAATCGCGAATTTTAATTCGGAATTTGAAATTTGCGATTGGCGAAGCGTCGCGAGCCGAACTCCTCCACCGCACCGGGGTGCGGTCCCCCTCCTCTTAGAAAGAGGAGGAGCTATTTTCTGATTTCTCACTTCTCATTCCTAATTTTCTCAGGATAAAATTTCGCTCGTGCGGCGCACGGGAAATCTCCATCTTATAGCGCGAAATGAACATTTTGTCCGAACAGAGTATTCTTTCCGAAACGACTTTCCGCAGAGCGAAAGAGGAGCGCGGGAAGGCGGATGTTTTCGCCGGCGTGCGGGATTGTTCGTGGGCGGATTTCAATGTGCTTCCGATGCCGAATCGACGCATGGAGGAATGGCGTTTCGCGTCGATTTCCCGGGTGGACTTTGACGGATTTTCATTGCCGGGAGGTGTCGCGGAAGAGGTGGCGGCGGAGCTTGCGGCGCGCTCGAATCGCATTCCGGAAACGGCGGGAACGCTTGTTTTTGCGGATGATCGGCTGATAGCGGCTTCGCTCGATCCCGCGCTCGCGGCGCAGGGCGTGATTTTTGCGCCGTTAAAAGAGCTTTCGCCGGAACAGCGCTTGGCGGTGCGTTCGTATTTCTTTGTTTCATGCGGCGGAATTTGTTCCGAGAAAATTTCCACTTTGCACCGCGCGTATTCGTCGGACGGCGCCTACCTGCTTTACGTTCCCGCAGGAGTGAAAATTGAGCGTCCGTTTACGGTTTATCACTGGGCGGTTGCGCCGCAGGCGGCGACGTTCCCGTATGCGCTTGTGATTGCGGAGGAAAATGCATCCGTGCCGTTTGTGAACTTTTTTCTTTCCGCAAAAAAATCCGAAGGGAAAGCGAAAAAGGGCGTTCCCGCGCAGGCGCTGACGATTTCGCGTTTGGAGATTTTTGCCAAAAACGGCGCGCAGGTGGTGCGAAAACTCGTGCAGGATATGTCGTGCGATGCGCATTTTTACCAACAGGAATGGACGCATGTGCACGAAAACGCGACGGTGCGCGGTATCGCGCTCAACCTCGGCGCACAGCGCGCGCGCACGACAACGGAGCTGCGTCTCGAAGGGTGCGCGGCGCGTGCGGATCTGTTTTCGCTGACGGTTGCCGACGGCGAGCAGGAAATTGACCAACGCACGATGCAACGGCACATTGCGCCGAATGCGGAATCCAATTTGCTTTTCAAAAACGTTTTGCTCGATCGTTCCCGCACGATTTTCGGCGGGTCAATCGTCGTTGCCGCGAAAGCGCAACAGACGTCGGCGGTGCAGTCCAATCGCAATCTGATCCTTTCGCCTGATGCGGAATCACACTCGCTTCCGGGGCTTGAAATTGATGCGAACGATGTTACCTGCTCGCACGGCGCGACCAACGGCACGCTTGATGCCGATCAGCTTTTTTACCTGCGTCAGCGCGGGATTCCCGAAGCCGAGGCGCGCGCCTTGCTCATTCAGGGCTTTTTTGAGGAAGTTATCGGAGAAATCGAGTCGCCCGTGCTTGCGGATGTTTTGCGCGAAGCGCTTGCCGCGAAATTTTAAAGGACAGCCGTGTAGGCTGCCCTTCGAGGGAAAAACTTCGTGCGGATTCCGGCTTAGAGGCGAGCGAGCGCGTAGCCGTCTTTCCGGTCGAGGGATTTCCAGCCGAGTTTGGCGAGTTCGTCGCGGAGCCGGTCGGCTTCCGCCCAGTTTTTCGCCTGTTTGGCGTTCCAGCGCTGTTCGCCGAGCGCGGCGATTTCTGCGGGAACGACGGCGTTGTCGGAATCGTTTTTCTTCGCGGTGAAGAGCTTCAGTCCGAGCGCGGAAAGGATTTTGGCGAGTCCGCAAAGTTGCGTTCCCGCGTCGGATTTCGAGAGCTCGGTTTTGTTGAGTTCGCCGAATGCGGAGAAGATTTTTCCGATGGCGCCGGGAATGTTTAAGTCGTCGCAAAGCGCAGTCCATGCGGGCTCAAACGCGCCCCAAGCCGTGTTTTTTTCGTGAACGGAAATGTCCTGCGAAAATTCTTCCGGCGTAATTCCCGCTTTGTCCAAGAGCTTGCGTGTGCCTTTTTCGATTTTTTCGAGGGCGGCGGTTGCGTCTTCGAGCGATTTGAGCGTGAAATTGAGTTGCGAGCGGTAATGCCCGGAAATGAGCGCGTAGCGGACTGCCATCGGCGAAAATCCTTTGGCTTCCAAATCGGCGAGCGTGTAAAGATTCCCAAGGGATTTCGACATTTTCGCGCCGTCCACCATGAGGTGCGCGGAGTGGAACCAATGTTGCGCGAAGGTGCCGTGATGCCCGCAGGAACATTCCGCCTGGGCGATTTCGTTTTCGTGGTGCGGGAAGCAGAGATCGACCCCGCCGCCGTGCAAATCGAAGGTTTCGCCGAGATAATGCGTGCTCATCGCGGAACACTCGATGTGCCAGCCCGGACGACCTTCGCCCCACGGGCTTTGCCAGAAATTCGGGCCGTCTTCGGGCTTGCGGGCTTTCCAGAGCGCGAAGTCGGAGACGTTGTCACGCGTGTATTCGTCGGCGGCGTTTGCGTCTCCGGCGGAATTGGTCGCTTGCGTGCGCAGGGCGTCGCGATCGAGGCGAGCGAGTTTTCCGTATTCGGGATCGCTGGAAACTTTAAAATAGACGCTCCCGTCGGGGGCGACGTAGGCGTTCCCGTGAGCAACGAGCTGTTCAATCATTGCGATTTGGAGCGGAATGTGCGCGACGGCGCTCGGTTCGACCTGCGGCGGGAGCATATTGAGTGCGGCGCAGTCGTCGTGGAATTTTTTCGTCCACGCGGCGGTAAAATCGGCGAGCGTTTTGCCTTCTTCCTGCGAGCGGCGAATCGTTTTGTCGTCAACGTCGGTGATGTTGCGCACATGGCGGACGTTGATGCCGTCCACTTCGAGCGTGCGGCGGAGGACGTCCTGCAACAGGAACGTGCGGAAATTGCCGATGTGTGCGGGACCGTAAACCGTCGGTCCGCAACAATACATGCCGAAAGGTTTTTCGGGCGCGCTCGGAGCGAGCGTGCGCGTTGAACGCGACATCGTATCGTATAATTTTATGCTCATGACAAAATTAAATTCCGTGATTATCTCGCGCGGAACGCCGTCTTGCAACAGCCATAATTTTAAAAAGGGAAATTAGGAATGAGAAATTAGGATTTTCTTCGTTCTTAAAAAACTTCGTGTGTGCCACGGAAGCGACAAGAGTGTCGCTTCACCCGTAAATAATTCTGAAAACAAAAATCCCGCACGAACTTGCGTTGTGCGGGATTTTTTTAAAGTGGCTGCCCAGGTTGGGGTCGAACCAACGACCAATTGATTAACAGTCAACTGCTCTGCCACTGAGCTACTGGGCAATCAAAAGTGAAAACGATTAAGAACTTTCTTTGAGGGGAGGTCAAGCGATTTTTGGAACAAAGCAAAAAATTGAGAGTTGAAAGTTCTCTCTCCGGGGGAGAAGCGGGAACTTCCAACTCTCAATTTCCGATTTCCGGCTAACGGTTAAGCGAGAATCTTCGTGAGGCGAGCGACGCAATCCGCTTTTGCTTCGGCGGAAAGGTTGCCGAGCGGCGGGCGAACGCCGCCCATATCGAGTCCGTGGTAAGCCATCATTGCCTTGCCGCCGGAAACGCCGCCGTATTGGACGAGGATGTCGACGATTTCGCAGACTTTTGCCATGCCTTTTGCGACTTCCGCTTGGTCGCCTTTCTTATACGCGTCCCAGATTTTGTAGTAGAGCGGGGCGGAGTAGTTGTAGGTCGAGCCGATGGCGGATTCCGCGCCGCAGGCGAGCGCTCCCGCAAACCATTCGTCAATCCCCCAGGTGATGTCGTATTTGCCGCCGCAGGCGCGTTGGCAACGCTGGAACATGTAAAGATCCGGGTAGTTAAACTTGATGCCGGCGAGTTGCGGGATTTTTCCGTCCGCCTTAATCAGGAATTGTTCCATGTCGAAGTTCACGCCGGACATACTCGTGTGGTAGTAGTAGAACGGCAGGTTCGGAGCGGCGACGAGGACGGAATTGATGTAGTCGATGAGACCGTCGATGGAGCCCGGTTTGAAGAAGTTCGGCGGAACGATGGAGGTGGCGTCTAAGCCGAGTTCCTGTGCGTAGGCGGCGAGTTCGCGAGCGTCTGCAATGGAGAGCGCGCCGACGTGGACGATGATGAAGAGCTTGCCCTTGCCGTAGTCCGCCCAAACTTTCATGACGGATTTGCGTTCTTCGACGGAGCAGCAAATGCCTTCTCCGGTCGTGCCGCAGATGTATGCGCCGACAACGCCCTGTTTGACGAGCAAATCAATTTGCTTCGGAATTTCGGTGAGATTGACGCTCCCGTCCGCGTTGAACGGAGTGTGCGGGGCAGCGACGAGTCCTTGGAGTTTTTTAGCCATAATTTTGGGAATAATTTGAGATTTTTGTTTAAAACGGAATTTGTGAAAAATGTTTTCGCGGGAACGCTCAGTCGCAACGCGCTTTCATGATGAGTTTGCGGAACGGGCGGTCGGAGATCGCGGGAGCGTGGATGTCCTCCGGCCAGTAAACGACAAATTCGCCGGGTTGAATCGTTGTGTAAACCTTTGCTGCGCCTTCGTAAACCTGACAATCGCCGTCTTCGTCGTAGGGCGTTTCGGGGATTTCTCCGCGCGGCGTCCAGCCGAGGGTTTCCGGTGCGGAAAGCGGCACGTGAACGTCGAGATATTTTTGGTGGCTTTCGAGTTTTGCGGTTTCCTTGGTTTTGCCCGGGTGATCGACGACGTTGATGAACGCATTATCGCCGTCGATGACGATTTTGCCTGCGGGAACGCTCGTCAGGTCGTGCGTTTTCACATAGTCAAAAAGTTTTTTGAAATAGGGGTTGAGCGCTTCGTAGCGCGCGGAGTCTTTAAGTGGGGCGAGTATCATAGCGAAACCATTTTCCCGCTGCGGGAATGAAAAGGCAAATTGAAATTTAGCGCACGCACCGACTCTGTCGGCGCAGAGACAGGTGGCATGTGACAGGATTCCGGTTAATACTTCAAAGTTTTTGCTTTTGGCAAAAATCTTAGCACTTCACTATTTACTTGTCTCCGGTCACCTTTCACCAAATTGAATTTTGTATATATTTTTTTATATATATGGTTGAGGATAGTGATGTTTTTTTTGAAAAGTAAATTTGCCGCATAAAGTCTCTTGCGTTCTCCGGTTTTTACGTTTTAATCAATGCCGTAGCCCGAGGAGACGATTCCTCCGACGGCGAAAATTTTCTATTTTAATCGACTTACCAACGTTTATGGCAAATAAAGCTCCGGCCGAAAAAGGCACGAAATTCGTTTACGAATTCGGCAAGAAAACTGACGGAAACGCGCAAATGCGCAATTTACTTGGCGGGAAAGGCGCCAACCTCGCTGAAATGGCGCGCATCGGGTTGCCGGTGCCTCCGGGTTTCACCATCAGCACGGAAGTTTGCACGTATTACTACGCAAACAAGAAAACGTATCCGAAAACCTTGATGGCAGATGTGCGCTCCGCCGTCGCCAATATCGAAAAGCAGCTCGGGAAAAAATTCGGCGACGCGACGGGATTTCCGTTGCTCGTCGCCGTGCGCTCCGGTGCCCGCGAATCGATGCCGGGCATGATGGACACGATTTTGAATCTCGGTTTGAATGATGATACGGTCGAAGCGCTCGCCCGCGTTACGAACAACGAACGTTTTGCGTGGGACTGCTACCGCCGCTTTGTTCAGATGTATGGCGACGTCGTTCTCGGCGTGCAAAAACTTCCGAATGAAGACCACGAGCCGTTTGAAACCGTCATTCACGACGTGAAAACCGAAATGCTCGAAAAGCCGAATGCGAGCGATACCGAACTCGGCGTTGTCGAACTCCGCGAACTCGTTTTCCGCTTCAAAAAGTTGATTAAGGACCGCACGGGAAGTGATTTCCCGACGGATCCGTGGAAGCAACTCGAAGGCGCAATCGGTGCCGTTTTCGGCTCATGGATGAACGAACGCGCTATTATTTACCGCCAGAAATATCACATTCCGTCGGACTGGGGCACGGCAGTCAACGTGCAGTCGATGGTCTTCGGGAACACGGGCGACAAATCCGGCTCGGGCGTCGCGTTTACGCGTGACCCCGCAAGCGGTGAAAAGGTTTTCTACGGCGAGTTTTTGATGAACGCGCAAGGCGAAGACGTTGTCGCCGGTGTTCGCACGCCGGACCCCGTCGCCCGCCTCGCAACGGTAATGCCGTCCGCGCACAAACAGTTGCTCTCGATTTGCAAGACGCTGGAAAATCACTTCCGCGATATGCAGGACTTTGAGTTTACGATTGAAGATTCCAAAGTCTTTATGCTCCAAACGCGTAACGGAAAGCGCACGGGTGTTGCGGCGATCCGCATTGCGTGCGAAATGGTGCGCGAAAAGTTGATTGACTGGAAAACAGCGGTGCGCCGCGTTCCCGCAGAACAGCTTGACCAGGTGCTTGCTCCGGTGTTTGACCGCAAGGCGCTCAAAGGCGCAAAGGCGATTGCGCACGGACTCCCCGCCGGTCCCGGCGCAGCTTCCGGAAAAGTTTACTTCAACGCGGAGCGCGCGGAAGCGGCAGCGGCAAGCGGAGAAAAAGTTTTGCTCGTTCGCCTCGAAACCTCTCCCGAAGACTTGCGCGGCATGATTGCGGCGGAAGGTATTTTGACGGCGCGCGGCGGCGTTTCTTCGCACGCGGCGCTCGTCGCCCGCCAGATGGGTAAAGTTTGCGTCAGCGGCGCGTCCGCCATCGATATCGATTACGCCAACCGCGCGCTTTCCGTCGGGGATGTTTCCGTCAAGGAAGGCGAATGGATGAGCATTGACGGAACGACCGGCGATGTCTTCCTCGGGCAGATTGCAACGGCTCCCAGCGATGTTATTCTCGGCGTTGTTCGCGGGAACGAAGAAGCTAAAAAGACGGCGACGTATAAGAACTTCGCCCAGTTGATGTCGTGGTGCAAAAAGGTAACGCGCCTCGGCGTGCGCACGAATGCGGACGCACCGTCGCAGACGGCTGTCGCTGTTGCGTTCGGCGCGCAGGGGATCGGTCTTACCCGCACGGAACATATGTTCTTTGAAGGCGACCGCATCGACTCCGTTCGCGAAATGATTCTCGCAACGGATTTGGAAGGGCGTCGCGCGGCAGTAAACAAGTTGCTTTCGTTCCAGCGCGGAGACTTTGAAGGCATCTTCCGTGAGCTCAAAGGTTTGCCGGCGACGATTCGCCTGCTCGACCCGCCGTTGCACGAATTCCTCCCGCAGACCAAGGAACAGCAACTTGACCTCGCGAAAAAACTCGGCGTTCCCGTGGAACATATTCAGCGTCGCGTCGCTGAGTTGCACGAATTTAACCCGATGCTTGGGCATCGCGGTTGCCGTCTCGGTATTTCCTACCCGGAAATTACGGAAATGCAGGCGCGTGCGATTTTCGAAGCGGCGGCGATTTGCCTGAAAGAAAAAATCCGTGTCGCTCCGGAAGTGATGATTCCGCTCGTCGGCTTTGCGGCGGAATTCAAGAATCAGGCGGAAGTCGTGCACCGCGTTGCCGCAGAAGTGATGGCGGAAAAGAAAGTAAAGATTTCCTACAAAGTCGGCACGATGATCGAAATCCCCCGCGCTTGCGCGACGGCGGACAAGATCGCCGAAGATGCGGAATTTTTCTCCTTCGGCACCAACGACCTGACGCAGACTTCGCTCGGAATGAGTCGCGACGACTCCGGCTCTTTCCTCGGTGATTACACGAGCTTGGAAATCGTAAAGCGCAATCCGTTTGCGTCTATCGACCAGGAAGGCGTCGGCGCGATGATGAAGCTCGGTGTTACGCTCGGTCGTCAGACTCGTCCGGACATCAAGCTCGGTATTTGCGGAGAACACGGCGGCGATCCCGAATCCGTCAAGTTCTGCCACCGCATCGGTTTAACCTATGTCAGTTGCTCTCCTTACCGTGTGCCGACGGCTCGCCTTGCGGCGGCTCAGGCGGCGATTGAGGAGGAAATTTCGTTAACCCAACCCCAAACTAATACTATGGCTACAGCAAAAACCACGAAGAAACCGGCTGCCAAGAAGGCTCCTGCAGCAAAGGCGGCTCCGGCGAAAAAAGCTCCGGCTAAGAAACCGGTAGCGAAGAAGGCGGCTCCGGCGAAAAAACCGGTCGCTAAGAAGGCCCCGGCTAAGAAAGCGGCTCCGGCTGTCAAGAAGCCGGCGGCGAAGAAGGCACCTGCCCCGAAAGCTCCGGCAAAGAAAGCGGTTCCCGCCAAGAAGCCGGTCGCCAAAAAGGCTCCTGCCAAAAAAGCGGCTCCGGCAAAAGCGGTTGCTGTGAAAAAAGCTCCGGCGAAAAAAGCGGCTCCCGCGAAGAAAACCGGCTGCTGCAAAAAAGCCTGTGCGAAGAAAAAATAATTTTTCGCGCTGAATAAAAAAAAACGCCGACGGATTCGTTCCCGTCGGCGTTTTTTATTTCTCCCTTTTTTAAAGGTAGGAATGAGAAATTAGGAATTAGGGGATTTTCTTTTTATTCTAAGGAAACTCTATGCCTTCTGTGTTAAAAGATAATTCCGTGTTTTCGGTGTGTTCCGTGGTTCTAAAAATTTTTTCAACGTTCAACTAAACATATACGCCGCCGCCGAGAAGGACGTTCCCGTCGTAGAGCGCGAGAATTTGCCCGGACGCGATGGCGCGTTGCGTGTGTTTGTAGGCAATGTGTGCGCCGCCGTTCCCGTCAGGCGAGAAAATAATCGGCGTGGACGCATCGCGGTAGCGCACGCGCGCGAGCAGCTCGCATTTTTCCGTCACGGGTTTATTCACCCAAGATAAATTGTTTACGAACGATTCGTCCGTGTAGAGCCCGGGAACGTCCGGATGGTCAAACGCAACGACGAGTTCGTTTTCCTCAAAGCGTTTGGCGACCACGACGTAGTATTCGTTGTCGGCGTTGGACGGAATATTGATTCCGCGACGCTGACCTATCGTGTAGCGGTGCAAGCCTTTGTGCTCGCCGAGAACTTTTCCCGCCGTGTTGACGATTTTCCCCGGCGTTTCGGGAATGTATTGCTCGAGAAATTCGTTGATTCGGATTTTCCCGATGAAGCAAATGCCTTGGCTGTCCTTGCGCTTGGCGTTCGGCAGGTTTGCGTCGGCGGCGATTTGGCGAAGTTCGGGTTTTAAAAGGTGCCCGACGGGAAAAAGCGCTCGGCGCACCTGTTCCTGTTTGAGCAGGGCGAGGAAGTAGCTTTGATCTTTGTTCGGGTCGTTCCCGCAGAGAATGTCGGCGCTCCCGTCGGCGTTGTCGCGTCGGCGCGCGTAGTGCCCGGTGGCGACAAAATCGAAACCGTCGGCAAAGGCTTTGCGTGCGAACACGCCGAATTTCATTTCGCGATTGCAAAGCACGTCGGGATTCGGCGTAACGCCGTTTCTGTATCCTTCAACAAGATACGAGACGATGTGCTCGCGATAATCGTTGATGAGGTCAACTACTTTGAACGGGATTTCCAGTTTTTCGGCGACGGCGCGTGCGTTGGAAACGTCGTCTTCCCACGGACATTCGCCGAGGAATTTTCCGCCTTCTTCGTTCATCCACGTCCGCATATATGCGGCGTGCACGTCGTGCCCCTCGCGCTTCAGGAGAAGTGCGGCGACGGCGCTGTCCACGCCTCCGGAAAGTGCGACCAAAACTTTTGCCATACACGGAAAGATTAAAGGTTAGAGCGTAATGCTTAAAGGAGGATTTGCTGTTCCCGAAAAATTAGACCTCCTCGCGCGAACAGTTGCTACGCGAGGAATACGACGATTGCGGCGGCGGAGTCTTTGGTGTGCGAAAGAGAGAGAAGGGCGCGTGAGGCTCCGCGTTCCCGTAGCGCGTTTTGCGCTCGCGCGGAGAGAACAAATGCGGGCGCGCCGCGTTCGTCATTGATTACGCCGGCGTCCGTCATGGCGAATTCCGCTCCGATTCCGGAGCCGAGCGCTTTGGAAAATGCTTCCTTGGCTGCCCAGCGTGCGGCGAACGAAGTCCATTGCGCGTTCCCACGACTTTTGCAGAGGGCTGTTTCTTCCGCCGTGAAAACTTTTTCGAGAAACGTGTTCCCGTGGCGTTCAATCGCTTTGCGGACGCGTTCCACGGATTCCAAATCGATCCCGATTGCTACAACATTTGTTCCCGCAGGAATCTGCGGGAACGGGGGAATTTCCGACTGCGGGGATTCGGATTTCACGCTGAGTTTTTTTTGTAATTACAAAATCGTTACGGTCGCGGGGGCGTGGTAAGCCCGGCGCGAATGCGGCGCTTCATTTCACGGACGGCTTCGCCGATACCGAACAAAACGGAACGGCAGAGAATGGAGTGCCCGATGTTGAGTTCGTGCAAGTGCGGAATGTCGACAACTTCGGAGATGTTGACGTAGTTGATTCCGTGTCCGGCATTGGAAACGATGCCGACGTTCGAGGCGGCTTCCGTTGCGCGGCAGAGGCGGCGGAACTCGCGGGAACGCGCCGCTTTATCGTAGTATGCGTTGGCATACGCTCCCGTGTGAAACTCAATGACAGGCGCGGAGATGGCTTGTGCGGCGTCGATTTGTTTTTGTTCCGGATCGAGAAAAAGGCTGGTGGTGATTCCGGCTTCCGTGAATTTTGCCGTGATTTCGCGGAGTTCGTCGATGCGTGCGGCGGCATCGAGTCCGCCTTCGGTGGAAACTTCTTCGCGGCGTTCGGGAACAAGGCAGACGGAATCCGGCTTGAGGTTCAGCGCGAACGCGACCATTTCCGGCGTTGCCGCCATTTCGAGATTTAGGCGCGTTTGAATCGTTTCGCGCAAACGGAGAACGTCGCGATCCTGAATGTGTCGGCGATCTTCGCGAAGATGGACGGTGATTCCGTCGGCTCCGGCTTGTTCGGCGGCGAGGGCGACGGCGACGGGATCGGGTTCCACCATTTGCCCGCAGGTGCGCGGATAATCACGGTAGCGCGCTTGGCGCAAAGTTGTGGCGTGATCGATGTTCACGCCAAGGAGAATCGCTTTTTTCATCGTTTGAAAAAATTATCCGAAAAATTGGTGCCCGGGACAGGACTTGAACCTGCACGCCTCTCGGCAAAGGAACCTAAATCCTTCGTGTCTGCCAATTTCACCACCCGGGCGGGTTGCCGAAAGCCTCAAATAAATGCGAGTTTTTACGGGAACGCAATGCTCAGTTTCAGGCAAAGAACTTTGCGAGTGCGGCAAATGCGTTTCCGCGATGGCTGAGGCGATCTTTGGTTTTGCCGTCAAGCTCCGCAAAAGTTTGCGAAAACCCTTGCGGTATAAAAATCGGATCGTAGCCGAAGCCGCCGTTCCCGGATTCCCGGGTCGCAATGGAGCCGTGGCATCGGGCATCAAAAACGGATTCGGTTCCGTCGGGCGAAATGAGCAGAAGCAGGCAAACAAAGTGTGCCCCGCGCTGCTCGACGGGAACGCCGTCGAGGGCGGCGAGCAATTTAGCACGGTTTTCTTCGGCGGTTGCTTTGGGACCTGCATAGTAAGCGGTTTCCACGCCGGGTGCACCGCCGAGCGCGTCGACGCAAAGCCCGCTGTCGTCGGCGAGAACGAACAAATCCGCGGGAACGCATTTTTTTAGTGCCAGCGCTTTTAGGCGAGCGTTGCCGAGAAATGTTCCGGAATCTTCAACAACGTGCGGCATGCCGCCTTCAAGAATGTCTTTTGCGGAAACGAAGCGGATTCCGGGAAGTGAAAAAACTTCGGCAAGTCGGTTGAATTCTTCGACCTTGTGTGCGTTTCCCGTGGCGATAACGATGGTTTTCATTGGGCGAAAAAGTTTTGTGTGAATCAGTTGTCGGGTGAAAGTTCGGCGGGAACGGCGGATAGCACTTGTTCCGACGCGGGAACGGGAGATTTCAGGCTTTTCATGTAGTCGGAAAAACCACCGAGAATCATTTGAACAGAAATCAGAATCAGCAAAACGCCGACGAAACGTTCAAGGGCGATACTTCCTCTTCGCCCGAGACGTTTTACGATTTGCGGCGCGAGAAGCAAAATCGCAAGGCTCGCCGCCCATGCCGTAATCAGGCTCGCCGTGAAACTGAAAAAGTTCGGCGTATGCAAAAATTTCGAGCCGTTGAGCATGACGATTGCAAGCGAACTCGGTCCCGCAAACATCGGAATCGCAATCGGGACAATGAACGGTTCCGTTTCGCGTGCGGCAACATCTGGCATCGCGTTGGTCATGGCGGCAATGCCCGGGAAAATCATGCCGAGCGCAATTAAAAACAGAACGATTCCGCCGCTGATACTCAGCGTGGACGGGTCGAGTCCGAAAAACGCAAGAACTTTGTCGCCCGCAAACAGAAAAAGAAGAAGCAGGGCAAGCCCGAAAAGCATTTCGCGGATGATCACGCGGGAACGCCGCTCCGGAGGAACCATGCGCAAAAGCGACGGCATCATGACCGAAAGCGCCAGCGGATCCAAAACGATGAATAGAAGAAATGTGGTCGACAAAAAGTCCTTCATGCCCGGAGAGATTAAAGATTTCGTTTTTTTCGATAAACAGAAATATTTAACGCAAAGAACGCAAAGTTTTTTGTATCTGCTTGATGCCTGCTGCTTTGCGCTTTGCGCTAAAAAAAGGGGGCGCAAGCGAAGCGCAGCGGTGAGAGAGTTCCCGCTCGGGAGCATGAAAATGCTCACAGAGACACCAAACCAAAGAGTTTTTACTTTGCAGGAAATTCAAAAACATCGGAGATGCGTCATTTCCGTAACCCCATGCGAGGCGAGCAACGCGAGCAGAGCTTGGGGAGTCCGGACAAA
>JAFSAO010000003.1 GCA_017440935.1 Opitutales bacterium
CATGATGATCCATTCAATATCGAACGCAACAATCTGCGCGGTAATCGTCGTCCCGATATTCGCTCCGAATATAATCGCTATCGCCTGAACAAGCGTCAAAAGCCCCGCATTCACAAAACCGATCACCATCACGGTGCTCGCGCTTGAAGATTGAATGACTGCCGTAACGGTCGCGCCCGACAAAATTCCGACAAAACGGTTCGCAGAAAACAAACGTAAAACCGTTCGCATTTTGTCTCCGGCAACGTTATGAAGCCCGTCGCTCATCAATTTCATCCCGAAGATGAAGATTGCCAAGCCGCCGAAGACCTGAAGAAGTAGCATTGTCATAGTGTTACGTTGTGTTGGTTAAATCTACGAAGAAATCTAAGTGAGAGGATTTAAGTTTCCCGACTTTCCCGACGAATGTCAATCGAATGCGGGACTTTCCGAAGCTCCGGAAATGTTCTTCCGGCAAGTGCGGAAAGTTTCCCGTTCCGAGCAAAGACGAACTAAAACAAAAAGCGTTCCCGCAGACTTTCGCCACGGGAACGCTTTTTTGAAAAACGCAACAATGCGCTTATTTCTTTTTGCCTTCGAAGTAGGCTTCGATTTCTTCGAGCGTGCGTCCCTTCGTTTCCGGCAGGAAGAACACGGCGGTAATCCAGTAAATCACCGTGCAGCCCGCGCAGAAGAAGAAGATTGTCGAATAGCCGAAGTTGCCGACAACCGGAAGGAACGTTCCCGCGATAACCGTGGAAACCCCTTGGTTGATCAGAAGCGCAATCGACATCCCCATCGCGCGGATGCGGTTCGGCATGAGTTCGGAGAGCGCAAGCCAAACGCAAACGCCCGGTCCGACCGCGAACGACGCAATGAAGATCGCGAAGAAGAACGTAACGAGCCAGCCGTTGAGCGCGCTCGGGAGCGGTCCGACTTCGATGGATTCCACATTAAAGGGAAGCACTTCCGTGCCTTCGTCATTCTTCGTCTGCTTCACCTTGAACGTAATGTCTTCAACCGGCGAATCCTGCTTGGCGATAATCGTCTTGATGACTTTTTCTTCGCCTTGCGTGTAAACGATTTTGACTTGGAAGTCCTTAACGTCGTCGAGCTTGGCAATTTTTGCGAGAACCGGAGCCGGGAGCGGCATATCGGCTTCGTAAACCACATTTTCCGAAACTTCCTTACCTTCGGCGGTTACCGTCGTTTCAAGCTTAGTGACGGAGCTGAAGCGGAACTTTTCGGAGCAGTCGACCATCTTGCGTTCCGAATTGAGGAAAAGGCACGCAACGCCGAGCAAACCGACGATAATTCCGGAAGTCCCGAGTGTGAGGAGGAACTTGCGCCCCTTGCGGTCAACAAGAATCATGGCGAAAATCGTCATGACCATGTTCAGAATCTTAACGACGAGGTCGCCCTGATTCGCGAGCGAGCCTTCGAGCCCGGCCTGCTTGAGCACGTCAACAATGTAAGCGAGCACGGAGTTCACGCCCGTTGCCTGATTGCAGGCGAGAATAACGACGGCGAGAACGAACGGGACAATGTATTTTTTCTGGAAAAGAGAATCCTTCGGCTTGTCGGCTTCTTCGGCGACGGAAGTTTCTTCCGCCTTGTCTGCGCCCATGCCGGCGAGTTCGATTTTCGCCTGTTCCGGACCGCGGGAACGCTCAAGAGCCTTAAGAGCGGCTTCCGTTTTACCCTTGCCGTAAAGCCAGCGGGCAGATTCGGAAATGAAAAGTGCGCCGACGGTGAAGATCACGCCCGGGATCGCACAAATCCAGAAAATAGCGCGCCATGCAAAGTCTTTCGCAGCGAAAATCGCCGACGCTTTGTCCGCGACCGTCGCATATTCCGCCGTTTCAACTCCGTCCACGTATTCCGCACAAATAATCCCGGCGACCGCCGCAAAAACAAGTCCGACCGTGAGCATGAACTGGAACATTCCCGTGCCGAAGCCGCGCTTGTCCGCCGTGAGGCATTCCGCAAGATAAAGCGGAACGACAACGCCGATGAGCCCGGCAGCCGCGCCTTGGAGAATACGCCCGAGAACGAGTGCTTCAAAGCCGAACGGCGAGCAAATCACCGGAACGGAAAGCACGAAGCAGACACCCGCGAGGAGCATCACTTTTTTGCGCCCGAACAAATCGGAAAGCGCTCCCGCAAAAAGCGAGGAAAGCACCGAGCCGAGCAAAACCGCCGCGACCACCGTCGAGAGCTGACCGGGCGTGTAGTCTGTCGTCGCCTGCAGATACGGAAGCGCACCGGCAATAACGCCGACGTCGATCCCGTAAAGGAGACCACCGAGACCTGCGATAAAGAGCAGGTATTTATTATACAGTGAGGTTGACTTTGACATAAGGTTTTTGAGTAAAACTGAAAGAGTCGGGAGTTTAATGAACGCCCATTCCAAAAACAATTAAATAATTGAAGCCCCGTCCTTTTGCACGGGAACGACAAGTTACTGCTTGCGGGAAAGCGGTAGCCGCCACGCCGATGCCGAAGAAAGAATTTCGAGCAGCTTTTCGGAATTTTTCTCGCGCAGAGCAGATGCGAACTCCGCAAAATTATTTTGAAAAAGCTCTAACGCCGGCAAAATTTTTTCCCGATTTTCCTCCAAAATTGATTGCCAGACCTGCGGATTTCCGGCGGAAACCCGCGTCGTATCCCGCAAACCTCCTGCGCCGCAATCTCTCCAAAACAGAGGCTTGCTCGCAAGCGTCGCCGAAAGCGTTGCCGCGACGAAGTGCGGCAAATGACTCACGAAAGCGACGACGGAATCATGCTCGTCAGGAGCGACAACCTGCGTGCGCATTCCGAGTTTTTCCCAAAAATCCGTTGCACGTTTCTGCGCCCCGGTGCGGCGGGAACGCTCGTCGTCAGCTACAAAGCACAAGTGGTCTTCCAGCAAATCCGCGCGCGCGGCGGCAATTCCGTTAAGTTCCGAGCCTGCCATCGGATGCGAACCGACGAAACAAACGTCGGCGGGAAGCACTTTATCCGCCTCCGCACAAATCGCCGCCTTTGTGCTTCCCACATCCGTCACCAAGGCTCCGGGTTTCAACGCGGGAACACAACTTTCAATCAGCGGAACAATACTGTTCACGGGAACACAAGCGATTACGACATCCGCCCCCGCCACCGCTTCCTGCGGCGTATCAAAAACAGCATCGCAATAATCCGTTTTTCGGCAAAAATCCCGCGTTTCCGCACGGCGCGACCACGCCACACATTCCGCAACTGCGCCACGCGCCTTTGCCGCTTGCATGATTGATGCGCCGAGCAATCCGGCGCCAAGAATCGAAAGTTTCTGAATCACGAAAATCTCTGTTGTTTTCTATCCGGTTTTATTTGTTGGAATCGGCGGCACATTTTGTATTTAATGTCCGCTTTTAACAAGAATTTCCTTTTTCGTGTCATGAGAGCACCCATTTCTACAGACGTCCGTTCCCGCGCATTTTCGGGAAAAACCGGAGGAATTGTCGGTCCTATTGTTTTCCTGCTCATTGCGGCGGCGGCGCTTACGATCTTCTACTTTGCTAGCCTGTCAAAAGGCTCGCGCGAAGAATTTGCGGAAACGATGGAAATCCGTCCGGACTCCGCGCAGGCGGAAAAAAAGCTCGCCGAATCACAGGCGGCGGAAACTCAGTTCAACGCGATTCACGAGTTTAAAAAAGATCAAATCACCGGAGAAGACATCGACATTTACGAAAAAGCAGTAGTTGCTTACAGCGATTACCTTGCCTACTCCGGCGCTGCCGCTTCGTATAATCCGCAATACGAACATATGCGCAAACATTTGCACAACCTTCGTGCGGACAATTTGCGTAAACGCACCTCCGAGCTTGAACGCCGTGCGGAAGAATTTGCCGACCAAAAAAACTACGCAGAAGCGGAACGCCTTTTCTCCGATGCGGCAAACATCGAATACCGCATCACGAAAGAATATCCTCTCGCCACGAAGAAAAATCACGCGCGCGCCAACGCCCTCGAAATTCGAGCAAAAACCATGCACGCGATTCCGCTCCAAATGCGAGCCAAAGAGCTTGAAACCGAAGGGGAAGCCGCTCTCAACGCTGCCAATTGGCCCAAAGCCAATCTTTGCCTGACAGAAGCACTGACCATCGAAAAAGAACTCTGGGCAAATTACCGAAACGTCATCGTTTCCAATTCCACACGCCTGCTCCGCCTCCAAGACCTGATTGCGACCGTTAATTCCGCCCCGGACTACGAACGGCGGGAACGCAGCTCCGCCCTCGCCCGCGAAGCCGAACAAAAAGAAGATTGGAAAGCCGCTGCCGACGCTTGGGGAAAAGCGCTTTCCGCACAGAAAACCATTATCCAAAATTTCCCGCGTTCGCTTTACGGACAAAAAACAGTCGCCGAAGAACTTGCCGCCAATCTTGCCAACGCCTCTGCACGTCCGGAATTTATCGCTCTGCAAAAAGACTACGCGCAAATGCACGCCGATATTCGAGGTCGCCGCCCGGAACGCGTCCCGCAAATCGCGAAACAGGCTCTTCGCCGCGCGGAAGAAATCCAACGCAAATGGCCGGATTCGACGCTCGTTTCCGAAAAATTCCTTCAAGAACTCCGCTACATGGATCTTAAGGCGCCGGATATTTCCGGAGTTCAAAGCAATTTGTTCAAACTTTTGCTTCCGGTTCCCGGTCTGCCCTCCAAAACGCAAATGATGAAAACGGAAGTTTCTCAAGCGCTCTACACGTTTGTCATGCCGTTTAACCCGAGCGCACGCAAAGAACTTTCCAATCCCGTGGAATCCGTGGACTACAACGATGCACAGGAATTCTGCCGCCGCCTTTCGATGCTTGTCGGCTGCCCGGTGCGCCTGCCCACGCAAGCGGAATTTCTCGCCGCGGCGGGAACGCATACGCCGAACGAAATTCTTTCACACGCGTGGCTCATCGAGAACTCCTCCGGTGCAGTTCATCCCGTGGGGAAACTTACCGCAAACGCCGCCGGATTTTTCGACCTCTACGGGAACGTCGCCGAGTGGGTTTGCGCAGATTCCGACACAACGACAGAGCGCCAAAAGTTTGAAGAATTTATCGCCGGCGGGGATTGCCAAACTCCCACCTACTCGTTCCCGTCAGACTTTTTCAAAAAAGTAGCTCGCACCGAAAAAAGCCGCACACGCGGGTTCCGTGTCATTGTCGAAGTCGAAGAAAATTCCGTTCCGCAAAATCAGTAAATGAACGCCCTACCCGATATTTCCCCCGCGCGCAAACGCGCCGAAGAAATCGAAGCGCTCATGAGCGCACCCGATTTTTACAACGACCAGCGTAAAGCCGGCGAAATTTCCGCCGAGCATTCTCGCCTCACCGCGACACTTGCCCTTTACGAAAAATGCGCGGGAACGCTTCGCGCCATCGAAGAAAACCGTGCGCTCATCGCCGACGCAGAAACCGACGCTGAACTCAAAGCGCTCGCCGAAGAGGAACTTCCGCAGCTCGAAGCCGATTCCGAAAAACTATACGCCGATTTAATGATTGCAATGATTCCGCCGGATCCGACGGATTCCCGCAACACCATCATCGAAATCCGAGCGGGAACGGGCGGAGACGAAGCCTCGCTTTTTGCCGGAGACCTCTTCCGTATGTATACGCGTTACGCTGAAACCTGCGGATGGAAATGGGAAATGCTCAGCTCCGCCCCCTCGGAAGTCGGCGGATTCAAGGAAGTTTCCGTCCTCATTACGGGAACGGACGTTTTCAAAATGCTCAAATTTGAAAGCGGAGTGCACCGTGTCCAGCGCGTTCCCGCGACGGAAGCCGCCGGGCGAGTCCACACGTCCGCCGCCACCGTCGCCGTGCTCCCCGAAGCGGAAGAAGTCGACGTCCAAATCTCCCCGGAAGACATTGAACTTACGGTTTCCCGCGCCTCCGGTGCCGGCGGGCAGCACGTCAACAAAACCGAATCCGCCGTGCAAATCATTCACAAACCAACGGGAATCATGGTTTATTGCGCGGACGAACGCTCCCAACTGCGCAATCGAGCGAAAGCAATGAAAATTCTTCTTTCCCGTATTTACGAAAAAAAACAGGAAGAAGAACGTTCCAAATACGCCGCTCAGCGCAAAAATCAGATCGGTAGCGGCGACCGCTCCGAACGCATTCGCACATATAATTTCCCGCAAAATCGCCTTACGGATCACCGAATCGGACTTTCGCTCCACGGACTCCCGCAAATCATCGACGGCGATGTCGCAGAGCTCATCAACGCGCTCCAAGACGCTGACCGCAAAGCCAAACTCGCCGAGTTGGGAATCTGAAAACCGAAATAACGGTTGCGGACGACAGGGGACATGGACGATTCCGTCAATCTCGCGTATTTTTCCGAGCCCGATGTCGTGATGGATTACGCCCGCGCGGCGGTCAACGTCGGCTTGTGGGATTCCGAAAAAATTCTCTTTGAAAAATTTTTGTCCCGCACGGCAAAAATCCTGGAACTCGGTTGCGGAGCGGGACGTGTCGCGTTCGGTCTTTCCCGCCTCGGCTACACTACAATCACGGCAACGGATTTTGCGCCGCCGATGATCGAAATCGCGCGTGAAATCAACCTGCGGGAACACACAAACATTTGCTTCGACGTCGCCGATGCCACGAATTTGTCGTTTCCCGAAAAAAGTTTTGATGCCGTCGTTTTCGCTTTCAACGGGCTTCAAATGATTCCGAAAAAGGAACGCCGCCACCAAGCCTTGCGTGAAATTTTTCGCATCCTGCGCAAAGACGGAATTTTTATTTTTACCGGACACGACCGTAGAGCTCCCGTGCGCCGTGAGCATTGGGAAAACGAGCAAACGCGTTGGGAAAACGGCTCCCGCGATCCCGCGCTGGACGACTTCGGCGATTGGAACCACGATACGCCTTCGGGAAAAATGTTCATCCATTCGGCAGATCCAGAGGAACTGCGCGCGGAGCTCGAAAATATCGGCTTCCGCATCCTTTTCACCGAACGGCGCTCCCGTATTTGTGCGGAATCGCCCGCCGTGCTCGAATTTTCTGACGACACCCGTTTTTGGGTGCTCAAAAAAGATTAGTTCCTCTTCGCAAGATTAAACAAAACAGGCGCTCCCGCGGGAACGCCTGTTTTGTTTGTCCGGAATCCGATTAATTTTCCAAAACGGAGAATTCTGCACCGGCGCCGTAAATCGTCCCCGTTTGCGAAGACATTGCACGGAAACGAATGTAGCGCGCATCCACGGGCGACGCGAAAAGCACGCGTTTTTCCGCTTTGTCGCTCGAAAAATCGCCCTTGGCGACAGCCTCACCCCACGTTTTTCCGTCATTGCTGACGTAGATTTCGTAGCCTTTGACATCGCCGTTGACTCCGCCGTCCTGACGCGGCAAGTAGCTCACGCCCTTGATTTTTTTGACTTCGCCGATATCGAAATCGATTTCGTGCGGGTAGTCCGCCTGCGTCACGGAATATGCCGTGTGCCACATCGTGGACGGGTCGCCGTCAGTCAGATTGGCGGCAGCTTCGCTTCCGCTGTTTTCGGAGCTGGCGTAAACGACCTGCGTGCGCACTTTTTCGATTTTCGGGAACGACATTTCAGTTTTAATTCCGGGTTGGCTTTCAAAACGTGCGGAAATCGTCCCGCCGTTTTTGAAAGGAATCGTTCCCGTGTAAAGCGTTTCGGGTGCGCCGTTAACGGAAACGAGAATCTTCGCATCCGCCTTTTTGGAGGCGACGGAAACTACACCGAGTTCGTTACGCGTGACGGAGATCGGCACCGCTCCCGCCGGAGAAACGTTGGCGAGTTTAATCAAATCGCTTCCGGAATGGATCGGGCGAATGATAAAGCCGAAATCCGTCGGCGCAGCAAAAACCTTGTCGCGCTTTTCCGTGTCGGGACCGCAACTCGCGCCGCCGAGTCCGCGAACGCCAACGTCAAGATTGAGCGTCGTCGCCGTGGAATTGGCAACTTTTTCTTCGAGTTTAAACGGATTAGACGCGAAAAGCAGGTCGAGCGCCGTCACGGGAAGCGCCTGTGCGGAAAACGCGCCTTCGCTTGCGATAAAGAGCACGCCCTCGCCTTGCGAATCCGCCAAAACACACCAGCGCACGTCTTCGTGGTTGGACATTTCCTGCGGTTTCGTGTAATTCGTCATTTGCTTGGCAACGGGCGAAGCATAAATGCCGATGAATGCGCCGGATTCGCGGTCGGCGTAGTTTTCCTGCGGGCCGCGACCGTAGTAAACGAAGTTTTTTAAATCGGCGGGAACGTCGAGCGTATAGCCGAGGCGCGGCAAGTCAAAGCCCGGTTTGTTCGACGTGATATTGGCGGCAAGCTCAATCGAACCGTCGGGATAAACCGTCCAGATTTGCTGAGTCGTAAATGCCAAATCTTCCTCGCCGAGAGCACGCCCGATTTCAATCTTGGTCGGAATCCCGTTTGTGGCGCTCCCGTATTGAATCATCGGATCACCTTTAAGTTCGCCGGCATTTTTGCCCTGCGAACGAACAAGAAATGCGAGTGTAAGCGTGCCGTCGGCATTTTTCACCACGGAAGGTTTGCCGATGACTTCGTGCTTCATGTCAAAAAGCCCTTGGCGGAACCAATTGCGATACGCCCAGCCGTCGTTGTTGACAATGGCGCGAAACGCGTTGAGCTTCGGACCTTTGCCGTCCACGAGAACCGGCTTTCCGGCGTAAATCAGGCTATCGAGCGTTCCCGTAGCCTTGGAAAACTTGGCGGCGAAAGTCGTGCCCTGCACGAGAATTTCCGACGCGGTTTCGTCAGTTGTAATCGGGCTTGCCGCGACCTGTCTTTCTTCGGTAGGCGCGCTGTTGCTCATCTGCGGTTCCGCCTCGTTGCATCCGGTGGCAAACGCCGAAACGGCAATCGCCAAAAGCATTGCGGGAACGCTGTTTTTAAAAAATTTCTTTGTCATGAAAGATTTTCTCCGTGAGTCAGTGATTATTTCTTGGACGCATCGAGGAGCGACGGACGCTTTCCGGCAGGTTTAATCAAAACCTGTTCGTCCATTTGGATATAGCCTCGCTTCGCCCAATACGTGTCGTTTTTCAGGTGGAAACGAATCGTCACGAAATATTCCGCATCATCGCGAAACTCGCCGTTTTTCGCTTTCACTTCCGAAAACGGAAGCGTCACGACTTTTTTCGTGCGCGCGGGAACGTCGCCGAGATCGACTTTGCCGCCGGCAACGCGCACACCGTCTTCCGTCAACGTCCACGTCACGTCGTAATCCGACAAATCCTTGAAGTAATTTTTGTTGAAGATTTCGAGCGTTCCCGCAAGCGGATCGACCGCGCTGACGCCGACATTCTGATAAACTTTTTTGACTTCAAAATACTGCGGCTTCGGTTCGCGATCGCCGAAAATCAAGCCGTTCATCACGAACTGACCGTCGTTCGGGAACTCGCCGAACTGCCCGCCGTAAGCGAGGAAACGCGTGCCCGTGGCTCCGTCATAGTTGTAAAGCGCTTGGTCAACCCAGTCCCAAATCGCGCCGCCCATAATGTAGTTGGACGATTCGATAGCATCCCAATAATCTTTGAGATTGCCGAGCGCGTTGCCCATCGAGTGCGCGTATTCGGAAATGTGGAACGGATATTTGCGCCCGGCATCGCCGCGCGCGGAGCCGATAACCCAACCGACGCTCGGGTATTGATTCGAGCCCATGTCAACGATGGAATTATTGCGTTCGTATTGCACGGGACGCGACGTGTCGAGTGCCTTCAGCGCGTTGTAGGCGTGAACGAAATTTTCCCCGGGACCTGCCTCGTTCCCGAGAGACCAAATCACGATTGAGGGCTGATTTTTGTTGCGTTCAACCATTTCCATCACGCGTGCGACGTGCGCCGCCTTCCATTCCGGCGGGTGGGAAATGGATTCTTTCCCGTAGTAGTATTGGTGGGACTCGATGTTTGCTTCGTCTTCCAGATAAATTCCGTATTTGTTGCAAAGGTAATACCAATACGGATCGTCCGGATAGTGAGAGTTGCGCACGTGATTAATGTTTGCGCGCATCATGAGTTTAATTTCCTCCTCCATGTCCTCGCGCGTGAGCGCGTGACCGCGCTCCGGATGTGATTCGTGGCGATTCACGCCTTTAAGTTTCACGGTTTTTCCGTTCACGTAATACCAGCGCCCGTCCGTGCCGAAATCGTCGACCGCGTTTTTGATTTCCGCCGTGCGGAATCCGGTTTGAACGGAAATCGTTTCCGTTACGCCCAAGCGAGGCTCGATGAGCTCCGCAACAAGCGTGTAGCAATGCGGTTTTTCCGCCGACCAAAGCTTGACACCGGGCAAAGAGATTTTCGCGACAGGCGAATCCTTAATTTGCCCCGGCGCGGGAACGGCAAAGGGAACTTCCGTAACCGAAACGGGTTGCGCCCCGGCGGGAACGTCGCCGTAAAGCTCATTTTCGTAAAGCGAATAGCGCAAGGTCGCGTTCAACGGAAGCTGAACCGTGCCGGACTGTTGCCAACGATTCGTCAGCTCCGCTTCAATCGTCATCGTGCCGTCTGCCGACGGTTTTACGAAAATATCGCTGATATAAATTTTCGGCGTCGAATACATGGAAACCGTGCGGAAAATCCCGGGAAGGCGGAACATATCCTGCGCTTCGAGGAAAGAACCGTCGCTGTTGCGGTAAACCTCGACGGCGATTGTCGCCGTTTCGCCCGGCTTCACGTATTTTGTTACATCGAAGCACGCGGGATCGCGGGAATTTTTTGAAAATCCGATATATTTTCCGTTCACCCAAAGGTAGAAAAACGAATCGACCGCGTCAAAATTGAGGAAAATTTCGCGTCCGTCCCAATCGGCGGGAACGGTAAAATCGCGGCGATAGGAACCGACTTCGTTGCGGTATTCATACGTCGTGCGGCGCTTGTCTTTCGGCTCGCGCATCACGCCTTTTTTCCAGTCGCCCTCCTTGACTTCGTGCTCGAAAATCACGGGCTGATTAACATAAATCGGCAAGCCGTATTTGTGGAAACCGTTCCCTTTTGGGGAAATACCGACAACGTTCCAGTTCGACGGCACGGGAATTTCGTCCCACGCAGAAACGTCAAAATCCTTTTTGTAAAAATCGACCGGGCGGTCCGCCGGAGTTTTCACCCAATGGAATTTCCAGTTCCCGTCGAGAGATTTCCAATACTTGGAATCGGCGTCGGGGAAAATATTCAACGCACTTTGTGTGTCGGCAAACGGGTAAAACGTGGCGCGCGGCTGTTCTTTATTGAGCGCGAGAGCCTGCGGATTTTCCCATTCCGTTCCCGCAGGAGCGGAATCGTTCCCGTAGCGGAAACCTTCAAGAACCGGTTGAACGGCAAAACACTGCAGAGCAACAGCGCCGAACACGGCGGCAAGGATAGTTTTATTCATAAAAATTCGTATAGAAACTAAATAAAAACGAGAGTCTTTTATTCTCGAAAAATCCCACGAATCCGCAAGCGATTTTTTTCCTGTCGCGGGAACGCCGACCGCTCCCGTAAATCGCATAAAACCACGCTCGACACAAAAAAAAGCCCTCCTGTGTAAACAGAAGAGCTTTTTTCCGAAAAAGAACGGAAAAAACTTACTCCGAAACCGGACTCCAAAGCGGGTCCGCCGTCCAATAATTCGCGGAATGTTTGAACGCCGTGCTCGCATCCTCTTCCTTAAACTTCACGGGAACATTCGCATTAGTGGAAGCGAGCAAAGCCTCACGCGACGGGAAGCGGATTTCAAGGTTCCCGTTTCCGGAATCCTGAATTTCCAAAACACCGCGCGCGCGCAAAATCATCGGGCGATTCGCGGAAACCTGAACGTTATCAAGCACTTTCGCGCGCGGACCTGCGCCGCCACCTTTGACGTAGCAATCCGTAATCGTCACGCGCTGGGGAATTTTTGAAATCAGCTGAAATTCATAGCTCTGCGGATTCGCGGCAGACGGCGCAACCGCCGAAGCAACGGGTGCTTCTTCTCCGTCGTCAAAAAAGCTCAACACCGCAAAAGCGCCACCGATAATCAGCACCGCCGCACCCGCAATCCACGCGAGCAGGCGACCTCCGCCGGAACGCAAAAACTTTTCGAGCGAAAAACCTCCGGAACGCTCCGAAAAAACACTCGAAGAATCCATTCCGGACGCGCCCGTTCCCGCGCCTTCGCCGCCATTGTGCACACGGTGCCCGATGCGATGCCCCACACCGCCGTGGAGACTGAGATTCGTGCGGAATTCCGCAACGATGCGGTCGGCATCGAGCTTCAAATATTTTGCATAAATACGCAGAAAACCGACCTTGTAAACGTCTGCAAGTTTGATTTTTTCCGGTTTATTTTCTTCAAGCGCCGCCAAGAAATCACTGCGAATTTTTGTCGCTTCCGCCGCGCTACGAATGTCGATACCAAAATTTTTCCGAGCCTCCGTGAGGCGTTCTCCGATGTTTGCCATATGGTTGAAATTAAATTCTCACGGGAACACGCTGACAAATGTTTTTTTAATTAACACAATAATGGCGCTACATTTCTCTGCGCGAATCGAGGAGAACGGTTACGGGACCGTCGTTAACGAGAGAAACCTCCATCATCGCACCGAAATTTCCCGTCGGCACCGGCTTTTCAATCGCGGCGGAAAGCTCCGTGACAAATTTTTCGTAAAGCGGAATCGCCTCGGCGGGAACGGCGGCGCGATTATACGATGGGCGGGAACCTTTTTTCATCGACCCGAAAAGCGTAAACTGACTGACGACGAGCGCGTTCCCGCCGATGTCGCGCACGGACAAATTCATTTTTCCGTTTTCATCGTCAAAAATCCGTATGCGTGCAACACGCGAAACAAGCCACGAGAGATCCGAGTCCGTATCGCCCGCTTCCACGCCGAGCAAAATCAACATTCCGGCACCGATTTCGCCGACGACTTCACCGCCTACGCCAACGGACGCCCGCGACACGCGCTGAATGACTGCCCTCACTTTTTCGCGCCCTTTCCTTTCGCCGAAGCCTCATTGAAACGTTCGAGCTCCGGATACCACGCCGCCAAGCGAGCGGAATCCCCTCGCGCACGCGCCAAATCGCAGGCTTCGCGCAAAACTTTTTCACGCGCGAACGCGGGAACGAGCCGTTGACCGAGCAAATCGGAATAAATCTTCAGCGCTTCCGGTGCGCTCGAGCCTTTCGACAAAAGACGCGCGGTTTCGAGCAAAAGCCCCGGATTTTCGAGCGAAGGAAGACGAATCGGAATGCGGCGCGTGCACGCGCCTTTGGTTTTCAGCTCTTCTTCCGCAAAGCGAAAATTCAACGCAAGCCCGGGCGCAAACATCGCTGCATTTTTCAAAATCTGCTCAGCTTTTGCGGCGTTCCCGTCGAGTGCGGCGAGATTTGCCGCCCGCAAAAACGCATACTGGGAAGCCCGCGTCGGCAATCCCGACATCGCCGCGCTCATCTGCGCTTCGGGGGTTTTTAGGAAAGGACGATAAAGCGGATCACCGACAAAAATCCCCTGCCAACTCAACACGGGAATGGAATACGCCGCAGCATCGCCCGCCGTTTTCCCCTGAGAAAGTGCTTCGAGAAACAAATGCGGCTGGTGCGTCATGCCCAGATACGGCTCGTAAACGTTCCCGACAGTTGCCGCCGCGCCGCGGGCGACTAAGCCCGGTGTCCACGCCGTTTTCGAGCGCATCGATGTCGCGGAAAAGCTGTGGATGTGAATCGCGACCGCTCCCGCCGAGAAACGGAAATTCGCGTCGCGGAAAAAACCGCCGACGTTGTGCGAATACCACCCGAAATACAGCGCGGGAAAATCGTAGCGAGCCGTCGCGTCCATCAGCGCGCGGGAACGCTCCTCGCTTGTTTCGTAGCCGAGTTCCCGCGTAAGTTCCGCACATTTTTTCAGCCAAACGTCTCCCTGTTTATGCGGCCCGCCGGTGTCGATGTAGGCGCGCCCGAGCAAACCCGATTTTTCGGCGGCGATTGCGCTGTCGACAAGCGATTTTGCGTCTTCGTGCGTAATTCCGTCGAGGCGGGCAACTTTTAAAAACAGGTATTTTACTGCGCCGGATTTTTCAGAATTTTCCTTAAAAAACGGATTGTTGATTGCTCCGTTGGCATCCGTCCCGGGAACACCGAGAAGCGCGATTTCACTGTCGACCGATGCGCAGTTGACTTCGAGCGGTCCGCGTTTCGGCGCGGGAGCGTCGGGCGAAGTCCGCGGAGGAAGCGGAGGAAGTTTTTCCGGGGCGTTGGCGATGCGCAGCGGCACTCCGCGGCAAAGAACGACGTAGGAAATTTTTTCCCATGCCGAGGGAACGGATTTCCCGCGCATATCGGCTTGCGTGATTTCAAGCGGAGCACGACCGAAAGCGTCCGACGGCAAATCGGTGCGCAAACTGCCGTCGATAAGCCCGCGGTTGAGAAACTCACGGCGCAACGGCGTAAAAACTTTCTCGGAAAAATCCGCCCACGAAATCGTTTCTTCGCGCGGGAACGGCAGCGCAACAAGATTTTCGGCGGGAATTTCGCGCGCCTTCATGTAATGCGCGGCGAGGCTGAGCGAGTCCGCATCGTCCGCATTCGCGATGACGATTACGCGCTCATTTTCCGATTTCGGTTCCGACGCCGTCGCGGGAACGGCGAACAAAGCACAGGTAACGAGAAGAACAATAAGTTTTTTCAGCGAATTCATTTTTCAAATTTTCAAAAGCAAGCAAACGGCGTGAACGGCAATGCCCTCGCCTGCGCCGAGCGAACCGAGTTTTTCGTTGGTCGTCGCTTTCACACCGACGAGATCGGGCGCGATACCGAGAGCAGAACCGAGTTTTTCGCGCATCGCGGGAACGTGCTTCCCGATTTTCGGGCGTTCGGCAATGACGGCAGCGTCGACGTTGCCGACGCGATAGCCCGTCTTTTTTGCCTCGGCAACAGCGCGTTCGATAATTTTCAGCGAATCGATTCCGGCGCAATCCGGGTCGCTCGGCGGGAAAAAATGCCCGATATCCGGCAAACCTGCCGCGCCGAGAACTGCGTCCGCAATCGCGTGCGCAAGCACATCGCCGTCGGAATGCGCCACGGAACCGACATCCGAAGGAATTTCCACGCCGCCGAGAACGCAACGCCGCCCGCGCTCCACGCGGTGAATGTCATAGCCGATTCCAATGCGCATCGGAGGCGCCGCTTCTTCATTTTTCATGGGTAAGGAAACTAAATCAGCGCCGCATTTTCTACAAATTGAAATTTGCCTGCGGCAAATTTCAATTAATCTCGAATTTCAAATTCCGAATTGCGAATGAAGTGCCGTCAAAAATTGGGAACGAAGACCTCCCGGTCTTCGTCGTGGCGGGAAAGAACTTCAACTCTTGTTCGCAATCCCGAGAATCACTCGTA
>JAFSAO010000004.1 GCA_017440935.1 Opitutales bacterium
CGTGAGATTCGTGGAATTTGTGGATAAACAAAAAAAACAATTCCGTGTATTTCTGTGCGTTCCGTGGTTCAAAAACTTTGGGCGCGCCGCGAGCGCGTCAGGGAGCGAATGTGGCGTTCCCGAGGCGCAGTTTGGGCGGTGCCCTTGTCCCCAAGCTCCGCTCGCGTTGCTCGCTTCGCATGGGGTTACGGAAGTGAAGCATCTCCGATGCTTGTGGATTTCCTGCAAAAAACAAAAAAAAAAGACAGGCGAGACGCCTGTCCTCCTATAATAAAATTCGTGAAATTCGTGGAATTTGTGGATAAACAAATAAAACACCTTTGCGTTGAAAAGAAACGTGTTTTTTTGTGGGAAAAATACGGTTGAGTTGCGGCTATTTTTGCTCGCGGGAACGCCGCTTGCCGCGTATTTTCTTTCCTTAACTTTTTTTTATTCGATCGCTATGAGCAAACCTTTTTATCTGACAACCGCCATCGACTACGCCAACGGTGCTCCGCATCTCGGGCACGCCTACGAAAAAGTGCTTGCCGATACGATTGTGCGTTTCCACCGCATGAACGGCGAAGACGTGCATTTTCTTACGGGATTGGACGAGCACGGGCAAAAAGTCCAGCAGACGGCGCAGAAGCGCGGCGTGTCTCCGCAACAGTGTTGCGATGAAGTGGCGGAGCTGTTTCAGGCGCTCTGTGTTGAATTGAATATTTCTAACGACGACTACATTCGCACGACGCAGCCGCGCCACATCAAAGTGGTGCAGGAGCTGTTGCAGAAACTTTACGACGCGGGCGAAATTTACAAGGCGGACTACAAGGGTTTTTACAGTATTCGCCAAGAGCAGTTCGTGCTCGAAAAAGATCGTTTGGAAAACGGGAAGTGGCCGGAACTTTTCGGCGAAGTCATCGAAATTACGGAATCGAATTACTTTTTCCGCCTTGCGAAATATCAGGATTGGTTGCGCAAGTATTTGGAAGACAATCCGGACTTTATTTTCCCGGATTTCCGTCGTAAAAACGTGGTCGAATTTTTGAAGGAACCGATTTCGGACCTTTGCATTTCGCGCCCGAAGGAACGTTTGTCGTGGGGCATTGAGTTGCCGTTTGACAAAGATTTCGTGACGTATGTCTGGTTTGACGCGCTTACGAATTATTATTCGGCTTCGCTCGAAAAAGGATGCTGGCCGGCGGATATTCACGTTATCGGGAAAGATATTCTCGTGCCGCCGCACGCGGTTTACTGGCCGATTATGTTGCACGCGGCGGGGATTGAGCTTCCGAAAAAAATCGTCGCCCACGGCTGGTGGCTTTCCGCCGGGCGCAAGGTGTCCAAAACAAAAACCGAAGCGGATGCGGATGCTCCGAAGGAAAAAACGGCGCTTGAGCTCGCGAAGGAATTCGGTCCGGACGCGTTCCGCTACTTCGTCATGCGCGAAATGGCGGTCGGGCAGGACAGCGAATATTCGGAAACGCTTTATATGTCGCGCTACAAAAGCGACCTCGGGAACGACTTGGGCAACCTCGTCAACCGCGTTTTGAACATGACCGGAAATTACTGCGGGAGCGTTTCTCCGGCGGCGACGGTCGATGAGGCTCCGGAGCAGGAATTGCGCGAACTTTGGGAAAAAACGGAGCGTCAGTATCACGGCTTGGCGGCGCAACTTGATTATCGTAACGCGCTCGATGCGCTTTGGGCGTTTATTCGCGGGATTAACCGCTATGCCGACACGCGTGCGCCGTGGAAACTCGCGAAGTCCGACGATCCCGCCGACCGCGCGAAGCTGGAAACCTCGCTCGCCGTGATGTCGGAAGGTCTGCGCCTCTCCGCCGTTGCGCTTACGCCGGTGATGCCGGGAATTTCCGCAAAGATTCAGGAATTGCTCGGCGGCGTTCCCGCGACGCAGTTTGCCGGAAATCAAACGTGGGGAAATTCGCTCGTCGGAAAAACTTTCGGCGCAAAGGCGATTCTGTTCCCGCGCCCGGAAAAGAAATAGGAATTTGCCGGAAGGCAAATTCCTATTTGGAGACGGGGGGACGGGGACAAGTGACAGGTTCTCACCGCGTTTTTGTTACCTGTTACGATTAACCTGTCGCTCGATACTCGTTCTCGAAAGGCTTGATACTCGATGCTTTGCGCTTGGCGCTTGTTTCGCTCGTTAGAGCGAAACAAGGAGTCGTGCGCAGGGCGTTCCCGCAGGCGTGGCGGGCAGCGCGTCGAAGAGCGCGATGATGTCGGCGTTCCCGAGAAGCAGGCAGCCGTGCGAGTTCGGCGTGCCGAGTTTGTGTTCCTGATTTGTTCCGTGAATGTAAACAAAACGTGAATACGTGTCTCGGTTCCCGCCGCGATTGTGTCCGTCTTCCTCGCCCTGAATGCGGAGAATTCGGGAAGTGATTAAATTTTCGTCGGGCGCGTTTTTCAAAAATTCGGAAAAGTGCATTCCCGTAGAAACGCGGGCTTTGAAAACGGTTCCCGCGGGAACGCCGGCGCCGATTTTTTCGATAACGGAAAAAAGCCCGTCGGGTGTGCCGAGCGAATTTTCGATGCAGGACGGTGCGGCGCGTGAGGTGGAAATTTTGTATTCGGCGACGAGATTTTCTTCGCGAAAATGCCACAGGCGTTGCGCGGGAACGGAGGCGACGAGCGCGTCCGGCAATGCGGGAACGCCGAGTATTTCGCATTTGCGTTTCAGCTCGGCGAGGAGCATTCTTGCGTTCCCTTTTTTTTCTAAATTTTTTTCAGAAGACAACATATGGCATACAAAGTCGGTATCGTAGGCGTGACGGGAGCGGTCGGGCAAGAAATTCTTGCGTTGCTCGCGTCGAGAAATTTCCCGGTGGCGGAGCTTCGCCCGCTGGCATCTGCGCGCAGTGCGGGTAAAACGATTGAATTCGGCGGCAAAACGTGGACGATTCGCGAGGCGACTCCGGAAGCGTTCGAGGGTTTGGATTTTGCGATTTTCTCTGCGGGCGGAAGCATTTCCAAGGCGCTTGCTCCGGAAGCGGCGAAGCGCGGCTGCATCGTCATCGACAACAGCTCGGCGTTCCGCATGGATCCGAATGTGCCGCTCGTCGTTCCCGAAATCAATGCGCACGTTTTGAAGGATCACAAGGGCATTATCGCGAACCCGAATTGCTCGACGGCGATTGCGCTCATGGGACTTTATCCGCTCCACAAAGCGTTCGGGCTGAAGCGCTTTTTTGCATCGACGTATCAGGCGGTTTCGGGAACGGGCGCAGCGGCGATGGAAGAACTGAAAAATCAGGTTCGGGCGTGGGTCGCGGGCGACGCGGTCGAAAGCAACGTTTATCCCTACCAGATTGCGTTTAATTTGCTTCCGCACGTCGATTCCTTCCTCGAAGACGGCTACACCAAGGAAGAAATGAAAATGCTCAACGAAGGACGCAAAATCATGGAACTTCCGGAGCTTGTTTGCACTTGCACCTGCGTGCGCGTTCCCGTGCTTCGTGCGCACTCGATTTCGATCGATGCGGAATTTGAAAAACCGGTTTCGCCGGAAGCCGCGCGCAAGGCGATTTCGGAATTTTCCGGCGCGGAAGTTCAGGACGATCCCGCGAACAAGGTTTATCCGATGCCGTTGTTCTACCAAAACAAGGTGAAATGCGGCGTGGGGCGCATTCGCAAAAACACGGCGTTCGAGAACGGGCTTGCGCTCTGGGTTTGCGGCGACCAGCTCTGGAAGGGCGCGGCGCTCAACGCTATCCAAATCGCCGAAGAAATGGACCGCCAAGGTCTTTTGAAGAAATAAGAATCGGTCGGCGTTTCAAAATGCGTTCCCGTGATTTGCGTCGCGGGAACGCGTTTTTTTTTGTAGGTTTCTGCTCGGAATTTTTTGAAATGAGCCACACCAATCCGCTGAATATTTTTCCTCCGCCGAAAAAAACGACGCTGACCGGCGGCGTGTTTTCTCCCCGAGATGAGGATTTTTGGGAAAATGTCGAAGACGGGAATTTTTCGAATCAACATTTTCGTTTGGAAATTTCCGAAAGCGGGAAAATTCTTATTCGTCACGGGAACGGCGATCAGCTCGGGTTCGACAGCGCAGTTTTGGTTTTTGAGCAACTTCTGCAAAACTTTGGCGCGCACAATATTCCGTGTTGCGTTATTGAGGATTGGCCGGACGTTCCCGTGCGCGGGTTTATGCTTGATGTTTCGCGCGGGCGTGTGCCGAAAATGTCTGCGTTGCGGGAATTGGTAAAAACGCTTGCACGGCTTCGCTACAACCAGCTTCAACTTTACGTTGAGCATACGTATGAATTCAAAAATCACGAAGAAGTTTGGCGCGACGCGTCGCCGCTGACGGCGAAAAATCTGAAAGATTTGGACGGCTTGTGCCGGGAACACGGCATCGAGCTTGTTCCGAATTTAAATTCGTTCGGACACGTTGAGCGCTGGCTCAAGCACGCAAAATACAAGCCGCTGGCGGAATGCCCGAACGGCTTTTTCCACGCGATTTTTAAAATGCAGCGCGTCGCGGGAACGCTTGCCGCGTGCGAGGAAACGGCAGATTTCATGGGCGAGCTTTACGGCGAATTTCTCCCGAATTTTTCGTCGGACAAATTTAATATCGGCGGCGACGAGCCGTGGGAGCTCGGGCAAGGGCGTTCCCGTGAGCTTTGCGAAAAACACGGCAAGCGCGCCGTTTACCTCGAACACATGGCGCGGCTGAAAAAGCGCGTCGAAGCTCACGGCAAAAAAATGATGTTTTGGGGCGATGTTTTGCTCGGCGAATCGGGCGAAATCCCGTCGGCGTTTTTGAAAAACACAATTCCCGTGATTTGGGGCTACGATGCGGGACACCCGTTTGACGATCAGTGTTCCCGCGTGAAAACTGCGCTCGAAAAAGCCGGCGGGAACGGCGAGTTTTACCTCGCGCCGGGAACGTCGTCGTGGCTGAGTTTCGGCACGCGCCAAACAAATGCGATTCAGAATATCCGCGAAGCCTGCGCCGCCGCGAAAAAGCACTGCGCAACCGGAGTTTTGCTCACGACTTGGGGCGATTTCGGCTACCACAATCCGTTTTGTGCGAATTGGCTTCCGCTGATTTTTGCGGCGGAGGAAATGTGGAGCGGGAACGCCGATGTGAGCGAGGACCATTTTTCCGAAATTCTCGGTCGGTTTTTGGAAAACTCGCCCGACGATTACGCGAAAGCGCTTTTCCGCTTCGGGAAACTCGACGATTGTATTTCCAAAAAAATTACGAATCGGAGCATCACGCGGGAAATGTTTTTTGCGAAAGGCGAAGCATTTGAAAAAGTCATGGAGGGCGTTCCCGCAGAAGAAGTCGCCGCCGCGCAAGCCGAGCTCGCGTGCGTGATGAAGATTTTTTCAAAAATTTCGGAGAAAACGATTCGGCAACAGGTATGGGCGGAGGAATTTTCCGTAGCATTAAAAATGACGGACGCCGCCTTGCGTCGGGCGGAAGCGTTTTTGAGAAACGATGCGGGAGCGCTCGCCGCCGTCGAAGCCGAGATGTGCGGTCCGATAAAAGATGCCTTCGCCGCTGCGTGGAAGCGTTCCAACCGCGAAGGTGGGCTCGCCGAGTCGCTTTCGTGGTTTTAAGAGGCATTTTTGCCTTCGTCGCCGGGCACTTCAAAAACTTTCCTGTTGCGCCGGTTTTTCCTGCGGAATAAGATACGTCGGCAACAAGGTTACTTATGGCAATGCACATTGACGATCAGTTCTACAAGAATTCCGACGACTTTTTTGCCGCGAACGCGGGAACGGGTTTGACTTACGACGACGTTTCGCTCGCGACGTGCTTCTCCGACGTGCTCCCGCGCATGACGCGCCTCGACACGACGATTTCCGACAAAATTTCGCTCTCGCTTCCGATTATGTCCGCCGACATGGACACCGTTACGGAATCGACGATGGCGATCGCCATGGCGCTTCACGGCGGGATCGGCATGATTCACTACAACATGTCGAACGCCGACCAAATCGAAAAAGTTCGCCGCGTCAAAACCTACATTCACGGGATGATTGACCGCCCGGCGACCGTTCCCGCAGACATCACCGTCGGCGACGTGCTCGCGATGATTGAAGCGAACGATTACAATTTCTCCTCGTTCCCGGTGGTCGACAAAGACGGAACTTTGCTCGGTTTGCTCCGAGGCGGCGTCGTCAAAAGCCGCCACGCCGCACACAAAGTCGGCGACGTGATGATTCCGCGGGAACAGGTGCTGACGATTCAGGAAAAAGACCTCGGCGGCGATCCGATTGCGACCGCAGACCGTATTTTCCTCGAACACATCGGCACGAACAAGCTCCTTGTCGTCAACGAAAAGGGACAACTTCGCGGCTTGTTTACGCTTTCCGATATCGAACGCATTCGCGATGAAGCGGGAACGGACGCGATTCGTCCGTCGCGCGACGAAAATTTCCGCCTGCGTTGCGGCGCTTCCGTCGCCGTGCCGCGCTATCCGGACGGACGCGTGAATTACGACGCGCTCAACGAACACGTTTCCAACCTTGTTTCCGTCGGCGTTGACGCGGTCATTATTTCCACGGCGCACGGGCACTCTGCGGGCGTCGGCGAATGCGTGCGTTTTGTGCGTAGCCATTTCCCGGAACTGACGATTATCGCCGGGAACGTGACGAGCGGAGAAGGCGTTGAATTTTTGGCGGACGCGGGAGCGGATTCCGTCAAAATCGGTCAGGGACCGGGCTCGATTTGCTCGACGCGCATCGTTGCCGGCGTCGGGATTCCGCAACTTACGGCGCTTTACGTTTCCGCGCAGGCGGCAAAGAAAAAAGGCGTGCGCATTATCGCGGACGGCGGAATCACGAAATCCGGAGACATCGTAAAAGCTTTGACGCAGGCGGATTGCGTGATGCTCGGCGGCATGCTTGCGGGTTGCAAGGAAGCACCGGGGAAAATCATGGAAATCAACGGCAAACTTTATAAAGAATACCGCGGCATGGGCTCGCTTGAAGCGATGCGCCACGGCTCGGCAGCGCGCTACGGGCACGACTTGCGCAACAGCAAGGTGACGAAAGTCGCGGCGGAAGGCGTCGAAGCGCTCAAGGAAGTTTCCGGTAGCGTGGATCAGATTTTGATTACGCTCGCGGGCGGTGTTCAGAGCGGCTTGGGCTACCTCGGCGCGCCGGACTTGAAAACGTTGCGGGAACGTGCGCGTTTCATTCGCGTTACGCCGGCGGGTCAGCGAGAATCCGCTCCGCACGACATCGTCGAAATCAAAACGGCTCCGGGAACACCGCGCCGTTAAGAAGTAGGAAGCCGGAAGTTCGTTCGTGCGAGGTTCCTTGAATTTTTTTTGAAAAACAAACGGATTGAATCTCATGCACACAAACGACTTTCAGCCCTTATCTTCCGATTTTCAAATTTCCGTTCCGCCGCAGGCTCTTTTTTTGGACCGCGACGGAACGCTGATTTTCGATAAAGACTATCTGCACGAACCGGAAAAAGTGGAACTGATTCCGGGAACGCGGGAAGCCGTTCGCCGCGTGCTTGATTCCGGGTGCAAACTCTTTTTGCTGACAAATCAGAGCGGAATCGGGCGCGGTTTTTTCACGATGGCGGATTACGAGGCGTGCCACCGTCGCTTTGTCGAATTGCTCGGCGTGCGGGCGGAGGATTTTGCCGCGTGCGGCGTGGCCCCGGAAGCGCCGGATCAGCCGTCGAAATATCGCAAGCCGGAGCCGGCATTTGTCTTAGAACAGCTTGCGGCGTTCCCGCAACTCGATCCCGCGCGGTGTTGGATGGTTGGCGACCGCAAATCCGATTGGCAAACGGGAGTCAATGCAGGAATCCGTTCCGCCGCCGTGGCGACGGGAAAGCCGATTGACGATGCCGCGAAAGCGTATTTGTCGGGAAACAATATTCCGTTGTTTGAGACGTTCGCGGATTTCGTCAACGCAACTTTCTCCGAACGCTGAAACTTAAATAGAAAAAAAAACGGGAGAAGCGACAGGAGTGTCGCTTCTCCCGTTTTTTTCGCTTCTTTAAACTTTAATCTCTTTTCGTGCGGCGGCGGCGCGCGCGTCCGCTTCGAGCTGGTTTTTCAGCTCTCCGATGCTTTGAAACTTGGTTTCCGGACGCAGAAAATCCAACCATTCCACGCGAATGAAATCGCCATAAGTCGGAATTGGCGTTCCTGCGGGAACGCCCAAGAGATGCGTTTCGAGAAGCGGCTCGGGAGTGGCTCCGCTCGTAATCGTCGGGCGCACGCCGTAGTTGGCAACACCGTGAAAAACTTGCCCCGTCGCGGGAACGCTTACACGTGCGCAGTAAACGCCAAGGCGAGGGCGGAGTTCCGGATTCCACTCGAGATTCAGCGTCGGAAAGCCGATAGTGCGCCCGAGTCGGTTTCCGGAAATGACGATACCGGAGGACGAGTATGGCTCGGCAAGCATCGCGTTGGCGCTCGCTATTTCTCCGTCGGTGAGCGCCGCGCGGATGCGTGTGCTGGAAATGCGTTCTCCGAGGTAACTGACGGGCGGGACGACGCAGACGGAAATTCCGGCGGCGCTTCCGAGTTTTTCCAAGAGGGCGACATCGCCTCGGCGGCGCGCTCCGAAACGGAAATTGTCGCCGACGTAAAGTCCGCTCAGCGAGGGAAATTTTTCTTTGAGAAAACGGACAAAATCTTCTGCCGCGATATCGGCGAGTGCTTGAGAAAACGGCTCGTGGACGGCGAAATCGAGTCCGGCGGCGGCAAAGAGTGCGTCTTTGCGTTCCCGCGAAAAAATCAGCCGGACGGCGCCGTTCCCGCGAAAGAAAACTTCCGGATGCGGGGCGAAAGTGAGCGCGCCGACGATTCCGCCGTTTGCACGTGCCGCAGCTTGAGCTTTTTGAAAAATGGCGCGATGACCGCGATGAAAGCCGTCGTAGTTGCCGATTCCGAGATGAACGGGACGCGAATTTTGAGTTTGAGAAAACGCCGCCATATCCGAAAAACTCCGGAAGTGCGGCGTGAGAGTTGAGAAAGAGTCGGGCATTGGCGGGAACGCGGAGCGTCAGTCCAGATACGGTTTGTATTCGGGAATGATGAGGCGAATGTCCCGCTTGATTTCGTTGCGGGATTGTTTTTGGACGATTTTTCGAAGCGCCTCGAGCAAATCCTCCAGCTTTTCGTAATCCATTGGCGTGGAAATGAAGCGGCTGATGCGGGAATGCCCGGACGGCTCAAATTCTTCGCCCTCGGTTTTCAGTTCTTCAAAAAGTTTTTCGCCGGGGCGGAGTCCGGAAATTTTGATTTCGATATCGATGTCGGGGCGAAGCCCGCTGAGGCGAATCAGGTGGCGCGCGACGTCGATGATTTTTACCGGTTCTCCCATATTGAGAACGTAAATGCTTCCGCCTTTGCCGATGACGGCGGTTTGCAGGACGAGCCCGACGGCTTCGGGAATCGTCATGAAATAGCGCTTGATATCGGGATGCGTAACGGTTACGGGACCGCCTTCCGCGATTTGGCGTTTAAAGTGCGGAATTACGCTGCCGGAAGAGCCGAGAACGTTTCCGAAGCGCACCGCCATGAAGCGCGTGCTGTTTCCGGGGCGGCGGGAATTCGCCTGTAAAATGATTTCGGCGAGACGCTTAGATGCGCCCATCGCGTTGGTCGGGTTGATGGCTTTGTCCGTTGAAATGAGAACAAAGGCTTCCGTTCCCGCGTTGGAGGCGAGTTCGAGAAGAGATGCGGTGCCGAGAGCGTTGTTTTTAATCGCTTCCGCAGGTTGGCTTTCCATCATCGGGACGTGCTTGTGCGCGGCGGCGTGGAAGACGAGTTCCGGGCGGAAGCGTTCAAAAATCTGCTCCATGCGCTGGCGGTCCGTAATGTCGGCAATCAGCGGCTTGATGATGCCGCCGAAACCGCGCCGAATCAGGTCTTGTTCAATCTGATAGAGCAAAACTTCGCATTGTTCGACGAGAAGGAGTTGCACGGGAGAGCTTGCCGCGACCTGCCGGCAAATTTCGCTACCGATGGAGCCGCCGGCGCCCGTGACCAAAACCCGTTTACCGGAAAGCATATTTACGATGGCGTGGCGGTCCAAAACCGTCGGCGGGCGCTCAAGCAGGTCTTCGAGTGCAACTTCGCGCAGGTCGGAAACAATCGTCCGTCCGGCAACCAAATCTTCCATTCCGGGAACGCGCATGACGGAAAGCCCGGCTTTTTTTGCGATTTCCGTGACTTCGCGGGAACGGCGGACGCTTCCGCTCGGCGTTGCCAGAATCAGTTGGGAAACTTTGTAGCGATCCCGCAGAACGGACAAATCATCGGACATTTGGAAAATGGGAAGCCCGACGACGCGCATTCCGTTTTTCTCCGGGTTATCGTCCAAGAAGAACATCACGCGTTTTCCGAGGCTCGGGCGGGCGTGAAGCATTGTCGCCAGATTTGAGCCGGCATCTCCGGCTCCGAAAATCGCGACACGCGTGCAGGTTGCGGATTCCGCCGGTTCTTCCCCCGGCTCCTTTTTCCGCTCCCAACGCATACGCGCAGCAACGCGAATTCCGCAGACAGCGAGCACGGAGAGGAAGTAGTCAATAACCAGAACACTTGAATGCACGCCGGAGTTGATGATTCCCATATCCGTCAACACGATACGAATGCAGAAGAACGTAACGATGAAGCAGATGGTGAGCGCAACGAAAACGCGCGCCATCTCGGGAATACGGAAATAGCAGAAAACGCTACGAAACATTCCCGAAAAATACAGCGCCAAAAGTTGGCAGGGAATGACGCCGAGCGCGACGAACGGAATGCGGGAACGGATATTTTGCGGAACGCCTTCCGGAACACCCGGGAAAATCCAACGGCAGTCCGCTCGCAGGAAGAATTCAAATTCGTAGGCGAGCCAAAGAGTAAAAGAAAGCAGAACCGCAAAAAACGCGGTGCGCTTCAGATTTCTAATCCACGGATGTTGATCCCGTAGCAAAAGTGTTTCTGTGATTTTCATGGTTTTGTAACAGTCGTTCCCGTAAGAGCGTTCTTATCGGAACAAATTATTCTCTTTTTCTTAGATTGTTTCAGCAAGATAGAAATGGAGAAAAGACAAATTATTTTCGGTGTTCCCGCGAGTTTTCGTGCGCTTTATTTCAGCGGGTCGAGTCCGAGCGCGCGGTCGTGCTTCCGGTGGAGCGCGTCGGCAACGACTTGCGCGATTTCCGTCGCAATCCAGTAGTAAACCTCGCGTGCGTCGCGGCGGGAAATGACGAGCCCGCTTCGGCGCATTTTGTTGAGATGGAGCGAGGCGACGGCTTGCGGAAGTTTGGTTTTGCGAACGATTTCTCCGACGCGCGATTCTCCGTTTTCGCGCAGAAAATCGAGAATCCGGAGTCGTTGCGGATGCCCGAGCACTTTCAGGTGTTCGGCGGTTTCTTCCAAGAGTTCTTCAAAGGCAAATTCTGCGGGAACGTTTTTCTTCATAACGCACAAATCGGAAATGTTCTAAAGGGAAGCGGCGAAAGGCGGAAGTTTTTTCATCAAAAAAGAAATCGTGAACTTGGCGTGTATTTCTCTTTTCCGCTTAAACAAAGGGTTTCGCGGGAACGGAAGCCGAGATCGATACAAATTTCCTCAAAAGTTTATTTCTCAAATATTTAATAATTAAAATATTTAAATTTATAGATATGAATGACGTTTCGGCGGGTTTTCCGTCAAGTCGAAAAATGTCGGTTCGAGGCAAAACCGCATGGTTAAGCGAAAGAAAAAATGTGAGTAAATTTTTGTTGCGCGGGAACGCGCCGCCGACAGTTTTTTGTCTCATTCGCGTCAATTCCGCTTTGCGGGAACGACGGAAAAACACCTCATTTTTAGCATTTAACCCAGTAAAACCCTTATGATCCTCACAGTAGTAAAGCGCGACGGCCGCAAGGTCGGATTTCACACGGATAAAATTATCGGAGCCATCCAAAAGGCGATGCTCGCAACGGAGCAGGGCGAAGATATCGCGCTTGCGATGCAGATTGCGCAGCGTATCGCATATCACGGCGATGAATCGATGTCGGTCGAAGCGATTCAGGACCTTGTCGAAAACGAATTGATGAAGTCGGAGCGCAAAGACGTTGCCCGCAAATACATTGCTTACCGCGAGCAGCGCAACGTCGCCCGCAAGGCGAAAACGCGTGATATTTTCCTCGAAATCATTGAGGCGAAGGCGAACGACGTTACCCGCGAAAACGCAAACATGAATGCGGATACGCCGGCGGGAATGATGATGAAGTTTGCCAGCGAAACGACGAAGCCGTTTGTCGACGACTACCTGCTTTCTCCGGAAGTGAAAGAAGCCGTGCGCAAAGGCTACATTCACATTCACGACAAGGATTACTATCCGACGAAATCCCTGACTTGCGTCCAGCACCCGCTCGACAAAATTCTCAACGGCGGCTTTTTTGCGGGGCACGGCGAATCCCGTCCGGCAAAGCGCATTGAAACGGCGAGCATTCTTGCGTGTATTTCGATGGAAACGGCGCAGAACGAAATGCACGGCGGACAGGCGATTCCGGCATTTGACTTTTACCTCGCGCCCTTTGTTCGCAAGAGCTACATCGAGGAAGTGAAGCAGCTCGAATCTTACACGGGCGAAGATCTTTCCCGCCTCTACAATGCGGAAATTAAGGATTACCTTGCACGTCCGCTCAGCGCCTGCGAAGGCGACGAGCGCCTGATGCAGCACGCGATTAACCGCACGGTGGAACGCGTGCACCAGTCGATGGAAGCATTTGTCCACAACATGAATACGATTCATTCCCGCGGCGGGAACCAAGTCGTTTTCAGTTCCATCAATTACGGGACGGACACGTCGGCGGAAGGCCGTTGCATTATCCGCGAAATTTTGCTGACGACGGATCGCGGCGTCGGGAACGGCGCTACGGCGATTTTCCCGATTCAGATTTGGAAGAAAAAACGCGGCGTGAGCTATCTTCCGACGGACCGCAACTACGACCTCTATATGCTTGCGTGTAAGGTTTCGGCGCACCGTTTCTTCCCGAACTTCCTCAATCTCGACGCGACGTTTAACCAACACGAAAAGTGGAAAGAAGACGATCCGCAGCGCTACATTTACGAAACGGCGACGATGGGTTGCCGCACGCGCGTTTACGAAAATCGCTTCGGCGAAAAAACCTCCATCGGGCGCGGGAACCTCTCGTTCACGACGCTCAATCTCGTGCGGCTGGCGCTCGAATGTCGCGACGTTCCCGAGCAGGAAAAGCGCATCACGCATTTCTTTGAAAAACTGAACGCGGTTCTCGATACCACGGCAAAGCAACTTCACGAGCGTTTTGAATTCCAGAAAACGGCGTTGGCGAAGCAGTTCCCGCTGTTGATGTCCGCGCTTTGGGTCGGTTCAAACGCGCTCGCTCCGAACGACACGATCGAATCCGTAATCAACCAAGGGACGCTCGGGATCGGCTTCATCGGCTTGGCGGAAGCGCTCGTCGCGCTCATCGGTAAGCACCACGGCGAAGATCAAGGCGCACAGGAACTCGGTTTGCGTATCGTTACACATATGCGAGACCGCGTTAACGGCTACTGCGAGTTCTACAAGCACAATTACTCCGTGCTCGCCACTCCGGCGGAAGGACTTTCCGGTCGCTTTACGCGCCTCGACCAGAAAGTTTACGGAAAAATTCCGGGAATTACCGACCGCGAATATTACACGAACTCCAATCACGTTCCCGTGTATTACAAGTGCTCGGCGACACACAAGGCGCGCATTGAAGCGCCGTATCACGACCTCACGCGCGGCGGTCACATTTTCTACGTCGAAATCGACGGCGATGCGACGAAGAATCCGGAGTCGATTTCTTCCATCGTCGATTTGATGGACAAACACAACATCGGTTACGCGTCCGTCAATCACACGCGTAATCGTTGCATGGATTGCGGCGACGAAAATGTCGAAGAAAATTACGACCAGTGCAAACTTTGCGGTAGCAAGAACATCGACACGATTCAGCGCATCACGGGCTATCTCGTCGGCACGACTTCGCGTTGGAACAACGCCAAGCTCGCAGAACTTCGCGACCGCGTTCAACACGACTAATCGAAATTGTTGCCGGGCGGCGAGCGGCGTTCCCGCCTCCCGTCCGGCACACGCATAAAATGGATATTCGAGTTCTTCGGATTGTGCCTGACACGATTGTGGACGGTCCTGGGCTTCGCACCAGCATTTATTGCGCCGGGTGTTCGCACCATTGTCCGGGCTGCCATAATCCGCAAACATGGGATTTTGCCGCGGGAACGCCGATGTCTCCGCGCGAAATTTTTGATGCGATTCTCGAGGAATCCCCGGATTCGGATATCACGTTTACGGGCGGTGATCCGCTGTATCAGGTCGAGGGTTTTTCGGAATTGGCGCAACTGATAAAGGCGGAAACACCGGGAAAAACTATCTGGTGCTACACCGGATTCCGCTTTGAGGAAATTCTTGCGGACGAAAAGATGTCGAGACTGCTTCCGTGGATTGACGTGCTCGTGGACGGACCGTTTGTCTTGGCGTTGCGCGATACAAAAAATCTGCGTTTTCGGGGTTCTTCCAACCAGCGGCTGATTGACGTTCCCGGGTCGTTGCGTGCGGGAACGGTGATTGAATGGGAATCTGCATACGGCGGTGTTCCCGCGGTTTGATACATCGTTTCCCCCTTTTTTTCAAAAAAGGCTTGCCTGCCTCGCCGGAAAAGTCCATCTTGTCCGAACAATTTTTGTTTTGGCCGGTTAGCTCAATGGTAGAGCAGTTGACTCTTAATCAATTGGTTACAGGTTCGAGTCCTGCACCGGCTACCACTTTCAAGACCCGCAGAAATGCGGGTCTTTTCTTTTATTCATACGGAATCAAGGGAGGAGAAATGTTCATTTTGTAGTAAGTTTCTTCCGCCACGCCGCATTTCCCGTATATTCCGTAGATTTTCTCCATGATTTTCAGAAAACGGATTTCCTTTCCGGAAATGTTTTGAGCTCCTTCTGCGTAGTGGATGAGAACTCCGATGTGTTTTTTCGCGGTGCACAATTTGGCGAGAAGCACGTTTCTGTCCGCATTTGATATGAATTGCTCGTTGTGGATTTTCTCAAACAGACGGATGAACGCCCTCAAAACGTTTACGAGTTCGTGAGGCAAGTTTACCGCCGTATCAAATCCCCGCGTGCGCTCGCACGCCGCTTCGTAAACGGATATTTTCTGTTTTTCCTTTTCGGAAGAAATATTGAACGGAGCCATAACACTTTCCTGCAGGCAACGACATATGTTTACGGCGAGTGTTTCGGCGTTTATTTTGTCTATTTCCGAATGAATTCGGCTTAATGAGAACTGGCGCCTGAGTCCTTTTGCATTTCTCCATGCGAGAAACGAGGTGACGGCGACGCTGGGAATGACGACCCAATCGACAAAAAAGCTCCAATTTACGGAAGAAATGAAAACCGGCATATTTTAAAAGCGTTAAGAGTTTAGAAAAATATAAAAGACTACTTGTTTGGTAGTATATTAGTGCGTTTTTTGTCCGCAGGGCAACAATTGTTATGCGTGGCGCCCGCCGGCGTTCATAATCTGTTCCCTTTGTTTTTGCAAATGGCACGGGAAATGTATTCAATTTTTCAAAATTCATTTTTCAGTTTCAGTTATGGCAACAATGACACCCATTCAGGAACTTCGTCACAGCGCGGCGCATATCCTTGCGACTGCCGTTCTTCGTCTTTTCCCGGACGCCAAACTCGATATCGGCCCCGCTACGGACAACGGGTTTTACTACGATTTCGACCTTGATCACAAATTTACGGCGGAAGACCTCGAAAAAATCGAGGCAGAGATGAAAAAAATCGCCAAGGAAAATCAGAAGTTCGAGTGCTTCGAGGTTTCCCGCGAAGAAGCCGAAAAACTGATTTCGGAAACCCCGGCACTCAGCGAATTTAAACCCGGTCGCCTTGCCGATATTCCCGAAGGCGAAAAAATTACGTTCTACCGCAACGGCGAATTTCTCGATCTCTGCGCGGGACCGCACGTGCGTTACACGTCGCAAGTCAAAGCCGTGAAGTTGCTCTCCATCGCGGGAGCGTATCACCGCGGCGACGAAAAAAACAAGCAGCTCCAGCGCATTTACGGTGTGGCGTTCCCGTCCAAAGCCGAGCTCGACGAGTATTTGCACAATCTTGAAGAAGCGAAAAAACGCGACCACCGCAAACTCGGCAAGGAACTGAAACTTTTCACCATCGACGATTCCGTCGGGCAGGGCTTGGTGCTTTGGACGCCGAACGGCTCCGTTATTCGCCAAGAACTTCAAACCTTCATCGGCGAAGAACTTTTCCGTCAGGGCTACAGCCAGGTTTTCACCCCGAACATCGGAAATCTCGACCTTTTCCGCACATCCGGGCACTTCCCGTATTACCGCGAATCGCAATTCACCCCGGTTATCGATCAGGAACAAATCGATGCGCTTGCCGCAGAAGGCAAAACCTGCGCGGATCTTTCGGATTTGCTCAACGCGGGAACGCTCGACGGCTTCCTGCTCAAGCCGATGAACTGTCCGTTCCACGTCAAACTTTACGCGTCTCAACCGCATTCCTACCGAGAGCTTCCCGTGCGCCTTGCCGAGTTCGGCACCGTTTACCGCTGGGAACAATCCGGCGAACTCAACGGGTTGACCCGCGTGCGCGGTTTTACGCAGGACGACGGACACATTTTCTGCACCGAGGACCAAATCCACCAGGAAGTTTGTTCCTGCCTTGAGCTCGTGAACATCATTCTGACGACGCTCGGCATGAAAGATTATTCCGTGCGCGTCGGCTTGCGCGATCCCGAATCCGATAAATACATCGGCAAGGACGAAAATTGGGAACGTGCCGAAAATGCCTGCCGCGCGGCGGCTGCGACGCTCGGTGTTCCCGTGGTCGAAGAAAAGGGCGAGGCAGCATTTTACGGACCGAAAATCGACTTCGTCGTTAAAGACACGCTCGGGCGCGGCTGGCAACTCGGCACCGTGCAGGTCGATTTCAACCTGCCGGAACGCTTTGATTTAACTTACACGGCTTCGGATAACACACCGCGCCGCCCGGTCATGATTCACCGCGCGCCGTTCGGTTCGCTCGAACGCTTTGTCGGGATTCTGATTGAACATTTTGCGGGCGATTTCCCGACGTGGCTCGCGCCGGAACAGGTGCGCGTTCTGCCGCTTAACGACGGGCTTGTCGACCACGCGAAAAACGTCGTCGCCGAGCTCCGTAAATTGCGAATCCGCGCCACGGTGGACGAGCATTCCGACAAGCTCGGAGCGAAAATTCGCCGCGCCGAGCTCGACAAGGTGCCGCACATGCTCGTCATCGGAGCCAAGGAAATGGAAGCCGGCTTGGTCAACGTGCGTTCCCGCGCGGATAAATCTCTCGAAGGCTCATGCACGTTGCAGGAGTTTATCGATAAGCTGATGCCGCTCATCCGCGAACGCCGGCTCTCGCCCGATGCTCCTCTCGCAAAGAAAGTTTAATGACGGGTGTTTTTAAAGCTTAAAGGATGGGGTGAAAAACGCCTCTTTAATCTTTCTTCTCGAAATGAAAGCCTACTTAGACCTTCTTCGAAACGTTTTTGAAAACGGTGAAACCCGTAGCGACCGCACGGGGGTAGGCACGCGCGGAATTTTCGGCGCGCAAATGCGTTTCGATTTGTCGAAAGGCTTCCCGCTCGTTACGACGAAAAAAGTCCACACGCGTTCCATTATTCAGGAACTGCTTTGGTTCATCGGCGGACACACAAACAATGCGTGGTTGCGGGAACGCGGCGTCACGATTTGGGACGAATGGAGCACTGCCGAGCAGTGCGCACGCTTCGGACGCCAAGAAGGCGACCTCGGTCCGATTTACGGACACCAATGGCGCAATTTCGGCGCAACGAAAAATCCCGACGGCTCCTTCGCGCGCGACGGCGTTGACCAAATCTCCAATCTCATCGCCGAAATCAAACGCAATCCCGCGTCGCGTCGCCTCATCGTTTCCGGCTGGAATCCCGGCGAAGCTGACAAAGTGGCGCTCCCGCCGTGCCACACGCTGTTTCAATTTTACGTCGGCGGGAACGGTAAACTGAGCTGCCAACTCTACCAACGTAGCGCGGATTTGTTCCTCGGCGTGCCGTTCAATATCGCGAGCTACGCGCTTTTTACGCACATGATCGCGCAGGTCTGCGGACTCGGCGTCGGCGATTTCGTTCACACTTTCGGCGATGCGCACATTTACAGCAACCACTTCGAGCAGGTAAACCGCCAGCTTTCCCGCGAGCCGCGCGCGCTCCCGTCCCTGAAGCTCAATCCCGACGTGAAAGACATTTTTGCGTTCCGCTACGAAGATATTTCCATCGAAAATTACGATCCGCATCCGGGCATCAAAGCCCCCGTCGCCGTTTAATTTTTAGTGAATAGCTAATAATGAATAGTGAATAATTTCGTCTTAAAAATTTTGCTTCCGGCAAAATTAAACACTGCGTTATTCACTATTCACTGTTCGTTAATTTTTCCCAAGAAAATGCGTCTCGCTTCTGAAAGTTTTTCCCGCCCGCTCACAGCCATCGCCGCGATGGCGAAAAATCGCGTTATCGGCAACGGGAACGCGATTCCCTGGCACGTTCCCAAGGATTTTAAATTTTTCAAACAAACGACGATGGGCGGCATTTTGCTGATGGGACGCAAAACCTACGAATCCATCGGGCGACCGCTTCCCGGGCGCATCACCGCTGTGCTTTCCCGCGCCGGAAAACTGCCTGCGGGAACGCCGCCGAGCGAAAACCTTTTTTGTATTCGCGAACTTTCCGAACTCGAAAATATCGCGCCGGAGAAGAAAATTTTCGTCGCCGGCGGAGCTGAAATTTATCACCAACTTTTGCCGCTTTGTTCGGAAATTTTTCTGACAACGATTGATGCCGAACCTGACGGAGACGCGTTTTTCCCGCCGTTTGAAGAAAATTTCGACGCGGGAACGGAACTGCTCCGCGGCGAAAATTTCGTCATTCGAAAATTCGTAAGGCGGGATGCGTCAAAAAATGCGTAGCGCATTAAAAATTTGGTTTTTCTCCGCCGTTTTCGGTGCTTTCGCGTTGCCGGTTTTTGCGGAAACGGAAAATCCGGCGAGCGATTCCTCTGAGGCGGATGCGTTGATTTCCAAACGCGAAACCGAAACGTTAATTGCCGAACTGACTGCGCTTGCCGAGCGCCGCGAAGCATTTTATGCGGAAGCCGAAACGCTTCCCCAAAACGAGAGTTCCCGCCGTGCCGCCGATATTGCCGCACGCTTTGAAAATCTTCTCGCACGTTTCCCGGATTCCGTTCCCGTGCTGTTTTTCTTCGCGGAATTTTTGCACGACGGCGGGGAAAATGAACGCGCGGAAAAGTTGCTTCTGAAAGCGGAACAGCTGGACGAAACATTTGCTCCCGCGCAATTTTTGCTCGCCGAAATTCTCGCCGCGCGCGGCGCGGCGACGGAAGCGTTCCCGCGTTTTCGGCGCGGTTTTTCCGAAAATCCGGACGCGGAAAGCGTCGCAGTTTACGGCGAATTTTTGTGCGATCATCGCGACGCTTTGCTCGCGGGAAAATGTTTCCCGACGCGTGCAGAGCTGGACGAAAATATGCAACGCGTATTTTTTCTTGCCGCATTTCTTTCCGATGGAAATCCGGATTATTGTTGGCGTGCAGCGGAATCGTTTTACGATGTCGAAAATCCGGATTGGGATTGGGCGTTGGCGATGTGGGATTCGATAGCGCGTTTGCCCGCCGTGGAAAAATCGCCGGAATTGCTTGCAGCCGCGACGCTTCACCGCGCGCGCGTGCTTGCCGAGCTCGGGCGTATCGACGAAGCAAATACGCTGTTGCGCGAAACGGTCGGCGTTCCCGCGCTGGAGCGTTCCCGCAGGCTGGTTTTTGAAGTCATTAAACGCAAAAGAGAAGAGGGAAATTAATGGAATCTTTGGAGCTGCTGAGATGGGCTGTGATTCAGTTTATCGTTCTTGTGCTGTGTATTTCGCTTCACGAATTCGGGCACGCGTGGACGGCGGATAAGCGCGGCGACACGCTTCCGCGTGCGCAGGGACGCGTGACGCTCAATCCCGTTGCGCACATTGATCCGATCGGCACGCTTGCGATTCCGGGAATGATGATTTTTCTTCCGCTGTTGTTCGGCGGGCTTCCGTTCGGGCTCATCGGTTGGGGAAAACCCGTGCAGGTTTCTCTCAATAATTCAAAGACGCGTCGTCTCGACGATATTTTGATAACGCTTTCCGGTCCGGGAATGAATTTCCTGCTCGCGCTGGTCGGAGCCGTAATCTTCGGCGTGCTTTGGGGAATGAATTCGGAAATGATTCCGGAAACGGTTTACGATTTTTTCCTCATGTTCGTTATGGTGAATTGCAGTTTGGCGGTGTTTAACCTGATTCCGCTTCCGCCGCTCGACGGTTCCCGCGTGTTGCGCTACGCTGTCGGAATGGCTGAGGAAACGTTTAATAAAATCGCGCGAAACGCGTGGTGGATTTTGCTTCTCGCCATCAACATTCCGCCGGAGAATCCTCTTCTCGGCATGATTTTTCGCCCCGTGGTGGAGTTCGTCGCACGCGGTTTTCTGAGCGTGAGCCAACTCATTTCCGGATTGTTTTAGCGCAACGGTTTCAGGCGTCGAGATTCACTTTGGTTGAAACGAAATGCTCGTAGGCGCGCGCGTCTGCGAGGCGGCGGGAAAGCTCCGGGTTTTCCGTGCCGGAGACGATTTTTGCGATACGCGAAATTCGGGTTTTCGGGAAGTTTTCGCGCCAGCTTTTTTCAAAAAAATCGGTCTGCGTTCCCGCGACGGCGATGAGCAGTTCATAGTCTTCGCCGTCGCAAAATGCACGGCGGATTAAATTCCCGCCAAGCGTGCGAGCATCGTCGGAAACCGGAATCGCGTCGAAGTCAAACTCGGCGTGTGTTCCCGCAGGCAAGAGCGTCGCGTGGTCTTTGAGAAGCCCGTCGGTAACGTCAATACACGCGCGCACGGTGCCTTCGGTCAGGGCGGCGAGAAAACGTCCTTCGGCTATGCGCGGGCAAAAGTCGAAATGTTTTTTCAAAATGCTACCGCCGAGCGTTCCCGTGACATAGAGAAAATCGCCTTCGCGCGCGCCCGTGCGCAGGAGCGGATTTTCGGAAAATCCGGTAAGCGCAAGCGTCGCGGAAAAAAATTGAGCTGCGGGAGCCGAAGCGACATCGCCGCCGGAAAGTTCCACGTGATATTCCGCACACGCCTCGGCGACACCGCGCAGAAATCGTTCGAGCCACGCGGCGGAAACGTCTCCGCTCATGACGAGGGCGAGCACGGCATCGGCGGGAACGCCGCCCATTGCCGCAATGTCGCTCACGTTGCGGCGAATCAGCTTTTTCCCGGTATCTTCCGGCGAAACGCTTTCGTCAAAATGTTTGGAAAAAATGACGCTGTCGGTGGTGACAAGGCGCTTGGGCGTTCCCGCAATTTTTGCGGGAAAACTTTCCGGAAGTGCGGGAAGAACCGCGCAATCGTCACCGATCCCGCGCGGCGCGGGCGGCGAGATTTTGTCAAACGCGGCGCGAATGCGTTCGATAATTTTTATTTCGCCGAGTGCGGCGATGCCCGTCGTAACGTCTTCCGTAAAAGGAAAATACTTTTTTTCCATGGGGGAATCTTAATACGTCCCCGCGCTTTTTTTAACCACAAAGGAACGGGAGTAAAAGAGGTTTTGGAATTTGCGTTTATTTGCGTTCGGTTAGGGTTTCTTTTTCAAAGTAGAACCAGGCGAGGGCGCGCCATGCGTCGATGAGCGCTTCGCGGCGCGCGGCGGTTTCTTCGGAAACACGTTCGCCGTAATGGACTTTCGCGTTCCCGTAGAGCGAGCCTCCGTTTTTGTGAAGAACGACTCCCGCGCCGAGCGCACATTCGCGGGAACGGGCTTTTTCCGAAAAGAGGTTTTCACCGAAGCTCGGATAGACAAATCCTTCCGGCGCGCAGAGAGAAAGTAGCGTCGGAACGATGTCTGCGTGCGTTCCGAAGGGAAGTTGCGTTCCCGCGGGAATGTCTTTCCCGACAATGACGAAAGGCACTTGTGTCCGTTCGTCGAGCGTAGGCGTTTTGCTCGGGAAATGTCGGGAAAAATGGTCTCCGGTGACGGCGATAATCGCGTGCGGATCTTCGGCGGAAACGCGGGCGACGAATTTTCCCAGCTCCCGGTCGGCGTATTTGAAGTGGGAAAACGTGTTGAGCGGAACGGAACCGTCGCTGATTTTTTCGATATTTCCCGAGAGATTTGCCGGGGCGTAACCGAGTTCTTTCAACGGCAAATTATACGGCGGATGATAAGATGCGCTCAAAATCAGCGTAAACACGGGCTCGTCTCCGTCTTTTCCCGCCAGATCCGCAAGATGTGAAAAAAGAAAACCGTCGGGAACACCCCATTCGCCTTTGTATTTTTCCGGACAGTTTTCGACGTCGCTCCCGAGGACGATTTCGTCAAATCCCTGATCTCGCGCGTAGTCTTCAACGTGTTGCCAAAGCCCATAACCGCAATATGCGAAACGGGTTTTGTAGCCGAGAGAGCGGAAAATTTTTGCGGTGGCGGTCGGGAGCGCGCGGGCGCCGTTCGGGCGGTAGTTCTGCGCGACATCGATGTGCGGAATGCCCGACATAAGCGTCGTGAGCGTGAGCATTGTTCCGTGGGACGCGGAAGCAAAGTTGTCCGAAGACGCGCCGGCATTTTCCAATGCGCGCAGAGTGTCGCACAAATCGTTCCCGGCGTATTTTTCCCGCATCGGCCAGCGGTCGTAGCTTTCCATGACGAAAAGATAGATTCGGCGCGGACGCGGGGCGGACGGGAACGCGCGCTCATTTTTCTTTAAAATCAAATCGTAAATCGTTTCCGCCGTTCCCGCGCGTTCTCCGTAAATTAACGTAGCCTGTTGCCGGATGTCTTTCACGAATTCCGGTTGTTTGCCGCCGTTAGAAATTTTCCACGAATCGATTGCCGCGTGTTTGAGCGCGAACGCAGGATTGAGCACGAGTTTGTTGACGGCGTCGTTTTCGCAAACGGCAGCATCACGCAGACGTGGCGGACGCCGGGAAACGCCGCCCCGATAACAGATGACGGCGATGATAAAAAATGCCGGAAAAACAACGAGGGCGGTTTTGAGGTTGCGGTTCCTTCGGGCGACAAAGCGAAATACGCGTTTTGCCAGAAAATTTATTCCGAAAACCCAAATTCCGGTTGCGGCGAGTGCCGCCGTCAGGTAGCGCCCCCAGTGATATTCCTCCGCGATGGTGCCGAAAATCGCGTTGGCGTCGTCGTTCACCACGCCGAGGACCCAAATGTTGAATTGGTCGCGATATTCGCAGAAGAACCCGAAATTAACGATTTCAATCAGGATAAAAATTATACCGAAAATGTAGGTGAGCACCGTTCCCGTGCGCAGAAAAACATTTTTCCGGCGCGGGAACGCAAGGGCGCAAAGCCAGCAGAAAAGAATCGGAGCGGAAAAATAGGCGGCAACCATGAGGTCGAAGCGTAACGCCACGCACCATGCTTCCCAGGTTTCCGCCATGAAAAAATCAATTCCGGCGGCAAATTTCCAAAGAACGATTCGACCGATTACTGATAGAATTAAAATACAGGCGGCGCACAAAATCCAAAGTGCGAAAAAATACGAGCTGCGTCGAAAAAGACCCATGAGCGCGAATTTACGCTTCAAAAAAATCCCGCTCAAGTTTTAAAGTTTCGAAGGACCAAGCGAGGTTTCTAAACCACGGAATTATTTTCAACGCAGAGAACTCAAAGTTTTTTAAGGATGCGAGAAAATCCTAATTCCTAATTTTTTACATCTTATGGGAGAAGCGACACTCCTGTCGCTTCCGCGTGACGCACGAAGTTTTTTGAACCACGGAACGCACGGAAAACACAGAATTACTTTCTTGGTTTGCTCTCGGATTTTTTCTTTTGTCCTTACAGGACGAATTTTGTTTGTCCTCAGACCCAAGGCGCCGTTCGCGTTCCCGCGAACTTGCCGTTGGGCTATAATCCGAACGGCTTTCAGCCGAAATTTTACGGGAACAACAAAATCTCTCACGGAGACACGGAGTTTAGATGGGAATGAAGCTCTCCTGACCTTCATCATTGCGGGAACGAAATAGCGTTCCCGCGAAAATTCGTCCGTCGCGCGGGGAAGACAAGAATGTCTTCCCTTCCATTTTTCCGGGTAAAAACACACGCTGAAAGCAAACCAATAACATAGCTTGGGGCAAGCGAGCGAAAGTGAGTCGCCGCTCCAGAAGTTCAGTAATTCCGCGCCGCGAATGGAGCATTGACTTTTTTTTTGGGGGGGGGGTGGAGAAGCGGTTTCCAAACCGCTTCCACGGGAACGCGCAAAGTTTCTAACCACACGGAATTATTTTCAACACCAAGATTTTTTCGGATTTCGTGAAAAAGTGCTTGCAGAGGCAGTTTTTTTTTTTGCGAGAATCAAAATAAGAAATTGAGCCATATTTGACGGGAACGGTTTTCGTCGGACTCGAATTTTTCTTTTTCAACAACAAACAAACATCTGATAATGAAAAGATATATCACGATTGCTGCACTCCTCGCCGCAGGAACAGCTTTTGCTAACGCGGATTCGTTGACATTGACGGCTCCCTCTAATGCCCAGCTCGAAAGTGGCAATGGGTATATTGCGTGGGAGGGGGCTGAATTGACTTTAGAAAGTTGGTCTTTGTCGTTTACTCTCATCGATGTTGCTCTTGCCGACGATCAAGCGGTGTTCTCCACCACCAAGCAGGGCGGCGGGGGCGCAACCGGCTATGTTTTGAAAACGCAAGCTGACGGTGGGATTGCTCTCAGCGAAACAGATCTCGTTATCGAGAATGTTTTAACCGCCGGTCAAAAGAGCAACGCGATTACAATTTCCTTTGTTGCGGACGTACTTGATGATGGTTCTTTCCAAGGAGGAACGTTTTCGTTGACTTATGGAGCTACGACCGTAAGTGAAAAGGTTTCGGGGCTTGCCGATCGTCCGGATGCTATTAATGGCGCGACTTCGTTGATTAATGGAGAGCAAACGGGAGAGCAAACGGGATTTGGAACGGCAACATGGTCTTCTCGTTTTTGGACGAATGGCGGCTCTGAAAAAATTTATGATATTTCTGTCCAAAAGCTTAGTAACAACGTCATCCCCGAACCTTCGGCGTTCGGTATGCTTGCGGGACTTGGTGCGTTGGCGTTGGTAGTAGCGCGTCGCCGTCGCAAATAATTTCTGTAATATATTGATTCATATGATTGGCGTTCCCGTGAAGCAATTCGCGGGAACGTTTTTTTTGTATTTGCGCGAGATTTTGTTTCTTTGCGCTGCGAGAGCGTCGGGGAGCGAAGGCGCCGTTCCCGCGGCGCGGTTTTGTTTTACCTGTTTCCCCCAAGCTTCGCTCGTGTTGCTCGCTTCGCATGTTTTTTTTTGTAAAGCATCTTCGATGCTTTTACGTTCCCCAAAAAATAACAAAAAGAAAACCTTCTTTCTCTTTTGTTCCTTTCGGTGAAATCATTTGCGTAGGGCGCGGAATCGGCGTAATTTCCCCAGCAGTTTCTCATGGCACAAATCCGTATTCTTTCTGACAACGTTGCCAACCAAATCGCCGCCGGCGAGGTTGTTGAGCGCCCGATGTCCGTCATTAAGGAGTTGCTCGAAAACGCGATAGACGCGGGAGCGACGCGGATTGTCATTGAGTTTCGCAACGGCGGAAAAAGTTTCATGGCGATTGAGGACAACGGCTGCGGAATGTCGCCCGATCAGGCGTTGCTCGCACTCGAACGGCACGCAACCAGCAAAATTCGGGAAACGACGGACTTGGACACGATTCACTCCTTCGGTTTTCGCGGCGAAGCGCTTCCGTCGATTGCCAGCGTTTCGCGCTTTGTTTTGCGGACGCGCCCTGCTGAGGCGGATGCCGGAGCGGAGATTTTGGTCGAAGGCGGGAAATACCGTCATTGCCGCGAAGTCGGCATGCCTGCGGGAACGCGAATCGAAATTTCCGGACTGTTTTTCAACGTTCCCGCGCGTTTGAAATTTTTAAAAACGGAAAACACCGAGGCGGCGCATATCACGCGTTGCGTGCGCCTCTATGCGGTGGCGCATCCGGAAATAGCGTTCACGCTTTGGGAAAACGGACGGGAGATTTTTCGTTCTCCGGCGGGAACGGATTTGCGAGCACGCGTCGGGGCGATTTGGGGGCGGCAACTTTCGGAGGATTTGGTTCCGCTTTGTGAAAGCGAAGGCATCGGGATGCGCGTTTACGGACTCGTCGGCAAGCCGGGCGTGAGCCGCACATCGCGCACGGAAATGGTGACGATTGTCAACGGTCGCCCCGTCGACAATCGCACGATGGCGTATTCGTTGGTCGAAAGTTTCCACACGCTGATTCCGCGCGGGCGCTATCCGCTCGCTTTTCTTTTTCTTGATATTGACCCGCACGCGGTAGACGTAAACGTGCATCCCGCGAAGCGCGAGGTGCGTTTCCGCAACGAATCCGCCGTGCGCAATCTCATCATTTCCGCCGTGCTGAAAACGGTCGGCTCTGCGGACGAAGCTCCGGATTCTCCGCCCGTTCCCGCGATGGCGCGCGGGAATTTTTCCGGAATTTCCGCTCCGGAGCGTGTTTCCGCAGAACCTGCTTCCGAGAAAAAACGGGAAACTTCGCCGCAGGCGAAGACGGTTTCACCGGCGGTTTTGTCGGCGAGAAGTATCGCACCCGCGCAGGAAACGGTGTCGGCAAATCCCGTTCCCGTGAGCGCCGGGGCGATGACCTCCGCTCCGGAGCCTGTGCCGACGGTTTCGACGAAACCTTTCCCCGCCCCCGTGGCGAACGCCGTTCCCGCGTGGCGGACGTGGCGTTTTATCGGGCGTTTCGACGGACTTGCACTTTTTCAGGTTGAAAAAAATTTGCTCGTTTTAAATCCGCGCCTCGCTCTCGAGCGCATCTGGTATGAACGCGCGCTTGAGCGTTTCCGCAAGGCGGAACGGCACGCCCAGATTCTGCTCATTCCCGAGCCGATAGAATTTGAACCCGTGCTTGCCGATGTGCTTTTGCAAAATATGGAAACGCTTAACGAAGCCGGATTTTGCATTGAAGAATTCGGACGCAATTTTTTCCGCATTATCGAAGTTCCGGATTGGCTTTCGCCCGATGCCGATGTGAAACGGTGCGTGCGGGATTTGGTGGATCGTATTGCGCGGCTTCCGGCGGAATTTTCGCGCGGGAACGTCGCTCATGAGACGCTCGCGCACATTGCGGCATCGCACGCTTTGCAAGGGCGCGAAGAAATGAAAGGAGAAAGCGATTTACGCGAATTACTGAGCGCGCTGTTCGCATCGTCCCAACCGAACGTTAGTCCCAACGGGCAGAAAATCTTCTTTGAAATTTCGCGAGCGGAACTCAACCGCCGTTTTTCCTGATTTTCTTGAGAAAAAATCAGTTCTTTTCTACGGAGGATTTGGTGCGTCGGCGGCGACGCGGTTTGCGGTTTCCGGATTCTTCCGCTTTTTCTCGGCGCGGCGTGTTTTTGGCGTTTTCGGAGTCGGAAATTTTTTTGCGGGAACGCGGTTTTGCGTCGCGCAGCTGCGGAGCTTTCTTTTTCCCGGAAGTTTTCGCGGGAGGGTCGACAGGTTCGGATTTTCCGTCCGTTTCCTCGGTAGCGCAAATCGGTCCGGCAGATTCTATCTTTGGCGCGATACCGAGTTTTTGAAGTTTCAGGAAAAGTTCGCGGGAAATCCACGCGTCTGTTGCGGCGTAGACGATTTGTTGCGGTGAAAGCTCTTTTGCCGCCCAGTTTGAAACTTGTGCCGCCTTGGAAATGCGGCCGCCGAGGAAATGCGCGGTGAGCGCGCGAAGCCCGGTGTTTTCGATGCGCGCGGCGCGGGTGAATTTGCTCGCGTCGACAAAACCGGCATCGTCAAACGGCGCACGTATTTTCAGGTGGAGCACGTCGTCTTTGACGGCGACGCCGACTTTGAGAATGTTCGGATTTTCAAAAATGGGAAAAAGCACGGGAACGCCGCCGCAGAAGTCCAAGCGGAAAAGGTAGGCACATTTTTTTCCGCAAAGTTGCACAAGGGAAACCATGTAGCCGGCGCCTTTACGAAAGCTCGGGCGCGTTTCCGTATCAAACCCGAGGATTTTTTCGCGTGCGAGTGCGCGCACCGCTTTTTGCGCCGTTTTTTCGTCTTCGACGAGGACGATTTTGCCCTCGTATTGCATGAGAGGAAGTGCGCTGATGAAATCTTTTTCGATGCGGAGCATCGGCTTGTTTTCGCCGTTATTCATGGATTTTTCAAAGAAATTCCGATTCCCGTGAAAACGCAAATTGAAATTTGCCTGAGCCGCGCGGGAACCGGAAACAGAAGAAATGCCGGATGAAAAAATAACGGAGAAGTTCCGGGAAAGGCGCTTCTCCGTTAAAAACATCAGATTTTATCTGCGAAATCCGTGTTGGATAAAAATCGGGATTACAAATCATCTTCGAGGGCGGTGCTTTTCGCGTAGGCAGTGGAGCGCGCTTCAAAGAAGTCTGTTTTTACCATGTTTGCATTCGCGTAGGAGGAAACCCACGCCATGTCTTCCGGTTCTTTTTCGTAGCCCGGGAACAGCGGTTCGAAGCCGAGGCTCGTCCAGCGCAGGTTCCCCAGATAGCGGATATAGTCAGAAATCATTTTCGGCGTAAGTCCCCGGATATTGTCGCCGATGACGTATTGCCCCCACGCGATTTCCTGTGCCACGCCTTCGCGCATCATTTCCGCATAGTCCCGGACGCGTTCGGGTGTAAACATCTCCGGTTCTTCCTTTTTGAGTTCCAAAATGATGTTGCGGAAAAGCCACAGGTGCGTGTTTTCGTCACGGTTAATGTAGCGGATTTCCTGCGCGGATCCGGGCATTTTTCCGTTGCGTGCGAGGTTGTAGAAAAACATGAAGCCGGAATAGAAATAGATACCTTCGAGGATGTAGTTTGCGATGAGAACCTTAACGAAAGCGAAAAAGTTTTTATCGACCTGAAATGCGTTGTAGGTGTTTCCGATGAACGAATTTCGACGGAGCAGGTGTTCGTCGGTTTTCCACTGGTAGAGAATGTCGTTGCGCTGCTCGGGTGAGCAGATCGTGTCGAGCATATAGGAGTAGCTTTGCGAGTGAACGCATTCCTGGAAAGTTTGGATATTCAGGCAAAGGTTGACTTCGTTGGCGGTGATGTATTCGGCGACGTTCGGCAGGTTGACCGTTTGTATCGAATCGAGAAATACAAGAAAGGACAGAATTTTGTCGTAGGCGGTGCGTTCGGCTTTGTCGAGGCGCGGATAATCTTTGGCGTCCTGAGAGAGATTGATTTCCTCCGGAATCCAGAAGTTATTCATCGCTTGGCGATACCACGCGGAAACCCACGGATATTTCATGTTGTTGAAATCGTTCAGGTTCGTGGTGTTCCCGCCGACCATGCGACGGAGGCGGACATCCGTGTCCCCGTCGGGATTAAACAAAGGGCTTTTGGTAAGTGTTTTCATTTTCTTAATTTTTTCTCTCAATTTTAAATGTTCATCGGTCAACTTTTACGCTGAGCAGCTTTCGCATTCTTCGACCTCGAGCGATTTGCTGCGAACGTAGTAAACAGTTTTCACTCCGCATTCCCACGCGAGCAAATAAAGGTCGAGCACGCGCCGCATTGTGTATTCATTCGTAATATACAGATTCATGCTCTGCGCTTGGTCGACGTGGCGCTGGCGAATACCGCAGGAACGCACGGACCAGCTTTGGTCGATTTGGTGCGCATTTTGGTAGAACCACCACGTTTCCGGAGAAAGTTCCGGGGCTGTGCGGGTGAGCATATAGCCCTTTTTCTCTTCGAGAAACCAGCGCTTCATCACGGGATCGATGCCGGGCGTCGTTCCCGAAATGATACTTGTCGAGCTCGTCGGAGCGATGGCGAGCAGGTAGCCGTTGCGTATTCCGTTTTGGCGGACGCGAAGGGCGAGTTCCCGCCAGCGTTCGGACGTGTAGTTGCGTTTTTCGAAAAATGCTCCGGTTTGCCAGTCCGAGCCTTCAAAAAATCCGTATGCGCCTTTTTCCGCTGAATTGTCGCAGGAGGCTTCAATCGCCGCGTAGTTGATGGTTTCAAAAACTTCGTCGGCAAAATCCAAATGTTCTTGGCTTTCCCAGCGGATTTTACGTTTTGCCAATGCGTGATGCCAGCCGCTCGCGCCGAGCCCGACGGGACGATAGCCGCGACTCGTGATTTCTGCGTAGGGCAGGGGGAAGAAATTCAGATCGATGACGTTGTCGAGCGCACGCATCGCCGTGCGAACGACACCGGAGAGATATTTTTTGTCTTCAAGCGGAAGATTGCCCAAGCAAAGCGATGCGAGATTGCAAACAACGAAGTCACCCGGCTTGGTTTTGGTGACGACGACGGTTTCGCCGTCTTGTGTTGTGATCTCCGTGGAAACGTGGCTCATTTCACTCATGTTTTGAGCGATTTCCGTGCAGAGATTGGAGCAATAAATGATGCCGGAATGCGGATTCGGGTTTGCGCGGTTGACGAGGTCTCGGTTAAACGCGAACGGCGTTCCCGTCTCGACGGCGGATTTCAGAATGAGGCGCACGATGTCTTTGATTGAAACGGCGCGCTTGGAAATACGGCTGTCGTGCACGCAATCGCGGTAGCGTTTTTCCCATTCGTCGCCCCAGAAATCTTCGAGGCGGTAGCCTTTGACGGTGTGAATGTCGTGCGGGCACATCAGATACCAGTCCTGATTGAGATTTTCCTTTGCCATTTTCCAGAACAAATCCGGATAGCAAATTCCGGGGAAAACGTCGTGCGCTTTCATGCGTTCGTCGCCGTTGTTGGTGCGAAGAGCGAGAAATTCGAGCAGGTCCTTGTGCCAAACGTCGAGGTAAACGGCGACCGCTCCCGTGCGCACGCCGAGCTGGTCGACGGCGACGGCGGTGTCGTTAACCAGACGAATCCAGCGAATGACCCCGCCCGCAACGCCCTCAAAGCCGCGAATCGACGAACCGATCGAGCGCACTTTTCCGAAATACATGCCCATACCGCCGCCGAATTTTGAAACTTTGGCAAAATTGTCGAGAGATCGGTAAATACCGTCCAAGCTGTCGGGAACGGTGTCGATGAAGCACGACGAAAGCTGGTGATACGGCTTGCGGGCGTTGGCGAGCGTCGGCGTCGCCATCGTTACTTCCATGCGCGAGAGTATATCGTAAAAACGTTTTACCCAAGCCATGCGGTTTTCTTTTTCTTTCATGGCGAGGTGGAGAGCGATGCCGAGGAACATTTCCTGCGGCGTTTCCACGGGAACGTGCTTGCGCGTGCGGATAACGTAACGTTTGAGCAGCAAATCCAGTCCGGAAAACGTAAAAAGGCAGTCGCGCGCGGGAACGATAAAGCTCTCGGCTTCGAGAATTTCCGCCTTGGAGTAGGCCCGTAAAATGTAGTCCCCGTAAAGACCTTCCGTCGTCAGATACTCGATTTTTTCAAAAAGATTGCCGATATTGAGTTCGGCGGTTTTTTCCGAAAGTTTTTCCCGAAACGAGAAATTGAGCAGGCGGGCGGCGATAAATTCCCACTTTGGACCTTCCGGGCTTGCCAGCTCCGACGCGGCGCGCACGAGCGTGGAAAGTTGTTCTTCGCGCGTCATTCCTTTTTTGAGAAACGAAGTTAGTTTCGCTTTCAAAACGCCGAGAGAATAGATGTCTTCCGGAAACGCTTTTTGAATTGCGGAAAAAACGGCATTCAGACGGTCGAATTGTGCCTCGTTCGCGTGCACAATCATGCCGCAGAGCTCGTTGCGCACCGCGCGGGACTCGTTCCGCTTTTGGCGAAACAGAATGTAGCGTTTCCCTTCTTCGAAAAAGCCCGCTTCCATCAGACTTTGTTCGACTAAATCCTGGATTTTTTCGACCGTTTTCGGCGTTTCGTTCGACAGTTTTTTTTCAACTGACGCCAGCAGATTTTGTAAAATTTCGTCCGTTACCGGCTTGCCCGTGCTTCCGAATGCTTTGGCGATTGCGTTCGTGATTTTTTGTCCGTTATAGGCTTCGATAGTTCCCGTTCGTTTGATTACGCTCATATTTTTTTGAGCTTAGCGGAGCCGTTCCCGCTATTCAATAAATTTTGTATTGGATACATTACGGAACATTGAAGATAGAAAATTTTGCTTTGCGGGAACGCGGGAAAACGGATTTTCTTCAAAATAACTCAAATTTTTAGGAAAACTCAATTTATGGCAAAAGAAACGGCTTCAAAACAAACGGTTGCAGACACGAAAAAAGCGCTCGAACTCGCGCTTTCCGCAATCAATAAAACTTACGGCGAAGGCACGCTCATGCGCATGGGTGATGCCACGAAAATGGACGTAACGACGATTTCCACGGGCTCGGTCGCAATCGACCTCGCGCTCGGCGTCGGCGGGCTCCCGCGCGGGCGTATCGTCGAAATTTACGGTCCGGAATCTTCCGGTAAAACCACACTTTGCCTCAGCGTTATCGCGCAGGCGCAACGCGAAGGCGGCACGGCGGCAATTATCGACGTTGAACACGCGCTTGACCCGCGCTACGCGAAAGTCGTCGGCGTGGATTTGGAAAATCTCCTCGTTTCCCAGCCGGAAAGCGGTGAAGACGCGCTCAACATCGTCGAAACGCTCGTGCGTTCGGGCGCGGTTGATGTCGTTGTGCTCGACTCTGTTGCGGCGCTTGTGTCCAAGCAGGAATTGGACGGGCAGATGGGCGATACGACGGTCGGTTTGCAGGCGCGCATGATGTCGCAGGCGATGCGCCGGCTCACGGCAGCGATTGCGAAATCGAAGTGCCTCTGCATTTTCACGAACCAGATTCGCGAAAAAATCGGCGTGATGTTCGGTTCGCCGGAAACGACGCCGGGCGGGCGCGCGCTGAAGTTTTTCGCGTCCGTGCGTATGGATATTCGCCGCATCGGTCAAATCAAGGAGCCGTCGGGCAAAGTCATCGGCAACCGCACGAAAATCAAAGTCGTGAAAAACAAAGTCGCTTCGCCGTTTACGGAATGTGAATTCGATATTATGTATAACGAAGGCATTTCCCGCACGGGATCGGTGATTGACCTCGGTGTTGAGCACAAGATTCTGGAAAAGAAGGGCGCGTGGATTGCTTACAACGGAAATCTGATCGGGCAGGGGCGCGAAGCAGCGAAGGAATTTTTGAAGAAAAATCCGGAAACGCTCGCGGAAATTCAGGGCAAGATCATGGAAAAGGTCCACCCGACCGTCGGCGAAACACTCGGCGCCAACGCCGAAGAAAAAGCCGCGTAAAATAGCACCGAGCATCAGGTATCAAGCAGCAGTCAAGAAGAAGTTCGGCTCGCGAGTTGAAAGCAGAAAGATGAAAATTTTCGCAGACACCCGGCATTTTCTTTTAAAGCTGTTTACTTGGTGCTCGATACTTGATGTTTTGAGCTTGAGAAAGCTTTCGCTTTCCAATTTTTCTTGTCTTTTCAAAAAAAGAAGCGTTCCCGCAGAAAAATTTTAAATGCGAGAACGCTTTTTTCATGCGTATCGGGCGATTTTTAAATTTTTTTGAAAAAAATAAGAATTTTTAGACAAAAGACGCAGACCGGAACGCTAACACAATAAACACATACTACAGTGCAGACGACCGGCGAGATGATGGAGCAGGAACAGTGGCGCGAATGGTTAAAAGAACACGGGCGCCGATTATTGCTTTGCGCTCGCCAGTGGACGAGTTCCTTGGCGGAGGCGGAGGATGTTTTACAGGACGCATTCGTGCGATACTGGAAAAACCAACGCCACCTCCCGGGAAATCCGAACGCACTTATCATCACCTCCGTCCGCCGGGCGGCGATTGACCACGGGCGCTCCCGCACCCGACGGCTCAACCGCGAAACGCAGGCGTATGAACTTGAAGACAAAGTGACGTTTTTTGAACCCGGAGAGGGCGAGATCAATCAAGATCTCGAAAAAGCAGTTAGGGCGCTTCCCGATGATCAAAGGGAAGTGGTAATCGTGAAAATTTGGGGCATGCTGACGTTCGACGAAATCGCCCGTCAGCTCGGAATTTCTCAAAATACGGCAGCGTCGAGATATCGCTACGCTCTCGCGACTTTGAGAAAAACCCTCAAACGGTGATTAAAGGACAGAGATCAGGCGGCGAATGTCGGGTTTAGGAAGTCGCAACAGGCGGTTCCGAACATCGGTTGTCGGTGGCTGATTCTTCTAGAACAAAGACATCGTAAATCTTTCTTTTTCGCTATGCAGAATTTCGAACAAAAAGATGATGATTTTTCCGACATCGAGGACGCGTTGATGAAAATGCGCCCCGTCGAACCGTCGGAACGTTTTTATGCATCTGTGGAAGCGGCGATGAATGAACCGACGGAAAACGCCGTCGTGTTCCCGCATCGCGGCGGATTTTTGAATTTCGTTTCCCTGAGACGCTTCGCCGCGTCTGCCGCGTTTCTTGCGGCAACCGTCGGCATGGGCATTTGGGGGTATTCCGTTTTGCCGGATAATGCTCCGGTGATGGGCGGCTCCGGCGTGAATAAAGTCTCGGCGGCGACAGGTATGCTGCTCGCGGCAGGAGGTGGTGCGCAGTTGTATTCGGGGTCGGACAAGGATTCCCGTTCCCGCAGACCGCTTACGCGCGGAGGGAACTACAACCTCGTCAACGTTGAGCGCCGCATGAATGTCGTCGAGCCGTTTCCGGAAGTCGATGCGTTGGAAGACGGAACGATTTCGCGGCGAGTGCGTTACGTTTACATGGACGAATATCGCTGGGAAGACAGTGAAACCGGGGCGGCATTTGTCGAACTGCGTCCGCATGAAAAAATCGTCAGTATGGAAATGCCTATTTACTGAGAAAAATCTCGGCGGGAACGCCGCTTACTATCACTTACATGAACAATAACGAAAATAAAAATATGTTTCTTCGCTCTTTAATATTTGCCGGAATGTTGCCGCTCTGCGCAACTTCCGTTTCCGCCCAAAATGCCGCCGTTGCGGACAACGCTGCCGCGCCGCAAAATGCACCCGCTTCGGTCGAGCCCGCCGCTCCCGCCGTTCCCGCGGACAACGTTGTCGCCCGGTATTCCTATCTCGGGCTCGTGCTGGATACGTTGCCCGCTGCAACTTATTGTGAAAATTCCCACCCCGGCGTGCAGGTGATTTACGTTGTCAAAGATTCTCCCGCAGAACAGGCAGGCTTTGAAGGCGGCGACATTTTAGTTTCTCTCGACGGACAAAAGCTCTTTTTCCCCAACCAGTTTTCCGCACTCGTGCGTTCTTACAAGCCGGGAACGGAAGTGGAGCTCGTTTTTTTGCGAGGAGGAGAGAAAATGACAAAAAAAGCGAAAATCGGCGAACGTCTTATCACATCGCCGCAGGTTGCACACCGCGCAAGAACTGAACCCGCGCAGGTGAAGGACGACGTGCGCCTTTATATCAACGGACGGGAAATTTCCCTCGCCGACGGCGCTGACCTCGGCGGCTGGATCAGCCTTACGCCCAATGGCGTGCTCATTCGCGACCATCTCGATATTCCCGCAGAGTTCCGTCGTTTGGTTAATCGCGCTCACGCCAAAATGCCCGAAACCCAAAAAACGCTTTCCTTCCTGCGCAAGCAGTATGACGATGCCCGCAAAGCCGCTCTCGGAAAAGCGAGCCAAACGTTTTCGCAGGTCTTTTTCGGGCAGGGTAATTCCGTGATTATCGTCGGCGACGAAAAAGGTCGCCAAGTTACGGTTTCCCGCTCCGGCGACGACGATATTCTTTTCCGCGGTCCCTGCACCACGCAGGCGGACATTGATGCCATTCCCGCCGACGCGAAAAAAATCATCGACTCTTTCACCGTCCTCAAACCGATGCCGGAGGAAGAACTCGTTCCCCAACAACCGCCCGCCGCAGAATAATTTTCTGATATATTAATTCATAATAATGGTTTGCGTTCCCGTGGAGGAGTTCACGGGAACGTTTTTTTTATAGTAGATTCCCAAGCGCTTACGCGGGAGAAAAACGCGGGAACATAAAACTTTGCTTTAAGCTGCCGCTAACGGCGTTTTCGGCGAAGGGCGCAAATCGCGACGAATCCTACTCCGAACAGGAGTGAAAATGCCGACGGCTCAGGGACGGAAAACGGCGCCCACGCCTTGTTTTCATCAAACGAAATGGCGCTCACTTCACATTGCGTGAGCCACGAATTGCCGATGTCTCCGAAAAGGATTTTGTCCTTGTGTGCGAGGACGTTCGCAATCGATTTGAGGGATTCTCCGATAAGTTGATCTCCGAGCCAGACGTAGAAGCCGGCATCGACGCCGTCGCCCCCGTCCAAATAGGCGACGGTAATTTCGGAAAAATCCTTGGTTGCGTCAAATGTGTTGTGCGCGGTGTCGGAAATATTGTTTGAACCGTAGAGCAGAGTTGTGTTCCACAGAATCCCGCATTCGGTAACGTAAAGAATTCCGGCTTCCGCTCCGTTGCCGAGGATGATGCCGAATCCGTTGTTGGCGGCATTCGTGTCCGACATTTTTACGGAAAAGGAAACGGTGAATTCCCGTGCGGTTCCCGTGGTATTCCACGTGTAGCGGATGTCGTTCCCGCCGCTCAGCGCGGAGTTTACGACGATATTGCCTTCGGCATTAACGGAAAAAGAGGATGAATTCGTCGAAAACACCGTTGTTCCCGTTCCCGTGGTTTTAGCCGTGATTCCTCCTGCGGTGTTTGCCGAAAAAGTGAGCGACAATGCCAAATCCGTGTTCGCTCGCCGGGTCAGCCCTGCCGTGCGTTGTCCGATGCCGAGAACGCGTGCGATATTTCCGGCGATAATGAGTTCTCCTTGTGCGTTCGGGTGAGCCCCGGCATTCGTGTCGACCATTGCGCCGTTTTCCGCGTAAAAACCTGTGGAAATGTTGTCGACGGTGACGGTTGACGTGTTTGTGCTCCAGCTGTTGCCTACGCTGCGGAGCTGTTCATTGTGTGAAAAATAGTTGTTATTTTTGTTCGTTCCCGTGCCGTTGTTTGCCGCTGTCGGAAGTAGTTCAAAAAGGTGAACGCGGACATTCGGATTGTGCGTTTGGTAGGCTTTGACGATTTCTTCGACGTGTTTGAGGATATCGGCGTTTCCGACCTTGTCGTAAAGGTCGTTGATGCCGATCATTACGCAGAGCGTTTCCACTTTTTCGTTTCCGTAGAGCGATTGATACGTCGCTCCCGTATAGGTTTTCAGAGTGCTCCCGTCGTAGAATGTATTTGTCGTTCCCGTGTAAGGGTCTTCTAAGCCGAGTTTTATTGTTACCGGTCCGCGATTTTCAACCGGATAAACGGTGTTCGGGTCCGTTCTGTAGCCGCTTCCCGCTTCATGCCCGCTGTATTGATAAGACCGTCCGCTTGCCGCCGCTTCGGAGACGTTGGAAAATTTTACTCCGCGATAATCGGGCGTGAGCGCGGATAAATCGATGTTTTTTGCGGCTCCGGCGGTGGTCCCCATCGGATTATATGCGATGTCGTTGTCTACAAAATTCTTGAAAAGGGAGTAGCGGTAGCTTGCGACATTTCCTGCGAGAAAGTTCCCGCCTTGCGTGATGGAATCTCCGACGAACGTAATATTCATCGCGTGGGCAGGCGCGGTAATACCGAATATGGAAAGGGCGATTGTGCCGAGGCGGAAGTGCTTGGGGATGGGGCTTTTCATAACGCCACGAAAGATAGCACTTTATCTGCTATCTATAAAGTAGTTTTTGTGGCCAACTTTTCAATTGTCCAGATTCGTTGCGATAAGCATTATTAAGGCATCAAAGTGCGTTCCCGCGCATTTTTTTATTATATTTCTTAAGAAATTTCTGATGGCAAAAAAAACATCCCAGATAATTCAGCAGAAAGCTCCGCCGAAGAAGGAAAAGCTTAGCGGCGGCGCGAAGTTCGGCATTTTCGTTTGCGTGATTGCGGTTGCGGCTCTCGCATTTGCCGCCGCCGAACGTCTCGGGGTCACGGGAACACATTTCCTTTTTAAGGGCGAAATCGTTGAGGAAAACGAAGTGGCTTCGCCTTCCGCCGTTGCTCGCACCGACCGCGCCGAGCAGGGCGCTGTTCGGGAAAAAACCGCAGGAAAAACGTCCGGCGAAAAGGTTGCGGACAAAAAAACTTCCGACGGCGCGGGCAAGAAGTCGGGCAACACAGCGAGTAGCAAAAAAAGCTCGGCTTCCCGCAATAAAAAATCGTCCTCAAAAAAAGCCAAAGCCCCCGCCCAGCCGCTTCCGCTTGCCGCGTTTGTCGATATTTCGCGCAAGCCGCACACATGGCCCGGATTCATTCGTCTTACGCGTTCCCGCACGATTTCCATGACGGATCCGCAAACCGGAGCTTCGATGGGACGCATGGAAGTGCCGTCCGGCACCGTTGTCAAAGTTTTCAAAGTTCTTCCCACGGGAACGCTCGAGGTTTTTGACCGCACGGGGCAAAAATTTCAGGTCGAGGCATCCGGCACGAATTTTTCTGCCGCTTACGCCGCCGTAAAAAACAAACCGAAGAAAAAATCGAAACCGAAAAAAGTCGTCGCAAAAGCCCCGGAAAAAGCGGAACCGAAGAACATTCCCGCGGTCGTCGTCCCGCCGGAACCCGACAGGAAAAAAGCGGGCGGAACTCCCGTGATGAGCGCATTCGGCGTCGCATTTGACGAAGATGAAGAATGGGAAGACGACGCGGATTACGAGTAATTTTTATAAAAATTAGAAATGAGGAATGAGAAATTAGAAAGTTGAGGAAATTTTACTCATTCCTAATTTCTCATTTCTCACTCTTAATTCTTCAAAAACACACATGAAAACCGCACTTCTTCATTCATGGAATGTCAACGGTCTGCGCGCCGCAATTCGCAAAGGCTTCGGCAACTACGTTGCGCGCTTTGACCCCGACGTGCTTTGCCTGCAGGAAATCAAATGTCCTGCCGACACACCGTTGCCGAACGAAGCGGCGTTCCCGCACAAAATCTGGCATCCCGCCGACAAACCCGGCTACTCGGGAACGGCGATTTTTTCAAAATACGCGCCGCTTAGCGTTTCCTTCAATTTCGATGGCGAAAATCATCCGCAGGAAGGGCGCGTCATCACGGCGGAATTTCCTCAGGTTTTTGTCGTTTGCGCGTATGTGCCGAATTCGCAAAACGAGCTCGCCCGGCTCGATTACCGTATGCGCTGGGACGCGGATTTTCGCAAACACATTTGCTCCCTTGCGGAGAAAAAATCCGTGCTCGTTTGCGGCGATTTGAACTGCGCGCACAAACCGATTGACATTGCGCGCCCGAAAGGCAACGAACGTAGCGCCGGATTTACAATCGAGGAGCGCGATTCGCTCTCGGCGACGCTCGACGCCGGATTCATCGATACGTTTCGCGAGAAAAATCCCGATTTAACCGCCGCCTATTCGTGGTGGAGCTACCGTATGAAAGCGCGGGAACGCAACATCGGGTGGCGCATCGATTATTGGCTCGCTTCGAAGGATTTGGCGGGAAAATTCAGTGCGCCGGAAATTCATCCCGACGTCGAAGGCTCCGACCATTGCCCCGTTTCCGTTCGCGTTCCCGAAAATCTTTTTTGCTGAGAGGAAAATCGCCGATGATTTCGTTTGAAGAATTTTCCGAAAATTGCGCACGCGTGCGGGAACGCGTTGCAGAAGCCTGCGCCGCGTGCGGGCGCGCACCCGAGAGCGTAAAAATTCTTCCCGTGACGAAAAATCATCCCGTCGCTGCGCCGATTTACGCCGCGCGCGTCGGATTTTCCGCCGTCGGAGAAAACCGCGTCCAGGAAGCGGAACTCAAAAAAAAGGAATTTTCCGAAAAAAACGTTTTCGGGTCTCCGTTCCCGCGCTGGGAACTTATCGGGCATTTGCAGAGCAACAAAGCGCGCCGCGCCGTGGAAATTTTTGACCGCGTTCAATCCGTGGATTCAATTTCACTCGCACAAAAATTGGATCGCCTTTGCGGAGAAATCTCGCGGGAACACCTGCCGATTTTGCTTCAGGCAAACGCCGGAAGCGATCCCGCGAAATTCGGAACCGCCGATTACGATTCGTTGCGGGCTCTTGCCGAAGCTGCGTTCGCGGGAACACACTTGCAGGTCGACGGGTTAATGTGTGTTGCTCCGATCGACGATGATTCGCTCGAAACCGCGCGGCGCAGTTTCGACATTTTGCGCGCTTGGCGTGACCGTCTTGAAAGCGAATTCGGAAAAAAACTCCCCGAACTTTCCATGGGAATGTCGCACGACCTTGCTCCCGCCGTCGCCGCCGGCTCTACGATGGTTCGCATCGGCACCGCACTTTTCGGCGCGCGCAATTATACGCTTTAAAAAATCGCTCGGGCGACGCGATCAGGCGAAAAGAGGCGTCGGAAATCCGCTTTGCTCGCAGGCGATGGCGGAAGATAGTTTCGCACGGTTTCATGTTTCCCCTTTTCTAAGGGTTGCGCGGGAACGGCGCGCGTGCTTTAATGCCTTTCTCGACTTTTTAGTATGCTTTCACAAGACATTCGCACTCATCACACGCTCGCCTGCATCTGGGATTTTGACAAGACTCTGACGCCGGGCTACATGCAGACGCCGCTGTTTACGGAATACGGCATCGACGAGGCGATGTTTTGGACGGAAGTCAACCGCTTGCCGGAAATTTACGCGCGTCAGGGCATTCACGTTTCTAAAGATACGGTTTACCTGAATCACTTGCTCAGCTATGTGAAAAACGGTCCGCTCAAAGGGCTTTCCAACAAGAAACTGCGTGAGTTGGGCGCGCTTGTTCCGCTTTGCCCGGGCGTTCCCGAGGTGTTTGATAAATTGCGCGATTACGCAAAAAAAATCGGAGAGGAATACAACCTCGATATTGATTTGGAACACTACATCGTGAGCACGGGGCTGGCGGAAATGATTCGCGGGAGCGCCGTCGCCGCGCACGTGGACGGCATTTACGGGTGCGAGTTTATCGAACAGCCGCTTCCGCCGCATTACACGGAGCAGGACGAACTCGCGTTGGATTTGCCTTCCGAAATTTCGCAAATCGGCGTCATGGTGGACAACACAATCAAGACACGTTTCATTTTTGAAATAAACAAAGGCTCGAACAAAAATCCGGAAATCGACGTGAACGCCGTCGTGCGTGCACGGGATCGCCGCGTTCCGTTTGAAAACATGGTTTACATTGCGGACGGACCGAGCGACGTTCCCGTGTTTTCCGTCGTTCGCAAGGGCGGAGGTTTCGCCTACGCGGTTTATTCGGAAAACAAACGCGCCGAGCGCCGCCAAAACGACACGCTTCAGGAAAGCAAACGCGTAAACGGCTACGGTCCGAACGATTATCGCGATACGCAATTTACCTTTGATTGGCTTTGTATGCGCATCGAAGACATGGTGGCGCGGATTGACAAGGCGCGCAATTTCGCCGTGGAAGCGAATGTCGCTCAACCGCCGCGCCACTTGCACGACCGCCCGGGTTCGAGCGTTCCCGCGCCGTCCGTCAACCCGTTGGAAGAGCCGGGCGCGTCTCCCGAACAACCTTCTTTGCTTTAATAAAAAAATGGCGACACCGAAAAACTCTCGTTCCGCAAAGCGCGGGAACGGCAAATCTCCGTCGCACCGCGAAAAAGCGCCTGCACCTGCGCCGGCGGGCAACTTTAACAGCACGACGCAACCGCTTCTTTTTTTGCTGACGCTTATCGTCGGGCTTTTGTTGCTCGCGTCGCTGATGCTTTTTGAAATCGGGCAACCGTTTTTCGGCGACGGAAATCCGCCGCTTTGGGGCGACAAAGGCTGGTTGCAGAATTTGGCGATAACGACGGAAGCGGATTTGTCGAACCCGATGGGAAAGCTCGGCGCGACGATTGCCGTGGTCGCGTTTTACATGTTCGGGCTGGCGGCGTTCATGTTCCCGGTGTTTTTGTTTTTGTTCGCGTATTACACGGCGCGTTTCCGTGCGGATATTTCGTTCTCGTGGAAAACGTTGCTGATGTTTTTGGCGCTTTGTTCCGGCGCGACGTTGCTTGAAGTTTTCCCGAAAGACCTGATCGGGTTCGATCCGGCAGCGAGCGTGCCGCATCCGTATATGCCGAGCGCGTGCGGTCCCGGAGGTTGGTTCGGAAAAGTTTTGTTTAACGATATTTTCAATCCGTTTATCGGCGTTGTGGGGAGCGTGGTTTTGCTCGTTTGCGTGTATATTTTCTGCGTGCTCGGGCTGATTGTTTCGGCTCCGCAGAAAACGATTGCGAACCTCGTGAATCGCTGTTTCGACGGCGTGAAAAAATATTTTGAAAACCGCCGCCAATGGAAAGCGCATCAGGCGCGCCAACGCGAGGCTCAGCGCAAAGCGTATTTCGCCGCGCAGGAAAAACTTCGCCAAAATCGCGAAGCGGCGGAGACCGAAGAACAGGCGGAAGAACCCGACGGGAACGAGGCGGACGGTGATTCCGAAGCCGAATCCGGAGAGGATTTCGACGCGAACGCCGCCGGAGTTCCCGCAGAATTTGACGGCGCGGAAACCGAAGATGAAGATTTTTCCTCCGTTCCCGTGGACGAGGACGCGATTCCGGAAGAAGCCGCTCCCGTGTTTGATGAACTTCCGTCCGGCGCGACGCTCATTCCGATTGATTTTGACGATGAAGCGAAACGCATCGACGAAGCGGAAAAGGCTTCGGAAACGTCTCCTGCCGTCGTCGCACCGGAAATTCCGGTTCCCGCTTCCGTAATGCCGCCGGAACCCGCCGCCCCGGGAACAATCGACGTCGTTGCCGCCGAAACACTCGAGCGAGCCGAAGATGCGAGCGTTTTTCCGGAGCGCGGAAACTATGTGTTCCCGCCGCTTGATTTGCTCGCCGCGCCGAAAGCGGACGCGTCCGCTCAAAACGAAGATTATGAAGCGCGCGGGCAGGAAATTATTCGCGTGCTTTCGGAATTTAACTGCGCCGCGACTATGCAGTCGGCAAAGGTCGGACCGACGATTACGCGCTACGAAATCGTTCCCGGCGCGGGCGTGAAGGCGGAGCGTATTCTCAATTTCCAAACCAACGTTGCGATGGCGTTGCACGTGCAGTCCGCGCGTCTTGCTCCTGTTCCCGAAAACGGAACCATCGGGATTGAAGTGCCGAACAAAAAGGCGACTCCGGTGCTTATCCGCGAAGTCCTCGAATCCAAGGCTTGGCACGAAAACCGTATGGAAATTCCCGCCGTGCTCGGGAAAGATGTTACGGGGAAACCGGTTTTGATCGACCTCGCGAAAATGCCGCACGGGCTTATCGCGGGTTCTTCCGGTTCCGGGAAATCCGTTTGCCTGAACGGAATTATTACGTCGATTCTTTACCATTCCGCGCCGGAAGACGTGCGCCTCGTGATGATCGACCCGAAAGTCGTCGAACTCCAAGTTTACAACGACGCTCCGCACATGCTCATTCCCGTCATTACGGACATGAAACGCGCTCCCGGCGCGCTCAAGTGGCTGATTGACGAGATGGAACGCCGCTATCTGCTCCTGCAGGAAGCGGGCGTGCGAAATATCGTCGGCTACAACGCCAAGGTCGAAAAAGATAAGGCGGAAGCGGCGCGCCTCGCCGAACTCGCCGCCGCTTCCGACAACGAAAATGCATTTGAAGGCATTCAAAATCTCTCCGACGGGAACGCGGACGGCTCCGCCGTTCCCGCGAATATTTCCGTGCCGCGCGACGACGGCGTGCTCGACGAACTTCGCGGGCGGAAAAAAATGTCTTACATCGTCTGCATCATCGACGAGTTTGCCGATATTATGGCGCAAAACGCGGCGGAAATCGAAACCGGCGTGGCGCGCCTCACGGCGAAAGCCCGCGCCGCCGGAATTCATCTCATTCTCGCGACGCAACGTCCGGACGCAAAAACCGTTACCGGGCTCATCAAAGCGAACTTGGGAACGCGAATCGCTCTGCGTGTGACCTCGGGAACGAACTCGCGTATTATTCTCGACGAAACCGGTGCGGAAACGCTCATCGGCAAGGGCGATATGCTCGTGCTCGGTCCGGGTTCGCCGTTCCCGCAACGCGCACAGGGCGTCTGGGTTTCCGAAGAGGAAATCGAAGAAATCGTCAAATTCCTCGCCGAGAAAAACGGCAAGCCGAAATACGCGGACGATGTGACCTCCGCTATCGACAGCTACGCCGCAGAAGACGAAGAGGGCGACTCCGGCGGGAACACGATTTCCGATTCACGCGACGATTTGGTCGGTAAGGCTTGGGATGTCATTCGCACAACGAAACGCGCCTCTATTTCCAATCTTCAGCGCAAGCTCGGAATCGGTTATAACCGCGCCGCGAAAATTATCGATATTCTCGAAGAACAGGGCAAAGTCGGACCGGACATGGGTCCGAACAAGCAGCGTGAAATTTACGAATAAGGAGAAAAACGATGGCGGAAATTATTCTTTGCGGGCGTGCGTCGGTCGAGGCGTGCGCGGCGATGCGCCCGGCGGCGTTGCGGGAAATTTTTGTCGACGAAAAGCGTGCGGGATTTTTCTCGGATTTACGTGAAAAAACTTCGCAGGATTGTTGCGTATGGCACGAAGTTCCTTCTGCGGAGTTGCTGAAAATCGCGGGAACGCCGAAGCACGGCGGAATCGTCGCGCGGACGGAGCGCCCCGTTCCCGCGCAGGTGAAACCCGTGATGCGCGACGATTGGCACGCCGCCGGAGAAAAAGTGATTTTTCTCGAAAATATTTCGGACGCGGCGCAACTGGCATCGATTGCGCGCGTCGCCGCCATTTGCGGTGTTACCCGCGTGATTGCGGACGAAAAAGTAAGCGTTCCTGCTCTCGAAAATTCGAGGGCGTGGAGTTTGAGCGAAGGCGCGCTGGAATCCGTGAAAATTTATCGCACGGAGTCAATGGCGGGAATGTTGCGCATGATGAGCGAGAAGTTTTTTGTCGTCGGCTTGGTGCGCCGTGGCGGACGAAAAATCGATTATTCCGTTGTGCCGACGTTTCCGGGGAAAACGGTGGCGCTGTTTTTGAGCGGCGACGAAAACGGCGTTCCCGCCGAAATGATTTCGCGTTGCGGGTATCTTTTCCACATTCCGGAGCCGGAAGGCTCGCATCTGCGTTTTTCTCCCGCAGAGCTTGCGGCGCAAATTTTGCCTTGGATTTCGACGAAACCCAAACGCCTCGGAGCCGGATTTCTCGCCCGCAAAAAAGCCCGCGCAAAATCGTAATTGTGCACTTCCATGAAAACAAAATTCGTCCTTTTTGCCGGAATCGCGGCATTTGGCGTAATTGTGACGCTTGGCGGATTCCTCGCTTGGGAAAATTCCGCTACAACGCTCGACGTTCCCGTGACGGTGAAAATCCCGGGGCGCAATTATGCGTTCGGGAAATACGAGGTTACGCAGAAGCAGTATGAAGCGGTGATGAAAAATAATCCGTCGGGATTCAAGGGCGAAGATCTTCCCGTGGAAAATGTTTCGTGGAATGAAGCCGTGGAATATTGCAAAAAGCTGACGGAACGGGAACGCGCTTCGGGGCGGATTTCGATGAATCAGGAATATCGCCTGCCGCCTTCGGACGAATGGAAATACGCGTGTCGTGCGGGAACGACGACGAAATATTACACGGGTGATTCGGTCGAAGACTTGGCGCGTGCCGGATGGTATCGCAGGAACAGCGGCAGGAAAACGCACTCCGTCGGACAAAAACTTCCGAATGCATTCGGGCTTTATGATATGCACGGGAACGTGTGGGAATGGACGTCTACTCCGTTCGGTTCCAACCGTGTGAGTTGTGGCGGCAGTTGGATCAACTACGCGGACGGCTGTGAGTCGTCGGATTGGTATAGCGTTTCGCCGGAGGATCGCCGTGACCGCATCGGCTTCCGCGTTATGCTCTCCGAGGTTGAGTATATCTGGGATTTGTAGCGTATATTGAACTCTGAATAGGTTCATTTTCGGTTTGCGTCTTGCGCGGCGTTTGAGACAATTTTCCCCAATCCTCCGTGCGGGAACGCCTTTTGGGGGAACGATTTCTTTTTTATTATTTTTTCAAAACCACTCAACAAAATGAGAGCCTCGCTTATCGCCAAGCAGTTTTCCGTTGCCGGTCATCTCGTGTCCGTCGAACCTTTCGGGAGCGGGAACGTCAACGACACCTATCGCGTGATTTTCCGCACGACGTTTTCCGAAGAACGTTTCATCCTTCAGCGCGTGCGCCGCGCGGTTTTCCCGAATCCGGAAAACATCATGCGCAATATGCGTATCGTGACGGATGTTTGCCATCAAAAGCTCGAAGAAGTCAATATGTCGTCCGACCGCATTTGGCAGTTGCCGAAAATCATCCAGACGCGCGACGGGCAGGATTTTTACTACGACGGAGACGGCGATTTGTGGCGCGCGATTTCCAATATCGCATCGGCGGTTTCCTACGAAAAAGTTCAGTCTCCGGACCACGCCTACGAAGCCGGTATGGTGCTCGGGCATTTCCAGAAACTCATCAGCGACATTCCCTGCGATCAGCTTTCTTACGCAATCGAAGGTTTTCACATCACGCCGATTTACCTCGCACAGTTGGACGAAGCGCTGAAAACACCGCTCGCGCAGGAGCTACTCGAGCATTCCCGCGAGGCGCGTTATTGCCTGAAATTTATCGAAGCCCGCCGCGAATTTTGCACGACTTTTGAAAATGCAAAAAAACTCGGAGAACTCTCGTTGCGCCCGACGCACGGAGACCCGAAAGTCGGGAACATTCTCATCGACGAAAAAACCGGAAAGGGAACGTGTATTGTCGATTTGGATACGATTCAGCCCGGACTCGTTCACGCGGACATCGGCGACGCCGTGCGTTCCTGTTGCAATCCCGCCGGGGAAGATGCAATCGATTTGCACTCCGTGTTCTTCGATACGGAACTTTTCACGGCGATTTACTCCGGCTACATGACATATGCGAAGGATTTCTTCACGGAAAACGATCACAAGTATATGTTCGACGCGATCCGTATTCTTCCGCTTGAGCTCGGGATTCGCTTTTTCGCGGACTATCTCGCCGGAGACGTTTACTTCAAAACACGCTACAAAGAACACAATCTCAAGCGCGCGCTGGTTCAGCTTAAATTGGCGGAAAGCGTCGAGGCTCGGGAAGGGAAAATCCGGAAAATTCTCGGATAGCGCTTTCGGGCGACGCTTTCTTTTCCGAAAAATATGATTGCGGAGACGGCAACGGCGGGAAGCGCAATGCTTTTGGCGGCTTCGGGGATTCCCGGAAGTCGAGCCGTTCAGATTGTGCTGACGTTGCTGTTTTTTGCGCTGATGTTCGCGGCAGCGTGGCGCGGATATTGGCGCGGTCCCGTGCGTCAGCTTGCGCCGCTTTGTTCGTTCGTCGTTGCCGCCGCTGCCGCGTATTTCTTCGGGGCGGCTTTCGGGCACGCATGGCTGGGCGGGATCGGCGTGCCGTGGATTTTGCGCGGTGCGTGCGGCGTGGTGCTTCTGTGTCTTTTCGTTTGGCTGCCCGTTTTCAGTTACATTTGGTATAAAGGACGCGGTCAAATTTCCGAAAAAACAGGGGAGCCGGAGCATCCGGCATTGGGTGCCGTTGTCGGTTGCTGGACGGGGATTTTTTGGGGCGTGCTGGGCGCACTTTGCCTCGCGACGGCGGGAACGGTCGGCGAAACCTTTTTGGCGGTGCGTCCCGGAGCTGAAAAATCGTTGGTCGGTCGCGTTTTTTTCGGTGCGGCAGTCGCCAAAAATTCGATGGCGCTCTATTCCGGTTTGAAATTTTTGAAAACGTGGAGTCCGTTGCCGGAATCCGTTTTTAGAATCGTGCACAAGGCGGTGGATGTTTTGGGATCGCGGCAAGCGCAACGGCGGCTTTTGGAAATGCCGGAGATTCGTTCCTTGGCGACCGATCCTGCCGTTTATCCCGTGTTGAGCGATCCCGAAATTCAGGCAATGATTAAGCGAAAAGACGTGGACGGGTTGCTTTCGGATTCCCGGGTTCAGCGTATGATTTACGATGAAACGTTTCAAAAACGACTGGCGGCATTGGAGCTTGAGCCGCTTTTGGACTATGCGCTGACGGGGCGCTTCCCGCAGTAGTTTCCGCGTTCCCGCCGCGGTCGTGGAGGGCGCCGGATTTTCCCGCTTGACGACGGGAATACAAAAGAACATAGTCAGCAATTCCGTTTTAAATTTTAACAATCTTTAAAAGTCATGGGACAACCGAAACGCAAACAGTCCAAACGCCGCAGCGCTCTTCGCCGCGGGGCAAATCAGTTTAAGGCGCCGCTCCTCGCTAAGGATTCGGACGGCTCCGTCATTCGTCCTCATCGCGTCAACCCGGCAACGGGAACGTATCGCGGCCGTAAGGTCGTCGAGGTCGATCTTTAATCAGAACCTATCCGCTTCGGCGGAAAAGGTTTGTCTTCGGGACGTTTACGGTGTAGCCTTCCGGCTGACATGGAAACCGTAACTCAGACATACCGCATCGCAGTTGACTGCATGGGTGGCGACAAAGGTCCCGGAGAAGTGGTCCAAGCCGTATCGCTCGCGCTCAAGGAATTGAGAGCGGGCGATAAGCTGTTTCTTGTAGGGCAGGAAGAAGTGCTTCAGCCGCTTCTGCGCTCCGCCGGCATAGCCGGAGATTCCAGAATTGAGGTTCGCCATGCGCCGGATGTTATTGAAATGGACGACAAACCGATGCAGGCGATGAAGTCGAAGAAACATTCTTCGATGATTGTTGCCTTGGAAATGTTGAAGGCGGGAGAAGCAGATGCCGTCGTTTCCACGGGAAATACAAAAGTTTTGGTAGGCGCGGGAACGCTGAAAGTGCGTTTGATGCCCGGTGTCCAGCGCCCGGCGCTGTCCGCTATTTTCCCGCGTAAAACTGGTTATTCCATCGTCGTGGACGTGGGGGCCAATCCGGAAACTACGTCGGAGCAGTTGGTGCACAATACCGTGCTCGGCGCGCTTTATTCGATTTCGATTCTCGGCACGGAAAAACCGAAAGTCGGTTTGCTGACGGTCGGAACGGAAGAAGGCAAGGGCGGCGAGCGCATCAACCGCGCGAACGCGTATCTGAAGGCTTTGAATGAGCGCTTTGACTGGTTTGAATACGCGGGACCGGTGGAAGGTTTTGATGTTTTTCAGGGCGATGCAGACGTTATTGTTACGGACGGTTTTACCGGAAATATTTTGCTCAAAACCGTTGAAGGTCTGGTTTACATGCTGAAAGATCTCATCGGTGAAAAGGTAAAACGCAATCCGATTTACATCGCGGCGGGCTTGGTTCTGTTGCCTTTGCTGAAAGCGGTGAAGCGGCAGGTGCGCCCGGAACGCTTTGGCGGCGCTCCGTTGCTCGGGTTGAACGGCTTGGTGTTTAAGGCTCACGGTTCGAGTAATAAGCACGGAACGGCGGCGGCGATTCTGATGGCGCGCAATGCCTGTTCGAAAAACATCAACCGGAAAGCGTCCGAGTTGCTCGCTGTGGCGAACGATGTTGTCGCCGAAGTTCAGGAAAGTTTTTAAAGTTCGGTTTTCACGAATTTTTGAACAAAAAAAAGCGGACGGCGCGGAGCGGGTCCGCTTTTTTCATCGATTGAATTCTCAAAATTAAGCCGTTATAGTCAAAACTCATGCCGGATTTGGGGTTTAGCCAGTATCAGAAGATTTCGCAGGAGCAAGTGCTTTCTCCTCAGGTCTTGCACGCGCTGAAAATCCTGCAGGTTCCCGCGATTGAGCTCGCGCGTGAAATCTCGGACGAAATGGCAAAAAACCCGCTTTTGGAGGAAATTCCGGGAACGCAGTCGACGGGCGAGGCGTTACCGTCCGGCGGGAACGGCGAACGGGAGGACGATGACGGTTTTTCCGGGGAAGATGTCGGGAGTGATGCTCTGAAAATATCTTCGGACAAAGAATCGGACGAGTTCTACGGCGACGAAAAATGGGACGACGAAATCGATTCCGGCTTCGCGGGAACGCAAAGCTCGTGGACGCGCGACGATGAGGAGCGGCGAGCGCATTTGTTTGATTCGCTCGTGGAAAAAGAATCGTTGCCGCAGCTTTTGGAATCGCAAATAGCGCTCTGCGACGAGGCGGATGTTTCTACGGATTTGCTCAAAGCCATCGCACAAAATATCGACGAGCGCGGATTTTTAGACGTGTCCTCAACCGTTTTGGCGGAGGCGCAGGGCGTTCCCGTCGAGGACGTGGAGCGAGCCTTGCGCGTGTTTCAGACTTTTGATCCGCCCGGCGTCGGTGCGCGGGATTTGCGCGAGGCTTTTTTGATTCAGTTGAGGCGCCAAGGTCGGGAAACTTCGCTCGCTTACCGTATTCTTGACGCGGATTACGAGCTTTTCCTCGCACGGAAATTCCCGGCGCTTGCGCGTCGCTACGGCGTTCCCGCAGAAGCCGTCCGCGCGGCGATATCGGAAATTTCCAAGCTCAAACGCGTTCCCGCAGAGGATTTTTCCGCCGACGAAAATCGCGAAGTTTCGCCGGATATGACGTTTTATTTTGATCGGGAAAAGCGTGAGTGGCGCGTGCGTATGGAAAATGCGTATGTCCCGCGCCTGCGTATTTCCGGTTTTTACAAAACGCTGATTGCGCAAGGGAAAATTTCGAGCAAAGATCGTGCGTATTTTACCGAAAAAATGCGCGCCGGGCGTTTTCTGATTAACGCGATTGAGCAGCGCCAGAAAACGATTGAGCAAATCGGAGAATACATCGTTGACGCACAGCATGAGTTTCTGGAGCGCGGTCCCGCGTTCCTGCGTCCGATGACGATGGCGGCGGTCGCGGAGGAAATCGGCGTTCACGAAACCACGGTTTCCCGTGCCGTTTCCAATAAATATGCGGAAACGCCTCATGGCGTGTTTGAGTTGAGGCGCTTTTTTAATGCCGGTCTGGAAACGGAAGACGGCGAGGAGCTTGCCAACGCCGGCGTGCGCGAAGTTTTGCGGGAAATACTCGATGCGGAATCTCCGAAAAAGCCGCTCAGCGACCAAAAACTTGTGGCGGAACTTGCCGCAAGAGGCATAAAAATTGCCCGCCGCACGATTACGAAATATCGGGCGATTATGAACATCCCTCCCGCGCACCTGCGCAAAAAATTCTGAACCTGCGGGAACACGGACGTTCCCGCTTTTCTTTCTTTTTTCAAAAAAGTCTACCAATTTGGTTGAAATTGGTGTTGACTTGACTTTTTTTTTTGCAAAAATCCCAAAATTGAAATTGGGACAGTTTTGCTGGAGAAAACCTCCTGCTTCTCAGTTTCTCTACATAAACTTAACAAATTAAAGAAAAACATATGAAAAAATCATTATTAATCACAACGCTTCTCGCCGCAGGAAGCGTGTCTGTGATGGCGATAGCACCGTTTGGCGAACGATTTTCAGCGGGCTTTGCAGGAGGAACCATTGGAAAATTAAAAGGGACAGAGTGGGATTATCATCATGTTCACGAAAGTCATTACGCATCCAATGACTCCGGTTCGTGGACCGGGAATATTGGCTACCATGGTGCACATACGACAGGAGCCCATTTCACAGGCATTACACATTATCAGAACCAAAATTCCACATCTATTAATTTGGGGATAAATGCTCGTTACGAGTTCTACTTTGAGTTCAATCTGAATCAATCTCAGTCCGGAAACTCCGGTGACCAAGCAATGGCGGGTATGTATTTGGCGGGTAGCGGGAAATCAATCTATTTCGGGAACGCCCAATTGGACAATAATGGGAATAGGCGTTCTGCGGTCGCGGTTGTGTATAATGCAGACATCGCAGATTATAACGACGACAATGGGCAATATGTCTATTTTCCGAATGACGAGTTCAACTATAAACTGGCTAATGCGGGAACATATAAAGGAGATACAACTAATTTTTATACTGCTGTCGCGGGAACCAGTAATAATACCTTTGATAGCGGAACGTATAAATTAACGGTCATCATTGAATCGTTTGCGGATACATCCCAAAACGATCTTCTTTATTTCCATGCATACACACCGGAAGGAACTGCGTCGCACACGTGGAATCTTAGTTCTATGACTGTTGCGTCCGCGCAAAGTTTTGATAATTTTGGCTTTATTCTTCACAACGACGGAGCAACAACGGCATCGGCAACCAGAATGATGGCGTATGAATATTCAAGGTCACTGAAGCCGACAGATCCGTTGCCTGATATTCCTGAGCCTTCGGCGTTCGGATTGTTGGCGGGCTTGGGCGCGATTGCGCTTGCGGTATCTCGTCGCCGGCGTTCCCGTTAAAAGTAGATCTTTTTTGCGGAAGGTTCTTTTAAGAGCCCCGCAAAGAGTTGTAAGTTAAGTCGCGCCTCCGGGTTTTAAACTCGGAGGCGCTTTTTTATTTTTTGTATTTGCCTGATGCTTTGCGCTCAAAAAGGAGAGGACCACAAGTGAATCGCTGCGGTGAGGGAGTTCCCGCGGAAACACGAAAGCTCTCACGAAGTCTCCAATGCACAGAGTTTTTTTTTGTCAGGGAAACGATCTTCGTCGTTTTTACGGGAACGTGTGAAGTTTCGGCTGAAAGCCGTTTCGGATTATAGCCCAACGGCAAGTTCGCGGGACGCGAACGACGCCTTGGGTAACGGACAAACAAAATTCGTCCTGTAAGGACAAAAGAAAACCTCTGTGGCTTGGTGGCTCCGTGAGAGTTTTTTTTGAGTTCTTTGCGTAAAAAAACTTTTACGTTCAAGTTTTCGCTTCGGGCTTTCTCTACGGGAACGGGGAGGTGTTTTCGTGTCCTTTTGAGGTTGCGCCGTTTCGCGGGAACGGTGTTAACTATTCCCCGATTTTTCTTAATTTTTTCAGATTTTTCTTTTTACGAATATGGAAGACACAAAAACACTTGTCGGAAACTTGCTCGTCGCGCAGAGCGGCGGTCCCACTCCCGTTATTAATGCCAGCCTCGCCGGCGTGATTTCCTCCGCGCTTCAGTTCGAGGACGATATTGAAGAAATTTACGGTGCGATTAACGGCGTTGAAGGTATCCTCAACGAGAACCTCATTGATTTGGCGGCGGAGTCTCAGCAAACGGTGCGTTTGTTGAACACGACGCCGGGCGCCGCTCTCGGGAGTTGCCGCTACAAACTGCGTAAGGAAGAGGATTTTGCGCGTATTCTCGAAGTTTTTAAGGCGCACAATATCCGCTACTTCCACTACATCGGCGGGAACGACTCGCAGGATTCCTCCAAAAAAATCGCCGACTACTGCGCGGCTCAAGGCTACGAACTTCGCGTCATCGGCGTGCCGAAAACGATCGATAACGATTTGCCCGTGACGGATCATTGCCCGGGCTACGGGAGCACGATTAAATACATCGCGACGACGGTGCGGGAACTCACGTTCGATAGCGCTTCGCTCGGGCGCAACAACCTCGTGACCATCGTTGAAGTAATGGGGCGCGGGGCCGGATGGATTGCGGCAGGTTCTGTTCTCGCCAAGCGCAAGGGCGTGGCGACGGATGCGCCGCACATCGTGCTTTTGCCGGAAGTTCCGTTCAATGCGGACGCGTTTGCGGCTCGCGTGCAGGAAGTGCTTTCTCAACAAACGCATTGCGTTGTCGTCGCGGCGGAAGGGCTGAAAGATGCGGCGGGGAATTATCTTGGCGTCGGCGGAGCCGGTGTGGACGCGTTCGGGCACCCGACGCTTGGCGGGGTTTGCGAATTTTTGAAAAATATCGTCGAAGGCACGTTCGCGGGTGTCAAAACGCGTTGCTGCCGCCTTGGGCACGTTCAGCGCACGGCGTCGCACTGCGGTTCGCTTACGGACATTAACGAAGCGTTTGAAGCGGGCGCTGCTGCGGTGAAGGCGGCAGTTGCCGGAGAATCCGGAAAAATGATTGTTATCGTGCGCGATGAGCGGGAGCACTACTCGGTGCGCATGGAACTTTCGGAGCTCGACGGGATCGCGAACTGTGAAAAAATCGTTCCCGCGGCGTGGATCGGCGAAGACGGAATGTCGCTCAATCCCCAATTTGCGAAATATGCGCTTCCGCTGATTGTCGGCGAGCCGAAATTCGTTTACGAAAACGGGTTGCCGAAGTATGCGGAGCTTGCCCGTCACTTCGTCGACAAAAAATGTGCTCCGTATAACGCGGCTTAATTTGAAATTGAGCTTGCAAAGCCGGATTTTGCCTCGGATAATTTTGGTCGTTTTAACAACACACTTCAGAGGAAAACTATGAAATTGATCAAACTTGTTTCGATTATTGCGTTCGCGCTTGCATCCGGCTTTGCGTTCGCGGCTGCCCCGGGTAACATTGCTGTCGGTTCCGTTGAGGGAACGGTTGTTGTTACGGCTGCAGACGGCGTTGAAAAACAGCTCGTCGCCGGTTATGTTATTCGCGAAAATTCCCGTGTTTCTACGGACAAGGATTCGACGGCGAAATTCATCCTCGCCAACGGAACCGTCGTCGTTTTGAAACCGAACACGACTCTTGATATTTCCCAGTTTGAGCAGAATAATCCGTCCGCCGTTGACGGGCAGGATTATTCCACGTTTGCTACGGAGCCCGAAGCAACTGCCGGCTCTCTGACAACGGTTCGCCTCGTGAAGGGCACGGCGCTGTTCAAGGTCGCAAAGCTTCTTCCGGGTTCCAAGCTCACGGTGAAGACGCACGGCGGGGATATCTCCGTTAAGGGAACCACGTTCTACGTTACCGTTAACGGTGCGTCCGTTAGCGCGGGTTGCATCGACGGTGCGATCGCCGTTTCTCCGACCGGGCGTGCAACGCTTACGTTGACTTCCGGCAAGTCCGCAACGATTTCCGGTGCGTCCGGCGCTCTTTCTTTCGGACGTGCGTCTGTCGCTCTGACGAATGAAGCCAAGACGGCATTTGCGGCAGAGGAAACAGGAAAGCCCTCGTCGTCGACTTCGACGGGAACGGGTTCTTCCGATGCTTTTGACGTGACGATGCCGCCGGCATCGGTTGAAGGAACGACGGGTTCGGATCGTATTCCGGAAGTCAATTCCGCGTCTTCCGTGGACGACGGACGAAAATACTAATCGTTTCCGTCTGCGAAAAGAAAAAGAGCGAATCGCTTTGATGCGGTTCGCTCTTTTTCTTTTTTATAATTTTTAAAAATTAATAATACCGTTTCGGTAGATTTTACTTGCGGCATTCTGATTTTTTTGCCTAACTTTCGGTGTGAATTTGACGTGTCCTCTTAGCTCATCGTGGTCATGCGCTTAAATTTACGAATTTTAACGAACAAAACACAAATAACATTAAAAACATCATGAAATTAACGAAACTTGCTTCAATCTTCGCATTCGTGCTCGCTTCGAGCTTTGCGTTTGCCGCTGCGCCGGGAAATATTTCCGTCGGTTCCGTGGAGGGAACGGTGGTTGTAACTGCCGCCGACGGCGTTAAAACAAAACTCGTCGCCGGAGATATGCTGAAACAGAACACACGTATTTCGACGGAAAAGGATTCGTCGGCAAAAATCGTTTTGGCAAACGGAACAGTTATTTTCCTGAAGCCGGATACGACGCTTGACGTTGCTCAATTCGAGCAAAACAACCCGTCTGCGGTCGACGGTCAGGATTATTCCGCATTTAAGGCTGAACCCGAAGCAACGGCGGGCTCCGTGACGACGGTGCGCATTGCGAGGGGAACGGCTTTCTTCAAAGTTGCGAAACTTCTCCCGGGTTCCAAGCTCACGGTGAAAACCCGTGTCGGCGACGTCGCTGTTAAAGGGACGACCTTTTATGTTTCCGTTAGCGGTGCGTCCGTGAATGCAGGTTGCATCGACGGCGTTATCGAAGTTACTCCGGCCGGGCGCGCTTCTCTCACGTTGACTGCCGGAAAATCCGCGACGATTTCGGAAACGGGAACGCTTTCGTTTGAACGTGTTTCTTCTACTTTGTCGGATGAAGCCGCTGCCGCTTTTGACAGCGGAGAAGACGACCGCGTTTCTTCGTTCGGTAGTGCTTCGGGCTCCGTTTTCGACGTTACGATGCCTCCGGCGGCTGTCGAAGGTCCGAATGCGGATCGTATTCCGGTCAATTCCGCAAGTTCTCTCTAATCGGAGAAGTTTCTTAAAAAAGGGCGAAGCGCAAAATGCGTTTCGCCCTTTTTCTTTTTTTCAAAAAAAAATCTACCAAATAGGTAGAAAATGCTTGCCTTGCACAAAATCATTCGGCAAAGTATTCGGCATAGTCTCGCTCAGCGAGTCTGATCTTTTATCTTTAGTAACAGTTTTTTTCTTGGGACAGCTCCAACGTTCTCAATGCTGAGGATTGTGCCGTGTAAAAATGACTTACGGGTAAAACTTCGGATTTCACTAAGCGAATGTAGATTTTCGGAGGAAGGCATAGCCTTTTTCCGGGTTCAATAGATTAGATGAAGTTAGTTGTTAAACCCTTCCCGTGTGTCATAGCACACGGGAAGGTCATTTTTAGGACGGGCCGCTTTTTATGTGCGTGTTCCCGTGAGTGTTTGCCCTTTACGCAATCGTTTTTTTCCGCGATAATTCCGCAAGGATTCACCCCCGTTAATAATTCTTAACCACAAGAAAATTCTCCTACTATGAAAATTTTGATGATTTCTCCTGAAATCGCTCCGTATTCCAAGACGGGCGGACTCGGTGATGCCGTTGCGGCTTTGACAAAAGCCGTTGCTGAGCGCGGGCACGAGGTGCGCGTTTTTACGCCGCTTTACGGTTCCGTTAAGCGCGTCGGCGAATGGACTCCGTATCCCGATCCCGTTCGCGTGGAGCTCGGCTTCGGGATGTTTGCGGATTGCCGTGTTTGGGAAGTGCCGTTTCACAAGGCTCAAATCAATTTCTGCGAATACAATCATTTCTTCGGCGCGCCGGAAGTTTACTCTCAGCGCAAGGATGACGCATACCGCTTTGCGTTTTTCTGTCGTGCGGCAATTGATTTTTGCGAACAGGCAAACTGGATTCCGGATATTGTGCACTGCCACGACTGGACGACCGGGCTTGTTCCCGCGATGCTCAACACGCGTGACAACTGGCGTCGTATCGCTCGCGCGGGAACGGTATTCACGATTCACAACCTCCAGCACCAGGGGCTTTGCGAAAAAGGAATCATTGATTATCTCGGTCTGCCGTGGGGGCTTTTCACGGACGACAACTACGAATGTCTCGGCGGGCTGAACATGATGAAGGGCGCGCTTTATCATTCGACGAAAATTACGACTGTTTCTCCGACTTACGCCTACGAAATCCAAACCCCGCAGTATGGCTTCGGAATTGACCACGTTTTGCGCCACCGCGCTCGGGATTTGACCGGAATTATTAACGGAATCGACTATCAGGAATGGTCTCCGCTCGTGGATAAATACATTCCCGCACACTACAATGCGGATGATTTTACGGGAAAAAGAATCTGCAAGGCGGAACTGCAAAAAGCCTGCGGGCTTCCCGTGAAGGAAAACGTTCCCGTGTTCGGAGTCGTTTCCCGCCTTTACGATCAGAAAGGATTGGATTTATTCGCCGGAATTCTTCCGGAATTGCTTTCCCGCGCGGAAATGCAGGTCGTGTTGCTCGGGAGCGGCGATCCCGCTCTGGAAAGCGCATTCGGGCGCCTCGCCGCGCAGTTCCCGACAAAAATGTATGCGAGAATCGGATACGATAACAAACTCTCGCACATGATTGAAGCGGGCTCGGACTTCTTTGTGATGCCGTCGCGATTTGAACCTTGCGGCCTTAACCAAATGTATTCCATGGCCTACGGCACGTTGCCGATTGTGCGCACGACGGGCGGTCTCGTCGATACCGTCGCCGCGTGGTCGCCGAATGCTCCGGGGCAGGGCACGGGCATTAACTTCCAGGATGCGGATCAGCAGGCGTTGCTCTGGGCGGTGGAACGCGCACTCCAGCTGTATTACGATTATTCCTCGGATTATTACGCAGTGCGCCGCAATGCGATGTGCCGCGACTTTTCGTGGGATCGCTCCGTCGATAAATACGAAGAAGTTTATCAAAGTGCCGTCGAGATGCGCAAAGGTGCGTTCCCGCCGCCGCCGAAATTTGTGAAACCGGAACCGAAGCAGGTCGCTCCCGCGCCGGCGCCGAAGAAGGAAAAACAGGAAGCTCCGAAGTCTGCAGCTCCGGCTCCGGTCGTCGATACCGCGCCGAAACCCGAGACGGTAGCAAAACCCGTGGAGGAGAAGCCCGCGTCGTTGCCGAAAGCAACTTCCGTAAAGGCGACTCCCGCGAAAAAGAACGTTCCCGCAAAGAAATCTTCGAGAAAAAAGTCTTCCCGTAAGAAAAAGTAATCCTGCAGACCGGCGTTATTCGCTAAGAAATCGTTCATCCTTTAAACCCGTGCGGGCGTTCCCGCACGGGTTTTTATCTTTACGCCCGCACGGGGAAGGGGTAGGCTGTCCCCTCGCATTACTACAAAAATGAGCAACACCTGTTCTCCTCTTTCAGTTTGGGCAAGCAACATTGCGCCGTCGCCGACGTTGGCAGTCGATGCCAAAGCGAAGGCGCTCAAAGCCGAAGGCAAAGACGTCTGCGGTTTCGGTGCCGGCGAACCGGATTTTGACACGCCTCAGTTCATCAAAGACGCGTGTATTAAGGCGCTTTCCGAAGGGAAAACGAAGTATGTTCCCACGCCCGGAATTTTGCCTTTGCGCAAGGCAATTGCGGCGGATTATGCCGCTCGCGGCTTCCGCAATGTTACGGAGGCGAATGTCGTGCTTAGCCCGGGAGGAAAAATGTCCTGCTACCTTGCTGTCGTGGCGACAATCAGCCCCGGAGACGAAGTGATTATTCCTGCACCGTATTGGGTTAGCTATCCGGAAATGGTAAAACTCGCCGGCGGCACGCCGAAATTTATTCTCGCGGAAGACTCTGCCGGGTTCAAAATCACGCCGGAACAACTTCGTGCAGCGATTACGCCGAAAACAAGAATGCTCATTCTCACCTCGCCGTCGAATCCGACGGGCGCGGTCTATTCCCGCGAAGAACTCGAAGCGCTGGTCGCAATCGCCGTTGAACACAATATTTACATCCTTTCCGACGAAATTTACGCGCATTTGACTTACGACGGTGTGGCATCAAGCCATCCTGCGACATTCTCCGAGCGCGCGTCCGAGCTCGTCATCACGGCGTCCGGTTTTGCAAAAACTTATGCGATGACCGGCTGGCGCCTCGGCACCATCGTTGCTCCGCTTCCCGTCGCGAAAGCGATTGCCAATTTGCAGAGCCAAATGTCTTCGAACTGCACGAGTTTTGCTCAGTTCGGCGCACTTGCCGTTTACGAACAGCCGGAAAAAGCGCAGGAGGCGATTGATGAAATGCTTGCGACTTTCGATCGCCGCCGGAAGATGCTCTGGGAAGGTCTCAACGCAATTCCCGGAATTTCCTGCTACCGTTCGCAGGGCGCATTTTATCTGTTCCCGAACATCAAATCATTCGGACTGAGTTCTTCGGAGTTTGCGGCGAAACTTTTGGAAGAAGAGCTTGTCGCCGTCGTTCCCGGGGTCGCTTTCGGTGCGGAAGGCTATATGCGCCTCAGCTATGCGACGTCCGACGAGATTATCAAAAAAGGTCTCGAACGTATCGCCCGTTTCTGCGCAAAATTGCGTGGTTAAAATTAGAAATGAGGAATTAGAAATTCGTGACGAGGAAACAGTGCTCGGAGACCGGCAACGTGTTGTAAGAAATCCGATCACTTCTTCCTAATTTCTAATTCCTCATTTTTTTTTTTTCAAAAAACCGACCGCCATGATTGATCTTTTAAAAACGGAGTTGGCGGCGCTCCAAAAAATCAGTTCTGCCGCCGTTCGTGCAGAGAACGGTGCGACGCTTTTGGAGCAGGTTTTGGATATTTTGAGCCGCGAAATGTCGATGCTCCGCGGCACGTTTACGCTACGGCACGGCGATACGTTTTGCATCGAAGTTTCCCACGGTTTGGACGAGGGCGAGCGCCGACGCGGGATTTATCGTCTCGGAGTAGGAATCACGGGAACGGTGGCGGAGACGGGAACGCCGTGTTTGGTGCCCGATATTTCCAAAGACAACCGTTTTCTGAACCTGACCGGCGCACGCGCGGAAAGCCGTGGAATTGCGTTTCTTTGTGTTCCCGTCATGCATCGGGAAGATGTCATTGGCACGCTGAGCATCGACTGCGAAAAAGAGCCGCTTCCGCGCTTACAGGAAAAACTGCGTTTTTTGGAAATTGTCGGCAGTTTGGCGGCGGAAGCGGTTGCCGAGCGACTTCAGGCGGGAAAAGAACGCGATGCTCTGAAACGCGAAAATCTCCAACTGCGCGAATTTATCGGCGAAGCCGAAGGCCTCGGACAAATTGTCGGTAACTCGGCGCTGATTCGCGGTGTTTGCGACGAAATTCGCCAAGTCGCTCCGCTGGACGTTCCCGTGCTGATTCGCGGAGCGTCCGGGACGGGAAAAGAACTTGCGGCGGCGGAAATCCACGCGCGTAGCACTCGCACGGGAAAACCTTTCGTGAAGCTAAACTGCGCAGCTCTTCCGGAGCATCTTCTCGAAGCGGAGCTTTTCGGTTACGAAAAAGGTTTATTCGCGGGAGCGACTTCACGGCGCTCCGGGCGCATCGCCGACGCCGACGGCGGAACGCTTTTTCTCGATGAAATCAGCGAGCTTTCTCCCGCCCTTCAAATCAAAATTCTGCAGCTGATTCAGGAAAAAACTTATCGACGCCTCGGCGCCTCCACGGAATCCCGTGCAGACGTGCGTTTCATCGCGGCAACGAGCCGGGATTTGGAGGAAATGCTCTCGCAGGGAAAACTCCTCGAGGAATTTTTCTACCGAATCAACGTTTTCCCGATTATTCTGCCGGAACTTGCCAAGCGTCGTTGCGACATCATTCCGCTCGCCGAGCATTTTATCCGGAAATTCAATTTGCGCTACGGGAAAAAAATTCGCCGCCTTTCGACGCCGGCAATCAACCTGCTCGTTTCCTACACTTGGCCGGGAAATGTGCGGGAACTCGAAGCGTGCATTGAGCGCGCCGTGCTGACCGCGCGCGACGAGTGCGTCCGTAGCTACAACTTGCCGCCGTCGCTCCAAAACGACAGTGCGGGCGACACACGCCTGCGCTCCGACGATTTGACGTTGCCCTACAAAACGCTCGTCGATGAGTTTGAGCGCGAACTGCTCGTGGAATCACTCAAGCGGCACGAGGGAAATATGTCCGCCGCCGCTCGCGAGCTTCGCCTTTCCGCACGGCTCATGCACTACAAAGTGCACAAACTCGGCATCGAACTCAAACCGATGAAAAACTGAACGATGGATGCGGAGCAAACATCGGTTTCCACGAAAAGTCTCTCGGGCGCGTCGATTCTTGCGTTACACGGCTTCACGGGAGCGGGAGAAGATTTTGAGTATCTGAAAAATCATTACGCAAAAAATTGTTTTTGGGATGCGCCGGACTTGCCGCCGTTTCCGCTTTCCGCTCTTTGCAAATTTCTGCGGGAACGCTGGGAAAAGCTCGCGGGAACGCCGCGGATCCTGCTCGGATACTCCATGGGAGGGCGCATCGCGCTCCATTTGGCTCGGGAAATTTCTTGGACTCCGCTCGATTCGCTCGTGCTCATTTCCGCTTCTCCGGGAATCTCCGACGCACAGGCGCGTGCGGCTCGGCGTGCTTCCGACGAAGTTTTGGCAAAAAAAATTGAAACTCTCGCATCGGCGGAAATATTTTATGCGGAGTGGAAAAAACATCCGCTGATTGCGACGCAACGTCGTCTTCCGTCGCCGTGGCGGGAACGCTTGTCTGCACGGAGAGCAGCGGCGGATTGGCGCGTTTGGGCTGCGCACTTGCGTTTGCTCGGGACGGGAACGCTTCCTCCTTTGTGGGAAAATCTTCACGAAATTTCCGCACCGAAAGTAACACTTGTCGTCGGCGAGGAAGATGCGAAATTTTGTGCCATCGCTGAAAAAATGCGGATGAAACTTCCGCGCTCCCGTGTTGTTGTCGTTCCCGCGAGCGGACATTCCCCGCATCTGGAAAACGCGGAATTTTTCACCGATTGTGAGCCTTTTTGAAGGAATCAAAAAGTGGGAAATGAGGAATTAGGATTTTTCCCTTATTCTTAAAAATTTTGCGCGTTCCCGCGGATTAGTTGCGGGTGCGGAGGAAGGCTTCCTCCAAGCCTTGGACCGTGATGAAAGGTGCCCAGTGGACTTTGTTTTTCCACTCGCGCGGGAGGATTCCGGCGCAACCGCCGGTGGCGATAATTTTCGGGTCGCGAATGGACCAGCGTTCGAGTTGCGCAAGCACGGTTTCCAAGAGTTTCTCAATCATTCCGGCGAATCCGACGGCGCAACCGAGTTTCATGGCGCTGAGGGTGGATTTGCCGATGCCTTCGGCGTCTTCCGCAAGCAGAAGTTCGCGCGGATTCAGCGCAGGGAGCAGGGCGGTTTGCTCGTGCAGATAGCGCGTCATGATTTCGAGCCCGGGAGCGATAATTCCGCCTTCGTAGCCGTGTTCGGAGAGAATGTCAAACGTGACGGCGGTTCCCATGTCGATGATGACGGCGGGCGCACCGAAGCGGGCTTGCGCTCCGATACAGTTGGCGAGGCGGTCGGGACCGATTTCGCGCGGTGTGGGGTAGTTTATGCCGAGTCCGGGGCAATTTTCGTGATAAACGCGGCAGACGGGAAGGTCGGTCGTTCCCGCGAGCAGGGCGGAAAGTTTTTCCGTCGCGGCGGGAACGACGGAGCAGAATGAAATTCCGCCGACGTCGAGTGCCTCAAATTCCGTGGAACGAAGCAGGGCGGGAACACCGTCTTCGGAATCGTCGATTTGCGCGGTTTTGAGGGTTCCGGAGAAAACGGCGCGGCGATTTTCGACGACGGAAAAATGTGTGTGCGTGTTGCCGATATCGAGGCAAAGAATTTTCATGGCACGAAGGAAAAACACGTTCCGGCGCGGGAACGCAATTTTTTTGTTTCGGGAAAAAGCGGTTCAGCGTTTCGGGAACCAAGCGCTACGCCACTGCAGGAACGCGGGGAAATCCTCGGCGGCGCAGTCGATGTCGAGTTTCAGCGACGTTTCGGAGCGGGTGATTTTCAGCGCTTTGCCGACAGCGAGGAGTTTTGTGCGGGTGGAGGTCTGTTGTTTTTTGGCGGAGTCGATGAGGCTTAGTTTGAAGCGCAGAAAAAAGTGTGCCATGAACGCGGCTTCAGAAACGTCTTTGCAATGGAAATCGACGGAGATTCTTACACGGTCGGTATCTTCGGAAACAATAAATTCGCCCGGCGGGAAGCTCAGCGCAAAGCCGGAAATTTCGGCGGCGCGTCGCGCAAATTTGCGGTAAATTAAAACGCCGGGCAGAGAGGCTTCGCCGAGGGATTCCGCATAGCCTCTGAGGTGCGGGAAATCCGGAATTTTAGAAAGCGGCTTGGAGGAAGCGAGAACGGAAATGCGCCTGGGCGCAGGACTTGAAATCAGGACTTGAGTGGCGTTTTCGAGAAATGCGGGCGGGAGATTCTTGCGCAGTTCCTCCGGAAGCACAAAGCAACATTCGGGGGATTTTTCCGTCCGGAGAATTTCTGCGGGAGTCTCCGTCTTGCGTGTTCCCGGTCCGGCAGAGTAGAAGAACCGCTCACTCGGAGAGATGACCTCGAATCCTGAAATCCGTGAGCGTTGCGGTGACGGGCTGTCTGCGTTGTCGATGTTTTCCGGACGATTTTCCCACGGGAACGCGCGTTCCCGCAGTAAATCGAAAAACGTGCTGACCGTGTTTTTCTCGGAAAATTCAAATTCGGCGGTGTTGAAACTTTCGTCTCCGGGGAAGGAAAACTTGGCGAGAATTGCGCGGTCGACACTTTCCGGAACCGCCAGAGCGTATTTGGCGTTGAGGGTTTTCAGAAGAACTGCGGTATCCGGCGCATTTTTCAATTCTTCAAAAATGCGTTCCCGCAGAGCCTGCCCGGCGGGGCTTCGGGTCATTGCGGAAAAATCGTAATAGTCGAACGTTTCGTAGGTGAGTGTCGGCTCCGCGGCGTGTGCCGGCTGGGAAAGGTTTTCTGTCGGCGGCGTTTGTGCGATTGCGGGGACAATCGGCAGGGGCAAACAGAGGAAAAACAGGGAGGAGGGCAAAATCTTCATCACACGAGAATAGAAAGGAGTTTACCGTTCCCGCGCTCAGAGTAAAGCAAGGACTTTGGCGGAATTGTGCTTTAAAGAATTAGAAATGAGGAATCAGAAATGAGAAAGAATACCAATTTCTAATTAAAAGTATTTGCCGGTTTCTGTTCCACGGTCTCCGCTTACTGTTCCAAACCTCACTTCACCGCTTTACTTTTTGTGGGGGCGGGAATATCATTCCGATTTGTTAACCCTGGAATTTTTATCCGAAACCAATGAAAACCGTATTCGTTCCTCGCGAAACCGCGGACAATGAGACGCGCACCGCGCTCATTCCGCAAGACGTGTCAATCCTTACCCGTACGGGATTTGAAATCGCCGTCGAAAGCGGCACGGGCGTGAAATCCGGCTACCTTGATGCCGATTACGCCAAAGCGGGTGCCAAAGTCGTTCCCGCCGCCGAAGCCGCTTCCGCACTTGCCGCCGCCGACATTGTTCTGCGCGTGCAAAAACCGGAAAATGCCAAAGGACTCAAATCCGGCGCACTTCACCTGAGCTACATGGATCCTTTCAACGAAAAGGAATTGCTCGCCGATTTCGCCGCTGCCGGCGTTCGCGCCGTTTCCCTCGAAATGATCCCGCGCACGACGCTCGCTCAGAAAATGGACGTGCAGAGTTCGCAGACCTCGCTCGCGGGTTACTACGCCGTGCTCCTCGCCGCGTCGAAACTCCCGAAAATTTTCCCGATGATGATGACACCGGCGGGAACGATTTCCCCGGCTCGCGTGTTTATCATCGGCGTCGGCGTTGCCGGCTTGCAGGCGATTGCGACGGCGAAACGCCTCGGCGCGCGCGTTGAAGCGTTTGACACGCGCCCGGTCGTCGAAGACCAGGTGAAATCGCTCGGCGCAAAGTTTGTCAAAATTGACCTCGGCGAAATGGGGCAAACGGCGCAGGGCTACGCCAAAGAACTCACTCCGGAGCAAATCGAAAAGCAGAAAGCCGGGCAGGCGAAAGTTTGCGCGCAGTCCGATGTCGTTATCACGACGGCGAAGGTTTTCGGACGCAAGGCTCCGCTTTTGCTGACGAAAGATATGATTGCGGGCATGAAACCGGGATCGATCATCATCGACATGGCGGTTTCCACGGGCGGGAACGTCGAAGGTTCCGACCCGACGAAGGAAGTCGTTACGGAAAACGGCGTGCGCATTATCGGCGGCGACGGCTTGGAACGTTGCGTTCCCGCGGACGCTTCCCGCATGTTCTCCGGAAATATGACGGCGTTTCTCACGCACTTCTGGGACGACGAAGCGAAGGCTCTCAAAGTCGACCGCGCAGATCCGATCATGGGCGGATGTCTCCTCACGGAAGGCGGCGCCGTCGTTCACGAACGCTTTATGGAGAAGGCTTAATGATTAGAGCTTAAAGAGAAGGAACAGCGAACAGTGAATAACGAATAACGCAGTGCTAAGGTTTTTGCCTTCAGCAAAAACTTTGAACAATGAATTATTCACTATTCATTATTCGTTATTCACTAAGTGCCAAACTCTAATAATTTCAATAATCAAAAAATCTAAATCAGGTTCACTATGGAAATGATAATGTTGTTTTTCGTTTTCGTGATGGCGGCGTTCCTCGGGTTCGAGCTCATCGCGAAAGTGCCGTCGCAGCTGCACACGCCGCTGATGTCGGGCACGAATGCCATTTCGGGCATTACGATTGTCGGCGCGCTCGCCGTTTGCGCCATTCAGGCGACGGGAACGCTCGGCATGATTCTCGCGTTTATCGCGATTGTTTTTGCAACGATCAACGTCGTCGGCGGCTACATGGTTACCGACCGTATGCTCGGCATGTTCAAGAAGAAAGGAAAATAATCCGATGTCTACAATGATCTTGGCTCAAGAAACGGCGTTTGCCGTTCCCGCGACGGTGATCAACCTCGCGTATATTGTCTCGTGCGTCCTGTTTATTTTCGGGATCAAACGCCTCGGGAAAACCGAAACCGCGCGTAGCGGGAACTTCCTCTCCGCGCTCGGTATGCTCATCGCGGTTATCGCCGTCTTCTTCGATGCGGACGTGATGAAATCCTGGACAACGGATTGGTACCACAACGGCTATCTGTGGTGCTTCGGCGGGATCGCAATCGGCGCAATCGTCGGTGCGGTTTGGGCGAAAAAAGTCAAAATGACCGGCATGCCGGAGCTCGTCGCTCTCTTCAACGGCTTCGGCGGTTTGGCTTCGCTCCTCGTCGCGTGGTCGGAATTTGCGAAAGTCAATCCGGACGGCTCGCCCGTTTCGCACGCGCTTACGGCGGACAATGCAGTCAGCGAAGTTTCACTTTATCTGACAATTCTCATCGGTGCGATTACGTTCACGGGCTCCGTGCTTGCGTGGGGTAAGCTTTCGGAAAAGATTTCCGGACGTCCGTTCCTCTTTGCGGGGCAGCAGGTCGTGAACGCGCTCATCGTTTTGGTCGCGCTCGGCGCGATGGTGGTTTACCTGTTCCCGGGCATCGTTCCCGCGGGAAGCCCCGAAACGGTTCAGACGGTTGCGCTCTACACGGGCATCGTCGTTTCTCTCATCATGGGAGTCACGGTCGTTCTTCCGATCGGCGGCGGCGACATGCCGGTTGTCATTTCGCTTTTGAACAGCTTGTCCGGTTTGGCGGCGGCGATGGCGGGCTTTGTTATCAATAACAACGTTCTCGTCGTTGCGGGCTGCTTGGTCGGTGCGTCCGGCGTCATTCTCACCGTCATCATGTGCAAGGCGATGAATCGCTCCATCGGCAACTTGCTCTTCAGCGGCTTCGGCGCGGCGGATTCCGGTTCTTCGAAGAAGGCGGGAACGGGCGCGGAGCCGAAGGCGGTTTCCGTGGAAGACGCGTATCTCGTGCTCGAAGCGGCGCGCTCGGTCGTGTTTATTCCGGGTTACGGTATGGCGGTTGCGCAGGCGCAACACGTGGTTAAGGAACTCGCGGCAAAGCTCGAAGAAAACGGAGCGGAAGTCAACTTTGCGATTCACCCGGTCGCTGGTCGTATGCCCGGTCACATGAACGTGCTTTTGGCGGAAGCGGATGTCCCGTATGAACAGCTCAAGACGATGGACGAAATCAACCCGCTCATGCCGATGCAGGACGTTGCGATCGTTATCGGCGCGAACGACGTCGTCAACCCGGCGGCGGCGACGGACAAATCCTCCCCGATTTACGGTATGCCGATCATCAAGGCAAACGAAGCGCGCACGGTCTTTGTGCTCAAGCGCGGTAAGGGTAAGGGCTTCTCCGGCATCGAAAACGAACTCTTCACGCTCCAGAACACGCGCATGATTTACGGCGACGCGAAGGCGACGATCTCCGCGCTCTCCGGCGAATTCGGCAAAGAGTAATGGAAAGTGAATAATGAATAATTAATAGTGAACAACGCAGTGTTAAGGTTTTTGCCGGAGGCAAAAACTTTGAACAAGGAATTATTCACTATTCGTTATTAATTATTCCCTAAAAAAGCGTTCCCGTGCGGGAACGCTTTTTTCAATTTGCGTTTCGGGCGACGAATTTTTAGAAAGTCTCCTCACTTTTTTTTCAAATGACTATTGCAGAAATCCGCAACAACCTGCCGACCGAGGCGCTCATGAACGTCGAAGGGCTTCCCTTCAAAAAAATCGCGTCCGGAAAAGTGCGCGAAATTTTCGACCTCGGCGACAAAATTCTGATTGTCGCGACCGATCGTATTTCGGCTTTTGATGCTATTATGCCGAACGGCGTTCCCGGGAAAGGCATTTTGCTCACGCAAATCAGCCTCTGGTGGTTTGAACAGGCGGCAAAAATTATGCCGACGCACCTCGTTCCCGAGCACGACAAGGCGATTGCCGAACTGCTGAAGGATTTTCCGCACCTCATCGCGCGCTCGATGCTTGTGCGTAAACTGAAACCGCTTCCGATCGAAGCTGTCGTTCGCGGCTACCTCGCGGGTTCCGGCTGGAAGGAATACAAGAAAACGCAGGCGATCCTCGACCACGCGCTTCCCGCAGGAATGCTCGAAAGCCAGCAGCTCCCGACTCCGATTTTCACGCCTTCGACCAAAGCGGCGGAGGGGCACGATGAACCGATCACCGAAGCCCAATGCGCGGAAATCCTCGGGAACGCCGTTTTTGAAAAAGTCAAAAATGCAACGCTCGAGCTTTTTGCTCTCGGAACCCAAGTCGCCGACCGCGCCGGGTTGATCCTCGCCGACACGAAATTCGAGTTCGGGCTCGACGACGAAAACAATCTTTTCCTCATCGACGAAGTGCTTACGCCGGATTCTTCCCGCTACTGGCCGCAGGAAGGCTATGCACCGGGCAAATCCCAGCCGTCGTTCGATAAACAGTTCGTGCGCGACTATCTGGAAAGCCTCGACTGGAATAAACAGCCGCCCGCTCCCGCGCTTCCCGCCGACATCGTCGAAAAATCCCGTGATCTTTATCTCGGAGCGCTCGAAAAACTGATCGCGTAGAGTATTTCTTCCGGTGATTCCCGATGTCCGTTTCCCGGACACCAATTGCAGAATATAACGGCGTTCCCGCCGTTATATTTTTGTTTTACTCTTTCCTGTAATCGGAACAAAATACGCGGAAACAAGCAACTTTTACTCCTTATTCCCGAAATTTATGAAGACCCTAATTAAAAACGCACACATCATCTCGCCCGGCATCGATATCGCCGGCGGTTCCGTTCTCGTCGAAGACGGAAAAATCACACAAGTCCTCGGCGCGGACACTCCCGTTCCCGCGGCGGACGAAGTTGTCGATGCCGGCGGACAAATGCTCATGCCGGGCTTTATCGATATTCACTCGCACGGCGCCGGCGGCGCAGACACTTGCGACGGAACGGTTGAAGCCCTCCACAAAATCGTGGATTGCAAAATCAAGGAAGGCGTGACGAGCTGGCTTCCGACGACGCTTACGCTCGGCTACGACACGCTTGAAAAAGTGATGAACGCCGTTGCGGAATACCGCAAAGCTCCGCGTTCGGTCAAAGTTCCCGGCGTGCACCTCGAAGGTCCGTTCGTGAACCCGAAAATGTGCGGCGCGCAGAATCCGGACTTTTTGAAAAATCCCGACTACGAAATCGTCGAAAAGCTCAACGGCATCGCTCCCGTGCTCGTCATTACGATGGCTCCGGAGCTCGACGGTGCTCTCGATTTCATCGCAAAGGCAACAGCACTCGGCGTGCGTTGCTCGGCGGGTCACAGCGCGGCGACGTATGCGCAGTTTAAGGCGGCGAAAGCTGCGGGCTTGGCGCACCTGACGCACTTCTGCAATCAGATGTCGCCGCTCCACCACCGCGAAATCGGCTTGGTCGGCTCCGGCTTCCTCGATTCCACCATCAAGGCGGAAATGATTTGCGATAAGGTTCACCTTTGCCCGGATATGCTCGCCACCGCGTTCAAGGTGATGACGCCGGAACGCATCATGATGATCACGGACTCGCTCGCCTGCTCCGGTTTGCCGGACGGACCGTCGCAACTCGGCGGTTTGCCGATCATGGTCAAGAACGGCGAAGCGCGTTTGATGTCGGGCAACCTCGCGGGATCGACGCTCAATTACTCGCTCGGTATTCGCAATATTCGCGAAATCACGGGCTTGCCGCTCAGCGAAATCGTCAAGGCAACGGCGTGGAATCAGGCGCAGTCGCTCGGGCTTTACGATGTCGGGAAAATCGCTCCGGGCTATGCGGCGGACTTCGTCCTGCTCGGCGACGATTACCTCGTCACGAAAACCTTCGTTGACGGCGTTTGCAAGTTCACGCGCTAAGCGGGAACGGGAATTAAAAATTAGGAATTAGAAACCGGGAAGCACTCTTTCTTATTTCTGATTCCTAATTTCTAATTTTGCGGAGTCGTGAAAAAAGTCTCGGTCATTATTGTCGGCGGCGGCGGACGCGGCACGATTTACGCTCAGCTCTTGCGGGAAATTTCTGCAAAAGCCGAAGTCGTTGCCGTGGCGGAGCCGCGCGATTTTTTCCGGAACCGAATCGCGCAGATGCACGGCGTTCCCGCGGAAAACTCCGTCTCGGATTGGCGGGAACTCGCCGCGCGACCGAAGTTCGCCGACGCGGTGATTATTGCAACGCAAGACCGTATGCACCTTGAGCCGGCTCTCGCTTTCGCCGAAAAAAAATATCACATTCTTTTGGAAAAACCGCTCGCGACGGACCTTTCCGGATGTCGCGAATTGGCGGCTGCGGCGGAGCATCACGACATCGTTTTTTCCGTTTGTCACGTTTTGCGTTACACGGAATTTACGCGCAAACTGAAATCTCTGATTGCGGCGGGAGAAATCGGGAAAATTCTTTCCGTGCAGCATCTTGAACCTGTCGGGCATTGGCGTTTTGCGCACTCGTTTGTGCGCGGGAGCTGGCGTAGGGAAGAAGAATCGTCTTCGGTTTTGCTTTCAAAATCGACGCACGATTTGGACTGGATCCGCTACATCGTCGATGCGGCACCGAAGCGCGTTTCTTCGTTCGGCTCGCTGATATTTTTTAAAAAGGAAAACCGTCCGGCGAACGCGGCGGCGCGTTGCCTTGATTGCGCGATTGAAGCCGAATGTCCGTATTCCGCGCCGCGATTTTATCTGGAACGTATCCGCTCCGGCGATACGGGAGCGTATGTGGAATCCGTTACGGGAACGCCGACGGAGGAATGTTTGATCGAAAATCTTCGCACGGGTCCTTACGGGCGTTGCGTTTTTGCGTGCGACAATGATGTCGCCGATCATCAGGTTGTGAACGTCGAATTTGAAAACGGAGCGACGGCGGCGTTTACGCTTGCGGGTTGCTCAAAATACGGCGATCGGCGCGTTACGATTTTCGGCTCGCTCGGCGAAATTTACGGCGACGGTGAGCGCCTTTCCGTCTTTTCGTATCTGACGGGAACGACGCGGGAAATTGACGTTCCCGCGCCCGAAGTTGCCGACCGGCACGGCGGCGGCGATTTTAATTTGCTCAACGAATTTATCAACGCGGTGCGCACGGGCGACAGGAGCGGGATTGTTTCCGGGGCGGAAATTTCGCTGGAAACACACGCGCTTGCGTTTGCCGCAGAGCTTTCCCGCAAGGAACACCGTGTCGTTGAAATGAAGGATTTTCTTTAATTTTTTCAAACGATGAGCGCCGAAAAATTTTTGATTTTCGATATTCCCGTTCGCATGAACGAATGCGGTCCCGACGGTTTTTTGAGGCAGCAAATCTGGTTTGATTACCTCCAGCACGTCGCCGCCGTTCACGCGGAGGAAATGGGTTTCGGAATGTCCGCCGTGCGGGAACGCCGTTTGATTTGGGTGCTTTCGAGAATCAAACTGAAACTGGATGCCGAGCCGCGTTATGACGATGTCGTGCGTATCGAAACTTACCCGAACGGAGCGGATCGCCTTTTTGCCAAGCGGCAGTTTATTTTGTCGTCCGCAAAAACGGGAACGCGCTTCGGCGCGGCATCGAGTTTTTGGCTCACGTTGGAGTTCCCGTCGTTGCGTCCGCGCCTGCCGGCGACGGTGCTGGATCTCGACATTTCAAACAACTTGGATCGGGAGGATTTTTTCCCGAGCCTCGGAAAACTTTCCGTCGGAGAAACGGGCGATTCCGTAACTCATGCGATTCGCGCTTCGCACATCGATTTGAACGACCACCTGAACAATTCTTACTACGCGGAGTTTACGTCGGATTGGCTGGCGCAAAAACTCGGCAAGGCGGTCCGATTCAAAGAGTTGCAAATCAATTTTAACCGCGCGATGGTTTTCGGGGAGAATTTGAGCGTCAGCGGGCGGATCGACGGGAACGCGTTTTTCGTTGAAGGGACGGATAGCGCTTCGGGGAAAAATTCCTTCCACGCGCAAGGGCAGATTTAGCCCGGTTCCCCGGGAGAATTTTTCTCGCGGGAACGACGGAAAAGCGCTTGCCAAAAAGTGTTCCCGGGCGTTCAATAAACGCAGTATGTCCGATTTCAATTTAGCCAGTTACTTTCCGATTCTCGTTCAGGTCATCATCGGGTGCGCATTGCCTGTGCTGATTATCATTGCGAGTCATATTTTCGGGCAAAAAGGGCGTTCGAACCGTTCGCAGAAAATTCCTTACGAATGCGGGCTGAAAGGTGAGGGCACGGTGCATCCGCGCTTTTCCGTGCGTTTTTATCTGACGGCGATGCTGTTCATCCTTTTCGATATTGAAGTCGTATTTCTCATTCCGTCTGCGCTGATTTACCGGGATTTCCTCGCTCAGGGACTCGGGCTGACGATTATTTGGTCGTTGGCGGTTTTCATAGGTATCGTGATTTTCGGCCTGTGGTACGAAGTGAAAAAGGGCGCACTCGACTGGGAGCGATAAATTTTCACGGCAGGTCGGATTAAGTTTCCGCCTGCCGTTTTTGTTTTAATCCGGAAACATCTGCAAAAAAATGCGCATAGATCGGTTTTTATCAAAAAACAGAATTCTCGATTTGACGAGTCGGGAACTGCCGGCTGCGCTGGATGAGTTGCTCGCCGTCGCGTTGCCTGCGGGAACGTCCGCGGCGGAGCGCAACCGCCTTCGTGTCGAGCTGATTGCGCGCGAAGCGCAAATGCAGAAGCGCGTGGCGGATTGGGCATCGTTGCCGAGCATTTGCACGCCGCTTGTGAAGAACACGGTGATTGCCGTGGGGCGTTTGCCGAAGCGCGTTCCCGCCGATGCGGATGCGCAGGAAAAGGATGCGGCAAGCTCCGGTTTTCGGGTGATTTTTCTCGTTCTGGCGCCGAAGCAAGGGCGGAGTTATCTGACGATTTTGTCGGAACTTGTCCATGCGCTCGAAGATGAGGACGAAAAGGCGCTGGCGTGCGTGGAGGATTTGGCGGAATTTCGCCGCGTGATAATGAAAATTTTCCGCGGTGCGGAACGCACGGCTCCGCGTCAGGATACGCGCTGGAATCGCCAATTTGCGAAGACGGCGGCGCGCCTTGCGAGGGCGACGCATTGTCAGGTGCTTTTGTTTTTTGCGGATACGTTTTCCGTTCCCGTATCGCTTTCGGAGCAAACGGATACGTCGTTTCGCACGATTGTGGTTTCGGGCGGGAACGCGGAGTATGTTTTCCCGTCGGGCAAAAAGCCGGAAGTGATCAACGTAAGCTCGTTCGGCACGCACCGTATGTCGCAGTTGCGCGCGGCGTTGTTTGTCGGGTTGATGCGCGAAAGCATTAAGCCTACGGATCGCGTGTGCTGTCTTGGCGGAGGCGACGGAAGCGATAAGTTGGATTCGCTGATTGTCATCGAAGTCGCGCAGGAATTTCCGTCAATGATGGTGAAGCACACGAATACGCTTTTGCCGTCGCACGTGCGTCCGGAGGTTTTGGAGCGCGCCATCGGGATTGCCACGGATCTCGCCGTGGAAGGGCGTGAAGGCAAGCCGGTCGGAACGATTTTGGTTTTGGGCGATTTGGATAAAATCAAGCCGTTTATGGAGCAGCTCGTGATGAATCCGTTCAGCGGCTACCGGGAGGAAGACCGTAGTATTCTCAATCCGTTTATCGAAGAAACGATTAAGGAATGGGCGCTGATTGACGGCGCGTTCGTTATCGACGGGAACGGGACGGTTTACTCGGCGGGAAGCCGCCTTACGGCAGTGGATTCACAGCTTTCGTTGCAGTCCGGGTTGGGCACGCGCCACGCCGCCGCCGCCGCGATTTCTTCCGTGACGGATTGCGCCGCCGTCTGTGTTTCCTCTTCGGGGCAGGTTACGCTTTTCCGTCGCGGGGAAGCGGTTGTTTTGTTGGATCGTTCCGTTTCTCGAACGGTTTAAAATTTTTTTAACGCGGGAACGCTAAAAAAGGAATCGGGAAAATGTCAGGAAAAAGAGCCAAACGCCGTCGCACGCCGTGGATTCGTTTCAAACGTTTTCTGCGCCGCCGCGCCCGCCCGTTCACGCAGAAGTTTTTTGCAAAAAACGCGGGAACGCCTCCTCCGCCGCGGATTCAGGAAGAAGACGACGCCATGGAGATTGGTCTCGAGCCGGGGGCGTTGCCGTTTGAGTCGCCGTTTGACACGCAGGAAACGGCGCAGTTTCGCGTGGTTTGCTACGACGAGTCCGGATATTCGCTCGATGAATTTGCCGATGCCGACCGCTTGGGCGAGTTTGCGAACCGTCCGGGCATGGTTTGGGTGCAGATGATGGGGATGAAAGACCCGCAACTGGTTCATCTCGTCGGCGCGCTTTTCAACATCCCGATGCTTGCGCAGGAAGACATCGTTTCGGAGTGGTCGCGTCCGAAGTTTGAAGAATACGGGGAAATGATTCTCGCGGTAACGCGTGCCGTGCGCCTCGGTGTCGAGGAGCTTCAGCCGCGCGGGCAACAGATTTCTTTTGTCGCGGGACCGAACTTCCTGATTTCCTTCCACGAAAAACGGGAACTCGTTTTTGAAAATATCGAGCGCCGAATCGCGGAAAACTCCGGGAAAATCCGTAAGTGGGGGTCGCCGTATTTGCTGTATGCGCTTATCGACGCTCTCGTCGACCGTATGCTTCACCTTACGGACGAAATCGAGGACGCCATCACGGATCTTGAAGAGGACACCGTGAAAGACGATTCCAAGCTCGACGACGAAGGCGAAAGCATCCGCACGGTTTACCGGATGAAACGCCTCGTGATTCGCCTCGGGCGCATGATTTATCCCTTGCGCGACATGGTTCGCACCTTCGAGCGCTACGACCACCCGATGCTTCCGCCGGAAATGGATATGTATTTTTCGGACTTGTATGACCACACTTTGCGGGCGTTCGACCGCATTGAGCACGCACGCATGATTTTGCAGGAACTTCAGGATTTTTATCACACGGAACACGAACGCCACACGAGCGATGTTTTGCGCGTGCTCACCGTCGTTACCGCAATCTTTATTCCGCTAACCTGTATCGCCGGAATTTACGGAATGAATTTTAAAAACATTCCCGAACTCAACACCGAATACGGTTACTTCATCACGTTGGGCGTTATGGTGGCGTTCATCGTCGCATCCGTTATTTTCTTCCGCGTTAAACGCTGGATTTAAGACGCTTAACGTATCAAACGGAACGCACCGCCGTTCGGTGTAGCTCTAACAAAAAAAATCCCCGCAGGCGTTTCCGTTGCGGGGATTAAAATGGTTGCCCGACCAGGATTCGAACCTGGACTAAATGAGTCAGAGTCATTGGTGCTGACCGTTACACTATCGGGCAATGGAAAGAACTGGAGCCAGCAGTCAGACTCGAACTGACGACCTGCCGCTTACAAGGCGGCTGCACTACCAACTGTGCTATGCTGGCCGAGAGCCGGCTACTAGCCGAAAAATTGAGTTGAAACAATGCCTTGCTTCTCGTTTATTGTCAAGGCGTAATTTCTTTTCGATATCTGTTATGACTCAACGATTCCTAAAAATCTGTTTTTTCCTGTTCGCAGGATTTGTGTGTGCTCTTTTCTGCGGTTGCCGTTCTTACAACGACAGCGTTTGGAAAACGGTGGATTTTAACTCTGTTCCGGGCGACGCAACCGTCTTCATCAACGGGAAAAATTGCGGACTTACGCCGCGCACCGAGCGACTTTCCAAGCGCGGAAGTTATGACGTGCGTTTCTCCAAACCGGGATATTTCGACGAAAACTTTGTTTTGGAATCGTTTGAAGACGATAACGGACTTCCGGATATTCTCGATAGTATAGACGTTGCACTCATCAAAATTACCCCGGAAACGCTGGCTTTGCGGGAACGCCTTGAGCGCGAACGTGCGGAAGCGGCAACCGTCGTCGCGACGGGAACGCCGGAGGCGGACAGCACCGCCCCGGAAGTCGCCGCTACGGAGGAAAACAGCGGGATGTCGCCTGCCGCCCGCGAGTTTGCCGCACGCGCGAAGCCGACGGATTTTACGGATTTTCGCCTGCAGGAAAAGGCACTGAAACGGCTTTTCCAACGCCGCGAAATCACGGAAGCGGAATACAATTCGCTACACGAGGCTCTTTATAATTCTTACAACGAAACCCGCCTCCTCAAAGCTCCGCGCCTCGGGACTTACGAAAAGGCATTCTGAGTGCAGAGCGGATGAGCCGGGCGCGCGGCGTAGCGCAAATTCGTGCGTCGCGTGCTCCCGTTCCCGCTTTCTTCCCGCCTCATTTTCTTATTTTAGAGTTGAGAACACTCGAAAAATTCCTATCCTAAAGGCTTTCAAAACCCGAAAAATTTATCCTATATCTGTTATGAAATTAGTCCCCAGCCTCACACTTGCTACGCTCTGCGCCGCTTTCGCGGGTTGCACTGCCACCACGCAAACCATTCATTTCGCGGATCAGGACGGTGTTACCGTGACGATTGACGGCACGGAAATCGGAACGACCCCGACGACGTATCAGGTTGAACGCACGACGACGCCGACTGCGCTCACCGTTGTTTTCTCCAAGGACGGATGTCAGTCCGAGCAGATGATTGTGGAATCTTGGGAAGATGCGGACGGACTTTGCTCCTTCCTCGACGATTATCCCGTTCCCGAACTTTTGCCGACGGAAGCAACCGTAGAAGTTGCCGAAGTTGAGGAACCCGCTCCCGCGCCGGAACCTGTTCCCGCCGAGGAACCGGAAGTGGTCGCCGTTGCGGAAGTCGAAGAACCGGTCACGGCGGAAGAACCCGTTGCCGAAGCGCCTGTCACCGAAGATCCGGAGTCGGTCGCGGCAGAAGAGGTCGAAGAAATTGAAGATCCTGCAGAAGTCGTAGCAGAAGAGCCCGTTGTCGCCGAAGTCGCTGAACCGGCGCCGGAACCTGTTCCCGCGGAAGACATTCCCGCAGAGGAACCGGAAGTGGTCGCCGTCGCCGAGGTTGAAGAACCCGTCGCCGAGGAACCTGTTGTCGAAGAACCTGTTGCGGAAACGCCGGTTGAGGAAGTGGACGAAGTCGTCGCTGAAGAAGTTTCGGAAGAACCCGCTGTCGCCGATGAAGAGCCGACGGAAGTCGTAGCGGAAGAACCGGTGGAAACGATTGACGAAGTCGCTGCCGAAGAAGTTGCGGAGGAACCTTCCGAACCGGCACCGGAACCCGCTGCAGAAGACGTTCCCGCAGAAGAACCGGCGCCCGCTCCCGCTGAAACTCCGGAAGCAGAAGAACCGGCACCGGAACCTGTCGCCGAGCCGGAACCGACTCCGGAACCTGCTGCCGAAGAGCCTGTCGCGCAACCGGAACCCGAAGAACCCGCGTTCGCGCCGACCCGCACGCTTAAGGATATCGAAAACGAACTTAAGAGCTTGGCCAAGCAACGTCAGAACGGTCAGATTTCCGAAAAGCAGTTCCAAAAGGCTTGCACGGATCTCGAAGCCGAAGTTCGCGCCCGTTACGGAAAATAATTTCGGGGAAATCTCCCCCGAACCCGAAAACTCCCTGTCGCCTTGTTGGCGGCAGGGAGTTTTTGTTTGTGCGGCGGCGTTCCCGCAAATTCCCGTTCCCGCGTTTTTACTCTCGCGAAAGTCTGCCCTGCGCGGTCATACTTTTCTGCAGATATGCATACTTGCGAAAAAATTTACACGGATATTCCGATCGGGCACTTGCAGCATTTGCATCCGGGGCATTGCCGTTTTGTGCACGGGCACAATTGGTCGCTGGCGCTCACGTTCGCGTGTGATGAGTTGGACGCGCTCGGCTTTGTCATTGATTTCGGCGGCATCAAATTCATCAGTCGCTGGATTTCGGAAAATCTCGATCATGCGTGTATGTTTGCGAAATCCGATACGGAAGGGCTGAAAATGCTCGCCGCGTTCCCGCATCTGTTCAAACCGTATATTTTGGAAAATTGTTCGGCGGAGGGATTGGCGACGCATTTGTTCGATGTTTTTAATGCTTTGATTCGCGAGGAATCTCAAGGGCGCGCTTGGCTCAAATCCATTCGCGTCGGGGAAGACAGCAAAAATTTTGCCTATTTCTCCAAATAGGCAAAATTTTTGAATCGCGAATTTCAAATTCCGAATCTCGAATGAATTCTGAGAGGGGAAATATCATTTCTGAAAAGTCTTTCTCATTCGCTGTTCGTGTTGTCCGCCTCTGCCGTTTTCTTCAAAAAGAGAAGAAAGAGTTTGTAATTTCGGATCAACTTTTGCGTGCGGGAACCTCAATCGGCGCAAATGTGGCGGAGGCGCAGGAAGCGTTTTCGGAGAAAGATTTTGCTGCGAAACTTTCTATCGCCCGCAAAGAGGCAGGGGAATGTTCCTATTGGCTGCGGCTTTTATTTGAGACAGAATTCTTGTCCGAGACTCAATTTGATTCCATTCATGCCGATGCTGTTGAAATTCGGAAAATCCTTTCTTCAATCGTTCTTACGCTTGAGAAAAAACTTCACGGGAAGAAGGAAAATTTATGAATTCGTTTAAGGGAGCCTCATTCGGAATTCGGAATTCGGAATTTGAGATTGTGAAAATGCACGAATACGACGTATTCGAGCATTTTCACTCCTTTCAAGGCGAGGGCGCACACGCCGGGAAGTCCGCGTTCTTTATCCGCCTGTTCGGATGCCCGATCCGTTGTCCGTGGTGTGATTCGGCGGGAACGTGGGGCTCCGGAGGAGAAACTTCCGTCCGAAAAATGTCGGTAGCGGAACTTGCGGATGTCGCTTCCGCCGCGACTCCGGATTTTGTCGTCATCACGGGCGGGGAGCCGACCATTCACGACCTTGCCCCGCTTTGCGATGCGCTCCACGCCAAAAAACTTCGCGTTCACCTCGAAACCAGCGGAGCGTTTCCGATTCGCGGGAACGTCGATTGGGTCACGCTCAGTCCCAAGACAAAACGGTTCCCGATCTCGGAAAATTGGACGCGTGCCTCGGAATTGAAACTTATAATCACCTGCCCGGAAGATCTCGCTTTTTGGGCGGAAAAAATTTCGCGGGAACGCATTTCCGCCGATGCTCCGATTTGGTTGCATCCGGAGTGGTCGCAACACGAAAATCCCGACGTGCTCTGCGCTATTTCCGATTGGATTTGCGCGCACGGTTCTCCCTATCGCGCCGGATGGCAACTCCACAAGCTCTTCAACGTCCGCTAACAGCCTGAAATAAGTGCGAAATATCAGGTGCTTCGTGCGCCATTTTTTGGGAAACTTCGAGAGCATCGAAAATGCTTTCAAAGCGAGCCACGCGAACGCGACTCGCGTGGAATGTGGGTTTCAACCCCGCGTTTTAATTCGGAATTTGCGATTTGAGATTTGCCGTTGGCAAACCTTGTGCGCTTCGTTGTTTTAATGTTTCAAAAGTGTCATTTTATTTTGACATATTTATACCGCGCGGATTTAATTCCCCAAAAATTTGCATTGTCTTGAAAATCGAAACGTCAGTCTCGCTTCCCGAAGGAACACTTCTCGCATGGGAAATGTCGGTAATTGACGTGTTCGTGCGCGCGGCGGCGATGTTCGGCTTTCGTAAGTCCGTCGCCTTGGTTTATGGTGCGCTTTATTGTTCCCGCGAGCCGCTTTCTGTGCCGGAGCTCCAAACGAAATTGCAACTTTCCCGTGGGGCCGTTGTGGAAGCAATTCAGTTTTTGCGTCGGTTGGGTGCGGCGCGGGTTTGCCTCAAAATCGGGGAACGCCGCGATTATTTCACGGCGGAAACGGATTTGAAGAAATTTGTCCAAGGCTTTTTGAAGGAAATCCTCGTTCCCGCGCTGGAAAAAGCGGACATCCGTCTCGCGCAAGCCGAAGAATCCGCCGGGAAAAGTTCTGCCGTTCCCGCCGCCGATGCCGCGTTTGCGCGTTCCCGCGTTGCCGAACTCACGCTCTGGAAATCCCGCCTCACCGAAGCCCTCCCGCTCCTCGACGGGCTTTTAAACACCAATGGAGGCGTCCGCTAATTTCTAATCTTTAATCTCTAATCTTTCACCTCTCTTCTTTCATGCCGAAGGCAGCGACAGTTTCCGAGAACAACAAGCGTATCGCGAAGAATACGCTGATGCTCTACGTGAAGATGGCGTTTACGACTTTTGTCGGGATTTTTGC